>NZ_LT576451.1:1971750-2629000 GCF_900086645.1 Curtobacterium sp. 9128
AGCGTTTCTGGGGTTCTGACCCGGTCGTCCCAGCGGCACGTTCGTGGTTCAAGGGAGCGGTCGGAGAGCGGCGCGTCGCCGCGGAGCTCGAACGGCTCGGACCCGCGTTCACGGTCCTCCACGCCGTTCCTGTGGGCACGGGATCGACGGACATCGACCATCTGGTCATCGGGCCGAGCGGCGTCTTCTCGATCAACACGAAGAACCACAGCGGCCAGCGTGTCTTCGTCGGTGGCGGGTCGTTCATGGTCGGCGGGAAGAAGACGTCGCACATCGGAGCAGCGCAGAGTGAGGGCCGGAAGGCCACGCGGTTGCTCTCGGCGGCAGCAGGGGGGCCGATCGAAGTGGAATCACTCCTCGTCGTAGCTGCTGACCAGATCCGGTTCGGGAAGAAGCGTCCGCCCGTCGTCGTGTTGACGCCCGAGCAGGTGCGGCCCTGGATATCCGGTCGTGCTCGAGCCCACTCCGACGAGGCGGTCCGGTACCTCTCGATGCTGGCAGAGGATCGCGGGACCTGGCACGCTGCGGCAGTCGTGCTGGACGACACGCTCCGCCTTGAACAGCGCTTCGATCGGCTCGTGCGAGAGGTCGAGGGGGCTCGGCTGCGTCGGCGTCGAGTGGCGCTCGCTGTGTTCCTCGGTGTGGTCGGGGTCCCGGTGGCGGGATTGATCGCGCTGTCCAGCGTCGCGGCGTCGCTGCTCGGCGGTTGACCGCTGGTCGCCTCAACCCGACCCGACCGGGGCCGCTTCCGCCGATGATGCTGGCCGATCTGGTTCTCTGAGCCCGGACTTCGCGAACCGGATCGGTCACCGGTGAGTTCGGATGCGCTCCGGGCCGCTCATGCGCTCAGCCTTCGCCGGCCTCGTCGTCGTCGAGGTCGGCCGCGCCGCGGAGCTCGGCGCGGATGGCCGCGAGGGCGTCTGCGTGCAGGAAGTTCGCCGCCTCGCCGCTGGTCGGGTCGACGACGATGCCGAACTCCTCGGGCACGGCCGTCACGAGCTCGGCCATCCGGACCGGGCGTGCCTCGGTGTCGGGGAGCCCGGCGGCGAGCTCGGCTGGGTCGGTGAACACCGGCACGAAGGGCAGGTCGCGGATCATCACGTGGGCGATGCTCCCGCCGTCCGGGGCGTCCGCCGACTTCCACGGCACCCAGGCGGCACTCCCGAGGAACCCGGCCGCCGACGACGCCATGCGCCGCCGGAGCTCGCTGGCTGCGGTCGACGCGGTGTTCTCGACGCCGCGGCCGAATGCCGAGCCGGTCGACTGGTCGTTGCTCATCGGACTCCTCCAAGTGGTGGACGGCCATCGTCCCACGGGCGAGGGCAACGGGCCTGGATGCGCACTCCGGACACCGGTATCGGAGCCGGGGCATACATTCCGATCCAGTGCCCCGATCCAGTGCCGACGTCGTCCGAGGAGTTCCGTGCCACCATCGCAGTTGACCCGCCGATCGCTGTTGACGGGTGCGTTCGGAGTCGCCGCCGCGACGGCGCTGAGCGGGTGCGTCGCGAACAACGGCCCGGCGCCGAGCAGTGCCGCCGCGGGGTCGAAGGCCGACATCGGCGAGGTCGAAGGCACGCTCCGCTTCGCGTTCTGGGGCGGCAGCGACGGCGAGAACACCGGGTTCGCCCGGGTCAAGCAGGCCTTCGAGACGCGGCACCCGAAGGCCACGGTCGAGCTGCAGACCCTGCCGTACGACGGGTTCTTCTCCGGCATCGATCGAGGCATCCTCTCGCGGACGGCGCCGGACGTGTTCCGCGTCGACTACACCAGTATCGGCAAGTACACCTCGCACGGCGTGCTGCTCGACATGACGCCGTACTTGAGCGCGACGGAGTCGGAGGGCTTCTTGCCGGCGCTGTACGACGCGGTCCGCTTCGAGGGACGCACCTACGGCGTACCGCACCAGACGGACACCTCGGCGATCGCCTTCAGCCGCACAGCACTCGACGAGGCGGGCATCGGCGCGGTGCCCGACCGGCTCGAGGACGCGTGGACCTGGGACGAGTTCGCGGCCGTGAGCACGAAGCTCCGGAAGACGCTGCCCGACGACAAGTACCCGTTCGCGTACGACTGGACGGCAGCGGGGGCCTACCGGTGGGCGAGCTTCCTGTACCAGGCAGGCGGATCGCTCTTGACGCCGTCACTGCGACGCTCGGCGGTCGACGGGGATCCCGGCCGGAAGGCGATGGCGTTCACGCAGCGGTTCTTCGACGAGCGCTGGGTGCCGGCGAACAACACCATCAAGACGACGGTCTACTCGGACAACTTCTTCCTGAACCAGACAGTCGCGATGACGTTCATCGGTGACTTCCTGGTGCCGGAACTCGCGGACACCGCGAACGGGTACCAGGGCGGCGAGTGGGCGACGACCTACATGCCGCGCGACCGGGCAGCGGCGTCCGACCTCGGTGGCAACGCGATCGTCGCCACGCGCGACACCGCCAACCCGGAGCTGGCGGCGGCGTTCCTCAAGTTCCTGGTGGAGGAGGAGCAGATGCGTGACTTCTGCCAGCGGGCGAACGAGCTGCCGACGCTCCGGAGCCTGGCGTCGACCGACCTGGACTACGCCGTGCGACCGGACGTGATGGACGTCTTCACGCAACAGGCGACGACGATCACGGAGACCGCCGTCCGCGAGACCGTGGTGCCGGGCTTCGCGTCGGTCAACACGGCCCTGCAGGACCAGCTCGAGCTCGCCTTCCACGGACGGAACACCGATGCCGCTGTGCGGGCGATCGACGCCGCGGTCGATGCGGCGGTGTCCGCATGACGGGCGCGGCGGAGCGCATCGGAGGCGCCACGGCTGGTGGAGCCGTGCGGCGCGGACCGCGGCGGACCGCCGGACCGTTCCGGGCCTCCAGTGGGGCTGCGGCGACCGCGTTCCTGGTGCCGAACGTCGTGCTCATCGTCGTCTTCACGCTGCTGCCGCTCGTCTACGCGCTCGTCATCAGCTTCCAGGACCTCGACTCGCTCGGCGGCACGAAGTGGGCCGGGCTCGGCAACTACGCCGAGCTCCTCGCCGACCCGGTGTTCTGGCAGTCGGCAGCGAACACCGGCGTCTTCACGCTGTTCACCGTGCCGGTGGGCATGGCGATCGGCCTCGGCATCGCGGTCCTGCTGAACGGCGTGCTGCCGGGGCGGGCGGTCTTCCGGACCATCATCTTCCTGCCGCTCGTCGTCTCCGGCGTCGCCACGGGCGTGCTCGGTGCGTGGATGTTCGACCAGAACAACGGCTTCATCGACAAGTTCCTGCACGTCCTGGGGTTGCCGCAGGTGCAGTGGCAGTCGAGCGGCGGCTGGGCGATGACCGCCGTGATCCTGATGACCCTGTGGCAGCGCATCGGCTTCGACATGCTCATCTACCTCGCGGGACTGCAGGGCGTCGATCCGGCGGTGCAGGAGGCGGCGACGACCGACGGGGCGAGCGGGTGGCAGCGTTTCCGGCTGATCACGTTCCCGCTGCTCGGACCGTCGACGTTCTTCCTGCTCGTGATGAACCTGATCTACTCGTTCCAGGTGTTCGACACCGTGTGGGCGATGACCCGTGGTGGCCCCGGGTACGGCACGACGACGATCGTGTCCTATGCGTACCGGGTCGCGTTCGACGAACACGGGCCGCAGCTACTCGGCTACGGCGCGGCCGTCGGCATCGTGATCTACCTCGTGACCCTGCTGATCACGGGGCTGCAGTGGCGCTTCAACGCCGGACGGGACCAGGCCGACTGATGACCTCCTCCACCTGGGACACCGGCGCAGCCGCCCCGCCGCGGAAGCGCCACGGTCGTCTGCTCTGGCTGCGGATCGCCGTTGCGGTGATCGTCACCATCGTGATGGCGTTCCCGCTGTACTGGATGCTGCTCACGGCGTTCTCGACGCGCGCCGACCTCTACGCGCCCGGGCTGCAGCTCTGGCCGGCCCACTTCACGTTCCAGAACTTCGTGCGACCGTTCCAGGAGTTCCCGGTCTGGCGGTGGTTCGGGAACTCGCTCGTCGTCGCGGTCGTCGTCACGGTCATCACCGTCGTGTGCAACCTGCTCGCCGGGTACGCGTTCGCCAAGCTCCGGTTCCGTGGACGCAACGCGCTGTTCCTCGTGCTGCTGTCGACGCTGATGATCCCACCGCAGGCGATCATCGTGCCGCAGTTCTTCATCTCGATCGGCCTGCACCTGTACGGCGGGCTGTGGGCGGTCATCCTCCCGGAAGCCGCAGCGATCTTCGGGGTGTTCCTCGCGCGGCAGTTCTTCCTCGCGGTCCCCGACGAACTCATCGAGGCCGCGCAGCTCGACGGTGCCGGGCGCTTCCGTGCGTTCGTGTCGGTGGTGCTCCCGCTGTGCCGCCCGCTCTTGGCCGTCCTCGTGCTGCTGACGTTCATGGGGGAGTGGAACGCCTTCGGGTGGCCGCTCGTGGCGCTGTCCGGGAACCAGGACCTGTTCACCGTGCCGATCGGCATCGTCGGGACGCTGCAGGGTCAGTACACATCGGACTACGGCGCGATCATGGCGGTCAACCTGCTGATGATCCTGCCGATCGTCGCCCTGTTCCTCGCGTTCCAGCGCTACTTCGTCGAGGGACTGTCGCGGAGCGGCCTGCGGTGACGTCGGTTCGACCGCGTCCGAGCGTCGACGATGCCCGGCGGTGGGTGGCAGTGGACTTCGACGTGCACGCCGTCGACGTCGAGGAGGTCACCGGCGGCACCGACACCTCGGCGGTCGTCTGGCGGCTGGTCGACGACGAGGGCGTCGCCTGGGCGGCGAAGTGGACGACGCGTCCGACGCGGACCGGCACCCGCCTGGTCACCTCGATGGCCGCGGCCGGCCTCGCGAGCACGACGCGGTCGCGGCCCACGGAGGGCGGCCGCCGCCGCAGTCGACGCGCCGGCGGCCGGCTCGCCCTCTCGCGGTGGTCGGACGGGCAGGACGCGGCGACGGTCGGGCTCGACCTGGAGGCATGGCGAGCGTACGGCGCGCTGCTCGCCGACGTCCACGCACACGCGTTCCCGCTGCCGGCCCGCAGGCAGGGCGCTCGCCGTGGCATCCGGCGGCGTCGCCGCCGCTACGTGGCCGAGATCCGCGCGCTCGACGCAGCCGCCGCGTCGGGCACGGATCCGGTGCTCGACCTGTGGCGGCAGGCGCGTTCCCGGATCGACCTGCTGCTCGAGGGGACGCGCCTCGTGCCGGGAGGGCCGGGAGATCCGGTCCGGTGCCACGGTGACCCGCACCTGGGCAACGTGCTGGTCGAGGAGGCCGGCGAGCTGCTGCTGGTCGACTGGGACGAGGCCGTGGTCGGCCCGCGCGAGATCGACCTGCACCTGGTCGAGTTCAGCGTGCTGTTCGAACCCGCGACCCCCGAGCAGCTCGATGCGTTCCGCGCCGGGTACGGGCCGACGGCCGTGGACGAGCACCGCATGGTGCGGTTCGCGTGCATCCGAGCGCTCGAGGACCTGACCTCGACCATGTCCGAGGCGGTCGCGGCCGGCGTCGGACCGGATCGCGACGAGGCGCTCCGCGTGTTCACCGGCATCCTCGCGCCGACCGGCTCGGCGTCGCTGGTCGGCGCGCGGCTCCGGGCGGCGCTCAGCTCGACGACGTCGGGACGACCGACGGGCGACGTCGCCCCAGGTCCATAACTGCCATCCCCAGAAGAGGGCGTCGTCTGGCCGGCGCGGACGCTCTACGCTCGTTCCTGTGATCGACTTCAGCAACGGCACTCTGTTCAAGCTCGCCCAGTGCGACCCCGCCGAGATCGCTCCGCAGATCTCCGGATTGCTGCTCGAAGGGGAGCAGATCCTGGTCGCTGCCAAGACGATCCGCGACTTCGTGGTCTTCACGGACAAGCGGATCCTCGCGGTGAATGTCCAGGGCATGACCGGCAAGAAGCGGGACTTCACGTCGATGCCCTACAGCAAGATCCAGGCTTTCTCGGTTGAGACCGCGGGAACGTTCGACCTCGATGCAGAGCTCGAACTGTGGTTCAGCGGGCTCGGCAAGGTCAAGTTCGAGTTCAAGGGGCGGTTCGACATCACGTACCTCGGGCGCCTCATCGCTCACCACGTGCTCTGAAGCGAGCACGGAACCGAGCGATCCGCGACCGACCCGGAGACGAGCGCATGAACCAGCAGCCCCCTTTCGACGAGCCGTACCGACCCGGACCCCCGCAGTACGGACCGCCTCCGAGCAACGGTCTCGCGGTCGCCGCGTTCGTCCTCGGCCTGTTCGGGTTCCTCGTAACGTGGATCCCGTTCTTCATCGGCCTGTTCCTCGGATTCGTTCCGGATGTGCTCGGGATCGTCTTCGGCATCGCCGGGATCATCCGGGCGAACCGCGTCCGTCGAGGGATGGGGCTCGCCGTCACGGGGCTCGTCCTCGGAGGGCTCGCGTTCCTCAGCATCTTCGTCGGAGCCGGCACGATCTGGTGAACGGGTCCTCCAGGCGGCGCTCAGCTCGACGAGGCGGTCGCGGCTGACGCGGCCGTGACGCCGGCCAGCATGATCGCGGTCTGCACGTCCTGCAGCACTCGCTTCACGGCGACCGACGCCCAGGTGCCGGACGTGATGTCCTGGACACGTGCCTTGTCCACCTTGCCGAACTGTCCGCGCAGCGTGCGGGTGGCATCGAGCAGGCCGATGACCGCAGCGGCGAACGGGGTCGGGGCTGCTCGACCATCGAGCACCGCGAGGACCTCGCCCCGGAGTTGCTGCTCAGGGCGGCCGTCGGCTTCCGGATAGGACATCGTCGTGAAGATCCCGAGCGTGGTGCGCTGCGCCGAGGTCAGCAGTCCCCGGGCGACGAGTTCGGCGAAGACGTCGTCGCGGAGCGGTCGCTTGCCGAGCTTCGTCACCCACCACTTCGCGCTCCGTGCGGCACCGGAGGCCGCGATCGTCCCGACGACACCATCGAGCACGGGGTTGCCCGTGGGACTGCCGTCCACCACGCGGACGTGCCTGCCATCGAGCGAGATGGCACGGCGGACGGCGAGGTCCGCCAGGACCGCCCCGGCGAGTCCGGTGTCGAACCGCTGCGAGTCGATCGCCCGGCGGCCGTCGGGTTCGGTCAGCAGCAGTGCGAACGCCTGGGGCACGGTGAGTTGCTCAGCCATCCACGCATGCTGCCACGCGTGGCCAGGCCGAGCCGGGCCTCCCGGCCGATGCCCAGGGTGACCCGCGCACCCAGCCGCGCACCGCGAGGTGGCGAAGCTCGACGGAAGCCTCCGTGGATCAGTACTTGGCGGACTGTCCGCCGTCGATCGGGACGACCGCGGCGTTGACGTAGCTGGCGTCGTCCGAGAGCAGGAACGCGACCACCGCGGCGATCTCCGGCGCCTCGCCGTAGCGCTTGGTGGGGTTGACCTGGATGAACTCCTCGGCGGCCCTGCGCGGGTTCTCCGGGTCGATCTGCTTCATCGAGTTCTCGACCATCGGCGTCCAGATGGCACCAGGTGCGATCGCGTTGATGCTGATCCCGTACTGCCCGTACTCGACCGCGGAGTTGCGAGTGAGTCCGACGACGCCGTGCTTTGCGGCTGCGTAGCCGGACTGGTTGCCCACGCCGCGGATGCCGCCGACGCTGGCGGTGTTGACGACCTTGCCGGAACCCTGCTCGCGCATGACGGCGAGGACCTTCTCGAGCCCGAGGAACACCCCGCGGAGGTTGATCGACACGACCTTGTCGAACTCTGCGGCGGTGAAGGACTCGGTGGGGTTCTGCTTGCCCTCGATGCCGGCGTTGTTGAAGAAGCCGTCGATGCGGCCGAAGCGCTCGGTGGTCGCGGCGACGTACGCCTCGACCTGCGCTTCGTCGGAGACATCGGCGACGGTGGTGAGGACCTCGGCGTCGGGCGTCGCGTCGAGCACGGCGGACTTCGTCGCCTCGAGGCCCTGCTCGGAGACGTCGACGAGGGAGAGCTTCGCGCCCTCTGATGCCAGGCGGACGGCGGTCGCACGGCCGAGGCCGGAGCCGCCTCCGGTGATGAGGACGACGCGGTCGGTGAAACGTTCGGACATGGGGGAGGCCTCCTGCGGTCTTCGACGATGAAGTGGATGCGTGTGCATCGGCTCGGACTTAGGCTACACCTGTCGTCTTGCGATCAACACCGCTCGAGCACGCGGGACATGGCGTCGCGCTCTGCGGGGACGACCCACAGCCGGTACTCCGTCTTCACCGTGATCTGGTGCTCCACGTAGGTGCAGCGGAACGCGGTGTCCGCCGGCAACCAGGTGGCGGCGTCGCCGGAGCGCTTCTGCGCGTTCGAGTGCTGGTCCACGGCGAAGAGGTTCTCCGGATCGTTCGCCAGGGCCGCTCGCTCGGACTGGTCGAGCTGCTGCGCGCCGGTGATCCACGCGTTCTCGAGGGCGACGACGTGGTCGATCTGGACCTCGGTCGAGGTGGTGTTGCCCCGCACGAAGTCGATCGCCCCGCCGGTGTACGGCGAGACGAGTTCGCCACTCGTGACCGTGCACGGGCCGCGCTTGGTGATCTCGGTCAGGTCGCGTGCGAGGACGTCGTTCCGGGTGTCGCACCCGTTGCGGTCGACGTCGAGCCAAGCGGTGCCGAAGTCCGCCGTCCGGTCGTACCCGGTCGCCGCGGCCTTCCCCTTGACGGGCAGGGCCGCCAGCAGGGTGCGCGCTCGCGCCGCGTCGGCCGGACTGGAGGCTCGGCTCGGCTCCGGCGCGCTCGCTGCGGTCGGCGTGTTCGTCGGTTCGCCGACCGGGCTCGCGCCGACGGACGCGGTCGCCGTGGGCGCCGCGTCTGCCTCGGTCGGCTGGAGATCCGTGGTGTGGAGGGCGTACCCGATGACGGCGATGCCGAGGGCGATCAGCGCGGAGGTCAGGGTCAGGCGGGTCCTACGGCGTCGGCGTGACGGCATGGTGGGTGGTGCTCCAGGTGGTGCTCGGTGGTGTGTCCCTCGATCCTGGTGGCAGCGTCCGACATCGCCGCGTAGACACGATGGCATGACCGATTTCGCAGAACCGTCCGTACCGGTGACCGGCGGAGCGATGCCGCTCCTCGGCTTCGGAACCTGGCAGATCGCCGACGCCGACGCCCCCGCGGCGGTGCAGGCAGCACTCGAGGCCGGCTACCGACACATCGACACGGCAACCGGTTACAGCAACCAGCGTGGCGTGGGGAAGGGCGTCGCGGCCTCCGGGCTCGCCCGCGACGACGTCTTCGTCACGACGAAGCTGCCGCCGGACAACGCCGACCGCGTCCGCGCCACGATCGAGGAGAGCCTCGACCAGCTCGGACTCGACCACCTCGACCTCTGGCTCGTGCACTGGCCGCCGAATGGCGAGGCGCGCCCGGACGTCTGGGAGCAGGTCGTGCAGGCGCAGCAGGACGGCTTGACGAAGGCCGTCGGGGTGAGCAACTACTCGCTCGCCCAGATCGACGAGCTCACCGAGGCGACCGGTGTCACCCCGGCGGTGAACCAGATCAAGTGGAGCCCGGCCGAGTTCGACCGGACCGTGGCCGACGGGCTGCGCGACCGCGGCGTCGTGCTCGAGGGGTACAGCCCCTTCAAGGCGAGCAACCTCCAGGACCCGACGCTGGTCTCGATCGCCGAGGCGCACGACGTCGACACGGCGCAGGTCATCGTGGCCTGGCACGTGGCACACGGCTTCGTCGTCATCCCGAAGTCGTCCCAGCCGGAGCGCATCGCCTCGAACGCAGCCGGCGCCCGCGTCCAGCTCACCGAGGACGAGGTCGACCGCATCGACGGACTCGGGAGGTAGCGTCGGCGGAGTGAACACCGCACTCCTCGTCATGGACTACCAGAACGGCATCGTCGAGCGTCTCGGCACCGACGAGGGACTCGCCGCGGCGACGGCCGCGGTGTCGGCGGCGCGGGAGCGGCGGATCCCGGTGCTGTTCGTCCGCGTCGCGTTCCGACCCGGCGCGCCAGAGGCTGCGGCGACGAACAAGATGTTCGGGGGGATGCCGTCACGGATGGCGCAGCAGGCACCGGACGCGACCGAGATCCACCCGGCGTTCGGTGCCGGCGACGACGACATCGTCGTCACGAAGTTGCGGGTGAGTGCGTTCGCGGGTTCGGACCTCGAGGTGCTCCTGCGTGGGCTCGACGTCCGGGACCTCGTGCTCTGCGGCATCGCCACGAGCGGCGTCGTGCTGTCGACGGTGCGGCAGGCCGCCGACCTGGACTTCGGACTGACGGTGTTGTCGGACGCGTGCGTCGACTCCGACCCGGAGGTGCACCGGGTGCTGCTCGAGAAGGTCTTCCCGCGCCAGGCAGACGTGGTCACCACGGCCGAGTGGACCGCGTCGCTCGGCTGAGCGTGCCGCGCCGGATCAGGCGAGCAGGGAACGGATGTCCTCGGCGGTCAGGTCGTCGGCGAACAGGGCGTCGTCGTCGATCATCGTGGCGAAGAGCTGGGCCTTGCGGGCGGCGAGTGCGAGGACCTTTTCCTCGATGGTGTCCTCGGCGATGAGGCGGTTGACGTTCACCGACCGGGTCTGCCCGATGCGGTGGGTCCGGTCGACGGCCTGTGATTCGGCAGCGGGGTTCCACCACGGGTCGAGCACGAACACGGTGTCCGCTTCGGTGAGGGTCAGCCCGAAGCCGCCGGCCTTGAGCGAGATGAGGAACGCCGGGGCGGTGCCGTTCCGGAAACGGTCGATCACCTTCGTGCGGGCCCGTGTCGAGCCGTCGAGGTACTCGTACCCGATACCGCGGTCGTCGAGGGCCGTGGCCACCATGCGGAGGAACGACGTGAACTGGCTGAACACGAGTGCGCGACGGCCCTCTGCCGCGAGCTGCTCCAGTTCGTCGAGCAGCAGCTCGAGCTTGGCGGAGGGGATGTCCTCTGACTCACCCGACACCAGCGCGGGGGAGAGCGCGAGCATCCGGAGCAGTGTCAGCGACCGGAACACGATCATCCGGTTGCGGTCGAGGTCGTCGATGAGGTCGAGCACCTTGAGGCGCTCACGGTTGAGCGTCCGCTCGTAGACGTCCCGGTGCGCCGGGTCGAGCGTGACCCGGACGACCTGCTCCTGCTTCGGTGGCAGGTCGGCGGCGACGCTCTCCTTCGTCCGTCGCAGCATGAGCGGGCGGATCCGACGGCGCAGACGTGCGGTGAGCTCCTGGCGCGCGGAGCCGCGGAGGTCGGGGGAAGCGAGGGGCTTCACGTAGTCGTCGCCGAACCGCGTCCACGACGACAGCAGCCCGGGTGCGACGATCGAGAACAGCGCCCAGAGGTCGGTCAGCCCGTTCTCGAGCGGGGTGCCGGTGATCGCGATCTTCACGGGGGCCTGCAGCTCGGCGGCCGCCCGGTGCGTCTGCGACTGCGGGTTCTTCACGAACTGCGCTTCGTCGAGGAGCAGCGCCGACCACGGCAGGTCGGTGTAGGCGCGGGCGTCGAGGCGGAGCAGCGCGTAGGAGGTCACGACGACGTCCGACGCGGCAGCGGTCCTGGCGACGAGCGCGGGGTCCTTCAACGAGGTCGTCTCGATCGTGGCGACCTGCAGCGACGGGACGAACCGTGCTGCCTCGGCCGCCCAGTTCCCGACGACCGAGGTCGGTGCGACGACGAGGAACGGCGGGTCGTCGGGCGCGGTACTCCGGCGCGCGGCGATCATGGCGAGCGCCTGCAGGGTCTTGCCGAGTCCCATGTCGTCGGCGAGCACCCCACCGATGCCGTTCGACACGAGGAACGACAGCCAGGCGTACCCGGACAGCTGGTACGGCCGGAGGTCCGCGCGGACGGTTTCCGGGACGGCGACGTCGCCAGGGGGCGCCGCGTCGAGGAGCCGCGACGCCATGGCCGTCCACCGTTCGTCGTGGTCGGTCTCGTCGGCGAGCTGGTCGAACTCGGACCACAGCCCGGCCTGCAGGGGCGTGACCGTCATCGGCTGCGACGGCTCCCACTCGTTCTGGTCACGGGCTTCGTCGATGAGCTCCTTCAACCGGTCGAACGCCGGGTCCGCGAGCGACAGGTACGAGTTGTCGACGAGCTTGAGCCGCCGCTGCCTGCTCGCGAGCGCGGTCAGGAGCGGCGTGAACGGGATCTCCTTGCCCTTGACGCTGACGATGATGCCGAGGTCGAACCAGTCGTGCTTGTCGGAGGGCATCGTCGTGACGCGGATGTTCGGCTTGCCGGTGAGTCGTTCGTAGTCGAGGCGCTCACCCTGCACGACGACCCGCACGCCGTGGTCGGGGAGCGCGGGGAGGAGCTCGTTCGCGAGGACCGCGACGTCTGCTCCCTCGACCGTGCCGTCGACGAACCACGCCAGCGACTCCGCCACGTCGTCGGCGGCGCGGACACCGGTCAGGTCCGGCAGCGGCCCGTGCATCGACACCGGGTCCTTCCGGCCGTCGACGTGCCAGCGCCACTGCAGGTGTGCGACGTCGTCGGTCCGCGGTGCGCGGGCCGGTTCGAAGGTCACGGTGAGCACGAGTTCCGGGGGAGTCCGCTCGGGGAGCTCGATCGAGCCGTCCGAGCTGACGAGCCCGAGCGCACCCCGGAGTCGTGGCGACCAGTCCGCCAGGAACTCGGACACCTCGGCAGCGGGGACCTGGATCCTGGTGCCCTCGACGAGCATGCGCCGCTGGTCCGCTGGCACGGGCTCCGGCGTCGGGGCGAGTTCGACGCGGAACTCCGGCGACTCGCGGAACACGTAGAGCCCGTGGTCACCGATGAGCCGAGCGGCGCCGTCCACCACGGGCCTGCCGTCGAGCACGGCGCTGGTGCCGATCACGAGCCCGGAGTCCGAGCGAGCGACGTCGAGCAGCACGCGGGCGTCGGTGCCGAGCGTGGCACCGCCCTCGCGCTTCCCGGTCACGAAGGCGACCCCGAGCGACGGGGCCTGTCGCAGCAGCGGCCAGAGGAGCGGGCTCTGGAAGTCGTCGAGGTGGATCCAGTCGCTCTCACCGGGGAGCCCGGCGAGCGCGCCCGCACGGTGCAGGGCGGCGAACTGCAGGAACCACGCGTGCTGTTCGGCGCCGAGACCGAGCCGGTTCATCGAGTACGGGAGCGTGCCCCAGGTGAGCTGCCCGCGCACCCAGTTGCCGGCGTCGCTGCGGGTCACGGGGCGGACGCCGAGTCGGACCGACCGCGACGCCGTCGGCAGTGCCCGACCGGCCGATCGCGCGCGCGCAGCCATGCGGGCGGGCACCGCGTCGCGGAGTTCGAACTGCAGACCGAGCGGGGTCGACGTGGTGGACGTGACCGGTGGCGGGGCGTCGCCGGCGAGGCGGGCGACCTCGTGCCTCCAGTCCGGGGCCGGCGGAGCCGGTTCCTCGGCTCGTGGGCCGGCGTGCGCGGCCACGGCACGGGCGTTGATGGTGAGGAGCGCGGCGGCGACGTGCTTGCACTCGCCGCCGATCGGGCACGTGCAGCGGGACCGGACGGGGCGGACGAACTCGCCGCGTGCGGCGGTGGTGTCGACGTGCACCTCGTACGGTTCGTCGGCGGAGCCGGCCACGACCCCGGTGATCGTGCCGTCGTCGTGCCAGGTGGCGTCGTCGACGAGCCCGCGGCGGACGATGTCCCGCGCACGACCGAACGTCTGCGGCCCGACGAAGCGGATGACGTCGACGGCGTCGATCATCGGGGCGGCTGGCACGGGTCCATCGTGCCAGCAACCACCGACCCCCGCGGCCGGAGCCGAAGGCGCACGGCCACCCGGACAGGGGCTGTCCGCGGCGGCGTCGGCAGGGCATGCTCGAACCCACGATGCTGCATTCACTGGTCTACATGAGCTCTGCTCGCGAGCGCTTCGACGACGACGAGCTGGAAGCGGTCCTGTCCCACGCACGGGAGCGGAACACCGGCGACGGTCTCTCCGGCCTCCTGGTGTACCGCGCCGGTCGGTTCATGCAGCTCCTCGAGGGGCCGTACGACGCCGTGATGGCGACGTACACGCGGATCCTCGAGGACGATCGGCACCACGACGTCTCCCTGCTCGTCGAGGAGTCGATCCACACGCGGCGCTTCCCGGAGTGGACCATGGCGTTCGACCGCGACGAGTCGTCGGAGCTGCCGGAGGGGTTCAGCTCGTTCCTCGGCACGGGGGACTCCAGCGCGGACCAGAGCCGAGCGCGCGAGCTGCTCCGCTGGTTCCGGAACCACCCGCTGGCTGATCCGACCGCCGCGGCGGGCAAGCACCGACGCGAACAGGCCTGAACGCTCCGCCGCAGGGAGCGCCGGGCCGGACTCGACGACAGCACGACGCCCCGCACCGTTCCGGTGCGGGGCGTCTGGACTCGGTCAGCTTCCGGTTGCGACCTGTCCCTGCAGCGCGATCGCCTTCCACACGTCGAACGTGCGGTCGTTGCCCTTGGTGGGGGTGCCGTACAGCAGGATGGCTGCCTGGAACTGCTCGCTGTTGAGGCTACGGAAGTAGCCGGGGCCGATGATTGCGCTGCCGCGGGTCTCGCCCTGGATGATCTTCATGATGGTTCCTTTCGAGAATTCGTGATCAGAAACGGACCGTCTGGCCCTGGAGTGCGTTGGCTTTCCAGACGTCGAACTGGCGGTCGTTGCCCTCCTTGGCCGGGCCGAACAACGCGGTCGCCGCGCCGACGAACTCTTCCGTCGGGAGTCCGCGGAAGTAGCCGGCTCCGACAGCCGCATACCCCCTGCCGTCGGAGTGGATCACGACGAAGTCGTCGTCGGTCGGCTTGTCCGGCTTGCTCGGCACGACCTTCCCGGTCGCCAGCGGGGCCGCGTTGAGGATGCTCGTCGGGTCGTACGAGCTCCCGTTACGGAGCATCCGTAGGTGCAGATGCGGTCCCGTTGACCACCCGGTGCTCCCCGAGTACCCGACGAGCGTCCCGGCCTGGACGGACTGACCGGTCTGCGCGACGATCCTCAGGAGGTGGGCGTACCCGGTCTCGAAACCGTCGTCGTGCGCCACGCCGACGTAGTTGCCGTACCCACCGTTCACCCCGTCGAACGTCACCTTCCCGGCACGCATCGCGTAGACCGGAGTCCCCTCGCCGATCGGGTAGTCCACGCCGTCGTGGAGCGCGTACTGGTGCGTGACGGGGTCGAGCCGGTTCCCGTACCCGCCGCCCGACAGGACTGCGGGTCGTGTCGTCAGCGGGAAGTACCAGGTCGTCGCCGCGCTGGCGGAGGACGGTCTGCCGAGCCCGGTGCCGATGGCACTGGCCGCCGCGATCGCCCCCAAGCCGCCGATCATGCCGCGGCGGGTGATGCCCCCCGAGGTCCTCTGACTCTCTTGCTCGTTCACATCGTCCCCTCCTGGGGAGCGCGGCCGGCACCGCCTCTCGGGCGGGCGCCCTCCCCGGAGCTGAACGTACTGAAAGGTGGACTTGACGGACAGTCGGGTAATGGGTGGACAGCTCTGTCCCCCCCCCCCGACGCCGGAGCGGGCTACCGGGTGCGAGGAGCCTCGGGGTCGGCCAGCTTGCTGTGCTTCCGCGAGTACCCGAAGTACACCCCGAGCCCGATCGCGAACCACACCGCGAACCGCACCCAGGTCTCCCACTGCAGGAACGTGACGAGCCACAGCGACGCGATGACGCCGATGATCGGGACGATCGGCATCAGTGGCAGCTTGAACTGCCGCGGGAGGTCCGGCTGGGTGTAGCGGAGCACGACGACGGCGGTGCAGACCACCACGAAGGCGAGCAGGATGCCGATGTTCGTCAGCTCGGCGACGACGCCGATGGGCAGCGCCCCGGCGAGGACCGCCGACGCGATGCCGAGGATCCAGGTGACGCGGGTGGGGACGTGGCGCTTCGGGTCGGTCTTCGAGAACCACTTCGGCATCAGACCGTCGCGGCTCATCGAGAACCACACGCGAGAGGCGCCGAGCATGAACGTCACGAGCACCGTGACGATGCCGACGATCGCACCGATCGCGATGATGTTCGCCACGCCGCCGAGCCCGACGGACGCGAACGCCGACGAGAACCCGGACGCGGGGTCGATGTCCGTGTACTTCTGCATGCCGGTGAGCACCAGGGTCGCGAGCACGTAGAGCACCATCGAGATCGCCAAGGACAGCAGGATCGCCTTCGGCATGTGCTTGCGGGCGTCCTTCGACTCCTCGGCGGCGGTGGACATCGCGTCGTAGCCGAACACCGCGAAGAACACCGTCGCGGCACCGGTCATCACGCCGCCGAAGCCGAACGGGAAGTACGGCGAGTAGTTGGCGCTGTTGATGTGGAACACGCCGAGCACGACGATGAGCACCACGAGCAGGACCTTGATGCCGACGGCGACGAACTCGAACCGGGCGGCGCTCCGGATGCCGCGGGTCAGCACGAACGCGGTGAGCAGACAGAGGATGATCGCGAAGACGTCGATCACGTGGCCGTCCCCGGTGCCCGGCGCGCCGAGCATCCAGGCGGGCAGGTCGATGCCGAACTGGCCGACCAGGAACCCGACGTAGCCGGAGATGCCGATCGCGACCACCGCCACGATCGCGGTGTACTCGAGCAGCAGGTCCCAGCCGATGAACCACCCGACGATCTCGCCGAGGACTGCGTACCCGTACGTGTAGGCACTGCCCGCCTTCGGGATCATCCCGGCGAACTCGGCGTAGGACAGCGCCGCGGCGGCGCTCGCGACCCCGGCGACGAGGAACGAGATCAGCACGGCCGGACCCGCGATGCCGTGCGCGACGGTGCCGGCGAGGGTGAAGATGCCGGCGCCGATGATGCCGCCGATGCCGATGGCGGTGAGCTGCCAGAGGCCGAGGTGGCGTTTCAGGCCGTCCTCGCCCCCGGTCTCGTCGTCGATCTGGTCGATCGGCTTGCGGCGGAAGAGCGAGGGCTGCGGCGTCGTTGTCACCCGGCCACTCTGCACCCTGCGGCGCTCCTGCGCGCGCACTGCGCGCCTGGCCTGCCAGGGGGCGGTCACGTGCGCGATGCCGGACGGGAGGCTCGTGGCGGGCCCGCCACGAGCCTCCAGGCCGTCAGCCGGCCAGGTACGGAGCCCAGGGTGGCGGCGGGACCGCGCCGTGGGTCGCGATGGCCAGCATCTGCCACACCAGGGAGATGAGACCGGCGCCACCGATCACGATGCCGACCCACGCCGCGATGCGTGGCCCGATCCGCCTGCCGGCGATGGCGATCGCCCGCCACCCGCTGAGGACCGCCACGATGCCGAACACGGCGCACAGCACGACGTGACGGACCATCGACTCGGCCGGGATGACGACGCCGAGGTAGGCGGTGACGAGGCCGAGGACCACGGCGACGAACGCGGGTGCGGCTGGTGGCTCCTGATCGCGGGTCCGTGCAGCCATGTCCTGACCGTACCCGGGCTCTCAGACGTCCGGGAGACGCCGGTTCAGGGGGTACCACCGGGCGTCCGTCCATCGAGACGGGCATGCTGGGTGCATGCGTTCCTTCGTCCGTGTCCTGCTCGGTCTCGCGCTGGTGTTCGCCGGCACGTCCCACCTCACGTTCGCGCGGCAGGAGTTCCGTGCGCAGGTCCCCGAGCTCGTGCCGATCGACGAGGACACCACGGTGTTGGCATCCGGTGTCGCTGAGATCGGCCTCGGTTCCGCGTTGGTGCTGGCCTCCCGCCGTCGTCGGCTCGTCGGGACGGTCGTCGCGCTCTTCTTCGTCGCGGTCTTCCCCGGGAACATCGCGCAGTGGCTGAACCGGCGGGACGGCTTCGGCCTCGACTCCGACGAGAAACGCATCGCTCGTCTCTTCGGCCAGCCGCTGCTGGTCGCCGCTGCGCTGTGGTCCACGCGTGGCGGGTCGCGTCAGCGGTCGTGATCGCCGTGCCCGTGCAGTCCGGACTGGAGGCTCGGCATCAGTTGACGGGTGGCCGTCGCGTCGCGGACATGGTCGCCACCATCGCCGTCCTCACCATCGCGACGGCGGCTGCGGTGGTCGCGGGGTGGGGGATCGTGTTCCTCTCGCTCGCGTTCCACTCGTGCACCGCACCGGGGAACCGGTGTGACGAGACGCTCGGCGGGGTCGTCGTCTACGCGGGGCCGGTGGCGGTCGCGTTGGTCCTGGTGCTCGCGATCCTCTTCTCGGTGCTGCGGATGGTGCGACGACGCCTGGCGTGGCCGATCGCGGTGATCGGCTTGGCGGCGGTCGTCGCGGCGTTCTTCGCAGCGCTGCTGCTCGTGGACAGCGCCATCTCCCACGGGATCTGAACCGGTTCCTCCACAGGGGGTCGCTCTGCTCGGTCCGTCCACCGGGTCCGATCCTGGCGCCCTGCTCGGGGCCTCGTTCCGCGACCGTTGAGCCATGCCAGACACCGACGTGCTCGACCGACTCGAGCGAACCGCAGTCCGTACCGATGACGACGTCGTCGACCTCGTCGTCGCGCTCCTCGAACGCCCGCACCGCCGACAGTGCTGGGTGCTGTTCCTCGGCGCCGATGCCGTGCCGATCCGTTTCGTCATCCCCATCGGGGACTTGCCGTACCAACCGGACGACCACGTCGAGGACTTCGGCGCCCTCGTGGCGGACATCGTCGAACAGGTCGGCGCGGCAGATGTGATCCTGGCCTGGGAACGGCCGGGGGCCCTGCATATGTACCCGGTCGACTGGGAGTGGGTCGACGCGATGGCGTGCACGCTCGACGAACACCGGGTCCGGGTCCGCGGGCAGGTCGTGGTGCACGACGGCGGCGCGGCGTTCGTGGAGCTCGACGAGGACGAGGTGACCGAGGCCGCCGCGTGACGGTGGCGGTGACGTCAGCCCTGCGGAGCGGTGTCGGGGACGGTCTCGCCCGTCAGACCCTCGACGACCTGCTTCGCTGTCGGCCAGAACTTCGCGTAGTGGTCCGGGTCGGCGTTCACCTGCACCGCGTGCGCCATCTGCGTCGGCGTCATCGTCTTCCAGCCGGGGACCTTCACGAGCTTCGCGTAGAACATCGACGCCGCGGTGTACGGGTCCATCCGCTGTTCGTAGGTGCCCCAGGCGCCGTTGTCCCGCTGCTGGAACAGTCCGCGGCTGTCGGGCCCGACGGCGTCGCCGTGGTCCAGGTTCTGCAGCCCGGACTCGCCGATCGCGGTCATCACGCCGACGGCCTGCGTGTGCGGCCCGATGCCGAGTGCCCGTGCGGCCTCGATCACGGCCGCTGCGTTGACGAGCCGGTCCTGGCAGTACCCGGCGACCGGTCCCTCGGGCACCGCGATACCGCCGACCGTCTTCGTGGCGGCGGCCGGGCAGGTCACGGCTCGCGGCGTGGACGACGAGCCACCGATGCCGGACAGGGAGTTCACCGCGATGACCACGAGCACGACGACACCGATCCCGACGGCGACGATCCCCGCACCGAACACGGACGCCAGGGTGATGCCGACGCGGTGCATGCGGGGGTCCTCTCGTCCGGGTGCCTGAACGAGGGTACGAGGGCGACCTGGGAAGCGCCGCCCTCGTACCCGCCCCAGTTCGGGTCAGTTCCGGTGGTCTCCCTCGTGCGAGCCTCCCTGCGCTCCGTCGTGGACCACGCTCGTCGGTTCCGTGACGAGGCCGGTCGGCGCCTTGTCGGCCTGCTTCCTGCCGTGCGTGAACCACGTCACGATCCACAGCAGGATCCCGAGCGCGAGCAGGGCCCCGGCGATCTGGTACTGCTCGATGTCACGTCCGGACGAGAACGGCAGGACGAGCCACAGGCACGTGACGACACCGATGACCGGGATGACGACGCCCGCTCGGAAGTGCTTGTGCCCGACCTTGTCGCGGCGCAGCACCAGCACGGACAGGTTTACGACGGCGAACACCGAGAGCAGCAACAGGGACGTGGTGCCGCCGAGCACGACGACGATGGGGGAGTCCGGGCTGAGCGAGACCCAGCCGATCAGCGCCAGCGAGATGAGCGTCGTGAAGACGATCGCGGTGGACGGGGTGCGACGGGTCGGGGAGACCTTCGACAGGAATCCGGGCAGGACGCCCTGCTTGCTCATGCCGTACAGCAACCGGGACGCCATCATCATGTTGATCAGGGCGGTGTTGGCGACGGCGAACATCGAGATGAACGGCAGCAGGTCCGCGATCGGGAAGTCCGGGGCGGCGGTCTGGACGACGGTGACCAGCGGCGTCTCGTTGCCGGCGAGCTGCCCGATCGGCACGACGGCGACGGCGCAGATCGACACGAGCACGTAGATCACCGCGGTGATCCCGAGGCCCGTCAACATCACCTTCGGGAAGATCCGGGACGGGTCCTTCGTCTCCTCGGCCATGTTCACCGAGTCCTCGAACCCGACCATGGCGAAGAAGGCCAGCGACGTCGCGGTCGACACCGACAGCAGCAGGCCCTTGTCTTCGGGAGTGTCGAACATGACCACGCGCGAGAAGTCCGCGTTGCCCCCGGCGATGGCCCAGAACCCGATCATGATCACCATGACGAGACCGCTGAGCTCGACGAGCGTCAGCACGACGTTGGTCTTCACGCTCTCGCTGACGCCCCGGAAGTTGACCGCCATCACCAGGAGCATGAAGCCCATGCCGATGAGCATCACGACCACGTTCGGCAGTTCGAGCCCGAAGCCCGCGCCGAGGTTCGCGGCGAACGCGCGGGATGCCGTCGACGCCGAGGTGATCCCCGAGCACATCACGATGAACGTGACGATGAACGTGACGAAGTGGATGCCGAACGCCTTGTGCACGTACAGCGCGGCTCCCGCGGTCTGCGGGTACTTCGTCACGAGTTCCAGGTACGAGAACGCGGTGAGCAGGGCGACGGCGAACGCGATGAGGAAGGGGAGCCACGCTGCTCCGCCGACCTCGGCCGCGACCTGACCGGTGAGGGCGTAGACGCCCGTGCCGAGGATGTCCCCGACGATGAACAACAGCAGGAGTTTGGGGCCGATGACCCGACGGAGCTCAGGCTGCTCCTGCTTCGGGGCCTCGGTGTTCGTGGTGGTCATGCACCACCCTCTTCCGGGGGACAGCATCCTGTCCGGCTTCACAGGGTTCTCCCCGCCGATCGCAACACGAACGTGTCCTGCTCGAAACCGGGCAGACGGCGGACCGCACGGATACGCTGCGCACCATGTACGACGAGTCGAACACCACCGAGGAACCCGTCGAGTTCGCCGACTTCAACGCGAAGCTGCTCGTGCTCGACGTGCTCTGCTACGACCTCGACGTCATCGAGTCGTACGACGGGGAGTCCGCTGACGAGACCGAGGAGGACCTCGACGTCGAGGGGCAGGACGACCGGGCCCGCGAGTACTACGACGACCTCGACCTGCTGCCCTCGCACCTGTCCCTCGTCACCGAGGTCACGTTCGACCCAGACCTCGAGATCCTGCAGGACGTGCACCCCGGGTGGGACGGGTCCGACGACCGCTACGACCCGCAGAACTGGGACGACCTGCTCGAGCTCCCCGCGCTCACGACCGTGTACGCGACGACGAGGCTGCCCGCGCACGTGGCGGATGCTCTCGCCAGCAAGGGCGTCGAGGTGCAGTCCGCCTGACGCTCCGGTGTCGCCGAGACGCCCCGGAGTCGCCCGGACGCCGCCGAGTCGCCGAGACGCCGCTGGTTTCGGCGGCGTCTCGGGAGCACGGAGGTGTCTCGCGGGCAAGGAGGCGTCTCGCGAGCAGGGAGCCCGGCACGACGGCGGCCCGCGGGCCGCCCATCAGCGGTTCAGCGCCGCGAGCTGCTCCGTGAACTGCGTCGCGCCGCCCTGCGCCGGGTGTCGGACCGCGATCGCCTCGATGCCGGCGAGCGCGAGCGCCCCCTGGGCCTTCCGCCCGACGGCGATCACGCGCGATGCCCCGAGCGCCTCGATGAGCGCGAGCGCGACGGGCGCGCCGTCGCGGACCTCGGCCGGACGCGGCGTCCGGTTCGTCAGCCGGTCGGGTGCGACGAACGGGTGGTGCGGGAAGATCGCCCACGCGACGGGCAGTGGTCCATTCCAGCCCGCGAGCGCCGCGTGCACGACCCGCGACGACGCCTCCCACGGCGCGGTCGGCTCCGGCGGCATCTGGTAGGTCGGGCCGAGTTCGCGGACGCTCGTGAACGGCACCCCGGTGTTCGTCATGCCGCGCCACCCTGGGGCCTCGGCGACGAGCAACGTGTCCGCGCCGGTGCCGACGTCGGACAGGTACCGCGACAGGTTCGCTCGGCGCAGTCGCCCCTCCGCGGTACGGACGTCGTAGAGCGCCTCGGCGTCGTCCGCCACCGGCACCGCGTCGAGCGCTGCCCAGAAGCCGTCGAGGTCCGGTGCTGTCACGAGCGACCGAGCACCCGACGGTAGACGTGCTCGAGCCCGGCGGCCGAGCGTTCCCAGCTCAGGTGCTCCGCGTGTTCGCGCCCCGCTGCCGACAGCTCGGCTGCGTACGATGGCTCGGTCAGGATGCGCTCGATCTCCGCGGCCCAGACCTCCGGCGCCCGGGACTCCAGCACGACGCCGGTCTCCCCGTCGACCACCGCCTCGCGGAGCCCACCGGCAGCGGCGGCCACGACGGGCACACCGGACGCGGATCCCTCGAGCGCGACGAGGCCGTACGTCTCCGAGTGCGACGGGACCAGCACGGCTGCCGCGCCACGGAACAGGAACGCCAGGTCGGCCCGTGACTGCGGTCCGATGAAGGTGACGCGGTCGGCGATGCCGTGCGCGGCCGCGAGCCGACGCAGTTCGGCGAGGTAGTCGCCCGCTTCGCTCGAGGAGTCCCCGGCGATGACGAGGGTGGGACGGGCCTCCTGGCTGATGCCGGCGATCGCCTCGATCGCCAGGTCCAGGCCCTTGAGCGGCTGGACGCGCGCCGCGGCGACCACGTACGGGACGTCGGCGCGGCGGGCGCCGGCGGCAGCCGGTCGGAACACCGAGCCGTCGACGCCCGGGGGCACGATCCACAGGCGGCCGGGGTCCCCGCCGAGCCGGGTGCGGACGGTCTCGGCCTCGGACTCGCTGACGACGACGACCGCGTCGGACTCGCGTGCGAGCATCGCTTCGCCGGCCATGCGACCAGCGGACTCCGGCCGTTCGCCCTCGGACAGCGGGGTCGCGGAGTCGGCGGCGATCGAGTGGAAGGACTGCACGTGCGGGATGCCGCGGTCTCGGGCGACTGGCAGTGCGGCCGCGCCGGAGAACCAGTGGTGCGAGTGCAGCACGTCGAACGGCCCGAGCGCTGCGAGTCCGTGCCGGAACGGTTCGATGAACGCGTCGTGCTCGCCCTTCGGCACGGGTTCGGCCGGCCCGGCGGACAGGAACCGCAGGCAGACACCGGGCACGAGCGACACGGAGTCCGGCTGCGCGGGTGCCGAGCGGCGGGTGATGATCTCGACGTGGTGGCCGCGGTCGGCGAGGGCCTCCGCCTGGTGCCGGACGACGACGTTCATGCCGCCGACCTCGCCGGAACCCGGTTCGTCGCCGGGGGAGGTGTGCAGCGAGACGAGCCCGATGCGCAGCGGTTCGGTCGTCGTGCTCACGACTCCAACCCTAGCCGCGGGCGCCGTTGCGACTCACGGGCCGGGGCCACGACCACCGGCTTCCGGCCCGCCTCGTCCACCGGGTCGGACGGGAGGCTCCGATCACCTCCCAGCACCTGCACCCGTTGGTCGCCGTGCCGGTCCCAGAACGCGGCCGTCCAGGCGCACAGCACGCCGTCGAGCAGGTCTTCCCGGTGCTTGTGCGTCGGACCGTGCAGCACGGACGGGTCGGCGAGCGCAGCCGTCAGCGGGTGCGAGTCGAGGGCGAGGGGTGGGTCGAGCGGCGTTTCGCGAAGTCGTCGCACGAGGTCGTCGAACGCCTCGGCCCGCCGGGCCCTGGCCGTCGCGGGCGGGATCCTGGTGTCGAGGCGCTTGTACCGGGGGCGTTCGTCGTCGTAGCCGAGCTCCTCGATCCCCACGAGCGTCGTGTAGGGGTAGCACTCGAACAGCACGGGCGTGGTCCGCGCGTGCATCCCCGCGGTGTCCGAGACGTACCCGACGCCGAGCGCGGTGAGCCGGTCGAGCAGCCGGGCGCCGGCGCTCGCCGCTGATGCAAGGTTCGTCGGGTTGGCGGCGACCTTCCACCGGCCGTAGCGCTGTCCGACCTGTCGTTCGGCCTCGCGGATGCCCGTCGCGTTCGTCACGACGAGCGAGGCGTCCACGCCGATGAGGGTCCGAGGGCCGAGGTGTTCGACGACCCACGCGGTCACGGCGTCCACGCCACGGGCCCACCCGGCGTCGAGGACGTTCCCGTGCTCGTCGAGCGCCGCGAGCCCTGTCTCGTTCGCAGCTCGCCGTTCGGTCCCGAGCCCCCACGCCAGGTCCACTCCGAGGTACGCGCTCACACGCCCATCCTCTCGCGCGCCGCTCCCTCGCGGGCGTGCGGGGTGTGGGCGTGGGAGTCGGTAGGCGCGGCCGGTGTAGGTTCCGCTGCATGGCGAGCGAAGCGACGACGCTGACCGTTCCGGGCCCCGACGGCGACCGGGAGGTCCGACTGACGAGCCCGTCGCGCGTGCTCTGGCCGGACGCCGGCGTCACGAAGCTCGACCTCGCGAACTACCTCGTCACCGTGGGAGACGCGTTCGTCCGGGCGAACGGGGACCGCCCGGTGTCGCTGCAGCGGTTCCCCGGTGGTGTGGACGGCGAGCAGTTCTTCTCGAAGAACCCGCCGAAGGGCGCGCCCGACTACGTCCGCTCCGTGACGGTGACGTACCCGAGCGGTCGGCAGCACCCGCAGCTCGTGCTCGACGAACCGGCCGTGGCGGTGTGGGCAGCACAGATGAACACCGTCGTGTTCCACCCGTGGGCGTCCAGGGCCTCGGACAGCGACCACCCGGACCAGCTCCGGATCGACCTCGACCCGCAGCCCGGCACCGACTTCCACGACACCGTCCCCGTCGCCGAGGAGCTGCGGAAGGTCCTCGACGAGGTCGGGCTCACCGCGTGGATCAAGACGAGCGGGAACCGCGGGCTGCACGTCTTCGCACCGATCGTCCCCGAGTACGAGTTCCTGGACGTCCGGCACGCCGTGATCGCCGCGGCACGCGAACTCGAACGGCGGATGCCCGACCGGGTGACGACGGCGTGGTGGAAGGAGGAACGGGGGAGCCGGGTGTTCGTCGACTTCAACCAGGCGAACCGTGACCGCACGATCGCGGGTGCCTACAGTCCTCGGGCGTTGGCGCACGCCTCGGTCTCGGCACCGATCACGTGGGACGAACTCGCGGATGCGGACCCGACCGCGTTCACGGTGTTGACGATGCCCGACCGGCTGCGGGGAACAGGGGACCCGTGGGAGACGATGGGCGCGGAGTCGGCGTCGATCGCGCCACTGCTGGCGTGGTGGGAGCGTGACCTGGAGAACGGTCTCGGTGAGCTGCCGTTCCCGCCCGACTTCCCGAAGATGCCCGGCGAGCCCCCGCGCGTCCAGCCGTCCCGGGCGAAGAAGGCCTAGAGCGCGGAGTCGTCCGGGAGCACGTCCTCGACGCGGGTCGTGTGCATCGGCAGCACGATCGTGGCGGAGTGCAACCGCGCCAGCTTGGACCACGTGGGGCGGTGTGCCTCGCTGATGCCGTCGACGATCATGCGCCGAGCCCCATCGTGACGAGTGCGAGCGCGGTGGCGGTCACGCCGGCGATGCCGCTGACGACTGCGCTGAGCTGCAGCATGCGCTGGTGACGTGCTTCGCGGACCTCGCTCAGCGGGCTGCGCTGGGTGTGTCGGACGAGAGTTGCGTTGCTCATGTCGGTCCGCTCCGATCCGTGGTGGCACCCCTGGTCGGCTGCCGTGATCCGATCATTCCACGAAGTTACTAGTTTGACTAACTAGTTCGGAGATCGGACATCACGAAGCGGCAACACCGTCAGGACAGCACGTCGCGCAGGTCGTAGGCAGCGGGGACCTCGAGCTGCTCGAAGCCGCACGACCGGGCATCGCGGTCCGGCCGCCAGCGCTCGAACTGCACCGTGTGCCGGAACCGCGCGCCCTCCATCTGGTCGTACCGGACCTCCAGGACCAGCTCCGGCGACAGCCGAACGAAGGACGTGTCGCGACCCGACGAGAACCGCGACTTCTCCCCGTCACCGGTCACGGGCCTCCCGTCCGCGTCGCGGAGGACCACCGGGTCGAGCTCCTCGACCAACGCGAGTCGACGCTTGTCGGAGAAGGCGGACACGCCACCGACCTGCCGGAGCTCGCCGTCTTCCCCGTACAACCCGACCAACAGCGAGCCGACCCCGCTGCCGCCCTTGTGCACGCGGTACCCGATCGCGACGACGTCCGCCGTCCGGTGGTGCTTGACCTTGAACATCGACCGTTTGCCCGGCTCGTACGGTCGGGCCCGGGGCTTCGCGACGACCCCGTCGAGCCCGGCCCCCTCGAACGTCGTCAGCCACTCGCGCGCCAGGTCCACGTCGAGGGTTGTCCGTGTCACGAACAGCGGGTCGGCGAGCTCGTCGGCCAGGGCCTCCAGCCGGGTACGCCGTTCGTCGAACGGCAGGTCCACGAGCTCCTCGCCGTCCGCAGCCAGCAGGTCGAAGGCCACGAACTGCGCAGGGGTCTCCGCACTGAGCTTCCGGATGCGGGACTCCGCCGGGTGGATGCGCTGGGACAGTGCTTCCCAGTCGAGCCGTTCGTGTCCGGGCTCGCCGGCGCGCAGCACGACCTCGCCGTCGAGGACCACCGGGTGGTCACGCCCGCCGAACTGGGTGCGGAACGCCTCGACCAACTCGGGGAAGTACCGGGTGAGTGGCTTGGCGCCACGACTGCCGATCTCGACGTCGTCGCCGTCGATCGTCACGATGCCCCGGAACCCGTCCCACTTCGGTTCGTACCGGAGGCCGCCCGTCACACGGTCCGGTTCCGGTACCTCGGGGACGGCCTTGGCGAGCATCGGTGCGATCTCCATGAGTCATGTGTACGCGCTGTCGTGCACGCGGCCTGGAGGCTCGGGTCATCCGGGTGCACCGGTCCGGCTCGCTAGGGTGGCCGGGTGACGACCGTTCCACCGGCTGCGCCGAGTCCGACGCCGATCAGTCCCGTGCAGGCCCGGGCGCTCGCCGAAGGGGTGCTGCCCCCGGTGGAGGAGATCCGCCCCGGCGTCTGGACGCTCGCCGTCCCGTTCCGGTTCGGTGTGCCCGACGCCACGCTCGTGTACGTCGTCGAGGCCACGGACGGCTCCCTGGCGCTCATCGACCCCGGGTGGAGCGACGACGGTGCGCTCGACGTCCTGGACGCCGGACTCCGGTCGATCGGCCGGTCGGTGCAGGACGTCGGACTGGTCGCCGTGACACACCTGCACGCCGATCACCTCGGCGCCGCGACTGCCGTCCGACGGATGTCCGGGGCGCCCATCGCGATGCACGCCGCCGAGGTCCGGGCGCTCGACCACGAGCGCGACGACGCCGCAGCGCACGAGGCCGAGATCGCCACGTGGGGCGTACCGCACGAGCTGCGCGACGGACTCACCGCAGCGTGGGGAGCTGGTCGGCACATCGGGCTCGGCGCGATCGAGCCGCCGTACGCCGACGTCCTGCTCGATGACGGGGACCTGCTGCCGATCGCCGGGCGGACGATCCGGTCGCTCTGGACGCCGGGCCACACCGCAGGGCACCTCTGCTTCCTCGACGAAGCCGACGGGCTGCTCTTCACGGGCGACCACGTGCTGCCGCGGATCAACTCCGGCATCGGGCTCGGCGGCCGCACCGACTCGAACCCGCTGGGGGACTACCTGGCGTCGTTGGCGAAGCTCGACCCGTACGTGGACCTCGAGGTGTGCCCGGGGCACGAGTACCGGTTCCGCGACGTGGTGTCCCGCGCCCGCACCCTCGCTCGGCACCGGGAGGAGCGGAGTCGCCACGTCGCCGAGGCGCTCGACACGCTGGACGCCCCGACGCTGTTCGAGGTCGCGTCGCGCGTGCCGTTCAGTGGCGGCATCGATTCGATGACGGGGTTCCTGCTCGCGAGCGCGCTGACGCAGACGGCGTTCCACGCCGACCTGCTCGGGCGGGCCGACGAGATCCGCCCCACCTGAGCCGGTCAGACGACCGTGGTCAGACGACCGTGGTCAGACGACCGTGGTCAGACGACCGTGGTCACACGACCGTGGTCGCGAGGCGCTCCAACGTCGTCTTGGCGTCGTGGAACTCGGCGGCCGCGTGGTCGGCCAGCGGTGCGAGCGCCGGGAGCCGGTCCGCGAGCGTGGCGCTCACCGTGATCGGGTACTGGCGCATCCCCAGGGCGGTCCCGAGGATGAGCTCCAGCACGGGCGAGCCGTGGTCCCAGTGCTCGGTCGGCGTGCCGGCGTCGTAGGTCGCCCCGCGGCTGACGATCGTCACGACGGGCTTGCCGGCGAGGGGCTGTGCGTCCCCGTCGAACGCGGGTGCGAGGACTCCCGGCACGTGGATGCGATCGATCCAGGCCTTGAGCGACGACGGCACCGTGTAATTGTAGAGCGGCGATCCGACCACGACGGCGTCCGCGTCGAGCAGCTCGTCGATGATCTCCTGGCGGAGCGCTTCGGCCTCGGGAGCGACGGACTCCTCGGCGGTGCGGTCGGCGGCTGCCCAGTGCAGTGCCGAGCTCTCCAGGTGCGGGAGCGGTGCCGTGTGCAGGTCCCGGTGCACCACGGTGTACTCCGGACCCCGAGCGCGCCACGCGTCGGCGAACGCAGCGGTCAGCGCACGGGAACGGGAGTGGGAGAGGCCGGCGGACGAGTCGATCTGGAGCAGCGTGGGCATGCCCCAACGCTATCGACGTCCGCCGTCCTCCGGCGGGCGATCAGGCAGTCGGCGGTGCGTAGAACTGCAGGTCGTTGCCCTCCGAGTCCTTGAACGGGGCGATACGACCCCACTCGTGGTCCGAGATGCCGCCCGTGAAGTCGACGCCCGCGTCGCTCAGCCGCTCGACCTCGGCATCGATGGTGCCGTCCGGCTGGAAGGTGATCACCGCGCCGCCGTCGACGGAGCCGGAGGCGTCCTCGCGGCCGTTCAGCCCGATCATCAGGCCGTTCGCGTCGATTTCCGACCAGTCGGCGTCCTGGCTCGTCACGGTGAGACCGAGGGCGTCCCGGTAGAAGGCCACCGCCCGGTCCATGTCGGTCACCGGTACCCACACTGCTGCGACTCCGCTTGCCATGTGCACTCCTCGGGTCATGGGCGGGCCGAGGGCCCGCCCGCTCGGGGCCTCCCGCATCCGCGGCGACCCGTTCCGAGTGTGCGCTGCCGCACCGGTGTGTCCTCACGGCTCCGGCGCTGGTCGCGGCCACAGGACGGACGGGAGGCTCCTACCGGACTCCGGCAGGAGCCTCCCGTCCGGACCGTGGAACGCGACAGCGCCGGTCGGCCTGGACGGTCGACCGGCGCTGTGCGGATCAGTGCCGGGTGCGGATCAGCGCTGGGTGCGGCGACGCAGCGCGCGCAGGCCGACCAGGCCGGCACCGGCGGCGAGCATCGCGAGCGCCCACGGCAGGGCGCCGGTGGCGTCCGAGCCGGTGTAGGCGAGCTGGCCCTTGGCCGTCGTCGGCGTGACCGCTGCGACCGGGGCCGTCACCACGGTCGGGTTCACCGTGACGGGGAAGGAGACGGAAAGCCCGTCCTCGGCGACCGTCAGCACGTGGGTGGACGCGTGCGGGAAGGTGACCTTGGTCGAGAACGAGTCGTCGTCCCAGGCGATCTGGTCGTCCGCGTGGTCGCTCGTCACGGTCGCCATCGGGAAGTTGCCGTCGTCGTCGAAGTCGACCGTGCTGTTGCCGAACTCGTCCACGGGGGAGCCGTCCACCCACAGCGAGCCGCCCTGCTGCACGGTCGGCTGTCCACCGTCGGTGATGATCGGCTCGGCGTCCAGGTCGGCCGGGAAGGAGATCGTGGTGATCGCCCCGTTCGGCTCGATGATCCACGAGTTGGTCGGGTGGACGCCGTCGAACGCGTCCTGGGCCGAGGTGTCGGTCGCGGAGGCCATGACGCCCACCGCGGCACCCGGGTCGACGACGACCTCGACGTACTGCGTCGCGGTCGAGGTGCCGTTCGAGGCGACGACCGTGAAGTCGAAGGTGCTCGCGGCCGTGACCTCGCCGCGCAGTGTCGCGGTCGCAGCGTCGAAGACGGTGTCGTACGGCAGGTAGGACTCGGGCTGGTCGTCCGGGTCGGTCGGGTCCGAGCTGTCCGGGTCGGTGTAGCCGATGGCGTACGTGACATCGCCGCTGCCCGTCGACACGGCGAAGGTCTCGTCGAGCGTGTCGCCCGCCGTGACCTCGATGGTGCGCGGTGCGTCGGCGGTCGTCTTCGTGTCGTACGCGACGTCCTCGGTGACGACGTCGCTCTTGGCGGTCGCGGTGTTCCCGTTCCCGTCGGTGACCAGGACGGAGATCTGCTTGCCGAGGTCAGCGGTCGTCACCGGGTAGCTGGACGAGATCGAGGCGACGGTCTGCCCGCCGTCGGTCGACCACGCGTACTCATAGGTGCCGCTCAGTTCCGGGGCGTCGACGCGGAGGGTGCTGCCGACCTTGGCGTCGCCGACGATCTTCGCGTCGGATGCCACCGCGGCCTTCGGCGAGACCGCCGAGTCCGTGGCGGTCGACGAGGTGGTCGGGGCCTGCTTGCCTGCCGAGTCGGTCTTGTCCGTCGTGGTCGATGCACCCGGGTCCGTCGACGGCGCGGGGACGGTCGACACCGGGGTGGTGGGCTCGGCGCCGGGCTCCTCGGTGCCGGACGCGTCGGCGGCGGGCGTCGTCGGCGTCTCCGGGGTGACCGGCGTGGTCGGGTCGGTGTTCGTCTGCGCGTTCGGGTCGGCGGGCGCGGAGACGGCGGGCGTCGAGTCGTCGGCGTACGCGGCGGTCGCGGTGACCATGCCGAGGCCGGTGGTCAGGCCGATGAGTGCGATCGTGGTGCCGACGGCGCAGGCGCGTCGGACACCGGAGGTGCTGCGGTGCACGGGTTCCCCCAGTGTTCGGGTCCGGACGGGTGCCGGATCGTAAGAATCCGCCGAGAATCTCAGGCGTGCTCGGATCGTACTGATAGGCGCGCACCCGCAGGAACACGGCTGTCCGGAATGTGACCCGGGTTGGGGGTGACGCGACGCGACGGGGCGGGTCGCCCGCCCCGCCCCGTCGTGTCGTGCCGTGCCGTCGGAACGGTGTCAGGCGCGGCGTCGCCGTGCGCGATGCACCAGGAGTGCGCCGCCGGCGGCGAGCAGTCCGAGCGACCAGGCGATCGGGCCGGTGGCATCGGCACCCGTGTACGCGAGCTGGCCCGTACCGGACGCCGGCTTCGTCGCGACCACGGTCGTCGCCGTCGGGGTCACGTCGATGGTGAACGAGATCGACAGGTCGCCGTGGGTGGCGGTGATCACGTGCTCGCTCGCGTGGGCGAACGTCAGGTGGGCCGCCCCGGCGTCCAGGGCCCCGGGGGACAGCGACGTGTCGAACGAGTCCCCGGCGACCGAGGAACTCCACCGCACACCGCCGTCCTCGAAGAGCACCGTGTCACCGAACGCGTCGGTCCCGGCGACGTCGAGGTCGACCACCGCGGTCTGGGGGACCCGCAACGGCGTGGCCGGATCGCCGTACCAGTCCTGCGGGTTGCTCGTGTAGCGCGTGGACCCGTCAGGGGCGATCTGCCACAGGTCGTACGGACGGTCGTCGGTGGATGTGGACGCCCACACGCGCATGGAGACCGCCGGGGCGGCCTCGGTCGTGAAGAACACCCGCATCGCGGTCCCGCCGTCCGGGTGCCTCGACGTCGAGACGTGCACCCAGAGCATGGTGTACCCAGCAACGGTCGGTGTCCCGGACAGCGTCCCGTCCTGGCTGAACGACACACCCGCCGGCAGGACGCCGGGGTCCGAGGAACCGCCCGGTTGGTCGTTGACGAAGTACTGCAGGCCGTCTCCCTCGAACGCGGCGAGGCTGACCGAGAACGGTTCGCCCACCCGTGTGGGTACGTCGCGGATGGCCAGGGAGCGGAAACCGGTCGGCTCGTCCGCGATCGGGGCGGTCGCGGCGCTGGTGACAGTCGTCGGGTCCTCGCCGGGAGCGGTGCCCGTCACGCGGACCTGCACCGTGCCATTGACGTCCTGCGGGTCGACGACGTAGGTGTCGGTGGTCGCTCCTGGGACGTCGGTCGTTCCGTCGCGGTCGGTGAACACCCACTGGTAGGTGAACGTCGTGTCCGCCGGCCAGCCGTCGGTGGACGCCGTGAGCGTGTGGAAGATCGTCGTCGTGCCGGTCACGGCGACGGTGCCGGCCGGCGTGACGGCGTCGGTCGTGGCTTCCGGGGCGGCCTCGGTCGACGTCTCGTCCGTCGGCACTGCGTCATCTGCCGGCGCCGCGTCGTCCGGTGTGGCCGCGTCGTCTGCCGGCGCTGCGTCGTCCGCGGGCGCCGAGTCGTCCGGTGTGGCTGCGTCGTCCGCGGGCGTGTCGGTTCCCGCCGGAGCCGTGTCCCCGGCCGGCTCGTCCGCCGGGACCGGTGCGGTGGTGCCGTCGGTCGGCGCGGGGTCGTCCGTGGCGGTCGGCATCGGGGCCACCTCGGGCGTCGCCGAGCCCCCCGGAGTCGTGCTCGCGGCGCTCGTCGTGCTCGTGGCGCTCATCGCCGCAGCAGCCTCGGGCTCGGCGGCCGACGCCGTGGTCGCGCCGAGCCCGAGGCCGAACGCCGACGAGCCTGCGACGATCGCGACGGCGGTGCCGACGGCCGCGTACCTGCGGACCCTCGACGTGGAGTGTGTGGTCATCGTTTCCCCCCAGAGGAACGTGTCGGAAGTGGCGGTCCGGAGTGGCCGCTCAGCAGTGAGCGTAGGGTGAGCGGGCGCTCAGGAACCGCCTGGTTCGATCACGATCCGGCAACGGAAAAAATCCCGCAAACCTTGTCATGATCGGGGATTTTCCGACATGGAGCGCTCAGGAGCGCGGGGCTGCTGCTGCCCGTTCGAGGGCGTCGCGGAACGCCGAGACCGCCGGGGACTCGGCGCTCGCGATGCGCTGCGCGGTGAAGAGCGTGCGACGTGCCGGATCGGGCAGCTCGAGCAACCGGCAGCTCGTGGACCGACCGGCCCAGACGAGGTCGGGCATGAGTGCGACGGCGTTCCCGGACTCGATGAGCCGGATCTGGGCCTGCAGGTCGGCGGTCTCGTAGCGGACGTCGGGTTCGAAGCCCGCGCGGCGGCAGGTCTGCTCGGCGAAGTGCCGTGATGCGGCCCCTCGTGGCTCCATGACCCATGGGAGCTCTGCGGCCTCGGCGAGGGACGACACCGGCCAGAGCGCCGTGTCCTCCGGCGGGAGGGCGAGCCGCACGGGGTCCGTCGTCAGGTCGCGGCTGTCGAGCCCGGGGAAGCGCGGAGCCGCGTGCGCCGGGTACTGCTCGGCGACGACCATGTCGAAGTCCCGCGCCCAGGTCTCCCCGAGCGCCGTCTCTGGTTCGCGCTGCACCATCTCGACGCGGACGTCGGGGTGCTCGATCGCCATGGTCCGGAGGGCGCTCGGCATCAGGGCCAGCGCCGCCGACTGGAACACCGCCACCCGGATGCGTCCCTGCACCGTGGTCAGCGTCGACTCGACCGACGCCTGGGCACGCTCCAAGGTGTCGAGGACGTCGCTCGCCGCGGCCACGAGGACCTCCGCCTGCGGGGTGAGCTGCAGCCGCCGTCCCGCCTTGCGGAGGAGCTGCACGCCGGCTTCCCGTTCGAGGACCGCGAGCTGCTGCGACACCGCCGACGGGGTGAAGTTCAGCGCCTCGGCGACGGCAGCGACGGTGCCCCGGATCGAGAGTTCTCGGAGGAGGACGAGACGGCGGACGTCGAGCATGCAGAAAGGATAGGTGAACTGAACGGATTCGATCAGAAAGAGTTGCTTCCGCTACCGAAACGCGGAGCAGCACACTGATGCCATGACCGACGTCCAGCCGCACGCCGACGCTGCGCCCACGACCGACCACGACCTCCTCGCCGACGAGTCCGTCGCGCTCGTCAGACAGTGGCTTGCCGAGGCGGAGACGTACCCGGTCGACGGGTCCGCGAAGCAGCTGGCCGGCGTGCTCGCCGACCCGAAGGGTCTGGCGTTCGCCGTCGGCTTCGTCGACGGCGTCGTCCGTCCGGAGGACCTCGGCGTCGCAGCACGTCGTCTCAAGCAGATCGCGCCGGACGCACCCGGGTTCCTGCCCAGCGCGCTCCGCGGACTGGTGCGCCTCGGTGGCGGACTGGCACCGAGCCTCCCGGGTGTCGTCGTCCCCATCGCCCGACGCGTGCTGCGGAACATGGTCGGCCACCTCATCGTCGATGCGACCGACGCGAAGCTCGGTCCGGCCATCGCGAAGATCAAGCAGGACGGCGTCCGGCTCAACGTGAACCTGCTCGGCGAGGCCGTGCTCGGTGAGCGCGAGGCGTCTCGACGCCTCGACGGCACGCACAAACTGCTCGCGCGGGACGACGTCGACTACGTGTCGATCAAGGTCTCCTCGACGGTGCACCCGCACTCGCCGTGGGCGTTCGACCACGCGGTGGACGACATCGTCGACAAGCTCCGCCCGCTGTTCTCGCGGGCCGCGGCCTCGTCGCCCGCCAAGTTCATCAACCTCGACATGGAGGAGTTCAAGGACCTCGACCTGACGATCGCGGTCTTCACGAAGCTCCTCGACGAGCCCGCGTTCCTCGGGCTCGAGGCGGGCATCGTCCTGCAGGCGTACCTCCCCGACGCACTCTCCGCGATGCAGCAGCTGCAGGAGTGGTCCGCCGCTCGTCGCGCCCGTGGCGGTGCCGCGATCAAGGTGCGCCTGGTGAAAGGCGCGAACCTGCCGATGGAGCAGGTCGAGGCCTCGGTGCACGGCTGGCCGCTCGCCACCTGGCACACGAAGCAGGACTCCGACACGAACTACAAGCGGGTGCTCGACTGGGCGCTCACCCCGGACCGGATCGCGAACGTGCGGGTCGGCGTCGCCGGGCACAACCTGTTCGACGTCGCGCACGCCTGGTTGCTCGCCGGGGAGCGCGGTGTCCGCGACGGCATCGAGTTCGAGATGCTGCTCGGGATGGCGCAGGGACAGGCCGCCGCGGTCCGTCGCACGGTGGGATCCCTGCTGCTGTACACGCCGGTCGTGCACCCCGGTGAGTTCGACGTCGCGATCGCGTACCTGATCCGTCGGCTCGAAGAAGGCGCCTCGCAGGACAACTTCATGTCAGCGGTGTTCTCGCTGCAGTCCTCGCCGACGCTGTTCGAGCGGGAGGAGTCGCGGTTCCGCGCGTCCCTGGCGCCGCTGTCGCTCCCCGGTGGGCTCGCCGCGCCGGATTCGCACCGCGTCGCCGACCGGTACGCCGCCGTCGGCCGCCCGGCACCAGGCCACTTCGAGAACACGCCGGACAGCGACCCGTCGGTCGCCGCGGTACGCGAATGGGGTGCGGCGATCACCGCTCGGGTCCCGTCGTCGACGCTGGGCGAGTCGGCCGTCCGGGAGGCTCGGGTCGGGTCGGAGTCGCAACTCACGTCCGCCCTGGAGCGCGTCCGCGCCGCTGGTTCCGTCTGGGGGGCCTGGTCCGGTCCGGCGCGTGGCGCGGTGCTCCACGCCGTCGGAGACGCGCTCGAGGCGAACCGCGCTGCCCTCGTCGAGGTGATGGCGTCCGAGACCGGGAAGACCATCGACCAGGCCGACCCCGAGGTCTCGGAGGCGATCGACTTCGCCCACTTCTACGGCGAGCTCGCGGCGTCGCTCGACGACGTCGACGGTGCGACGTTCTCGCCGGCCGCGCTGACCCTGGTCACGCCGCCGTGGAACTTCCCCGTGGCGATCCCCGCCGGGTCCACGCTCGCCGCGCTCGCCGCCGGGTCGGCCGTCGTGCTGAAGCCCGCGCCGCCCGCTGCCCGGTGCGCCGCCGTGCTGGCTTCGGTGATCGACACGGCGCTCGACGCGATGGGCGCGCCGGCGGACGTGCTCGCGTTCATGGACGTGGACGAATCGTCGTTGGGGGCGTCCTTGGTGTCGTCCCCGCTCGTCGACCGCGTGATCCTGACCGGGGCGTACGAGACCGCGTCGCTGTTCCGGTCGTTCCGGAAGGACCTGCCGCTCCTCGCCGAGACGTCTGGAAAGAACGCGATCATCGTGACGCCGTCGGCGGACCTCGACCTGGCCGTGAAGGACGTCGTGGCGTCGGCGTTCGGGCATGCGGGGCAGAAGTGCTCGGCGGCGTCCCTCGTGGTGCTCGTCGGCTCGGTCGCGAAGTCGCGGCGCTTCCGGTCGCAGCTCCTCGACGCGGTGTCGTCGCTCACGGTCGGGTACCCGACCGACCCGACCTCGCAGATGGGGCCGGTCGTCTCGCCGGCCGAGGGCAAGTTGCTCGAGGGGCTGACCACGCTCGAGCCAGGGCAGAACTGGGCCGTGCAGCCTCGGCAGCTCGACGAGTCCGGTCGTCTCTGGAGCCCGGGGGTCCGTGGTGGCGTTGCGCGCGGTTCCGCCTTCCACCGCACCGAGTACTTCGGCCCGATCCTCGGCATCATGACCGCGTCGTCGTTGGACGAGGCGATCGACATCGTCAACGAGGTCGACTACGGGCTCACCTCGGGGCTGCACTCGCTCGACCCGTCGGAGATCGGCACGTGGCTGTCGCGCATCGACGCGGGCAACCTCTACGTCAACCGCGGCATCACCGGGGCGATCGTGCGCCGGCAGCCGTTCGGCGGGTGGAAGAAGTCGGCCGTCGGTGCCGGGACCAAGGCCGGCGGCGTGAACTACCTGTTCGGGCTGGGCTCCTGGGCGCCGGCTCCGGCCACCGCGGGGGCTCCCGTGTCGGCAGCGGTGTCGTCCTTCCTGCGGGCGTCGGGTGTGTCCTCCGCGTCGGTCTCGCGTGCGGTCGCGTCCGACGAGCTCGCGTGGACGTCGTTGTTCGGCGTCGCGGTGGACGTGTCCGCGCTGTCGGCGGAGCGGAACGTCGCGCGGTACCTGCCGTACCCGGGCGTGCACGTGCGGTTGGCGTCGTCGTCCGCGTCCAGGTCGTCCTCGTCGGACGATCTGGTTCGTGTCGTCGCTGCTGCGCTCCGAGCGGGGACGACGATCGACGTCTCCTCGGTGGGCGACGTGCCGGCCGCGATCGCCGCGCTCGACTGCGTGCGGTCGGTCACGTCGTCGGAGTCCGACGCGGCGTTCGAGGCCCGCGTGGCCGCCGGCCCGTCGACCCGGGTGCGGCTCATCGGCGGCTCTGCTGCTGCGCTGTACGAGGCCGTTGACGGTCGCCCCGACGTCGCGGTGTACGCCGAGCCGGTAACCGAGGCCGGGCGCATCGAGCTGCTGCCGTTCCTCCGCGAACAGGCGGTGTCGATCACCGCGCACCGTTTCGGCACGCCGAACCACCTGACGGACGCGCTGATCTGACGCCGGGGCCGGCTCGTCCCTCGCGTCTGCTGCCGAATCGCGCCCCCGTGTGGACATCGCGCCCCGTCCTGGCGGGGCGCGATGTCCGTACCGGGGCGCGACGTGTCTGCGGTTCGTGGGGGACCCGTCGCGATGTCCGGTCGGCGCGCGGGCACGGGGCGCTCCGAGGCGCCGGGCGTTGGATCGGGCGCATGACAGAACCGTTCGCACGACCGTCCGCACTGGCCCACGTCCGCGTCACGGTGACCGACATCCACCGCAGCAAGGCGTTCTACCAGCAGCTGCTCGGCACCGACCCGGCGATCGACTTCAGCGACCAGGTCGACGAGCCTGGCATCCGCGAGGACCGCGAGCGCTTCTACGGCGGCAGTGTGTTCCGGCTCGGTGACCAGGTGTTCGGGCTGCGTCCGGTCGCACCGGCTGGGCAGCGGTTCGACCCGGACACGGTCGGACTCGACCACGTGAGCTTCGTCGTCGGCTCGGTCGACGAACTGCACCAGGCGGCCGCGCGACTCGACGCCGCGGGGGTCGAGCACGGTGAGGTGACGGACCTCGGCGACGCCGGCATGGTGATCCTGTCCGTGCAGGACCCCGACGACATCAACCTCGAGCTCGCCGCGCTGAAGGCCTGACGGCCGCGGACGCGGTCAGGCGTCGACGGACACCATCGTCGACGTGACGAGCGCGCGGAGGGACTCCGGCAGGGGGATCGGGCGGCGGGCACCCTCGCGGTCGATGATGACGTGCGCGAACTCACCCGTCGCGAGCAGCGCGCCGTCGGACTGCCGGAACAGGCCGAACTCCCACGACAGGCTCGTGTTGCCGAGGTGCTTGGAGCGCATCCCGACCTCGATGACGTCCGGCCACACGGCGGACTCGACGAAGCGGCAGCTCGACGACACCAGCACGGCGATCCACTCCGACGTGAACGGGTCGAGCCCGGCCTGCTCGCGGAACCAGTACGTCGCGGCGTTGTCCATCGCGCTGTAGTAGATCGTGTTGTTCACGTGCCCGAACATGTCGTTGTCGTTCCAGCGCGTGGGGTAGTGGCGGCGGAACGGGTACTCGTCGATGGTCATCGGTCTCCGATCGGTGTCCCTCATCCTCTCGGAGAAAGGTCGAGCCCGTCGTCAGCCCACGCCATGACGGTCGGGTCGTGCGTTGCCACGACGATGGCGGCGCCGTCATCACGGAGTTCGGAGAGCCGAGCGAGGACCTCCGCGCCGGTGGTCACGTCGAGAGCCGCGGTGGGCTCGTCCGCGAAGACGACCGGCGGCCGTCGGATGAAGAGTCGTGCGAGTGCGAGGCGTTGACGCTCACCGCCGCTCAGGGTGTGTGCCTTCGCTCCCTCGGCACGGTTCAGCCCGACGGACGACAGGGCGGCACGTCGGAGGAGCGCGCGGTCGGGGCGCTTCGTCGATGATCCGATGAACGCGACGTCGAGGTTCTGCCGGACCGACCAGTTGTCCTCCAGCGCGCTGTTCTGGAACAGGTGACCGATCGTCGAGCGGTACAACGCCGAGCGCTGCCGCCCGCGGACGCTCGTCACGTCGTGACCGCCGATCTCGATCGCGCCGGTGTCGAGCGGCGACAGGAGCCCGAGGCAGCGCAGCATCGTCGACTTCCCGCTCCCGCTCGGCCCGGTGATCGCGAGCGAGCTGCCGCCTGGCACGGCGAACGTGACGTCGGACCACAGCACTGTCCCGCCGTGCGCCTTGCCGAGTGACGTCGCACGGACGGCTTCGTTGCTCATCGCAGTTCCTCCTTGTGCAACCGTCGGGCGATCGTGACCGACACGAACAGGATGTCGACTGCGGCGCTCGCGAACACCGCGGGCGCGCTTGCCTGTGATCCGGCGACGATGTGCGCCACGGTCGTCGCGGCGATGATCGTCAGTGGGAGTGCAAGGACCGGGGCTGCGGCGACGGAGAGCCGACGGCCGTGCAGGAGCCCGATCATCGTGCGACGACTGTGGATCATCGTGATCGCGCGACCGGTGAGCGCGGCGGACCACAGGAGCACGAGGAACACCACGACGAGCGCCGCGACCGCGTACCGGAGTTCACGGTCGATCACGGCGGATCGGTAGGTCACGAAGTCCCGCAGCGGCTCGATCGTGGCGACACTGCGGGTCAGCCCGTGCGCCTCCAGGTCTGACCGCAACGCAGCTTCGTCGGTGAAGACGATCTCACCGGTCGTCATGTTCGAGGTCAGGTAGTTCTCCGACATGGAGACCGTCGCAGCCGGGAGGACGGCGATGACGGGGGACTCGAGCGTGCTGGTCGCCGCGATGTCGTCCGTGGCGTAGTCGAACACCCGGCCCTGTTCAACACGGACCTCGTCGATGTCGATCGTGGTCGGGATCGCTCCGGGGTCGGTTGAGTTCTCGCGCTGGAACGACAGGAAGTCCCGCCACGCACGACGCTCGCCACCCGTCAGTCGCACGCCTTCCGGGACGAGCAGGGTGAGCGCCTCGGGATCGAGCTGCGACGGGATCACCCGGCTGACAGTGGGTGAACGCACGGGCTGTTCGCGCAGGTACTGGGCGTTCACGATGAGGACGTTGCCGTCGTCCGGACCGTGTTTCCCCGGATCCGGTGACGCTAGGTGGTCGGCGAGGATCGCCGACCCGGTGGCGTCCAGACGCGTGTACACGCCGGCCAGTCCGACCTCGGCCGCGTCCAGCTCGGCAATTGACGACTGGAACCGCAGCTGAACGTCGTCGAGCGATGTGCGCCACATGCCTCGCTCCGACGCGTCGTGTCGTGCGAGCTCGACGCTGCGCCACGTGGAGGCAGCTGCACCGGACGCCAGCGCGAGGGCGACGACGTTTCCGACCATCGCGACGGAGAGCAGGGTCCGCCACGGACGCTCGCCGGCGATGCTCCGCGTGATCGAGCTGGCCGGGACCACCGCCGCGGTGAGCGTCGCGAACGCCAGGACCACCGCGGACGCGACGATGCCGAGTCCTGCGGTGACGACGAACGTCCCGAGTCGAGCCCCACCGTTGACGATCGAGAGCACCGTGGCCGCGAGGCCGGTGCCGACGAGACCGCAGACCATGGCGCGTGCGGCGATCGCGACGGCATCGAGGCTCGCGGATCGCAGGACGCCGCGGCCGTGGGAGGCGGCGATCGCGACGGCGTTGCGGCGTGACGCCTGCCACCCGGCGACACCGATCACCATCGCGACCACGAGACACCCCGTGAGCGGGATCGCGGGGACCTCGCTGACGATCCAGAGCGAGACGAACAAGGGCGAGAGCGGGTTGACCGTCACTACGACACCAGAGTCTGACAACGATGTGGCGAACGCCCGCGCGGACACACTGCCGGCATCGGTGACGTACATCCCGTTGATCTGGTTGTCGGGCAGGGCCGTGAGCGGTCGGAAACTGGTGATGAGGGTGGGGTCGAATCCCGAGACCTCCTGGTCGAGGGCGCCGAATCCTTGAGCGGCTCCGCGGTTCGCGACGTACTCCGTTCGCCTGACCCCGGTTCCGGAGTCCGTCCGCTCTTCCTTCAGGACGGTCATGTCGTGCTCGGCGGCGGCGTCACGGACAAGGCGCTGGAAGGCGCCGTCCTGCGAAGCGTCGGAGTCCCACACGGTGATGATGTCGGTCGCGGCGGGTGCCAGGTCGTCGATGACTGCTGTGACGAGGAACGCGAGCCCGATGACGAGCGCGACGGTCCCCGCGATGAGTGTCCGGAACATGTCGGCGGAGCGGCTCCCGGATCGTCACCGATCCGGGAGCCGGGTCCTGATCGGCCTACTTGACGAACCGGTAGTAGGCGTTGTTGCCGGCGAAGGTCTTCGTGATGGACGACTTCGCCGTCGCGCCGCCCGCGGTGTCCGGACTCCGCGCCATGAGGCCCCGGCCGTTCTGGACCGACGATCCGTGCTTCCGCGACGGGTGGTAGAAGAACGAGTAGACGGTGTTGTTCGGGCCGTTCGTCCCGTACGTCCACGAGCCGCCGCCCTCCGGCGTCACCGTGTAGTTCGGTGCGATGGAACCGACGGACGGCATCGCCACGCCGTGTTCCTCGAGGACCGGGTTCGCGGTCGTCGGCGCTGCGACCGGAGTCGCGCTCGCGGCGGTCGGTACCGCGAGCGCACCCGCTGCGGCGAGAGCGAGTGCGGCCGTGATGAAACGAATTCGCATGATTCCCCAATCAGGTGGCGTCATCGCTGACGTGGACGGACCCCCTGGCCGGTACTGGGAAACGTAGCAGAAAGAATGCGTCCGCTGATACGTCAGATACGCAGCACGTACGAGAAGGTCGCTCGGGCTCGTGCGGGGTCGGGGGTCTCGCCGGAGATGAGGTCGGCGTAGGTGAACGACTCGGAGATCCGCACGAGTAGCCGCGCGAGCTCCTCGGCGGACAGCGGGGACGGGTCGAACGAGTCCGCCACCAGCGCCGTGATCGCGGTGACGAGCCGGCCCTGGACATCGCTGTCCGAGGTGGTGAGGAGCCGCAGCGCACGGGCGGGTTCCCTCGTGAGGAATGCCCGGAAGTACGGCGCGGCGATGAGGTCGGCGGTGAACCGGTCGAGCACGTCGACGACCCGCTCGGCTCCGGACGGCGCCGCCGATCGGGAAGCGGCGTCGAGCGTCGGGACGGCGAGGGACCAGAGGATCTCGGACAGCAACCGGTCACGGTTGCCCACCCACCGGAACAGGGACGTACGGTCCACGCCGAGCGAGGCGGCCAAGGCGCCCATGTCGATCCGGGACCCGGCGATGAAGGTGTGACGAGCCTCCCGGAAGGCGCGCAGCGCAGAATCCGACGTGTACACGCGAGCCTCCCTTGCAACGTTTCCGAGAATGATGCATCGTTGGTCCCATGTCAACGACGACGCCCACCACGACCCTGCTCGAATCGGACTTCTACGGCTTCGCGCTGCAGCTGACCGACCAGGAGCGGGCGTCGATCGGGCGACTCCGGGAGTACCTCGAGCGCGACGTCGCGCCCATCGCCGACGAGTACTGGGCGCGCGCCGAGTTCCCGATGCAGGTCATCACGCCGCTCGCGGAACTCGGCATGTACGGGCCGGGCGTCTCGCTCGTGCGGCAGTTCGAGAACTCGGCCGTGTACCGCGGGTGGGCGGCGCTCGAGCTCGGTCGCGTCGACGCCAGCGTGGCCACGTTCATCGGCGTCCAGTCCGGCCTCGCGATGAACTCGATCGCCGTCGCCGGCAGCGACGAGCAGCAGCAGGAGTGGTTGCCGCGCATGGCCGCCGGCGAGCTGATCGGGGCGTTCGGCCTCACCGAGCCGTACTCGGGCAGCGACTCCGCGAAGGGACTGCGTACCACCGCGCGGCGCGAGGGTGACGAGTGGGTCCTCGACGGCGAGAAGCGCTGGATCGGCAACGCCACGTTCGCGGACGTCGTCGTGATCTGGGCGAAGGACGTCGCGGACGGGCAGGTCAAGGGCTTCCTCGTCACGACGGACACCCCCGGCTTCACCGCGACGAAGATCGAGGACAAGATCGCGCTCCGCGGCGTGCAGAACGCCGACATCGTGATGCAGGGCGTCCGGGTCCCCGAGTCCCGCCGGCTGCAGCGTGCGACGTCGTTCCGCACCACGGCCGAGGTGCTCCGCCTGACCCGCACCGAGGTCGCGTGGCAGGCGGTGGGCATCGCGGTCGGCGCGTACGAGGCGGCACTCGCGTACGCTCGCGAACGGATCCAGTTCGGCAAGCCCATCGCCGCGCACCAGATGGTGCAGGACCTCCTCGTGAAGTCCCTCGCGAACATCACGGCGTCGATCGCGCTCTGCACCCAGGCATCGGCGATGCAGGACGCCGGCGTTGGTGGCGACGAGCACTCGGCGCTGGCGAAGGCGTTCGCGACGGCGCGGATGCGCGAGACGGTCGCGTGGTGCCGCGAGGTCCAGGGCGGCAACGGCATCGTGCTCGACAAGGGCGTCGCGCGGTTCTTCGCCGACTCCGAGGCGATCTACTCGTACGAGGGCACCCGCGAAGTGAACACCCTCATCGTCGGGCGCGCGATCACGGGCCAGGCCGCGTTCGTCTAGCGCGCGGCCCAGAACTCCGCGATCCGGTCCGCGATCGCGGATGCCTGCGCGCGACCGGCCTCGGCGCTCGGTCGCTGGGTCGACAACGACAGCGAGTTCGCGCCGAACGCCTGCGTCGAGGCGCTGTCCGCGACGACGACCTCGACGCTCGACCCACCCGCGCGGAGCGCCTCGACGGACTGGTCGAGCCACGGCCCGAGCGGAGACGGAGCCTCGGGGCCGCAGGCGATGACCAGGACGCGCTCGTACCCAGCGGCGACGTCGGCGTTCGTCGCCGAGCGCATCCCGCCGTCGATGTACGGCCGCCCTTCGATGTGGACGGGTGACCACACGAACGGCACCGAGCAACTCGCGGCGACGGCGCGGGGGAGCGGGACACCATCGGCAGCGGTGAGGACGTGGAAGGTGCCGTCGGTCGCGTCGATGGTCGTGATCGCGAGCGGGCGGTCCGGCCACGTGGTCGACGGCAGGGTCTCCGAGAACGTGGCGGCGCGCTCGTCGTCCGACTGCCCGGCGGTCACCTGCTGCGCCGCGTGGCCGAGTCGTGCGCGGCCGTCCTGCTCGGAGGTCGCGCCGGCGAGCACCTGCCCGATCTGCTGCTGGATCGCCTCGCCGTCGATGACGCCGGGCTCCTCGTAGCTCGTCGGTAGCGGCGCGATCTGCTGCTCGAACGCGCCGCGGACACTCCCGCTGCGCACGAAGGTCCCGACGACGCTGCCGGCGCTGGTGCCCACCACGAGGTCGGCTGCGGCGAGGTCCACGCCGGCGTCCTCGAGTGCCGAGAGGACCCCGAGCTCCCACGCGATCCCGGCGACTCCACCACCTCCGAGGACGATCGCTCGGGTTCCGGCAGCGGGCGGCACGAGTTCGCTCATGCACCATGCTTACCAACCCGCGGGGCCCACGACCGGCGAGCGGGCGAAATACCCGGGTGGGCATGCGTGCCGACCCTGGTATTTCGCCCGCCCGCGGGAACGCATGCCGCCGCCGGAATGCTGATCAGGGCGGGCGGCGCGGCGGACGGGGCCACGGACGGACGGGAGGCACGGTGCGGGCCCGCACCGTGCCTCCCGTCCGACCTGCGGTCGCGTCGGACGACGCGACCCGGCCTGCCGACTACAGGCCCGCGGTCTGGGCGATCCAGTCGCCGCTCTGCGACAGGATCGCGTAGTTCGACCCGGCGTTCGTGTTCGAGCCCGGGTCGGCGACGTCACCGGTGGAGCAGACACCGACGACCTCGCCACCGACGATGAGCGGCCCGCCGGAGTCGCCGTGGTTCGACGCTCCCGAGATCCCCGTCACGTGCTGCGCGTCGCCGGAGTACGCGTCCGTGGAGTGCCCGGAGAGCGACACGCTCGCCTGGTAGAGCCCGTCGGTCGGCTCGCTGTCCGCCCGGTTGCCGTAGCCCATGATCGTGCCCGTGCCCGACGTCTTCGTCGTGTAGCCGAGGTCGAGCTGCGCGTACGAGCTCAGCGTGACCGGGGTGGAGAGGTGCACGAGCGCGATGTCACCCTCGGGTGCGCTGTAGAGCTCGTCGGCGGCGGTCGCCGGGCCCCGGTCGGCGGTGCTGTTCGAGTGGTAGACGTTCATCGCGGTGGTGCCGTCGACGCAGTGGTTCGCGGTGAGGACCCACTCGGCGTTGAGGGCCTCGCCGGTGCAGCCGTAGCTGGCGGTGCCGCCCTGCTGGAAGACGAGCTGCACCTCCCACGGCGTGTTCGGCGCCTGCTCGCCGCCGATGACCTGCGGAGATGCGGTGGCGGCGTTGGCGGTGGTCGCGCCGAGGGACCCGCCCACCAGGGTGAGGGCGGCGGCTGCGGTGATGGTGAGTGCTCGGAGAGCGCGATGCTGCATGACGATTCCTCTCATCGAATGTCATGCCATCGTGCTGCGCCCCCTGTTCGAGGGACAAGTCGGGTCTGTTGTGGACCCGGTGTGTCACCCGTCCGCCTGGACGGTGGCTCCGTTCGACCGGGCCGAGCGGGCGAGGGCCTCGAGTTTGTGGCTCAGCTCGAAGCGCCGTTCCTCGCGCCGGTGCACCAGGTACTCGGCGTGCACGAGGGCGTGCAGGAGGCGGTACGCCGTGGGGAGCGGGAAGCCGAGGACCTCGGCGATCTCCTTGGCGGTGGCGCTGCCGCGTTCGGCGACCGCCTCGAGGATCGCCAGGGTCTTCGCGACGGTCTGCACGCTCGAGTCACGGGCGGGTCTCGGGGCGGCCTCGTGGGTGGTGGAGCCCGGGGTGACGGGGTGGAGCGGATCGACACTGATGCGCATTGGTCGATGCTCCACCCATCACACCCGCGATGGCAAGAAGGTGCCGCTACTCCGGCTGCACGTCGATGAGCACCTTGCCGACCGTGTCCTGCTCGACCGCGTCGTGTGCCCGAGCGGTGTCGGCGAGATCGAACCGGGTGATCGGCAGTCCGGCGTCCACACCGACCGGCAGGACTCCGTCGTGGAGCGCCTCGGTGACGTCCTCGGCAGCAGCCGTCAGGGCCTCGTCGCCGATCGTGTAGAGCAGCAGGAACTGGTACCGGGCGTTGACGCTCATGTTCGGGCGGATCGGGAGCGTCGCCTCGTCGCCGCCGTTGTTCGCGTAGATCGACACGACGCCGTGGTTCGCCAGGACGTCCGCGACGAGTGCGGCGTTCTGCGGGATCGACACCTCGACGATGATGTCGACGCCGTCCGGGGCGATCTCGCGGATCCGCGCGGCGGCGTCGTCCTGCCGGTAGTTCACCGTGTGGTGCGCACCGGCGGCCGTCGCCAGCGCGGCCTTCTCGTCGGAGCTGATCGTCGAGATCACGGTCGCGCCGGCCCACCGTGCGAGCTGGATCGCCGCGTGCCCGACCGCACCGGCACCGCCCGCGACGAGCACGGTCACGCCGTCGAGCGCGCCGGGTCCGAGGCGCGAGGGGCCCTCTTCGTGCGTGGTCAGTGCCCGGTGCGCCGTCATCGCGGGGACGCCGAGCGATGCGCCGACGTCGAACGAGACCCCGTCCGGGAGTCGGACCGCGCGGGCCACCGGGACGACGGTGTACTCCTGCGCAGTGCCGGTGGGGCGACCGGACGCGGACATGTAGAGCCACACCCGGTCACCGACGGCGAGTTCGTCGACCCCGGGACCGACGGCGTCGACGATCCCGGCGCCGTCCTGGTTCGGGGTGATCTCCGGGAACGGCAGACCGTCGCCGTAGGTGCCGCCCTGTCGGGCCTTCCAGTCCGTCGGGTTCACGCCGGAGACGACGACGCGCACGCGCACCTCGCCGGCGCCTGGATCCTGCGGCTCGCGGTCGGCGAGGGAGAGGACGGACGAGTCACCGGGCTTCGTGTAGACGATCGATCGCATGCCTCCACGCAACCACGTCAGCGCCGGGGAGATTCCGAACGTGCGGTGTCGTACTCGTCACGCGCGACCTCGACGTCGGCCATGTGCGTCGTCGCCCACCGCTCGAGCGGCTCGAGCACGGAGCGGAGCGATCGCCCTGCGTCGGTCAGCTCGTACTCGACGTGCGGCGGGATCTCGGGGAACACCGTCCTGGTCACGAGCCCGTCACGCTCGAGGGCCCGCAGGGTCTGCGTGAGCATCTTCTGCGACACCCCCTGTACGCGATTCGCGATGACGGAGTACCGCTGGGGTCCGTCCGCCAGGGTGCCGATCGTCAGCACGCTCCAGCGGTCGCCGATCCGGTCGAGCAGCTGCCGGCTGGGACAGTCCGCCGCGTACGGGCTGTACTCGAGTGCACTCACGACGACCTCCGTTACGCACCACGAGGTGCCTACTTACCAAAAGAGAGTAACGCCCCTAAGGTGAGTCGAGCAAGCACGCACCACCACGAGAGGAACACGCATGTCCACCATCGTCGTCTTCGGAGGCACCGGGTACGCCGGCTCCGCCATCACTCGCGAAGCGCTGTCCCGCGGCCACCAGGTCGTCGCCGTTGCCCGCGACACCACGAAGCTCGAGCCCGCCGAGGGTCTGACCCTCGCGCAGGGCGATGCGTTCGACGCCGCCTTCGTCGCCGAGGTCACCAAGGGCGCCGATGTCATCGTCGTCGCACTCCACGCGGTGCAGGCCGACGGCAGCGAGCTCAAGGACCGCTTCCAGCCGTTCGTCGACGCCGCAGAGGCCGCGGGGGCACGCCTCGGGATCGTCGGCGGTGCCGGGTCGCTGCTCGTCGCCGACGGTGGCCCCCGACTGTTCGACACGGCCGAGTTCCCGGACGCGTTCAAGGGCGAGGCGAAGAGCCACGGGCAGATCCTCGACGACCTCCGTGCATCCGACACGTCCGTGGACTGGTTCTACGTCAGCCCGGCAGCGGCCTTCGGCGGCTACAACCCCGGCGAGCGTCGTGGCACCTACCGGACCACCGACGAGGTGCTCCTCACCGACGCCGAGGGCAACTCCGACATCTCGGGCGAGGACTTCGCGATCGCGTTCGTCGACGAGATCGAGACCCCCGCGCATCACCAGGCGCGGTTCGGCGTCGCCTACTGAGCGTCGCGCCCGCGTACGAACATCGCACCCCGTCCTGACGGGGTGCGATGTTCGTTTCGGAGTGCGAGCCGGGACGGGACGACGGATCGGACGGGAGGCCCGGTGCGGGCCCGCCACGAGCCTCCTGTCCGTCAGCGGTGCCCGACGATCGCCGGGAGCGGCACGTGGTGCCGCATCCGGACGCCGAGGTGGAACCCACCGCGACGGGCGAGCACCAGGCCGATGACGGCCGCTGCCGCGGCCGGCACCCCTCCGGCAACGACCATGCCGACATGGGCGCCGAAGTGGTCGACGACCTGACCCATGAGCGGTCCACCGATCGCCTGTCCGCCGAGGAGCACGAGGATGTAGAGCGACATCACGCGGCCGCGGATCGCGACGTTCGACGACAGCTGCACGAGTGAGTTCGAGGCCGTCTGGAAGAGCAGCTGTGACATGCCGACCGCGACGAGCATCACGGTGAACGGCGCGATCACGGGGATGCTGCCCGACACGACGAGCAGGATCCCGGTCCAGAACACGCCGCCGACGATGGTGCGCAGCCGGACCACGGCGCGACGCGTGGACAGCAGGGCGCCGACGAGGGCGCCGACGGCGATCGCCGAGTTGAACACGCCGTAGCCGCCGGCCCCGACGTCGTACACCTGGGAGGCGAAGGCCGACAGCAGGACCGGCATCGTCAGCGCGAAGACCGAGAAGAACGCGACGAGGACGACCGGGACGATGATCGTCGGCTTCCCGATCGCGTAGCGGAGCCCCTCGACGAGCTGGCCCTTCGCGCGTGGTGTCGGCGGGGTGCGGTGCAGCTCCGAGACGCGCAGGAACCCCAGCGTCACGACGACCGCGGCGCAGGCGACCGCGTTCACACCGAACGACCACCCGGCACCGACGGCGACGAGCAGCGCCCCGGAGAGCGCCGGGCCGATCATCCCGCCGAGCTGGAACACCGAGGAGTTCACGCTGATGGCGTTCCTGAGATGTTCGTGGCCGACGATCTCGGTCACGAAGACCTGGCGAGCCGGGTTGTCGATGACGGTCACCATCCCGACCACGAACGCGATCGCCCAGATGTGCCACGCCTGCACCACCCCCGCGAGCGTCAGCACCGCGAGCAGTGCCGACAGCACCGCGAAGGCGCCCTGGGTGATCATCATCAGCGCGCGCTTCGAGAAGCGGTCGACGATCACCCCGCCGAAGAGCCCGAAGAACAGCATCGGGGCGAACTGGCACGCGACCGTGATGCCGACCTGCGCGACCGAGCCGGTGAGCTGCAGGACGAGCCAGTCCTGCGCGATGCGCTGCATCCACCCGGCGGTCATCGCGACGAGGTTCGTCGCGGTGAACAGCCGGAAGTTCGGGACCGACAGGGCGATGAGCGTGTGCCGCCAGGGCGGTCGGGTGGCCTGGATCGGCAGGGGTTCGGTCGGCGGGTAGAGGGTCGTCGATGACGCGCTCACGGGGTGGGGTCTCCGGCTGTCGGTGGCGGAATCGGTACCCCATCGAAACTACTTGTGACGAACCCATTCGATCCCCGTATGGTTGCTATCACTCCATTGCGATGTCGAATGAGGTACGCGTGCTCGATCCCGTCCTGCTGCAGACCTTCCTCGCCGTCGCCGAGACGCAGAGCTTCACCCAGGCGGGGGCGCGACTCGGCATCAGCCAGCCGACGGTGTCCCAGCACCTCCGTCGGCTCGAGACGGCGGTGTCGCGGACCCTCGTCGCGCGGGACACCCGCGGCGTCAGCCTCACGGACAACGGGGACGCGATGGCCGGGTTCGCGCGGACGATCCTCGCGGCCCACGCGACGGCTGATGCCTACTTCTCCGGGTCGGCCACACGCGGGCGGCTCCGGTTCGGCGCGGCGGACGACCTCGCGATCACCCAGCTGCCGCGGATCCTCCGGGACTTCCGGCGACTGCACCCCCAGGTGAACCTCGAGCTCACGGTGAACCAGTCGTCACCGCTCCTGCGTCGGGTGCACGCCGGACAGCTCGACCTGGTGTTCATCAAGCAGACCGCGGGGGAGTCCGCCGAGGGCACCAGGGTCGCGACGGACCAGATGGTGTGGATGGCGCAGGACGGCATCGCCGTGGAGCGGGACGAGCCGGTGCCGCTCATCGCGTACCAGGCGCCGAGCATCAGCCGGCAGATGGCGATCGACGCGCTCGAGGCCGCCGGTCGCACGTGGCGGATCACCTGCAACACGCGTGACGTGAACGGGGTGCTCGCCGCCGTCCGGGCGGGGATCGGTGTCGCGGTGTTCCCGCACTCGCTCATCCCCGCCGACCTCGTGAAGGTGTCGCAGCGGTTGGGGCTGCCCGACCTGCCGGCGGTCGACTACGTCCTCATCGCGAACCCGACCGTGCAGCGCGAGCCGATCGACGCCCTGACGAACGCCATCCTGTCCCGGGGTGTCGTCCGCGCGGTCTGACCGAGTTCGTGCCCGCCTGGTCGCCGGGTCGGGGGCATCGAATGCGCGGAAGTGGTGGGCGCGAGGGGCGAGAGGTCCCCGTTTCGGCACACTCGATGCTCCCAGAGGGGCGCGGGGGAAACGAGTGCGCGGAAGTGGTGGGCGCGAGGGGCGGGAGGTCCCCATTTCGGCGCACTCGATGCTCCGACAGGGGCGCGGGAGCCGGAGCGGGCGCGTTAGGGGACGAGGGTGGGGGTCAGACCCGAGCCGGTGAGGTCCGGCAGGGTCACGCCGGCCATCGGGAGGACGGCGGTCGCGACGGCCCAGAGCAGCGCGAGCGTGCCGACACCACCGAGGACGGCCCCGAGGAGCGCGACCGGCCGCTGCCACGTCGCCGCCGGGTTCCGCAGGGTGGCGATCGAGAGCACGACGCCGAGCAGGCCGATCGCGACACCCGCCGCGTGCACGGACGCGGGGGCGAGGAACCACCACGCCGCGAGTCCGAGCGCCGCGATCCCGGCGACGGCGCCGAGGACCGCACCCGGCGTCGCGCCGAGCGGGCGGCGCGCGGTCCGCTTCGTGGTCGCCTCCGCGTCGGACGGGAGGCTCGGCTCGGCCTGGGCGTCGACGGTCACCTCCGCCTCGTCACGGGTCGCGGCGCGGGTCGACTCGGGAGCATCCGTGACGACCGGGGCCGGAGCGGCCGCGGGCCCGGCTGCCGGGGCCAGGACGGCTGGTGCCGATGCCTCGGACATCGGGAGCGCCTGGGCGACCTGCTGGTGGGTGACCTGCTGGTGGGCGAAGCGTGCGGGGGTCCGGTACCCGACGGGACCGACGGGAGCCGGTTCGGACCCCGCGACGACGACGTGCTCGAGCCCGGGCACCGAGAACCGCGGCTGCCCTGCCTGCGGGACGACGGGTCCGGCGGGCGCGGTCGGACGGGGTGCGGGCGCACCGACGAGCACGGGCGCGTCGACCGGGGGGACGGGCGCAGGGGAGACGGGTGCAGGGGACGAGGGGTCGCCGACGAGCTGGTCGAACGGCACGGTGTGCACGGTCGGCGACGTCGGGGCCGGCGGGAGGTGCTCCTCCACGGGTGGGTAGTCCGGCGCGACGGCGTCCGGATCGAGCACCGCGGCTGCGTCGGGAGGGCTGGACGGAGCCGGCGTCGAGGTGGCGGCGACCTGCGGCGGGGTGGGCTCGACCGTCTCGGGGACGGGTGCCGAGGCGGCGGACGCGGGTCGGGCCTCCTGATCGGCCGCGCCGTCGACGAACGGGGTCGTCACCCAGGCAGGGACGGGACGGCGGGGTCGTTCGGAATCGGGTAAGCGATGCGACGCCACTGTTCGGCTCCCTCCGTAGGCTGATCCATCGTCAGTTCTAACGGCAACCGGTGCCGGTGTCGCAGCCCCAGTTCCGGGGACGCCGGTACGGTCGGAGCATGGCAGCGATCGAACACCGTCCACTCGGCCCCTCCGGGCTCGTCGTCTCCACCGTCGGCCTCGGCTGCAACAACTTCGGCAGGCCGGGCACGGTCACCGAGACGCAGGACGGCACCGACGCCGTCGTGCACGCCGCACTCGACGCCGGCGTGACGCTCCTCGACACCGCCGACGTCTACGGCGGGACCCCCGGGCAGTCGGAGTCGATGCTCGGCAAGGCGATCGCCGGACGTCGCGACGAGGTGGTCCTCGCGACGAAGTTCGGCATGGACATGCGTGGCACGAACGGACCGGACTGGGGCGTCCGCGGGTCCCGGCGCTACGTACGGCTCGCCGTCGAGTCGTCGCTGCAGCGCCTCGGCACGGACTGGATCGACCTGTACCAGATGCACCGGCCGGACTCGGTGACGCCGATCGAGGAGACGCTGTCCGTCCTCGACGACCTGGTCCGCGAGGGCAAGATCCGCTACGTCGGGCACTCGAACTTCGCCGGGTGGCAGATCGCCGAGGCCGAGCTGACCGCGTCGATCGCCGGCACCACGGCGTTCGTGTCCGCGCAGAACGAGTACAGCCCGCTCGCCCGCGGCGCCGAGGCCGAGGTCCTGCCGGCGGTCCGCGCGTACGCGCTCGGGTTCCTGCCGTTCTTCCCGCTGTACAACGGGCTGCTCAGCGGCAAGTACACCCGCTCCGGCGGCCCCGCCGACGGTCGGCTGTCGAAGCTCAAGCCGGAACTCCTCGAGAGCGCGCCGTGGGACGTGCTCGAGGAGTACCAGGGCTTCTGCGACGAGCGCGGCGTCACGATGCTGCAGGCGACGTTCGCGTGGCTCCTGGCGCAGCCGGGGCTGACGAGCGTGATCGCGGGTGCGACGAAGCCCGAGCAGATCACGCAGAACGTGGATGCCGGCACCGCGTGGGCGCCGAGCGAGGACGACATCGCCGAGATGACGGTCATCTTCGACGCGGCCTGATCGCGGCGATGGGGCTCACATGTCGCGGTAGCGCTTCGCGTCGGCCACGGCCTGCTCGAGCTCGACGGCTGCGTACGGCTTGACGTAGCCGGGGGTGTCGCGCTGGATGCGCCATCCCTCGGCGAGCGGGCCGATGTCCACCGGGTCGAAGCCGAACTCGTCGAGCAGGTCCGACACGACGCGCTTGGCGTCGGCGTCGTCGCCGGCGACGACGAGGGCACGGCGACCGGCGGTACCCGTGGGCGTCCCGGCCGTCGTCAGGTCGGCGGCCGCGATGTGGTTGAAGGCCTTGACGACGCGGGCGTCCGGCAGGCGGTCCTGCAGCAGTTCGGCCGTGGTCGTCGACTCGTCGTCGAGCGCCGCGATGTGTCCGTCGCGCTGCGGGTAGTAGTTGTTCGTGTCGATCACGACCTTGCCGACGAGGGGCTCCACGGGGATCGTCTCGATCGCCGCGAGGGGGGTCGTCACCACGACGAGGTCCCCTGCTGCCGCCGCTTCGTCCCGCGTGACCGCCCGTGCCCGGTCGCCGAGTTCGGACACGAGGTCCGCCAGCGTCTCCGGTCCGCGCGAGTTCGCGATCGCCACGTCGTACCCGTGCTGCACCGCCAGTCGTGCCAGCTGTCCGCCGATGTTGCCTGCTCCGATGATCCCGATGGTCGTCATGCCTCCAGACAACGCCGTGCCCCTCGGTGCATTCCGAGGCATGATGGCGGCATGGCACACGAGTTCCGCGACGAGGCAGACCGCTCGAGGTACGCGATGTACGTCGACGGCGCGCTGGTGAGCGTGCTCGACTACCGCGAGAACGACGACGCCGTCGCGTTCCCGCACACGTACACGGTCCCGGCGCACCGCGGGCACGGCTACGCCGCCGAGCTCGTCGAGTACGCCGTGGCCGACGTCGAGTCCCGGAACGACAAGCGCATCGTCCCGATGTGCTGGTTCGTCGGCAAGTGGTTCGACGACCACCCGGACAAGGCACCGCTCCTCAGCCGCAGCGTCGCGGACTGAGCCCGACGACAGGACCCACCGTGCGACAGATCGTCCCCTTCATCTGGTACGACGGGCAGGCCGAGCAGGCCGCCACGTTCTACACCTCGGTCATCCCGGACTCGTCCGTCGACCACGTCGAGAAGCTCCCGGACGGGACGACCCTGGTGGTGGAGTTCCGCCTGGACGGCCAGCCCTACCGCGCGATCAACGCCGGCCCGGGGCACCCGCACACCGACGCGATCTCGTTCCAGGTCGACGTGGAGGACCAGGCAGAACTCGACCGCATCTGGGACGCGTTCGTCGACGCCGGCGGTACCCCGGTGGCGTGCGGCTGGATCACGGACGCGTGGGGCGTGTCCTGGCAGGTGACCCCGGCGGACATGGGCGAGATCATGAGTGCCGGCGGCGACCAGGAGGGCGCGGCACGGGCGTACGAGGCGATGCGGCAGATGGTGAAGCTCGACATCGAGGCCCTGCACGCGGCGGCACGGGGCGACTAGCCCGGCTGCGGGTTCGCGCAGACCGTCGGCGGATCGCGCGCTGCTCGGCGGTTCACCGGGGTCCGGAGTTGTACCCCACCGGTATGGTGACGGGCACGGAACGACAGGTTGGAGTCAGGATGGACCACCCGAGGTCCGACGTCCGGGACGCTGACATCGGACGCGCCTACACCGAGCTCTCCCGGATCACCCGGCGTGCGAGCATCAGGGCCCGAGGGGACGACGCCGTGCTGAGCGTCGTCGACCAGTCGCTCGTCGACTTCGTCGTACTCCACCCCGGCTGCATGGCCATCGACATCGCGCGGTACCTCCGCTTGAACCGGTCGACGATCTCCCGGCAGCTCGCCGGGCTGCTCGCCGCCGGGCTGATCCGGACGACCGACGGCGGTACGGGGAACGCGAAGCCGCTCGAGGCGACCGACGAGGGACGCGCGGCACTCGCGCGCTCCGTGAAGCTGCACCGCGACGCCCTCGACGAGCGGATCGCGAGCTGGTCGGACGACGACATCGCCCTGCTCGCCGGGCTGCTCGAGCGGCTGGGCGCCTCGGACGAGGCAGGTCTGCCGATGCCGGCCCGGGCGACGGACACGGACGTGGACCCGGACCTGCCGAAGGCATGACGACCTCGATCGTCCTGCTGTCGGACACACACCTGCCGAAGCGGGCGAAGGACCTCCCCGCCGGGCTGTGGGACGACATCGACGCCGCCGACCTCGTCGTGCACGCGGGGGACTGGGTGGACCTGACGACGCTCGACGCCGTCGAGGCGAGGGCCGCGCGGTTCGTCGGGGTCCGCGGGAACAACGACGGCCCCGAGTTCGACGACCGGCTGCCGCTCGTCGCGCACGTCGACGTCGAGGGGCTCCGGTTCGCCGTCGTCCACGAGACCGGTGCGGCGACCGGCCGCGAGCGTCGTGCGGCAGCGGCGTACCCGGACGTCGACGTGCTCGTGTTCGGGCACTCGCACATCCCGTGGGACACCGTGGCACCAGGGGGCCTCCGGCTGCTGAACCCCGGCTCGCCGACCGACCGTCGGCGCCAGCCGGATCACACCTGGATGCGCTGCACCGCCTCGGACGGGTCGCTCGACGTCGAGCTCGTCCGGCTGGCGCCGAAGTCCCAGGGCATGCCGAGCTCGTAGGGCATCAGGAAGAACGCCAGCTCCCACCGGGTCGACTCGCGGAACGCCCGGGCCATGTCGCCCCGCACCGCCGGCGTGGCCGCGCGCGCGAGTTCCTCGACGAGGTCCGTCGCACGGGCGCTCGACGCCGCGAAGTCCGGGTCGCCGTACGCCGCGATCCAGTCGGCGAACGGGTGTCCGACCGGTGCGGTGCCGAGCTGTGCCCCGACCCACGCGTACACGCGGAAGCAGGGCAGGACGGCGGCGGCGAGCACGGCCACGTCGGGGTGCGTCGCGGCCGCCGCCAGGTGCGCGAGGTAGCCCGCGCACGTCGGGTGCACCGGGTCGTCGGCGTGGGTGCCGGCGAGTCGGCGGTGGTGCAGGGTGGCCGCTTCCTCGCCGCAGCCGGCAGCGGCGGCCTCCCAGAAGGCGGCATCGCTCCCGGTCGCGCGGTGCCCGATCGCCGCGAGGTGCTGTTCGTACGCGCGGAGGTAGTGCACGTCCTGCGCGAGGTAGCCCGCGAACACGTCCGGCTCGAGCGTGCCGTCGGCCATCCGCCGGATGAACGGGGTCGCGATCGTCGCGTCGAGCAGCTCGCGGACGTCGTCCCACCAGGCGTCGGTGAACCGGGGTGCCGGCAGGGCGGCGCGGACGAGCGCCCCGTGGTCGATCGGCCCGTTGCCGCTGCCGACCTCGAGTGCGTCCGCGCCGGCGAGCGCTGCCGTCAGCCAGTCCTTCGCCGTGCCGACGGCGACCTCCCAGTCGCCGTGCCGGGCGACGAGCGTCGCGATCGCGCTCGACAGGGAGCACCCGGTGCCGTGCGTGTTGGTCGTGTCCACCCGCCCCGCGGTGAACACCCGGACGGTGCCGTTCGGTGTGACGAGGACGTCGTCCGACCGGTCGCCGCCGGCGTGCCCGCCCTTCGCCAGCACGAGCACGTCCCACGCGGCGGCCACACCCCGTGCCGCTGCGATCGGGTCCGTGTCGTCGACACCAGCCAACCCGGCGAGCACGGCCAGCTCGGACCGGTTCGGCGTCACGAGGTCGGCCAGGGCGAACAACCCCGTCATCGCCCGCTCGGCGTCCGCGTCGAGCAGCCGGTCGCCGCTCGTCGCCACCATCACCGGGTCGACGACCACGTACGGCGGGCGGTTCGTGCGGAGCCAGTCGGTGACCTCGCCCACGACCGCGGTCGTGCCGAGCATGCCGATCTTCACCGCGTCCACGACGACGTCGTCCGACACGGCGTCGAGCTGGTCGCGCAGGACACGGACGTCCGGCACGTGCACGGACCGGACGCCGCGGGTGTTCTGCGCGACGACGGCGGTCACGACCGCCATGCCGTAGCCGTCGTGTGCGGCGATCGCCTTGAGGTCGGCCTGCAGTCCGGCACCGCCAGTCGGGTCGGTGCCGGCGATGCTCAGCACCCGGGGCGGCCGGCTCACCGCGAGCCGCCCCACGCAGCCACGTACGCCGCGGCCGCGGCGCCGGGGTCCGGCGCTGCACAGATCCCGGAGACGACGGCGACCCCCGAGGCACCCGCAGCGCGCAGGGGCGCCACGTCGTCGAGGTCGACGCCGCCGATCGCCACGCACGGCATGTCCGTCGCGGCGGCGAGGCGTGCGAACCCGTCGCGGCCGAGTGCCGGCGGGTGGTCCGCCTTCGTCGCGGTCGGGTGTACGACACCGACGCCGAGCAGGTCCACGGTTCCGCGGGGGAGTCGTGCGACGACGTCGAGGTGGGCCGTGGTGTTCGCGGTCAGCCCGACGTGGGCGTCCGGCCCGAGGAGCGCGCGCGCAGCCGTCACCGGGACGTCCGACTGCCCGAGGTGCACACCGGCGACCCGGTGCCCGGCGTGCCGAGCGGCGAGGGCGACGTCGAGTCGGTCGTCGACGACCACGGCCGCACGGTCGCCCACCGCGTCGGCGACGGCGGCCGTCAGTGCGAGGAGGTCCCTGGCGCTCGCGCACTTGTCCCGCACCTGCACGATCCCGACCCCGGCGTGCACGGCAGCCCGGACGACGCCGAGCACCCCGTGTCCGTGCCGGTCGCAGAGCGCGCCGTCGGTGACCAGGTAGACACCGAGCCCGGTCATGCGGCGACCTCCTCGGTGATGCGTGCCGTGGCGACGACGTCGGCGGGCGTCAGGGATGCCAGCCGGTCGAGGAACAGCGGCTGGAACGTCCCGGGACCACCGGCGTCCCGCGCGGCGAGCTCGGCGGCGATGGTGTGCACCGCGGTGCCGGCGACGGTCGCGGCGAGCGGGTCGTCCGGGGCGACGGACGTGAACGCCGCGATCACGGCGCCGAGTGCGCACCCGCCGCCGGTGATCCGGGTGAGGAGCTCGGTCCCGTTCGCGATCCGGACCACCGTGCCGGAGCCGCCGGGGGCACCGGTGCCGGCCACCAGGTCGACGGGACCCGACACGGCCACGGTGCCCACGAGCCTCTCGGCAGCGTCGACGGCGGACGCACGCGCGTCGTCGGTGCCGGCCGTGCTGTCGACCCCGCGCCCACCGGCGGAGTCCCCGAGCAGCGCGAGGACCTCGGACGCGTTGCCGCGGAGCACCGTCGGACCGATGCCCAGCAACTCGCGGGCCAGGGCGGTGCGCACCGGGAGCGACCCGACCGCCACCGGGTCGAGGACCCACGGGGTGCCGTGCTCGGCCGCTGCGCGGGCGGCCTCGACGGACGCGGCCCGGGGCTCGGCGTGCGGCGTGCCCGTGTTGACGAGCAGTGCGTCGGCGACCCGGGCGAACGGACCGGCCTCGGTGGGGACGTCGACCATCGCGGCCGAGGCGCCGAGTGCGAGCAGCACGTTCGCGGTGACGTTCTGCACCACCGAGTTCGTGATGCACTGCACGAGCGGTGCCCTGGACCTGACGGCCTCGAGCAGTTCGGCGGAACGGTCGGCCCAGGCAGGAGCGGGCGCAGGAGTGTTCATCGGACGATCCCTTCGCGAGTACGAACTCGAGCAGGTTCGACGGGTGTGATCTCAGCCGCCGGATGCGGCACCCCGTGTCTTCGGACGAAACGGTACACGACCTCCGCGGTCACATGACGGGTGCCGTGTGACAGGCTTGGGGCGTGCCAGACGCGCTGCCTCCAGGTCCGCCGCCAGGTCCCCGCGACCCCGGCGACGCCTGGGCGTACGGACCCGACGGCACCAAGGCGTGGGGTGTGTTCGGTGCAGCCGGCCTGCTCGTCGACGACGGCCGCGGCCGCGTCCTGCTCCAGCACCGTGTCGAGTGGAGCCACCACGGCGGCACGTGGGGCATCCCCGGCGGTGCCCGGCACGAGCACGAGGACGCCGTCACCGGAGCGCTCCGGGAGTCCGCCGAGGAGGCGGGCGTGCCGCTCGACGGCGTCGACCTGCGCCACACGTCGGTGCTCGACCTCGGGTTCTGGACGTACACGACCGTGGTGGGGCGAGCCTCCCGGCCGTTCGAGCCGGTCATCGCGGACCGGGAGAGCCTCGCGCTGTCCTGGGTCCCCGTCGGCGAGGTCGACGACCTGCCGCTGCACCCGGGCTTCGGTGAGTCGTGGCCGGCGCTCCGTTCCGCGATCGGGGTCATGCCGCACGTCGTGGTCGATGCCGCGAACGTCGTCGGCAGCGTGCCGGACGGCTGGTGGAAGGACCGAGCGGGTGCCGCGTCCCGCCTGGTCGACGGCGTGACGGCGCTCGCCGCGGTGGGTGTCCCAGCGCCGCTGCTCGACCTCGGGTTCACGCGGTGGTGGCCGCGGTGGACCGTCGTGCTCGAGGGCGACGCCCGCGGCGCGACGTCGGAGCCGGGACCCGGGGTGTCCGTGGTGCTCGCGGACGGGTCAGGGGACGACGCGATCGTGGCCGCTGCCTCGGCTGTGGTCGCCGCCGGTGATGCCCCCGTGGTCGTCGTGACGGCTGACCGGGAGCTGCGCGCCCGCGTCGAGGCGATCGGCGCGACGACCCGCGGCCCTTCGTGGCTCCGCGACCAGCTGTAGCGTCCGTCCTCGCGCCGCCGTCCCCTCGGGACGCCGCCGTCCCCTCGAGACGCCGCCGAAACCGGGGGTGTCTCGACGACTCGGCGGTGTCTCGACGAGCTGGCGGCGCGGCTACGCCGGTATGTGACGGCGGGACGACGCCAGCACCGCGATCCACGACACGACGCCGAGCGCCACGATCACCCAGAGCACGAGCGGCAGCGCCACGACGTTCGCCACCGCGGCGATGACGGCCGGCGCGAGGAACCCCGCGTACGCGGCCGCGTAGAACACCCCGGTCAACCCGGCGAGGTCCCGAGCGCCCGCGATCCGCTGCACCTCGAGCAACGACGACACGAGCGCGATGCCGATCCCGACGCCGATCACCACGTTCGCCGCGATGCCGATCCACACCGACTGCAGCTCGATCGCGACGGTGACGACCGCGATCCCGAGGGTCATCAGGAACACCGCGGTCGCGATGCCCCGCGCCGACGCGATCGAGTGCACGTGCTTCGCGAGCGGCTGGATCGCGCTCGACACCCCGAGGGCGACGACGGTCGCCGCGGTCGCGAAGACGAGCCCCCAGGTGCCGGTCGCCCCCTCGAGCCGGGTCGGCAGGTACCCGTAGCCGATCGCGGCGGACCCGAAGATCCACGGCGCGCCGACGAGCACCACGCGGGTGAACCGACGGTGCCCGGCGCTCGGGACGCGGAGTTGCCGCCACCAGGGGCCGGCGAGCCCACCGGAGCGCTGGGTCTCCGGCGTCCGCCAGACGATGACGGCGAACGGCAGCGCGACCGCGATGTGGACGAGGAAGGGCAGGACCTCGGGGATCGGGCCCCACTGCGCGATGAGCCCGGCGACGAGTGCACCGGAGGCGGATCCGAGGGTGAACGCGAGCGACGCGCGACGGGCCCCGGAGCCGGCGTCCGCCGTCGGGTCGAACCTGCCCTGCGAGAGCTCCTTCACCCAGCTGTTGCCGACGGCCATCGCGATGCCGACGGTGACACCCGCGAACAGGCGCCCCGCCATCAGGAAGCCGGGGCCGAACGGGCCGAGCGCGAGCAGACCGCTGCCGACGACGGCGGAGGCGATGCCCGCGAGCATGAGCGGGCGTCGGCCGTGCCGGTCGGACAGGGACCCGGCGACGAGGAGCGCCGGCGCGAGCCCGAGCACGTACACGCCGAGGAACACGTTCACGAGCACGGACGAGTAGTGCGCGCGCTGTTCGTACATCAGCAGCAGCGGGCTGAACTGGTTGCCGCCCCACGAGCACACGAACACGGCGCCCCAGACGGCGACCCACGGCATCACGTGGGCGCGGGGGACCGCCAGCGAGCCGGTCGTCGGGATCGACCCGGTGGCGCTCACAGCGCGCCCCGGTGCGACGCGACGTGGGCGCCGAGCACCTCGGCGTAGCGGGCGGCGTCGCCGTCCTCGAGCGCGCGGGCGAGCGCACGGTGGTCGTCGAGCGACGCCTGCAACTGGGACGGCTGCACCCGCATCAGCTGGTGCCGGAGCCGCTGCTGCCGATCGCGCAGCGTCCGGGCGAACAGGACGGCGATCGCGTTCCGCGACGCGCCGATCACGGCACCGTGGAACTCCGCGTCCACCTCGATGAACCGGTCGACGTCGCCGTCGCGGACGGCCGCCTCCTGCTCGGCGAGCATGGCCTGGAGGCTCGGGGCCAGGTCCGCCACGCGGCCGTCGGAGACGACGCGGGTCGCGGCCGTCGACTCGATCGCCTCGCGCATCTCGAGCACGTCCGCCGCCTCGTTCGGGGACATCGGGCGGACGACGGCGCCCTTGCGGGACTCCAACGCGATGAGCTCCTCGGCGGCGAGCCGGAGGAACGCCTCGTGCACCGGCGTCCGGGAGATCCCGAGGTCCTGGCAGATGGCGTTCTCGCTGATGGCGGTCCCGCCGGCGAGGTCCCCGCGGATGATCGCCCGCTTGACGTGGTCGTAGGCGCGGTCGGATGCCGCCTGGGTCGTCGCCGTGCTGTTCACGATCTCCGATCCTACGCCTTGCATGCAAGGCTGCATGCACGCGGGTACCCCGCCGAGGAACCGCACTTGCGCATGCATGCGGATGGATCGCGACATCGCAGCACCGGGGCGGATACGCTTGCCTCCACGCCGGTGCCCGTCAACGGAGGCGATCGCGCCGGCCATGGCACGTCAACGACGACGACCACGACAGGAGCGGGCACTCATGGAGCGCATCACCAAGGCCGACGACCGGGTCCACCGTCCCGCGGGGCCGTGGACGCCCACCGTCCACCGGCTCCTCGCGCACCTCCACGAACAGGGCTTCGTGGCCGCGCCGGAGCCGATCGAACTCGACAACACGCTCGAGACGGTCTCGTTCGTCCCGGGGGTCGCGGGGGAGTACCCGTGGACCGAGGACGTCGCGAGCGAAGCCGCACTCGTCACGAGTGCCCGGATGCTCCGGCACTACCACGACGCCGCGGCGACCTTCCCGCTCGACGAGGACGCCGACGTGTGGTCGCAGACCCCGTCCACCCCGGTCGAGACCGTCGTGCACGGTGACTTCGCGCCGTACAACTGCGTCTACGACGGGATCGCCGCGGTCGGCATCATCGACTTCGACACGGCCCACCCCGGCCCGCGGGTCTGGGACGTCGCGAGTGCGGTGTACCGGTTCGCGCCGTTCACCACCGGAGCCGTCGAGGGTGCGAACGCCCCGACGCTCGACGCGCGACTCTCGCGGGCAGCGGAGTTCTGCCGCGCCTACGGGCTCGACCAGGCGTCCCGGTCGGTCCTCGCACCGACGATGCTCGCCTCGATCACCGCACTCCTCACCATGCTCGAGACCGAGGCGGCAGCCGGGAACCCGAAGTTCGTCAGCGACCTCGAGCACGGCCACGCCGACCTGTACCGCGCCGACGCGGCGTACATCGAGCAGCACGCCGACGACATCACCAGAGCAGTGGTGTGACCCGGTCGCCGACCCCGGCGGCCCTCCGCTCGATGCGCCTCGCCGCACAGCGCATCGGCGTGCGGGGCGGAACGGCGCTCGACGTCGTCACCCACATGACGGCGTTGCAAGGGCAGGACCTCGGCCAGTCGCTGTGGGCGATCGGCGTCAGGGCCCTCGGCCTGACCCGGGCGGACGTGCACGCGGCCTTCGACCGGGGGGAGTTCGTCCGGTCGTGGCCGATGCGCGGGACCCTGCACGTGCTGCGTGCCGACGACCTCCGGATGCTCCTCTCCCTGACCGCGACCAGGACCATCCGCCAGACCGCCAGGCGCGCGGCGGAGCTCGGACTCGACGAGGCCACCGTCGACCGTGCCCGGGCGCTCACCATCGCGGCACTCGAGGGCGGCCGGTCCCTGGACCGCGACGGCGTGCTCGGCCGCTACCGGGACGCCGGGATCGACCCCGCCGGCGGGCGCGGCTACCACCTGCTGTTCCGGTTGGCGCAGGAGGGGCTCGTCGCGTGGGGCCCGATGAGCCGTGTCGGGCAGGACCTCGTGCTCCTCGACGAGTGGGCACCGCGGGCGTCGCCCGTCCCGGACCGTGACGAGGCCCTGCGCCGGACACTCCTCGGCTTCCTCCATGGCAGGGGACCGGCGACCGAGGTCGACGCCGCGAGCTGGACGAAGCTGCCCCTCGGGGACGTCCGACGTGGTGTCGCGGCAGCGGGCGACGCGATCGAGGACCTCGGCGGCGGCCTCCTCGCGCTCGCGGACCGGCCGGAGCCGGGCGGCATCCCGACCGGGCAGCTCCTGCCCGGGTTCGACGAGTACCTGCTCGGGTACGCGGACCGGACCGGGCACCTCGACGCGGTGCACGCCGACCGTGTCGTGCCGGGCGGCAACGGCATCTTCCTGCCGATGGTCGTGCACCGCGGGCAGGTCGTCGGCACCTGGAAGCGCACCGAACGCACGCGGGACGTCCGCGTCACCGTGACGTCGTTCACGCCGCTCACCCCGGCAGTGCGCCGCGCCGTCGAGACGGCAGCGACGGCGTACGCCCGGTTCGTCGGCCTCCCACTCACCCTCGACGTGGGCTGATCGTTCCAGCGACTGCCCAGCATCCGTGCGGCTGCTCCCGACGCTCCCTCGGGTAATGTTCCAAGGCCATGACCGACAGCCCGGCCGACGCCACCCCCTACGAAGTCCTCGGCGTCGCCGCGACCGCCGACGACGAGGAACTCCGCCGCGCCTACCGCCGAGCGGCCCGCGAGACCCACCCGGACCTCGGCGGTGACGCCATCCGCTTCCGCCGGGTGCAGGTCGCATGGGAGCGCATCGGCACACCAGCGGCGCGACGCGCCTACGACACGGGGTCGCGCCCGACGTCCGCCCCGTCGGCTCCGTCCGGCAGCTCGTCGTGGAGGCCCGGTTCCGGTCGCGACGAGTACGCACCACCCACGGCGCGTCGCGACTCCCGCCCGCGTGCCCGCTCCCACGGACACCCCGGCGGTCGATCCCGTGAGGTCTTCCTCGCTGCCGAGCGCGAGTGGGTCGGACTCGGCGACCCCATCGAGGACCCGTACGCCCCGTCACTCATCCGATCAGCCCCCCGGTTCATCCGCCGGCTGCTCGGTGAGGCGCTCGCCGAGGAGGCGACCGCCTCGATCGTCGCCGACATGGGCATCGGCGTGACGGTCTGGCACGACCTCGATGCGGGTTCGGAGGGCAAGCTCGACCACGTCGTGCTCATGCCGAGCGGGTTGTGGGCGCTCGAGTCCATCGACTGGGGCGGGCCGGTGCGGATCGACCACGGCGAGATCGTCGGCGAGACGCTCGAGCCGGGGGAGCGCCCCGTGAAGGAACTCGTCCGCGCAGCCCGTGCCGTCCAGAAGCAGACGCGCGTGCGGTTCACCGGCCGGCTGCTCGTCGTACCGGACTCCGCGGTCGACCACGACGTGCAGCTCGTCGGCTCCCCGAAGAAGCCGACCGCCTACGTGGTCCGGCGCAGTGCGCTCGGGCAGGTCCTCAACGGCGTCTGGTCCCCGGAGGGCGCCGTCGACGTGTTCGAGATCCGGGACCGCCTGCAGCAGACCGTCCGGTTCGTCTGACGCGCTGGACCGTCCGGGCGATCAGTAGCCGCGGAGCTTCTCGAGGTCCCGGCGCTCCCGCTTGCTCGGGCGTCCGGCGCCGCGATCGCGCATCGGGACGAAGCCGGCCTCTTCCTTCGGCAGGCGCGGCGGGGTCCTGTCGTCGAGGTGCTTCGCCGCCTCGGTGGCTCCGACGCGCTTCAGGATGATGCTCTTCACGACGACGATGCGGTCGAACCCGGCCTGACGGACACGGACCTCGTCACCGGGGCCGACCGGCTGCGACGGCTTCGCCCGCTCGCCGTTGACCCGGACGTGTCCGGCCTTGCACGCGGTCGTCGCTGCGGACCGGGTCTTGGTGATCCGGACCGCCCAGATCCAGCTGTCCACCCGGGCCTTGTCCATCCCCCCACCCTAGGCGTCGCGTACCCGCCCGCGGCAGCCCGTAGGGTCGGGTGCGTGGGAGCGGACGAACAGGGGCGGATCGCACGGGCACTCGCGCTCGGGGTGCTCGCCGACGTCGAGCTGGGGACACGCGTCGTCGTCCGGGCGCACCACGGCGACGGCGCGACCGACGCACTCGGAGACCTCGTCGCACGCACACCGGACACCATCACGATCGACACCCGCCGCGGCCGGGTCGAGGTCGCCCTCACCGACGTCGTCGCCGCGAAGCGCGTCCCTCCGCCCCCGCCACGTCGTCCTCGCTGACGAACCGCGCGGTCGCGGCGAGCCGTCGCCTGGCAGGCCCTCGTGCCGTCGTAGCCTCTGGCCATGGCAGTCCCCGTCCCACTCGGCACCGAGGACCGCACCGCCCGTGTGACGCTCCGCCGCCCAGACTCCTGGCGACGCGAGGACGCGTCCCACGCGGACCTCCGGCTGAGCGGCGACGACGTCGTCCTCACCGTCCGGTCCCGCCCGAGCGATCGCGGCATCGGGGACGAGAACGCCTCGCTCATCGAACGACTCCCCGGGTCCGTCGACGGCCTGCTCCTCGTCGGCTGCGACGTCTGGGGCACGGTCGGCGCACCCGCACGCCTGGTCGAGTACGTCCGCCCCGGCGAGGACGGCGACGAGGACCACGAATCGACCTCGATCGTCGGCGCCCACCTGCTGTTCGTCACCGGACGGCACCGCGTCGACGTGACCGTCGAACGCCCGCTCGCGCGACTCGACGAGACCGACGACGTCGTGTTCGCCGTGCTCGACTCCGTCCGCGCCGTCGGCCCCGTCTCCGCGTCGTCGCCCCGCGACCTCGAGGAGCTGCCGGCCGCGCAGCCCGCACCGGAGCTCGACGGACCGCGCCTCGCCCCCGGCGCCCTCACCACGCTGCAGAGCATGGCCGGGAAGCGCTGGAGCCCCACGCTCCTGCGCAGTCCCGGCGGACGCGGACTCGTCGACGCCGGCCTGGTCGGACGGTTCGGGACGGTCTCGCCGACGACCCAGACCCTCATCGAACCGTGGGCCGGCGACGTGCAGCCGACCACGCTGGAACAGCACCTGCCCGACGGGCGCGTGTCGCGCCTCCAGGCCTGGTCCGGCACCGTCGTGGACGGGACGGACGACGCCGATTCCGTCATCACCCGGCTCGCGCCGGAGCGCGTGGTCGCGATCGCGGCCGGGAGGCTCGGTGTCGGTCCGGCATGGACCTTCCCGTTCCGCACGGAGTCGCTCCGGGCCGACCTGCTCGGCAGGCGGCTGGCCGGTGGCGACGCCGCTCCCGACCTGCCGGCGTCGATCGTCGAGGCCGACCCGCGGCTCGCCCGGTTCTGGGCGGCGCCGTGGACGGTGTCGTACCTGCGTCGGCCGGGGAAGCCCCGACCGATCACGATCGTGCACGCCGAGGGACGGGGCTTCGCGCGCGTCGGACGCACGGAGGCCGGCGCCTCCGCGTTCTGGGCGGAGTCGCCGGCCAACGTGTACCGGTCCTTGGTGCGTGCGTTCCTGTCTGCTCCAGCTGAAGAGGGCTAGGCGGCAGGGCCCGCGGTGAGCGTCACCGTGACGGTGCTCGCCGTGCCGGCGCTGTTCGTGTAGCCGACGGAGACCTTGTCGCCGACGGACTTCGACTGGATCACCTGCGTCAGCTGGTCCGAGCTCGTGATCGCGGTGCCGTCGATCGACGTGATCGTGTCACCGGCAGCGAGGCCCGCTGTCGCTGCGCCGGATCCCTCGACGGTCCCGGCGACCGCGACCCCGCCCGTGGTGGTGGACGTGCCGCTCACCTGGACGCCGAGGAACGCGGGCAACCCGATCGTGATCGTCCCGGATGCGTCACCGGCGAGGATCTTGTCCGCGATCGCCTTCGCCGTGGTGATCGGGATCGCGTAGCCCGTCACGTCGGCCGAGCCCGAGGACGCAGCGGTCGCCATGCCGACGACCTCACCCTCGCTGTCGAGCACCGGACCGCCGGAGTCGCCGGAGACGATGTCCGCGGCGATCTCGATGAGGCCGGTGAGGGACTCGGTGCCCGTGCCGGACTCGCTCTGCACCTGGATGTCCTGGTCGGTCGCGGTGACGGTGCCCTCCGCGGCGACGAGGTTACCCGTGCCCTCGGCGTTGCCGACGTCGGTCACGGCGTCACCGGTGCTCGGTTCGCCGTCGTCGTCGAGCGTGACGGTCGAGAGGCCGGACGCGTTCTCCAGCTTGAGGACCGCCACGTCGTTCGTGGCGTCGGCACCGACCACGTCGGCCTTGTACTCCTTGCCGGTGGTCTCGTCGGTGACCGTGATGCTCGTCGCACCCTGGATGACGTGGTTGTTCGTGAGGATCGTGCCGTCCGAGGTCAGGACCATCCCGGTGCCGGCGGCCTGCGACGACTGGTCGTAGTTCAGGATCGTGTTGATCGTGACGACGCCCTTCTTCTGGGCTGCCGTGGCCGCCGTGGCGGCGGACTCGGTGCTGGTGCCGGACGAGCCGCTTCCGCTCCCGCTCCCGTCGCCGGGCACCGTGAAGCCGTTCGTGCCGCTCCCGCTGCCGGTGTCCGGCGTGGTCGTCGTGCCCTGGGACTGGCTCGACGTGGTCTCGGTGCCGACCGACGAGAGCCCGAGTGCCGTCCCGCCGGCGGCGCCGACGATCGCGAGGGCGGCGATGCCGGACCCGATCACCAGCCCGAGCTTGCGCTTCTTCGTGCCGGGGCGCGTGCCGGGGCGCGTGCCGAACGCACCGCTCCACCCCTGCTGCGACGGGTACTGCTGCGACGGGTACTGCTGCCCGTGCTGCGCCGCGTGGGCCCAGCCCTGGTGGACGCCGGCGAGGGCGGGGCTGCCGATGAGGTACGGGCCACGACCGTCGTGCGTGTAGGCGTAGGGGCCGGAGCCGTCGGGTGCGTAGAGGTACGGACCGGAGCCGTCGAACGCGTAGGCGGGACGGAGTGTGGACGCGTCGGCGTGCGGGGCCTCCCACGTGGAGCGGGGTGCGGCGTCCTGTGCGTCGATCGGGGTCGTGCCCGGTTCGGCGTCGGGGTTCGGGGTCTCGTTCATCGGTGCTCTCCGGTCGCTCTCGACGACCCGGTCGGGCGTCGATGGATACGAGTACAAGCCCGTTTCCCATGACGAAGCTATGAGCGAGCCCTGCGCCCGCTCACGACTCGCTCGGGGATCGCCGAGGGGGAGTGCGGGGGTCGTCGCCGCCCGCGAGACGTTAGGGTTGCCTTACTCCTCATGCGTTCCCCGTCACCAGCGCCGCCCGCGCCCCGTTCCGTGCCCCGCCTCGTCGGTGCGACGGTCCTCGCCGTCCTGGTGCTCGCCGTGGCGGTCGCCCTGAGCGTCGCGTTCGGGTCGCGGCCGATCCCGCTCGGGACGGTGCTCGACACCGTGCTGCACCCGGGCCGGAACGACGAGATCGGGCTCATCGTGCTCGGCAACCGCGTCCCGCGCACCCTCGTCGGGTTGCTCGCGGGTGCCGCCCTCGGGGTCGCCGGCGCCGTGATGCAGGGGGTCACCCGCAACCCGCTCGCCGACCCGAGCATCCTCGGCATCAACTCCGGCGCGGCCCTCGCCGTCGTGACGGGCATCGCGGTCTTCGGCATCAGCGGGACGGCCGAGTACCTGCCGTTCGCCTTCGCCGGTGCCGCGCTCGCCGCACTGCTCGTCTACGGCATCGCCGCGGTCGCCAGGCGGGGGCTGACGCCCGTCGGCCTCGCGCTGTCCGGGGCCGTGGTCGCCGCGGCGCTCGCGTCCATCTCGACCGCGGTCCTCGTGACGAGCCAGAGCCTCCTCGACCAGCTGCGGTTCTGGCAGGTCGGCGCGCTCGCGGGCAAGGACCTCGGGACCGCCGGGGTCGTCACGATCCCGGTGCTCGTCGGACTGTGCATCGCGTTCGCCCTCGGTCGTTCGCTCAACACGCTCGCACTCGGTGACGAGCTCGCCGCGTCGCTCGGCCAGCGCGTCGTGCTCGTCCGGGCGGTCGGTGGACTCGTCACCGTGCTGCTCGCCGGCTCGGCGGTCGCCGCTGCCGGGCCCATCGCGTTCGTCGGGCTCGCCGTGCCGCACGCCGTCCGCCGGCTGAGCGGCCCCGACCACCGGTGGACGATCCTGCTGTCCGCGATCGTCGCGCCGGCACTGCTGCTCGTCGCCGACGTCATCGGCCGGGTCGTCGCGTACCCGGGAGAGCTGCAGGTCGGCATCGTCACGGCCTTGATCGGTGCGCCGGTGTTCATCGCCCTGGTCCGGTCGAAGGCGGTGACCGGGCTGTGAGCACCGTCGACCACACCCGGGCCCGGACTCGGCCCCGGCTCGGGGCGGCGCGTCGTGAGCTCGTCGTGCTCGGCTCCGTCCTCGTCGTGCTGGTCGGGCTCGTGCTCGTCGGGCTCGGCGTCGGCGAGATCCCGCTGTCGCCCGCTCAGGTCGTCCAGGCGCTGTTCGGGCACGGGGACACGATCTCGGACTTCGTGATCGGGCAGCTCCGCGGGCCGAGGACCCTCGCGGCGCTCCTCGTCGGGGCCAGTCTCGGCGTCGCGGGCGGCATCGTGCAGAGCGTCGTCCGGAACCCCATCGCCAGCCCCGACGTGATCGGCATCACCTCCGGCGCGAGCGCGTCCGGGCTGACCGCGATCGTGCTGTTCGGGGTCTCCGGCATCGGACTGTTCTGGACGGTGCTCGTCGGCGCCCTCGTCGTGTCGCTGGTGATCGCCGCGCTCGCGTGGCGCAGGGGCATCACGGGCAACCGCGTGGTCCTCGTCGGCATCGGGGTCGCGGCGATGTCCCTGAGCGTCACCGGCTGGATGCTCACGAGCGGCTCCGTGCAACAGGCAGGGACGGCGCTCCTCTGGCTCTCCGGCAGTCTCAACGCGGTCGACCGGGGTGTCGTGGGTGTGCTCGTGGTGGCGTTCGTCGTGCTCATGGTGCTGGCGCTCCTGCAGTCACCGCGACTGACCGTCCTGACGCTCGGCGACGACGTGGCGGCCGCACTCGGCCTGCGACCGAACCGTGCGAAGCTCCTGCTCCTCCTGACCGCCGTGTGCCTCACCGCGGCGGCCGTCGCGACCGCGGGGCCGGTGTCGTTCGTCGCCCTGATGGCGGCGCCGATCTCCAGGCGGCTCGTCGGGGGCGGTCGTGTGGCGCTGGGTGTCTCGGCCGCGGTCGGCGCCGTGATCGTGCTCGCGAGCGACCTCATCGCCCAGTTCGCGATCCCCGGGAACGCCCTGCCGGTCGGCGTCGTCACCGGCGTCGTCGGCGCCCCGTACCTGCTCTGGTTGCTCGCGCGCGGTCGCTGACGACCGCCTGCTGCGCACGCGTGCCGTGAGCGGCCGTCGCGACGTCCTGCCGCGACGTCCGTGGCGGAGCCGAGCCGAGCCTCCCGTTCGGCCTGCCGCGACACGCGTTGCACAGTGCGATGACGGGGTCCCGCGCGGGATTGCGGAAACCCGCAAAGCACCCTCAGAACCCCCCTTCCGGGTGTCTGCACGCCGATTCGTGTCCCCCTAACGTCGGACACGACCCCGGACTCCCGACAGCGTTCCACCCCGAACGAACGCTGGTCCGGTCGAACGAAGGACACCCATGCCCGAACAGCATGACGACGCGCCCGTGCGCCGTCGGCAGTGGGGTTCCGAGCGACGTACCCGCCCGCTCGACACCCTCCACGAACGCCCCTCCGACCGGAAGCTCGTCTCCGGCAGGATCGCCATCATCCTCACGATCGCCTTCTGGATCGCGTACGTCGTCTACACCGTGATCCGCCAGTTCCTGGACTACGGCACCGAGAGCTTCCGGTTCACCACCGAAGCGCTCTCGTACCTCGTCGTCGTCACCTTCCTGACCTTCTCGGCGCTCATGCACCTCATCGCACGGCAGGGTGCGATGGAGCGTTTCGCCACCCACGTCCGCGTGCCCCGCGCCGAACTGGACCGCCACTTCGGCACCGGGCACGAGTCGCCGCTGACGGTCCTCGTCCCGAGCTACGCCGAGGAGCCGGACGTCGTCGCGACGACGCTCTGGTCGGCGGCGCTGCAGGAGTACCCGTCGCTCCGCATCGTGCTGCTCGTCGACGACGCACCGTTCCCGACCGACCCGGAGACGCGCGCGAAGCTCGAGCGGACCCGCGCGGTCGCGACGACCATCCAGACGCAACTCGCGCCGGCTTCCGAGCGCTTCCAGGAGGCCCTGCTCTCCGCCGAGGTCGAGGCGTCGCACACCCCGTTCGCCACCGTCGACTCCCTGCGCACGCTCGTCGAGCACCACCGCTGGGCCGATGCCTGGTTGCGCCGCCACGCCCGCGAGCACGACGTCGTCGACCACGTCGACCACTTCTTCCACGACCAGGTCCTGGTCGGGCTGGCTGACGAGTTCCGGCTGACGTCGGAGGCCCTCGAGGCAGCGATCGTCGACGCGCTCGACACCGCGGCGAGCACGCCGTCCGTCGAGGGCCGCACCACCCCGCTCGACGGCTCGACGCTGACCGAGATCACCTCGGCCCGGGTCGTGGAACTCCAGCGCCGTCTCGCGTGGACGTTCACCGCCGAACTGACCACGTTCGAGCGGAAGCGCTACGCGAACCTCTCCGACGAGGCGAACAAGGCGATGAACCTCAACGCCTACATCGGCCTGCTCGGCGGCGCGTACGCGTTCGACGAGACCGCGTCCGGCACGATCCTCCGCACGGTCGCCGACCCGGCGGACGCCGACCTCGTCGTCCCGGCGTCGGACTACGTCCTGACGCTCGACGCCGACTCGGTGCTGCTCCGTGACTACTGCCTGCGCCTGGTCTACTTCCTCGAGCAGCCGGAGAACGCCAGCGTCGCCGTGACCCAGACCCCGTACTCGTCGTTCCGTGGTGCCGCTACACGCATCGAGCGGCTCGCCGGGGCCACGACCGACATCCAGCACATCCTCCACCAGGGCATGTCGCGCCACAACGCGACGTTCTGGGTCGGCGCGAACGCGGTCATCCGCACCCGAGCGCTCCGCGACATCGAGGAGGTCGAGACCGTCGGCGGCTTCGAGGTGAAGCGCTACGTGCAGGACCGCACCGTCATCGAGGACACCGAGTCGAGCGTCGACCTCGGGATGCACGGCTGGACCCTCGTGAACTACCCGGAGCGCCTGTCGTACAGCGCCACTCCGCCGGACTTCGGCTCCCTGATCGTGCAGCGGCGACGCTGGGCGAACGGTGGGCTGCTGATCCTGCCGAAGTACCTCAGGCAGGTCCGCGAACGTCGGCAGCGGGGCGAGCGGGTCGGCATCGTCGAGATGTCCCTCCGCGTCAACTACATGGCGTCGATCGCCTGGGCGTCGTTCGGCCTGATCTTCCTGCTCGCGTACCCGTACGACTCGCGGCTCCTCAGCCCGATGGTGCTCCTCGCCGCGCTGCCGTACTTCTGGCTGCTCTCGAGTGACCTGAAGTACTGCGGGTACAAGCGGACCGACGTGTTCCGGATCTACGGCTTCAACCTGATCCTGATGCCCGTGAACGTCGCCGGCGTGCTGAAGAGCATCCAGCAGGCCCTCACCGCGAAGAAGATCCCGTTCGCCCGCACGCCGAAGGTCCGTGACCGCACGGCGTCGCCGGCGCTCTACGTGCTGGCGCCGTACGCGATGGTCGTGTTCTCGGTGTTCACCTTCGTCCGCGACTTCCACGCCGAGAACTGGGGCAACGCGGTCTTCGCCGCGTTCAACGCCCTGCTGGCGATGTACGCGATCGTCGCCTACATCGGGATCTGGAACTCGGTCGTCGACGTCTGGATCTGGGCGACGGCGTGGATGTACTACGACCCGAGCGCACGAGCAGCGCGCCGAGCGCGTCGCCTGGCCGTACGTGCCACCGCACGGGCGGCCAGGGGCGGCGCCCCCGACCTGCAGCCCGTCGCCGAGGACTGGCGTGCCGTCCTCTACTTCGGCGACCGCGGCAAGAGCATGCCGAGGCACCACCACGCGGACGTCGTCGGTGCGGTCCGCGCGACCACCGGCTCCACCACGAACGAGAAGACGGCGGCCTGACGATGTCGACCACGAGACGCCTCTCACCGCTCCGCGTCGGGCTCGCAGCCGTCGTGGCACTCGCCCTCGTCGCCGCCGGGTACGTCGGCTTCGACCGTTGGCAGTCCGCGCAGGCATCGGAGACCCAGGAGTCCTGGTTCGCCGCCTACACCGACGTCACCGCGACCCCGACGTTCGCGTTCGAGGACGTGAAGTCCGCGAAGGGCCGCGACGTCATGCTGTCCTTCGTCGTCGCGGACCACGACGCCGCCTGCACGCCGACCTGGGGGTCGTACTACTCGCTCCAGGGTGCGTCCGACCAGCTCGACCTCGACCGCAGGATCGCCCGCCTGCAGCAGCAGAAGGGCGAGGTCGGGGTGTCGTTCGGCGGGCTGTCGAACGACGAGCTCGCCACGACCTGCACCGACCGGAGCGACCTCGTCGACGCGTACAGCACCGTCGTGCAGCGATACGACGTCAGCACGGTCGACTACGACGTCGAGGGTGACGACCTCACGAACCACGCCGCGGGGGAGCGCCGTGCGAAGGCCGTCGCCGAGCTGCAGCAGCAGCGTCGGGCAGCAGGGCACCCGCTCGCGGTGTGGCTCACCCTGCCGGCCGCGCCGTCCGGACTGACGAGCGACGGCACCACGGCGGTCGCGCAGTTCCTGGAGGCCGGCGTCGACCTCGCCGGCGTGAACGCGATGACGATGGACTACGGCGACGGCAAGGGTGCGAGCCAGAGCATGTACTCCGCCTCGGTGCAGACCCTGCAGCAGGTGCACCGTCAGCTCGGCGTGCTCTACCAGCGCTCCGGTACGCCGCTCTCCGCCGGCACGCTCTGGCACAAGGTCGGGGCGACGCCGATGATCGGGCAGAACGACGTGCAGGACGAGGTCTTCACGCTCGCCGACGCCGAGAAGCTGAACACCTGGGCGCGGGACCAGGGCCTCGGCCGGATGTCGATGTGGTCGCTCAACCGGGACACCACCTGCGGGTCGAACTACGTGAACCTCTCGACCGTGTCGAACTCGTGCTCCGGGATCGACCAGGGCGGGAAGCTCTTCGCCGACGTCCTCGGCAAGGGCTTCACCGGCGGGATCGTCGCCGCGGCGTCGGACGTCACCACGGCGGAGCCCTCGTCCACCGTGCAGCCGACCGACGACCCGTCGACGAGCCCGTACCCGGTCTGGAACGCGGACGCCTCGTACCTGGAGGGAACCAAGATCGTCTGGCACCACAACGTCTACGAGGCGAAGTGGTGGACCTCGGGCGACCTGCCGGACGACCCGGTGCTGAGCGCCTACGAGACGCCGTGGCAGCTCATCGGCCCGGTCCTGAAGGGCGAGAGGCCGGTGAAGCAGGTCACCTTGCCGGCCGGCACGTACGACGCGTGGTCCGGGACGAAGCAGTACGACACCGGCGACCGTGTGCTGTTCAGCGGCGTGCCCTACCAGGCGAAGTGGTGGAACACGGGCGACAGTCCGCAAGCCTCCACCAGTGACCCGGACGGCTCGCCGTGGGTCAAGCTCAAGGACTCCGAGATCAAGGAGCTCCTGTCCGGCCTGCAGGCCGGCAACTGACGGACGGGAGGCTCGGTACCAGCTGGTACCGAGCCTCCTGTCCATCGTCTGGTCGCGCACCGCTGTCCGCTCGCCGCGGACAGGTCGTGTCACCCGGGTACGGGACTCTCGCTCGGTCGGTCGTTTCCGATACGCTGGGTTGCCAAGAGGAGGAGGTCCACGATGCCAGATCCAGTGGTCCCGCAGCCGGAGGGACAACGAGCCCCGGAGCAGCGGCTGGTCGACACGACGCTGACCTTCAGCATGGACATGGGCGCGGCACTCACGCCCGAGTCCGGTGTCTCGCCGGAAGAACGCGACGCCATCAACGCACTGCCCTCCGGGTCGGCGCTGCTCGTCGTCCGTCGTGGCCCCAACGTCGGTGCCCGCTTCCTGCTCGACTCCGACGTCACGACGGCCGGCCGCCACCCCGATGCGGACATCTTCCTCGACGACGTCACGGTGTCCCGGAAGCACGCGCAGTTCCTCCGCGCCGGGACGGCCTTCACGGTCAAGGACCTCGGTTCGCTGAACGGCACGTACTTCGACGGCGACCGCATCGACGAAGCGCCGCTGTCCGACGGTGCAGAGGTCCAGGTCGGCAAGTTCCGCCTGACGTTCTACGCATCCCGGGTCGACCTGGCGCGCCTGGCGAACGCGTAGTGGCCGCCCGCTCGGCCGCAGCGCGGTCGGGTTCGCCGGCCGCGGACCTGCTCACGATCGGCCAGGTCATCGCTCGACTGAAGCCCGACTTCCCGGACCTCTCGAGCTCCAAGCTGCGGTTCCTCGAAGAGCGCGAGCTCGTCACACCCGTCCGCACGGCGAGCGGCTACCGCAAGTTCTCCCCGGCCGACGTCGACCGGCTCCGTGTCGTCCTCGGCCTGCAGCGGGACCACTACCTGCCGCTCAAGGTCATCAAGGAGTACCTCGCCGACCTCGACGCCGGGCGCGAGCCCGTGCTGCCCGGCGGTGGTGACGGGCCGAAGCCGTCCATCCTGGGCGGCGAGAAGCGGTACTCCCGCGACGACCTCGTCCGAGCGGCCGGCGCCACGCCGATGCTGCTCTCCGACGCGGTGTCCGCCTCGCTGCTGCCGGCGACCGACACCTTCGGCGAGGACTCGGTCGTCGTGCTCAAGGCCCTCGTCGAGTTGCAGCGGACCGGCATCGAGCCGCGGCACCTCCGCACCTTCCGGTCGACCGCCGAGCGCGAGGTCGGCCTCATCGAGTCCGCGCTGATGCCCGTCTCGCGGCGGGGTGACGCGACCTCGAAGGCGAAGGCCCTCGAGCTCGCGCGGGAGATCTCCGGACACCTCGAGGTCATCCGGTCCAACCTGATCCGCGCCGCCATCGGCAGGATGGACGCGTGAACCGCTCTGGTGGGGCCCGTGTGCCGGGGCGTATCCTCGACACGCCGGACGCGCCGAGTCGGATGTCCCGCGTCGGAGCCATCGGAGTCGCTACCGTGGACCTCGGCACAACTCTCAACCCGTCGTTGAAGCTTCGGATGAGGGCTCGATCGTCCTGGAAGGCAGTCCAATGAGTGGGAACGAAACCCCCGGTACCCCGTCAGACATGACGCGGTACGACCTCGGGTTGCTCTTCACCGACGGACTCCCGGAGCACGACGAGCAGAACGGCTACCGCGGCACCGTCGCCGCCAAGGCAGCCGGTATCAGCTACCGCCAGCTCGACTACTGGGCTCGCACCGAGCTCGTGCAGCCGACGATCCGCGGCGCCGCAGGGTCCGGTTCGCAGCGGCTCTACGGCTTCCGGGACATCCTCGTCCTGAAGCTCGTCAAGCGACTCCTCGACACCGGCATCTCGCTCCAGCAGATCCGGACCGCCGTCAACCAGCTCCGCGAGTCCGGTGTGTCCGACCTCGCGCAGACCACGCTGATGTCCGACGGCGCATCGGTCTACCTGTGCACCTCGGACGACGAGGTCATCGACCTGGTGTCCCGCGGGCAGGGCGTGTTCGGCATCGCGGTCGGCAAGGTCCTGCGCGAGGTGGAGTCCTCCCTCGTCGAACTCGACGCGACGCCCGCGGCCGACCCGGCCGACGAGCTCGCCGCACGCCGCGCAACCCGCGCTTCCTGACGCGCGGCGCCCGCTCGCGCGCTTCCTGACGCGGCGCCCGCTCGCACGCTTCCTGACGCGGCGCCCGCTCGCACGCTTCCTGACGCGGCGCCCTTCCCCCGCTTGCCGAGTGGCCACGACTCCCCGCACGTCACCCGTCGAGCGGTCAAGAACTGTCGCACGCGCGCACGTCGATCGACGACTTGCGACACGTCGCGGGACGTGAGCGGGGAGTTGTGACCGGTGACCGGTGAGCCGTAGCGCTTGCCGGGACTGGGTGGGTATCAGCGGTGTTCGGTCGGGGACACCTGTCGAGCGCGCGTCGAGGGGGCACGACAGTAGCCGAGCGGGCGCCGAGCGGTCACGACAGGTCGCCGAGCGCGCGTCGAGGAGCACGACACGTCGCCGAGCGTGCGCCGAGCGGTCACGACACGTCGCCGACCACACGGCGAGCGGTCACGAACCGTCGCTTGTTCGTGGTCCAGCCGACGATTCGTGACCTTCGCCGCAACCTGAGCGGGGAGTCGTGACCGGTCGTCCCATCGTGGCAGGTTGTCCCTGCCGGGGGTCTCCGGTGCGGAGAAGCGCTACTCGGCGATGGCCGCGGCAGCGCCGTCGGCGTAGGGGCCGATCTTGCCGGTCCGCATGATGCGCTCGAGGAGCTGGTCGAAGTTGCGCGCCATCTCCTGTGCGGACTCGCCGGGCCACACGTGCAGGGGCTTCGCGGCACCCTGGGCCTGCTGGAGCGACGTGCGCTCGGGCAGCTGCGGCGAGAGCACGAGCGGACCGAACATGTCGCGGAGTTCCTTGATGCGGAACTGGTGCTCGAGGGACTGCACGCGGGCACGGTTCACGATGATGCCGAGCGGCTGCAGGCGGGGGGAGAGTCCGCGGCGGATCTCCTCGATCGCGCGGAGGGCTCGGTCGGCGGCGGCCACGGAGAAGAGCCCGGGCTCGGTGACGACGGTCACGCGGTCGGACGCGGCCCACGCGGTGCGGGTGAGGGCGTTGAGCGACGGCGCGCAGTCGATGAGGACGAGCTCGTAGTCCTGCTCGACGTTGGCGAGCGCTTCCTCGAGCTTCCAGATGTCGCGGATCGACGGGTGCGGCCCGTCGAAGTTGATGGCGGAGGGGGAGCCGACCATGACGTCGATCTTGCCCTGCGAACCCTTCGTCCAGCCGGACGGCGCGATGGCCTGGCGGACGATCTTCTCCTTCGGGTTCTCGAGCACGTCGGCCACGTTGAGGTGGCCGGCGATGTTGATGTCGAGGCCGGTGGAGACGTCGGACTGGGGGTCGAGATCGACCACCAGCGTTCGCAGACCCTTGGCGAACGCGGCCGAGGTCAGACCGAGTGTGACCGTCGTCTTGCCGACACCGCCCTTGAGAGAGCTCACGCTGAGTACATGCACGTTGAGCAACGTTACCGCCAGTAGGGTTGTCTCACCTGACCCAGCGCTGAAAGGGCCCGCGTGTTCCGCAAGATCCTGGTCGCCAACCGTGGCGAGATCGCGATCCGCGCGTTCCGCGCGGCGTACGAACTCGGCGCCCGCACCGTCGCCGTCTACCCCTACGAGGACCGCAACTCCCTGCACCGTCTCAAGGCGGACGAGGCGTACCTGATCGGCGAGCGGGGCCACCCGGTCCGCGCCTACCTCGACGTGTCGGAGATCATCCGCGTCGCCCGGGAGTCCGGTGCGGACGCGATCTACCCCGGCTACGGCTTCCTGTCCGAGAACCCGGACCTCGCCGCCGCTGCCGCCGCGAACGGGATCACGTTCATCGGACCCGGCGAGCACGTCCTCGAGATGGCCGGCAACAAGGTCACCGCGAAGGAACACGCGATCGCGGCCGGCGTGCCGGTCCTGGCGAGCACCCCGGCGAGCCGCGACGTCGACGAGCTGGTCGCCGGCGCCGAGGCGATCGGGTTCCCGGTCTTCGCGAAGGCCGTCGCCGGTGGTGGCGGTCGTGGCATGCGCCGTGTCGAGACCCCGGCCGAGCTGCGTCCGGCGCTCGAAGAAGCGATGCGCGAGGCCGACAGCGCGTTCGGCGACCCCACGATGTTCCTGGAACAGGCGGTCCTGCGTCCGCGGCACATCGAGGTGCAGATCCTCGCCGACGCCACCGGGACCGACACCGGGACGATCCACCTCTTCGAGCGGGACTGCTCCGTGCAGCGCCGCAACCAGAAGGTCGTGGAGATCGCGCCTGCGCCGAACCTCGATCCGTCGATCGCCCTGGCACTGCACCGCGACGCCGTGGCCTTCGCCCGGTCGATCGGCTACGTGAACGCCGGAACCGTCGAGTTCCTGCTCGACACCGTCGGGGAGCGTGCCGGGCAGCACGTCTTCATCGAGATGAACCCGCGCATCCAGGTCGAGCACACCGTGACGGAAGAGGTGACCGACGTCGACCTCGTGCAGTCGCAGATGCGCATCGCCGCAGGGGAGACCCTCGCCGACCTCGGCCTGTCGCAGGACACCGTGTCCGTGCACGGCGCCGCGCTGCAGACCCGCATCACGACCGAGGACCCGACCCAGGGCTTCCGTCCGGACACCGGGCGGATCACCACCTACCGCAGCCCTGGTGGCGCCGGGGTCCGCCTCGACGGCGGCACGGTCGCCACCGGCGCGCAGATCAGCCCGCACTTCGACTCGATGCTCGCGAAGATGACGTGCCGCGGCCGGGACTTCCCGACCGCCGTCGCCCGTGCCAAGCGCGCCCTCGCCGAGTTCCGCATCCGCGGGGTCAGCACGAACATCCCGTTCCTGCAGGCCGTGCTCGAGGACCCCGACTTCGCGCGGGGCGACATCTCGACCGCGTTCATCGGCGAACGTCCGCAGCTGTTCAGCGGCCACGTGTCCAAGGACCGCGGCACGAAGGTCGTCAACTGGCTCGCCGACGTGACGGTGAACAAGCCGAACGGCGAACCCGGCGCGCAGATCGTCGACCCGGCGCTGAAGTTGCCGACCGTCGACCTCACCGCCGAACCGCCGGCCGGTCAGCGCCAGAAGCTGCTGCAGCTGGGGCCGGCCGGGTGGGCGAAGGCCCTCCGCGAGCAGACCGCCCTCGCCGTCACCGAGACGACGATGCGCGACGCCCACCAGTCGCTCCTCGCGACGCGGGTTCGCAGCAAGGACCTCGTCGCCGTGGCGCCGTCCGTGGCGCGGCTGACCCCGGAGCTGCTCAGCATGGAGGCCTGGGGCGGCGCGACCTACGACGTCGCGCTCCGATTCCTCGGCGAGGACCCGTGGGAGCGCCTGGCGTCCCTGCGCGAGGCGATGCCGAACATCCCGATCCAGATGCTCCTGCGCGGCCGCAACACCGTCGGGTACACGCCCTACCCGACCGAGGTCACCGACGCGTTCGTCGCCGAGGCCGCGGCCACCGGCGTGGACGTGTTCCGCGTGTTCGACGCCCTGAACGACGTCAGTCAGCTGCGACCGGCGCTCGAAGCCGTGCTCGCGACGGACACCGCGGTCGCCGAGGCGGCCCTCTGCTACTCCGGCGACCTGCTCGACCCCGCCGAGGACCTCTACACCCTCGACTACTACCTGCGCCTCGCGGAACAGATGGTGGACGCCGGCGCGCACGTCATCGGCATCAAGGACATGGCGGGGCTCCTCCGTGCCAGCGCCGCCGAGAAGCTCGTCGCCGCGTTACGGGAGCGGTTCGACCAGCCGGTGCACGTGCACACGCACGACACCGCCGGCGGACAGCTCGCGACCCTCCTCGCTGCCGCCCGTGCCGGCGCCGACGCGGTCGACGTCGCGGCGGCACCGATGGCGGGCACGACGAGCCAGCCGAGCATGTCCGCCCTCGTCGCGGCCCTCGCGCACACCGAGCGCGACACCGGCATCTCGTTGGACGCAGTCGGGGACCTCGAGCCCTACTGGGAAGCGGTCCGTCGCGTGTACGCACCGTTCGAGTCGGGTCTCGCGGGTCCGACCGGCCGGGTCTACAAGCACGAGATCCCAGGCGGCCAGCTGTCGAACCTCCGTCAGCAGGCCATCGCGCTCGGCCTCGGTGACCGCTTCGAGCAGGTCGAGGACTGGTACGCCGAAGCGAACCGGATCCTCGGTCGCCCGACGAAGGTCACGCCGTCGTCGAAGGTCGTCGGCGACCTCGCGCTGCAGCTCGCGGCCGTGGACGCCGATCCGGCCGACTTCGAGGAGAACCCGCAGAAGTACGACATCCCGGACTCGGTGATCGGTTTCATGGCCGGTGAGCTCGGTGAGCTCCCCGGCGGATGGCCGGAGCCGTTCCGGACGAAGGTGCTGGCCGGACGTGACATCGTCCCGACCATCACCCCGGTGCCCGACGACGAGCGCACGGCACTCGAGACCCCGGGCGTCGACCGGCGGCAGGCCCTGAACCGGCTGCTGTTCGCCGGCCCGACGAAGGCGTTCCAGCAGGTCAGGGACGACTTCGGCGACCTCTCCGTCGTCTCGACCGTCGACTACCTCTACGGCCTGCGTCCTGGCGAGGAGCACGTCGTGCCGCTCGGCAAGGGCGTGAACCTGCTCGTCGGGCTCGAGGCGATCGGTGAAGCGGACGAGCGCGGCATCCGGACGGTCATGGCGACGCTCAACGGGCAGCTCCGGCCGGTGTACGTCCGCGACCGGTCGATCCACGTCGAGACGAAGGCCGCCGAGAAGGCGGACAAGTCCGACCCGAAGCACGTCGCGGCGCCGTTCTCCGGCGTGGTGACGCTCAAGGTCGCCGTCGGTGACGTCGTCGAAGCCGGTGCGCCGGTGGCGAGCATCGAGGCGATGAAGATGGAAGCGGCCATCACGGCGCCCGTCGCGGGCACCGTCGGCCGTCTCGCGATCCCGGCGACCCAACAGGTGGACGCCGGCGACCTCCTGGTGGTGCTGCAGTAACGTGACCGTCCGTCCCATCCGCCTCTTCGGCGACCCCGTCCTCCGCTCCCCGGCCGACCCGATCCGACCCGAGCAACTCGGCAGCGCCGGCATCCGCGACCTCGTACAGGACCTCGTCGACACCGTGCAGGAGCCGGGGCGCGCCGGCGTCGCGGCCCCGCAGATCGGTGTCGGCCTGCGCGCGTTCTCCTACAACGTCGACGGCGAGGTCGGGTACGTCCTCAACCCCGAGGTCGTCGAGGTGTCCGGGGAGCCCGAGCGCATGGACGAGGGCTGCCTGTCCGTCCCCGGGCTCTCGTACCCGACGACCCGCCACCCCTACGCCAAGGTCCGTGGTGTGGACGTCGACGGCAACGAGGTCGTGCTCGAGGGCACGGGGCTCATGGCCGAGGCGCTCCAGCACGAGGTCGACCACCTCGACGGCACCGTCTACGTGATGACGCTGGCCCCGGAGACCCGCAGGCAGGCGCTCCGCGACATCCGCGAACAGGACTGGTTCCACTAGGACCGACCTGTCCCCGAAGTGGCGGACACCCGATCGTGGGGGTCCGCTCCGGCCTGGTTCCACGTAGGTTCGACCCGTTCACCACGACGGGGCAGGGGCGCACCATGGAACGACGGACCACGACCACGCGGCGGGTGGTCGCACTGACGCTGGCCGTCATAGCGGCGGCGACCGCCGTGACGACGGCGACGGCAACGGGTGCGTCGACCGCACCGGCGACGGCTGCGACCAGCACCGAGCGCGAGGCGGCCGACTACGCCACCGACGTCTACGGCGACGCCTGGGACTTCACGAACTCCGGCGACGCGAACACCAGCTTCACGGCGGCGCCGTCCGGTGTCTCCGGCGGCTCGCTCAACGTGGACCTCACGGACGGCGACTCGGTGATGCTCGTGCACTCGATCTCCGGCAGCGTGCCGTTCGGTCGCGACGGTGCACTCCAGCCGGTCGACACCGCGAAGTACACGCGACTGTCGTTCTCGATGGACCAGCCGCTGGCGAACCGCATCGGCGCGGTCTACTGGTTCACCTGCCGGGAGCAGACCGCGGCCTGCGGCGGCGGCGTCACCTTCCCGACCGTGCAGGGGAAGAACACCTACGACCTCGACCTCGCCGCCTCGTCGACCCTGCTCGGCAAGCGCGCGTGGCGCTCGGCGAAGATGGTCGTCGTCCGGTTCGACCCGGTCGTCCTGCCGGCGCACACCGCGAAGGCGGGGACGGCGAAGATCGACTGGGTCCGGCTGCACGCCGCACCGGACGCGGCGCACCCGCACGCGGCGATGCCGCCGGGAGCGTACGGCGCGTACACCGTGACCCCGGCGCCACAGCTCGTCGTCGACTCGCCGAACCCGTCGCAGGGCGCCGACCTCGCTGCCGTCCAACGCGGACGATCGTGGGACTTCCGATCGGCACCAGCGACAGGGGCGGTGCGCTACCAGGACGCCACGCTGCTGACGCGCGACGCACGGGGGATCACGGCGCGGAACGCCGGGCCCGCGCAGAACGACCCCCGCGTGCTGTTCCCGGTGTCCGCGTTCTCCGGCAACACCTACCACTACCTGCAGTTCGACATGTCCTACGACGGCAAGTTCGACCTGTCCGGCAACCCCGGTGGCGGGAAGATGGCGCGGCTCATCTGGAACGTGTCCGGGTCGGGAACGCCGCAGATCAGCAACGACATCCTGACCTACGACTCCGGCAACCAGTCGGAGGTGACCCTCGACCTCACCGCCCGTGATCCGCTCGACGAGAACGCGATCGCGCCCCGCCTCGGCTGGGGCGGTCGAACGGTGACCGGCCTGCGGTTCGACCCGAACGAGGACCCGGGAGCCGCCACGTGGCACCTGCGGTCCCTGCACCTCCGCGCCGACCCGGCGGCGGCGGGGTCGACGACGGTGCAGTTCCACGACGCGGCGTGGGTCGCCGGCTCGACGGCCACGGTCGCGGTCGGGATGCACCCGCCGGGGAGCCGCGGGTACGTGGCGATCGCGAAGGACGTCGCGGTCGCGAAGGGGACGAACGGGGCGAAGTTCACGCTCGGTTCGATGGCACCGGGGCGGTACTGGGTCAAGGTCACCCTGCGGCACCCGGACGGCAGCGAGGCGACGACGTACGCCGCGGCACCCGTCGTCATGCGCCGTTGATCCCGCACCCGCGGCTGCGGTTCCCCGCACGTTCGTGACACCCGGACGCGGGATTGTCGCCATGTCCTGACGAGGAGGTACCGTGTCCGGGTCGGGATCCCCACCGACCCGGTTTCCCACCCCCACAGGACGCACGATGGCACCTCAGAACGACGAGCTCAGCTCGCACCGAACCCGCACGAACCGCCGCCCCGAGCCGGTCCAGTCGACGACGTCGGCGACCGCCGTGCTCGAGCCCACGGACGTGCAGCAGCCGCAGAACGGCTGACCGCGCGCGGTGCCGTCGACGACGCACCGCACGCCATGAACGCAACGCACTGGAGGCCCGGTGCCGGTCCCAGGGACCGGCACCGGGCCTCTCCCCACGAGCTCGGCCGCCACGCCGCTCCGCAAGCTCCGCGCCGCGTCGGAACCGGCTCGCGTGGGCCCAATCGGTTGCGTTCCGACCCATCGCACCCGCAATCGAAAGCCGTTTCGCGCGTAGGAGGCCGGAACAACCGACCTCCTACGCGCGATTCGACCTCCTACGCGCGGGACCGCCTGCGTCCGGGGACCACCGGCGTCGCCGTCGTCTGCACCTTCGAGCCCGAGTAGATGTGCTCGATGTCCGCCGCGAAGTCCTTGAGCACGACGTTCCGCTTGATCGTCAGCTTCGGCGTGAGGTGCCCGGACGCCTCCGTCAGTTCCGTGTCGAGGATCGTGAACGACCGGACGGACTCGGCACGGGAGACCCGCCCGTTCGCGGTGTCGACGGCGTCCTGTACGGCGGCGAGGACACGCTCGTCGTAGGCGGCCTCGTGGGCGGACAGCGCCGGGCTGATGCCGCGTGCCTCGCACCACCCTGGGAGCATGTCCCGGTCGAGGGTCACGAGTGCGGCCACGAAGGGCTTGCCCTCGCCGACCACGACGACCTGCCCGACGAGTGGGTGCTCGCGCACACCGTCCTCGAGCGGCGCCGGTGCCACGTTCTTGCCGCTCGCGGTGACGATGAGCTCCTTGGCGCGTCCGGTGACCGTGAGCACGCCGTCGCCGTCGAGCCGGCCGAGGTCGCCGGTGCGGAACCAGCCGTCGGCGAAGGCCTTGGTGGTCGCCTCGGGGTTGTGCCAGTACCGGTCGAAGACGTCGACGCCGCGGATCAGGATCTCCTCGTCGTCGGCGATGCGGATCTCGACGCCCGGGAGTGCCCGACCGACGCTCCCGATGCGGAGCTCGGCTGCGCGGTTCACGGTGGCGGGCGCTGTGGTCTCGGTGAGGCCGTAGCCCTCGAGGATGAGCACCCCGATCGAGCGGAAGAAGTGCGACAGCCGGGGCGACAGGGGAGCGGAGCCGCTGATGGCGTACCGGACGCGACCACCGATCGCGTCGCGGAGCTTGGCGTAGACGAGCTTGTCGAACAGGCGGAACTTCAGCGACAGCACGAGGGGCACCTTGCCGGCCGCGAGGGCCTGGGAGTGCGCGACGGCGGTGTCGGCGGCTGCGCGGAAGATCTTCCCACGCCCACCGAGGTCCGCCTTCTGCTCGGCGGAGTTGTAGATCTTCTCGAACACCCGCGGCACCGCGAGCAGGAACGTCGGCTTGAACGTCGACACGGCCTGCATGAGGTCCTTCGTGTCGGGCTCGTGGCCGACGAGGACGCCCTCGGCGACGCTCATCACGGCGATGAACCGTGCGAACACGTGGGCCATCGGGATGAAGAGGAGCGTGGACGCGTCGTCGGCGACGACCTCGGGCATCGCCTCGGCGGCCCCCTCGACCGTGCCCGTGAAGTTGTCGTGCCGGAGCACGCACCCCTTCGGGCGACCGGTGGTACCCGAGGTGTAGATGATCGTGGCGTCGTCGTGCCCGTGCACCGCTGCGATGCGGGCGTCGAGCTCCTCGTCGGTGACGTCCTCACCGAGCCGGGTCAGGTCGTCGAGTCCACCGCCGTCGATCGTCCAGTGCTGCCCGAGGTGCGGCAGGTCGGGTGCGATGCCGGCGACGCGGCGGGCGTGATCCTCTTGCTCGACGACGATCGCCACGGACTCGGAGTCCCCGAGGATCCACCGGATCTGGTCGGGGGAACTCGTCTCGTAGACCGGGACCGAGACCAACCCGGCGGTCCACACCGCGAAGTCGACGAGCGTCCACTCGAGTCGGGTCCGCGAGAGGATCGCGACGTGGGCGCCGGGTTCGAGCCCGGCGGCGACGAACCCCTTGGCGATGCCGCGGACTCGCGCCAGGACGTCGGACGCGGGGATCGTCGTCCAGGTGTCGCCGTGGCGTTCACCGAGGATCGGACGGTCCGGCGTGAGCCGCGCGCGGTCGGCGAGCAGACGCGCTGCCGAACCGTGGTCGGGCGCGACGGGGGCCGGGCTGGACGGGGTGATGGCTGCGCTGGTTGTGGCGGGCCGCTGATCGTTCACGGTGACTCCCTTGTCGGCCGGTTCGATTCGAGTGCATCTCATCTTCGAGAGCTCTGATCCCAGCATAGGGGCCGAGGTCGCGCGTTCGATGAGTACGCACCGAACCGGTAGGCTCGGTCCTCGTGCACGCCATCGGAATCGACATCGGGGGCACCAAGATCGCGGGAGCGGTCGTCACGGAACTGGGCGAGATCGTCGTCGAGGACCGTGTGGCCACGAACGCTGCGGACCCGGACGCAATGCTCGACGACGTCGTCGCGATGGTCTCGCGACTTCGCGACTCCCAGGACGTCGGGGCCGTCGGCGTCGCGGCGCCGGGGTTCATCGACGCGTCGCAGTCGATCGTCTACTACACGCCGAACATCCGGTGGCGGAACGAACCGCTCCGCCAGAAGCTGCAGCAGCGGCTCGGCGACCTGCACATCACCGTCGACAACGACGCGAACGCCGCCGGCTGGGCGGAGTTCCGCTTCGGTGCCGGTCGGCTCGTGTCGGACATGACGATGCTCACCATCGGCACCGGTGTCGGCGGGGCCATCGTGACGGAGGACCGTCTGTTCCGCGGCGGCTTCGGCACCGGTGGCGAGATCGGCCACCTGCGCATCGTCCCGAACGGCCTGCCGTGTGGGTGCGGCGCCCGCGGCTGCATCGAGCAGTACGGCTCCGGTCGTGCCCTGCAGCGCATGGCGAACGACGTCGCCGACGCCGGCGGCATCGGCGTCGCGCTCGCCCAGGCCCGCGACGACAACGGCGGGCACCTGGACGGCAAGGTCGTCGGCGACCTGATCCTGGCCGACGACCCGGGTGCGCTCGCGGCGCTCCGTCGCCTCGGCCGGCACCTCGGTGAGGCGTGTGCCTCGCTGTCCGCCGTGCTCGACCCGCAGCTCTTCGTGTTCGGCGGCGGCGTCGCGAGCGCGGGGGAGCGGCTGCTCGACCCCATCCGTCAGGCCTACCTCAACAACCTGCCGGCCCGCGGGTACCACCCGGAGCCCGAGTTCGTCATCGCCGAGCTGGTCAACGACGCCGGCGTCGTCGGCGCCGCGGACCTCGCACGGATCCACGCTCGCACCGCCTGACGCACCACCCGAACCGGAGTCGACGATGCTCTACTGGCTGCTGAAGAACTTCCTGCTCGGTCCGCTCATCCTCACGCTGTTCCGGCCGTGGGTGGTCGGGCGCGAGTACGTCCCGACCTCGGGACCGGTGATCTTCGCGTCCAACCACGTGTCGTTCATCGACTCGGTGATCCTGCCGGCCGTGCTGGACCGCCGGATGTCGTTCCTCGCGAAGAGCGACTACTTCACCGGCCGTGGGCTCAAGGGCTGGGCGACGAAGACGTTCTTCAACGCGATCGGTCAGCTGCCGATCGACCGCTCCGGCGGCAAGGCGTCGGAGGCCTCGCTCCGCACCGGGCTCCAGGTCCTGGCGCGCGGTGAGCAGCTCGGCATCTACCCGGAGGGCACGCGCAGCCCCGACGGCAAGCTCTACCGGGGCCGCACCGGCATCGCGCGGATGATCCTCGAGGGTCGCGTCGTGGTGATCCCCGTCGCCATGATCGGCACGCGAGAGGTGCAGCAGATCGGGCAGCGCATCCCGAAGTTCAAGCGCGTCGGCGTCGTCTTCGGCAAGCCGCTCGACTTCTCCCGCTTCCAGGGGTTCGAGACCGACCGGTTCATCCTGCGGAGCGTCACGGACGAGGTCATGCACGAGCTCGCGGGACTCAGCCGGCAGGAGTACGCCGACGTCTACGCGACGAGCGTCAAGGAGCGTGCGAGCTCGGCGCGCGAGAAGGTCATGCGGGAACGCCAGGGCACGCCTGCACGTTAGGCTCTGATGGTCCCGGCATCCCCGCCGGGACGGACCAACTCCCAGAACACCGAGGTACTCCCTTGTTCGAGTCGACCGACTTCGTCGCCCTGCAGGATCCGGACGTGATCGAGGGCCTCGACTATTGGCGGACGCTCCCGATCAAGCAGCAGCCGAGTTGGCCCGACCAGGCCGCCGCCGAGGCCGCCTCGGCCGAGCTCGCCACGCTCCCGCCGCTCGTCTTCGCGGGTGAGGTGGACCAGCTCCGCGACCGCCTCGCTGCTGCGGCGCAGGGCAAGGCCTTCCTGCTGCAGGGCGGTGACTGCGCCGAGACCTTCGCCGGTGCGACCGCGGACTCCATCCGTGACCGCGTCAAGACGATCCTGCAGATGGCCGTCGTGCTGACGTACGGCGCCTCGATGCCCGTCGTCAAGATGGGTCGCATGGCCGGGCAGTTCGCCAAGCCGCGCTCGAGCGACTTCGAGACCCGTGGCGACGTGACGCTGCCGGCCTACCGTGGCGACATCGTGAACGGCTACGACTTCACGCCGGAGAGCCGTCAGGCGGACCCCCGTCGCCTCGTGCAGGGGTACCACACGGCAGCGTCCACGCTGAACCTCGTCCGCGCCTTCACGCAGGGCGGGTTCGCGGACCTCCGCCAGGTGCACTCGTGGAACAAGGGCTTCGCGTCGAACCCGGCGAACGCCCGCTACGAGCACCTCGCGAAGGAGATCGACCGCGCCATCCGGTTCATGGGTGCGTGCGGCGCGGACTTCGACCAGCTCAAGCACGTCGAGTTCTTCGCCTCGCACGAGGGCCTGCTCATGGACTACGAGCGCCCGATGACCCGGATCGACTCCCGCTCCGGCCAGGCGTACGACACGTCGGGTCACTTCATCTGGATCGGGGAGCGCACGCGTGACCTCGACGGTGCGCACGTGGACTTCCTGTCCCGCGTGCGGAACCCGATCGGCGTCAAGCTCGGCCCGACGACGTCGGTCGCCGACATGGAAGCGCTCATCGAGAAGCTCGACCCGAACCGCGAGCCCGGCCGTCTGACCTTCATCACCCGCATGGGTGCCGGCAAGATCCGCGACGAGCTGCCGAAGCTCCTCGAGGCGATCAAGGGCATGGACGCGAACCCGCTGTGGGTGACCGACCCGATGCACGGGAACGGCCTGACGACGCCGACCGGCTACAAGACGCGCCGGTTCGACGACGTCGTGGACGAGGTCCTCGGCTTCTTCGAGGTCCACCGCGAAGCCGGCACCTACCCGGGTGGCATGCACGTCGAGCTCACGGGCGACGACGTCACGGAGTGCCTGGGCGGGTCAGAGCAGATCGACGAGGCCACCCTCGCGACCCGCTACGAGTCCCTGTGCGACCCGCGCCTGAACCACATGCAGTCGCTGGAACTGGCGTTCCTCGTGGCCGAGGAACTGAGCGCGCACCCGCACACCGCGCGGTAGCCGCGACCGCGAGACGGACGGGAGGCCCGGTGCCAGCTGGCACCGGGCCTCCGGTCCGTCGTTCCGTGAGCCGAATCGCGCGTGGTGAGCGGAATCGCGCGTAGGAGGCTGGAAGAAACGGCCTCCTACGCGCGATTCGGCTTTCTGTTGCGCGTGGTGTGGGAAGAACCGCGCGGCTACTGGTCGTAGGCCAGGGTGATCGTGTCGCCCTTGTGGACCGTGGTCCCCGCGGCGGGGTCCGTGGACGTGACCGGCAGGCTCGCCTTCCAGTCGTAGAACCCGCAGAGGATGTTCGTGCAGTCGGGCACCGAGACCTTCAACCCGAGGTTCTCGAGGGTCGAGGTCGCCTGGTTGATCGTCTTGCCGTGCACGTCCGGCAGCGCGATCGGCGCCGGGCCCTTCGACACGACGAGGTCGACGGCCGTGCCCTGCACCGCGGGGTCGTCCTGCGGCTTCGCGGAGATGACCTGTCCCTCCGGGACGTCGTCGCTGTACTGCTCGTCCTGCGAGCCGACCGTGAGCTCGACGGCCTCGAGCGCCGCCTGTGCATCGGCCGCGGACTTGCCGACGACGTTGGGGACGGGGCCGAGCGACACCGTGAGGGTGATCGGGCCGCGTTCGCCGTACTCGGTGACCGTGGTGAGGTCGACGCCGTTGCCGTCCGCGTCCCGCCCGGTCGCCGCGATGACGGTGTCCTTCGCGACGTCGGCCGAGAACTGGTACTGCGGGTCCTGCAGGTCGAAGTCGTCGTCGAGCGCGGCCTGCGCGGTGGACACCGACTGCCCGACGATCGCGGGGAGGGCGATCATCTTCGGGCCGTTGGACACCAGGATCTGCACGGAGGTGCCCTTGCGGACCTCTCGGGATGCCGCGGGGGCCGTCGCCGACACCTGTCCCTTCGCCACGACGGCGTCGAACCGGGTACCGGTCTTGTCCGCCGCCTGCAGGCCCTGTGCCTCGAGCAACTGGCGCGCCTGGGACACGGACTTGCCCGCGACCTGCGGGATCCGTACGTTGCCACCTGGGCCGGGGCCGAGGTACCAGCCGATGCCGGCACCGACGAGCGCCAGGACGACCACGACGACGAGGAGGATCCAGCCGCGCTTGCGTCGCTTCGTGGACTTGTCCGCGAGCCGCTGCCCGGCGGGGGAGAGCGCGTTCGGGTCCACGCCGGTGCGCCGTGGACCAGGGGTGTTCTTGCCAGGACGCTTCGCCGCTGCGGTCTCACCCGATGGCTGTCGTCCGCCGTGCGGTTCGAGGACCGTCGTGGCGTCGGTCGCGTCCGGACCGGGAGCGCCGGCCGGGAGGATCGCGGTGGCGTTCTCCGGTCGGAGCACCGCCGTGCGGTACTGCCCGGTCGCGCGCTGCTGGTTCCCGGTGATGTGGTCGAGCATCTCGCGGGCGTCCCGCGGACGGTCGTCGGGGTCGCGCGCCGTGGCCCATGCCACCAGGTCGTCGAGCTCCGACGGGACCCCGGGGACCACGGCGCTCGGGGCGGGGACGGTGTCGTTGGCGTGCTGGTAGGCGATCTGCATCGGCTGCTCGCCCTTGTACGGCTGCTCGCCGGTGAGCATCTCGTACAGCATGATGCCGACGGCGTAGATGTCGCTGCGGGAGTCGGCGGCACCGCGCGTGACGAGCTCGGGGGAGAGGTACGCGATCGTGCCGAGGAGCGCCGCTCCGGTCGCCGTGTTCTGCGTCGACGCACGGGCCAGCCCGAAGTCGCCGAGCTTGATCCGGCCGTCGTCGGCGAGCAGCACGTTCTCGGGCTTGAGGTCGCGGTGCACGATCCCGGCTCGGTGTGCGGACGCCAACCCGGCGAGCACGGCGCGGATGATGTCGGTCGCCTGTTCTGGCGTCAGCGCACGGTGCTCCTGCAGGAGGTCGCGGAGCGTGATGCCCGGGATGTACTCCATGACGATGTAGGCGGTGTCGCCCTCTGCGCCCTGGTCGTACACGCCGACGAGGTTCGGGTGCGACAGCCGCGCTGCGGAACGGGCCTCTTGGATGAAGCGCTCGCGGAAGGCCGCGTCGTCGGCCAGGTGGCCGTGCATGATCTTGATCGCGACCCTGCGCTCGAGTCGGACGTCGGTCGCGAGGTACACGGTCGCCATGCCCCCGCGCGCGATGCGGGATCGGACGCGGTACCGCTGATCGATCATGCGACCGATCATCGGATCCGTGGCGGCGTTCGTGCTCATCGGCGGCATTCTACGAATCCGGAGTGCACGACACCGCATCGGCGCACCGGTCGTGATGCAATCTCGATCGAACGGATGACCCCGGACCGCTCACGGGACCGGCAGCCGGGCCCGCTCGCGGTCGTGTTCAGAGCGTCGCCAGCCAGGCGGTCGCCGACTTCTCCCACTGGGCGTACGCCTTCGGGTACGCGGAGAGCTGCACGGCCTGTGCGGCGTCCGTCACGCTCTTCGTGGACCAGCCGGGGATGTCGAGCAGTCCTGCGGTCTTCCCGGCGTTCGGGTTCGACTTCCCGCCGAAGAACAGCCTGGTCGCGTAGGTCGGGTCCTGCAGCTGTGCCGCCGTGCCCCAACCCTGGCTCGGACGCTGCTGGAACAGTCCGACCGAGTCGCGGTCGCCGTGCGACAGGTTCCGGAGACCGGACTCCTGCATGGCGGCGGCCAGCGCGATCACGAGGCCCCGGTCGGACACGCCGAGCGAGCGCCCGACGCTGACGATGGTCTCGGCGTTCGCGCGCTGCTCGGCCGTGAGCGACGGTCCGGACGACGGCAGGACGAGCGTCTTGCCGGCGTAGATCGTGCTCGTGTAGGTCAGGCCGTTGGCGGAGAGCAGCGCCGAGACGGACACGCCGTGCGAGGCCGCGATCGACGCGATGGTGTCACCGTTGCCGATGGTCACCGATCCACCCTTCGACGCGGCCGGAGCAGCAGCGGCCGGAGCAGTTGCGACAGGAGCGGCAGCGGCAGGAGCAGCGGCGGCCGCCGCCGGAGCCGAGGACCCGGCGCGGGGCACCGCGAGCGACTGGCCCGGGTAGATCACGCTGCCCAGCGAGAGCTTGTTCGCGCCGAGGAGCGCACTGGTCGACACGCCGACCCTGGACGCGATGCCCGAGATCGTGTCGCCCTGCTTGACGTGGTACGTCGCGCTCGACGAGGTGGTCGCGCCAGCGGTGGTCGCGACGGGTGACGAGGCGAGGTGGAGCGACTGCCCCGGGTGGATGATCGTGTTCCAGCCCAGTCCGTTGCGCACGAGGATCTCCTGCGCGGAGAGGCCGTAGCGGGCGGCGATGCCCGAGACGGTGTCGCCCTGGCGCACGGTGTACGTGGTCGGGGCCTGCTGCACCGACGTCACGGTGGTCACGGTGGTCTGGGACGGGCGAGCGACCGCGGTCCCGAAGACCGAGCGGTGCCCGACGTTCTGGTCCTCGTCCACGTGGCGCTTGTTGTTCGAGTCGTCGTCGTGGCGGGGTTCGGCGTGGGCGACCGGGCCGGTGAGGCCTGCGGTCACGGCGATCGTCCCGGCGAGGACGATCGGCATGGTGGCGAATCGTGCAGATCGTGCGCGTCGAGCGCGGTCCTGGGCTTCGGTGTCCACGGTGTGCTCCTGTCTCCGGGTGAGCCGTGCGCACGCAGGCGCGCACTCACAGGTGGCTCCACGCTGGCATGTCGTGAATCGCAAGTCAACCAGAGAGTCGCGTGTGAAGTGTGTGACGAATGTGACTCGTGAGTTGGTGCTCGGTCCCGCGGCACTCTGGCAACATGGGCGTGTGAGTGCCACACCCACGGATGACATGACCCTTTCCGAACGCTGGTTGACGGTCCCGGACCTCGTCGAGATGCTCGGCGTGAGCCCCGGCCGCGTTCACCGCCTGTTCGAGCAGCGCACCCTGCTGCCCGCCCGCATCGGCGGCGTGCTGCGCGTCCCGAGCGAGTTCTTCGAGGACGGTGAACCGCGGCCCGAGCTCCGCGGCACGCTGATCGTGCTGAACGACAACGGCTTCTCGGACGACGAAGCCGTGCGCTGGATGCTCACGGTGGACGACGCGATCGGCGACTCGCCGATCAACGCGCTGCGCGCCGGCCGCAAGGCCGAGGTGCGCCGCATCGCGCAGTCCCTGCTCTAGCCGCCGTCGGCTCCCGGCGACCCGTCGCCGGTCGGGAGGCCCGGTGCCGGCTGGCACCGAGCCTCCTTCCCGTCGGTGGTCCGGATCAGGCGGACCGGCGGCTGACCGTGTCGGCGAGCGTCGCGAGCTGCTCTCGCGCCGACGGCGTGAGCGGGGCGGCGTCGAGCGCCGCCTTCGCACGCTGCACGTGCCGGTCGATCGAGCGCTCCACCGCGGTGACGGCACCGGACTCGGTGAGGGTCGCGCGGAGCATCTGCACCTGGTCCTCGTCGAGGTCCGGGTCGCCCAGCAGCTCGTCGAGCAGCGAGCGTGCTCCACCCGGCAGCGCCTTCCGTGCGGTGGCGATCAGGACGGTGCGCTTGCCCTCGCGCAGGTCGTCACCGGCGGGCTTGCCCGTGAGCTCCGGGTCACCGAAGACACCGAGCATGTCGTCGCGCAGCTGGTACGCGACGCCGAGCGGGAGCCCGAAGGCGCGGAGGCCCTCGAGCTGGGACTCGGTCGCACCGGCGACGAGTGCACCGATGACGAGGGGCGCCTCGACCGAGTACTTCGCCGACTTGAAGACGATGACCCGCTGCGCGCGGAGGAGCTGTTCGCTCTCGTCCACGGTCGGCCAGGCCGTCTCCTCGTGGATGTCGAGGTACTGGCCCGCCGTGACGTCGAGCCGCATGGCGTGGAACTCCTGGCGGACGATGCGCGCCCGGACCGGGTCGAGGAGCGCGAGGCCCTCGTCGAAGACGGCGTCGCTCAGGGAGAGCAGCAGGTCGCCGAGGAGCAGCGCGGAGTTGGTGCCGTAAAGCGCGCGGTCGCCGACCCACCCGGATTCCTCGTGGCGGGACTCGAAGCGGCGGTGTGCGGCGGGACGACCACGACGGGTGTCCGAGCGGTCCATGATGTCGTCGTGCACCAGGGCCGCGGCGTGGAAGACCTCGAGCGCGGCGGCGACGGTGACGACCGCCTCCGCCGTGGTCTGCCTGGCGCCCTCGGCGAGCGGGTCGAACGAGCCGGAACGGCCGGCGACCGACTGCCATCCCCAGTAGCAGAACAGTGCCCGGAACCGCTTGCCGCCGGACAGCAGGTCCCGCGCGTACTCGTCGAACGGAGCCAGGTCGGGACTGATCGCGAGGAGGCGATCACGTTGCTCGTCGAGCGCTCGATCGATCCGAGCCGAAACGAGGTCCACTAATCGCGTACTCTCAGCCACGATCCCTACCCTAGTGGGTGGCCGAGACATACAATCGGTCCACTGACCACGCGTTGATCCCAGGGACAAAGAGGGAATCAAGATGCCACTCTCGGAGCAAGAGCAGCGACTTCTCGAAGAGATGGAGCGCAGCCTCTACCAGAACGACTCCGACTTCGTGGCGCGCGTCACCCGGCGACAGGGGCGACCGACCTACACGTCGATCACACTCGGTGTCCTGGGCGCGCTCGCTGGAGTCGCCGTCGTCATCCTCGGGTTGGTCCTGCGCCAGCCCCTGATCGGCATCGTCGGCTTCGTCGTCATGCTCGCGGGCGTGCTCTTCGCACTGCGCCCGGGGATGCGAGCGCCGAAGTCCAAGGCCCCCCGGACGCCGTCGTCCGGTGGTGCTCGCGGATCGTCGCCGTCGGGTGGCTCGTTCATGGACCGCATGAACGACCGCTGGGACAAGCGGAACGACCAGAGTCAGTAGGACTCCACTCCACACTCCTCCACGGGGTCGGCCCACACGGGCCGGCCCCGTTTTTTCGTGCCCGGGCGGGGTCTCGGGCGTGCGGGGTTCTGGGACGCGGGGATCGTTGCGCGTGCAAGGAGCGACAGGGGCGTTGTCGTACGACGTCGATCGTGTCGTTCGGCGTCGGGCTGGGCGGGCGAAGGTGGTTGCGCGTGCAACGGGGCCGACCAGTGGGTCACCGCCCCGCCACGCGCCGAGGCCTGCGAAAACCCTCCACTTTCCTCCCCACGTGACCCGAGGCGGGAGAACCGCGGAGTTCCGGGCCTGTGCTGCCTAGCGAAGGTGGGTGGAGCCTCCCGTCTGCACCCCAAAAGGGGTGCCAGGGGTGTTTTGGGGAGCTGATTTCCACCGTGGTGGAGGGAAGTGGAGTACCGTGGGGCTCATCGACAACCGGTGGAGCTGAGGGGAGGCCCCGACGTGCTGCTCGGTACCCATGCCCCGAAGCTGGACGAGAAGGGTCGCGTGATCCTCCCCGCCAAGTTCCGGGACGAACTGTCCGGGGGGCTCGTGATGACCCGTGGGCAGGAGCGCTGCGTGGTGGTCTTCAGTGCCAGGACGTTCGAGGAACTCCACGAACGCATCCGTCAGGCGCCGATGACGTCGAAGCGCACCAGGGACTACATGCGCCTGTTCCTCTCGGGGGCCAGCGCAGAACAGCCCGACAAGCAGAACCGCGTGACGATCCCGCAGAACCTCCGTGAGTACGCGGGGCTCGCGCGGGACCTCACGGTCATCGGCAGCGGTGACCGTGCCGAGATCTGGTCGACCACCGCGTGGGAGGCCTACTACGCCGAGGCCGAAGAGGCCTTCGCCGAGAACGACGAGGAGGTGATCCCGGGCATCTTCTGATCCGCGGATCGGGACTCCCAGCCGTCCGCCCTGATGCACCTTCCCCGGTGTCAGGTCGGTATGGATGGGGATCCGGACCCGCGGCCCACGAAGAGCAGGGCTGGACATGGCAGAAACCGAACGATTCCCTCACACCCCCGTCATGCTCGAGCGCATCGTGGACCTCTTCACGCCGACGCTCGAGGGACCGGGCAAGATCGTCGTCGACGCGACGCTCGGTATGGGCGGGCACTCCGAGGGGCTGCTCGAGCGGTTCCCGGAGCTGACGCTCATCGGCCTCGACCGTGACACCGACGCGCTCGGCATCGCGGGGGAGCGGCTCGCCCGCTTCGGCGACCGGGTGCGCCTCGTGCACACCGTCTACGACGAGATCGTCGACGCGATCCGCGGTGAGGGGTTCGACGAGGTGGACGGCGTGCTGTTCGACCTCGGCGTCTCCTCGCTGCAGCTGGACCGTGCCGAGCGCGGCTTCGCCTACAGCCAGGACGCCCCGCTCGACATGCGGATGGACCGGACGCAGGGCATCACCGCGGCCGAGGTACTCGCCGACTACGACGAGGGCGAACTCCGGCGGATCTTCCAGCGCTACGGCGAGGAGAAGCTCGCCGGCCGGTACGCCAAGGCCATCGTCGAGCGTCGCGGCGAGACGCCGTTCACGATGTCCGGCGACCTCGTGCAGGTCCTCCACGACGCCACCCCCGTTGCCATCCAGCGACAGGGCCACCCGGCGAAGCGCGTGTTCCAGGCGCTCCGCATCGAGGTCAACACGGAGCTCAGCGTGCTGGAGCGGGCGATCCCGGCGGCACTCGACTCCATCGCGGTGGGTGGCCGCATCGTCGTCGAGTCGTACCAGTCGCTCGAGGACCGCATCGTCAAGCGGGCCCTCGTCAAGCGGACGACGTCGAGCGCGCCGGCCGACCTGCCGGTGGAGCTCCCCGAGCACGCCCCCACCTTCTCCCTGATCGTCAAGGGCGCGGAACTGGCCGACGAGGCCGAACGCGCCGCCAACCCCCGAGCAACACCCGTGCGACTCCGCGCGGCCGAGCGGATCCGGAAGTGACATGAGCACGAACCTCGCACTCGTCGACCCCGTCGTCGCCCCGTCGCGCGCACCGCGCCCGTCCCGCAACCGACCGGAGCTCGTCGAGGTCACCCCGACCAAGGCGCAGCGTCGGGCACGTCCGCGCATCGCCTACGCGATCGTGGCGGTCGCGGCGCTCGGGACCCTGCTCCTGGCGCAGCTCGGCATCAGCATGGTGCTCAGCCAGGGCGCCTACGAGCTCAACTCCCTGACCGCGGAGCAGACCCAGCTCAGCCGCACCCAGCAGTCGCTGTCCGAGGACCTCCGTGTGCTCGACTCACCGCAGAACCTGGCGCGCAACGCCCAGGCCCTCGGGATGATCGCGAACTCGACGCCGGTGTACCTCGACCCGAAGACCGGCCGGGTGTACGGCACGCCCACCCCGGCGACCCCGGACGAGGCGACGGGCAACACCGCGAACCAGGTCCCGAACTCGCTGCTCGACGACGTCCCCATGGTCGCGAAGCAGGGCGACACGTCGACCAGCAAGGAGAACGGCGCGGCGACCGGATCGACGGACAGCTCGGCGACGGCCAAGGACGACGCTGGGAACACGAGCGGCGCCAGCGCGTCGGACTCGGGTTCGTCCAAGTCGTCCGTAGAGTCCGACCCGAACCAGCTCCAGGCGCCGTCCACCAGGTGACCACGGGGTCAGTACTGCCCGGGAAGGACCGCACCGCGTGACGAAGACGATCCGCAACCGCCGACTCCGATACAGCGTCGTGATCGTCGCCGTGATCGCGCTCGTGGCGGTGTTCGTGATCCGCCTGGTCGACATCCAGGTGGTCCAGGCGGCCGAGCTCAACAAGGCCTCCAGCGCGAAGCGCAGCATCCCCGTGACGCTGTACGGCGCGCGTGGCTCGATCGTCGACCGCAACGGCACCGAGCTCGCCGACAGTGTCACGCGGTACAACATCACGACGGCCCCGCGCCTGGTGAAGGACTTCGAGGGCAAGCTCGGCGGGACCCGCACGAAGGACATCACCGTCGACGACGCCCTCGCCGCGATCGCGGAGGCATCCGGCGGCGACGCGGCCGCCATGAAGAAGGCCATCGAGGCGAACCCGAAGTCGGACTTCGCCTACCTGGTCAAGGGCCTCGACGTGAAGCACTACGAGGCGGTCCAGGCCCTCGACGTGCCATGGCTCTACCCGCAGCAGCAATCGGCCCGGACGTACCCGACCGGTGCGACGACGGGCAACATCACCGGGTTCATGGGCACCGACGGCGCCCAGGCCGGTCTGGAGTACGCGTACAACAAGTGCCTCGCCGGCACGAACGGCTCCGAGACGTACGAGCGCGGTGAGGACGGTGTGCAGCTCCCGGGCAGCACGGTCACCACCAAGGAGGCGAAGGACGGCGGCACGCTCGAGACCACGATCGACAGCGACCTGCAGTACATGGCAGCGCAGGACATCGCCGACGCCGCCCAGCAGCTCGGCGCGGTGTCCGCGACCGCCACGGTGGTGAAGGCGAAGACCGGCGAGGTGCTCGCGGTCGCCGACTACCCGACGGTCGACCCGAACAACGTCGACGGCACCACCGACAAGGGCGCGTTCGGGTCCAGGGCACTGACCGACACGTACGAGCCGGGGTCGACGATCAAGGCGGCCATCGCGGCCGCGCTGATCGACCAGGGCAAGGCCACGCCGACGACCGGTGTCACCGTGCCGTACTCCCGCACGTTCCCCTGGGGCGGCACGATCCACGACTCCGAGTTCCACGAGACCGAGAACCTGACGCTCACCGGCATCCTCCGCGACTCGTCGAACGTCGGCATCACCGAGCTCGGCTCCCGCTTGACCGAGCAGCAGCGCTACGACGTCATGAAGAAGTTCGGCCTGTTCCAGCCGGAGTCGGCGATCGACTACCCGGGCCAGCCGGGCATGCAGTACGGTGCGAGCCCGAACTGGGACCAGCAGACGGACATCAACTCGATGTTCGGGCAGGGCATCTCGACGACGGCCATGCAGGTCGCCAGCATCTACCAGACCATCGCCAACGACGGCGTCCGCATCCCGCTGCACTTCGTCAAGGGCTGCACGACGGCCGACGGCACCACGATCGACGCGCCCGACGTGCAGAGCGAGCGCGTCGTGTCCGCGAGCGCCGCGACGCAGGTCACCGACATGCTCCAGAGCGTGGTCACCGGTGGCACGCTCGTGGGCATGAAGCCGATCTCCGGCTACAACATCGCCGCGAAGACGGGGACCGCCGAGGTCGCGGAGGGCTCGAAGGGCTACGGCTCGGAGCGCATCACCTCGGTGGCCGGAATGGCACCCGCCGAGGACCCCCAGTATGTTGTCACGGTGACGTTCACGAAGCCGCAGGCCAACAAGTGGTCCAGCGGAGCGGCTCCGGCGTTCCGCACACTCATGTCCCAGGTGCTCGAGAAGTACCGTGTCGCCCCCTCCACGACAGAGGCGAAGACCTACCCGTCGACGTGGTAGACCCACCCGTCCACGTGGAGAGGAAGAAGGAGCACTTGTCCGCACGGATCCCCCCGGTCCTCCGACCCGAACACCCGACCCCGAGGGCCGTGGCCGAGCTGGCCAACGCCTTCGGCCTGCGGGTCGTCGGTTCGCTCGACGCGGTCGAGACGACCGGTGTCACGCTGAGCGCTGCCGAGGTGCAGCCGGGTGACCTGTTCGTCGGCGTGCACGGTGCGAACCGGCACGGCGCGGAGTTCGCGACCCAGGCCGCGGAGCGCGGTGCCGTCGCGGTCCTGACCGACGCCGACGGCGTGGCGCTGGCCGAGCCGTCCGGGCTGCCGGTCCTGGTCGTCGACGACCCCCGAGCGGCGCTCGGCGACGTCTCGGCGTGGGTCTACCGCACGCACCCGGACGAGGCGACCGATCTGCCGCAGCTCTTCGCGGTCACGGGCACGAACGGCAAGACCAGCACGTCGTACATCCTCGAGGGGATCCTCAAGCAGCTCGGCCTGGTCTCCGGCCTCAGCTCCACCGCGGAGCGCCACATCGGCTCGCTCAGCGTCACGAGCCGGCTCACGACCCCCGAGGCGAGCGAGATGCACGCACTCCTCGCCCGCATGCGCGAGAGCGAGGTCCGCGCCGTCGCCGTCGAGGTGAGCGCGCAGGCCCTCAGCCGGCACCGTGTCGACGGCATCGTCTTCGACGTCGTGGCGTTCACGAACCTCAGCCACGACCACCTCGACGACTACGCCGACATGGAGGAGTACTACCAGGCGAAGCTGCCGCTGTTCCAGCCGGAGCACGGTCGTCGCGGCGTCGTCTCGCTCGACACCGACTGGGGTCAGCGCGTCGTCCAGGACTCCCGCATCCCGGTCACGACCATCACCGTGCACCCCGAGGTCGAGGCCGAGTGGCACGTCGACATCGTCGACGCGCACGCCGCGTACACGGAGTTCCGTCTGACCGGCCCCGAGGGTCGCGAACTCACCACCCGGGTGCCGCTCATCGGCTGGCACATGGCCGCGAACGCCGCGCTGGCGATCGTGATGCTCGTCGAGGGCGGCTTCGAGCTGGGGGCGATCGCGCACGCGCTCGAGAGCAACCACCGGCACTACGAGGACGGTGCGGACCAGACCGTCAGCGCCATCGAGTGCTACCTGCCCGGCCGCACCGAGCGGGTCTCCGGCGACCGCGGGCCGAGTGTCTACGTGGACTTCGGGCACAGCCCCGACGCGTTCCTCAACACCCTCGCCGCCGTGCGCCAGTTCACCCCGGGCAAGGTCGTCATGCTGTTCGGCGCCGACGGCGATCGCGACACGACGAAGCGCGGCGACATGGCCAGGGTCGCGGCCGAGGGCTCCGACATCCTCGTCGTGACCGACCATCACCCCCGCTTCGAGGACGCCGCGTCCATCAGGAAGACCCTGGTCGACGCCGCCCGCGAAGCGTTCCCGGACCACGAGATCCACGAGGTCAGCCCGCCGGAAGCGGCGATCCGCACCGCGGTGGGGCTCGTCGGCGAAGGGGACTCGATCCTGTGGGCCGGCCCCGGCCACCAGGACTATCGCGACATCCAGGGCGTCAGGACCCCGTACTCCGCCCGCGACGAGGCCCGTGCGGCCCTCCGTGAGGCCGGCTGGGAGCCGAACGCCGGCCCGGTGGAGGAAACGCGATGATCGCCCTCTCCCTCGCCGAGATCGCCGCCGCGGTCGACGGCGAGCTCGTTCGCGGTGCCGCCGACACGGTCGTGGACGGCTCCGTCGAGACCGACTCCCGCCTGGTCACTGCCGGCAGCGTCTTCTTCGCCCTGCTCGGCGAGGAGACCGACGGACACCGGTTCGTGCCGTCGGCCGCCGAGTCCGGTGCAGCCCTCGTGATCACCGAGCACGAGGCCGAGCTGCCGGACGGCACCGCGACCGCCCAGATCGTCGTCGCGGACGGGTACGCCGCCCTCGCCGCACTGGCACACGAGGTGGTCGCCCGCGTCCGCGCCGGTGGCGGCCTCAAGGTCGTCGGGATCACCGGCTCGAACGGCAAGACGAGCACGAAGAACATGCTGCGGACCATCCTGCAGCAGCACGGCGAGACCGTCGCGCCCGAGGGCTCGTTCAACAACCACGTCGGCGCACCGATCTCGATGCTCCGGATCACGCACGACACCCGCTACCTGGTGGTCGAGATGGGTGCGAGCGGCATCGGCCACATCGCCAAGCTCGTCCGCATCGCCGAACCCGACGTCGGTGTCGTCCTCAAGGTCGGCCTCGCCCACGCGGGCGAGTTCGGCGGCATCGAAGCGACGCAGCGCGCGAAGTCCGAGATGGTCACCGACCTGCCGGCCAGCGCGACCGCACTCCTCAACGTCGACGACGACCGCGTCGCCGCCATGCGCGGCCTCACGGCCGCCCGCGTCGTCGGCTTCGGCACGTCGGACGATGCCGACTACCGCCTGTCCGGTGTGTCCACGGACCGCGACGGCACGCGCTTCACGCTCACCGCGCCTCCCGTCCGGTCGGAAACCGACCAGCAGCAGCCGGGAGGCTCGGCGCAGGTCCCCGAGACCGTCGACGTCCGCCTCGCCATCCTGGGCGAGCACCACGCGATGAACGCGACGGCCGCGCTGGCCGTCGCGCACCGCTGGGGCGTCCCACTGGCCGACGGCGCCGCCGCGCTCGCGTCGATGACGCGTGCCGAGCGCTGGCGCATGGAGCTGCTCCAGGGCGGCCCCGACGGCGTCACCGTGATCAACGACGCGTACAACGCGTCGCCCGACTCGACCGCCGCCGCGCTCCGCACCCTCGCACAGGTCGTGCGACCGGGGGAGCGCACCATCGCCGTGCTCGGCGAGATGGCCGAGCTCGGCGAGTACTCCGTCGAGGAGCACGACCGCATCGGTCGGCTCGTCGTGCGTCTCGGCATCGGACAGCTCGTGGTCGTCGGCCGCGGCGCGATGCCCATCCACCATGCCGCCACCCTCGAGGGATCGTGGGACGGCGAGTCCGTGTTCATCGAGGACGTCGACGACGCCGTCCACACCCTGCAGGAGATGGTCCGCCCCGGCGACGTCGTCCTCGTCAAGTCCTCGAAGTCGGCCGGGCTGCGATTCCTCGGCGACCGTCTCGGAGGTGTCTCCGTATGATCGCCCTCTTGATCGCCGGCGCCGTGTCGCTGGTGTTCACACTGCTGCTCACGCCCCTGTTCATCAAGCTGTTCCACCGCCTCGGCTGGGGACAGTTCATCCGCGACGACGGGCCGCAGTCACACCACACCAAGCGCGGCACCGCGACGATGGGTGGCATCGTCCTGATCCTCGGCACGGTGATCGGGTACTTCGTCGGCCACCTGGTCGGGCGTGACTCGATCACGCTGTCCGGTGTGCTCGTGCTGTTCCTGATGGTCGGGCTCGGACTCGTCGGCTTCGTCGACGACTTCCTCAAGGTCCGTCGCCAGCGCAGTCTCGGTCTCGGCGGGTGGGCGAAGATCCTCGGGCAGGTCATCGTCGGCGTCATCTTCGCCACGATCGCCCTCGTCGTCCCGAGCGCGAACGGCAAGCCGCCGGCATCCACGATGGTGTCCGCGATCCGTGACATCCCGTGGCTCGACTTCATGGCGCTCGGCACGGTCATCGGCACGATCCTGTTCCTGGCGTGGATCGTCTTCCTGACGGTCGCGACCTCGAACGGGGTGAACGTGGCCGACGGCCTGGACGGGCTCGCGACCGGATCGAGCATCCTCGCGATCGGGTCCTACGTCATCATCTCGTTCTGGCAGTCCAACCAGATGTGCGGCGGTGCCCGACTGGACGCGAACACGGAGCACGCCTGCTACACGGTGGCGAACCCGCTCGACCTCGCGGTCGTGGCGGCCGCGGTCTGCGGCGGCCTGATCGGGTTCCTCTGGTACAACACGTCCCCCGCGCAGATCTTCCTCGGCGACACGGGCTCGCTCGGCCTCGGTGGTGCGCTGGCCGGTCTGGCGATCCTCAGCCGCACCGAGCTCCTGCTCATCCTGATCGGTGGCCTGTTCTTCATCGTCACCGGCTCGGTCATCCTGCAGCGGGCGTACTTCAAGATCACCGGCGGCAAGCGCATCTTCCGGATGAGTCCGCTGCACCACCACTTCGAGCTCAAGGGCTGGGCGGAGGTGACGGTCGTCGTACGGTTCTGGATCATCGCCGGACTCTGTGTCGCGGCCGGCATCGGGCTCTTCTACCTGGAATGGATCGCGCGCGTTGGCTGACCGTCTGGATGGTCTCGACAGCTGGTACTCGGAGGGCTGGAAGGGCCTCGACGTCGCCGTGCTCGGCCTCGGCGCGACCGGGTTCTCGGTCGCGGACACGCTCGTCGAGCTCGGCATCACCGTCACGGTGTACTCCACCGACGCGCCGTCCGACAGCGTCGAACTCCTCGCGGTGATCGGCGCCCGCTTCGTGCAGACCCCGCTGGACTCGGTGCCTGCCGCGCTGCAGGACCAGGCGCCGGACCTCGTCGTGGTGTCGCCCGGCCTGCCGCCGCACAACCCGACCGTGCAGTGGGCAGTGGAGCACAGCAGCGTCTGGGGTGACATCGAGCTCGCCTGGCGCGTGCGCGACAAGGTCGTCCGCGGGCCGGTCGCCGCTCCGTGGGTGACGATCACCGGGACCAACGGCAAGACCACCACGACCCAGCTCACCACCGCGATGTACGAGGCCGAGGGACTGCGGGCAGTCGCCTGCGGCAACATCGGTGTTCCCGTGCTCGACGTCGTGCGCGACCCGGACGGCTTCGACGTCCTCGTGGTCGAGCTCTCCAGCCACCAGCTGCACTACATGGCCGACTCCGGCGACGGTGCGGTGCTGCCGCTCGCGTCGGCGTGCCTGAACATCGCCGACGACCACCTCGAGTGGCACGGGTCCGCCGCGGCCTACCGCGCGGCGAAGGCGAAGGTCTACGAGCGGACCGTCCTGGCGTGCGTCTACAACGTCACCGACGAGGTCACCCGCGCCATGGTCGAGGACGCCGACGTCGTGGAGGGCTGCCGTGCCGTGGGCTTCACGCCGGGCATCCCCGCCCCCGGCGAGGTCGGGGTCGTCGAGGACGTCCTCTGCGACCGGGCCTTCACCGAGGACCGGCAGAAGAGCGCGCTCGAGCTGGCCACGCACGCCGACCTCGAGCAGGCCGGGCTCGCGAGCCCGCACATGACGATGAACGTCCTCGCCGCCGCCGCCCTGGCGCGTGCGGGTTCCGTCCGCCCGAGCTCGATCCAGACCGCCGTGCAGGCCTTCCGCGCCGACCACCACCGGACCGAGCTCGTGGCCACGGCCGACGGCATCGCCTGGGTCGACGACTCGAAGGCCACGAACCCGCACGCCGCGACCGCGTCGCTGTCGTCGTTCGAGTCCGTGGTCTGGGTCGTCGGTGGCCTGTTCAAGGGCGTCGACATCGACGGGCTGGTCGAGCGCTTCGGCCCCACCGCACGTGGCGTCGTCGTGATCGGGACCGACCGCGGACCCGTGCTCGAGGCATTCGCGCGACACGCGCCGTCGGTGCCCGTCCTGCAGGTCGAAGCATCGGACACTGATCAGGTCATGCCCGAGGCGGTCCGGCATGCCGCCTCGGTCGCGAGACCGGGCGACACGGTCCTCCTCGCCCCGGCTGCAGCGTCGTTCGACCAGTTCGGCTCCTACGCGGACCGAGGCGAGCGCTTCGCGGCGGCGGTCCACGAGCACCTGGGAGGAAACGCCGATGGCGACGACGGATCTTCCGAACGGCCGTAGCGGTCGCGTGACCACGTCCACCCAGAACGCCGCGCGTCGCACGAACGGCGCGGTCGTCGCCGTCAAGAACGTCTTCGTCGCCGAGTCCAGCTCGTTCTACACGATCCTCGGCGTCACCCTGTTCCTCGTCGTCTTCGGCGTCGTGATGGTGCTGTCGTCCTCGAGCGTCGAGCAGTACAAGGAGACGCACGACTTCTTCGGCGCCTTCACCCGACAGGGCATGTACGCCGTGATCGGTGTCCCGCTCATGCTCATCGCCAGCAGGCTCCCCGTGGCGTTCTGGCGGAAGTGGGCGATGTGGATCGTCGGCGTCGGCCTCGTCGTGCAGGCGCTCGTCGTGCTGACGCCCCTCGGCTACTCGATCCAGGGCAACCGGAACTGGATCCGCCTGGGGTCGTTCACGGCGCAGCCCTCCGAGATCCTCAAGCTCGCGCTGGTGCTCGGCATCGGCGCGATCATGTACGTCAAGCGCGACAAGCTCGACGACTGGAAAGAGGTCTTCGTCCCGGTCGGGATCGCGAGCCTGCTGTCGATCGGCCTGGTGCTCGTCGGCGGTGACCAGGGCACGGCGATGATCATGATGATCCTGGTCTTCGGGTCGCTGTTCGTCGGGGGAGCGCGGCTCCGGCACCTGCTCGTCGGGGTCATCGGCATCGCCGTGCTGCTGCCGTTCGTCACCATGGCGTCGAGTTCCCGGTCGTCCCGCATCAGCGCGTGGCTCTCCGGCTGCACCGACACCAGCCAGTACCAGGACCTCTGCTGGCAGCCGGTCCACGGCATGTGGGCGCTGGCGTCCGGTGGTGTGTTCGGCGTCGGGCTCGGCAACTCCAAGGCGAAGTGGTCGTGGCTCCCGGAGGCCGACAACGACTACATCTTCGCGATCATCGGCGAGGAGCTCGGCCTCATCGGCGCCGTCGTGGTGCTCGCCCTCTTCGTGGTGCTCGCGATCGGGATGATCAAGGTCATCCGGCTCTCGAACGACCCCTTCGTGCGCACCGTGACGGGTGGTGTGCTGGCCTGGGTGATCGGGCAGGCGCTCGTGAACATCGGCGTCGTCCTCGGGCTGCTGCCCGTGCTCGGCGTGCCGTTGCCGCTCATCTCCGCCGGTGGATCCGCGCTCATCATGACCCTCGTCGCGATCGGCGTCGTGCTGTCCTTCGCCCGCGAACTCCCCGGGAAGCACGATCTGCCCCGGACGACCGACCTTCGGAACGGATCACTCCGGTGAGCACCTACCTCTTCGCCGGCGGCGGCACCGCCGGACACGTCAACCCCCTGCTCGCGGTCGCGGACCGGCTGACGGAGCGTTCCCCCGAGGACTCCGTCATCGTGCTCGGCACCGCGGAGGGACTCGAGTCGCGACTCGTCCCGATGCGCGGGTACGAGCTGCTGACCATCCCGCGGCTGCCGTTCCCGCGGAAGCCGAACGCCGCGGCGCTGCGGTTCCCGAAGGCGTTCTGGGCGGCGGTCAAGCGCACCGAGCAGATCATCCGCGAGCGACAGGTGGACGTGGTCCTCGGCGTCGGCGGCTACGCCTCCGCACCGGCGTACATCGCCGCGAAGCGCACCGGCACGCCGATCGTCGTGCACGAGCAGAACGCCAAGCCCGGGCTGGCGAACCGGCTCGCCGCGTTCCTCACCGGGTACGTCGGCGTGACGTTCTCGAACACCCGCCTCCGGAACTCCCGTGTCGTCGGCATGCCGCTGCGCCGCGAGATCGAGTCGCTCGACCGGCGGGCGAGCCGCGCGGAGGGCCTGGCCGAGTTCGGCCTCGACCCCGCACGACCGGTGCTCCTGGTCACCGGCGGGTCGTCCGGTGCCCGGAGCATCAACCGCACGATCAACCGCTCCGCAGCGACCATCGTCGGCGCCGGGTGGCAGGTGCTGCACGTCGTCGGCGGCAAGTCCGACATCGGTCCGAGCGGCCTCGACGGCTACACGGTCCTGCCGTACTGCGACCGGATGGACCTGGCGTACGCGGCGTCCGACTTCGTGGTCTCCCGCTCCGGCGCCGGCATGGTCTGCGAGCTCACGGCCGTCGGGCTGCCGAGCGTCCTGGTGCCGTACCCTGTCGGCAACGGCGAGCAGCGGCACAACGCCCGCGACGTCGTCGGCGCCGGGGGAGCGGTGCTCGTCGCCGACGAGGAATTCGACCAGGACTGGGTGACGTTCCAGCTCCTGGGCATCCTGCAGGACCGCTCCCGCATCGCGAACATGGCGGTGCAGGCCGGCAGCGTCGGCCATCGCGACGGTGCGGACCGGATGACAGACCTCGCCCTCGACGCGGCGCGTTCGAGCGGCAGCACCACGGAGGAACCATGACCATCAAGCCGGACCTGACCCAGCCGATCCCGGACGACCTCGGCACGGTGCACTTCGTCGGCATCGGCGGCTCCGGCATGAGCGGCATCGCCCGGATGTTCCTGGCAGCAGGACACACCGTGACGGGCAGCGACTCCCGCGAGACCGCGACGACCGGCCGGATGCGCGAGCTCGGCGCCGACGTCCACATCGGGCACGACGCCGCGAACGTCGGTGACGCCGACACCATCGTCGTGACGAGTGCGCTCTGGCCGGACAACCCCGAACTCCTCGAGGCCCAGCGCCGCGGTCTGCCGGTGCTGCACCGTTCCCAGGCCCTCGCGGCGCTGATCGCCGAGCACCGGTTGGTCGCGGTCGCCGGGGCACACGGCAAGACCACCTCGACGGGCATGATCGTCACCGCGATGGTCGAGCTGGGTCTGGACCCCAGCTTCGTCAACGGCGGCGTGATCCAGTCCCTCGGCACCAGCTCTGCCCCCGGCTCGAGCGACCTGTTCGTGGTCGAGGCCGACGAGTCCGACGGCTCCTTCCTGCTCTACGACGTCGCCGTCGCGCTCATCACGAACGTCGACGCCGACCACCTCGACCACTACGGCAGCGAGGACGCCTTCATCGACGCCTTCGTCGAGTTCGCGGCCAAGGCGAGCGAGACCGTGGTCGTGTCGAGCGACGACGCCGGCGCGAAGCGCGTGACAGCGGGTGTCCGCTCCCGACCGGACGCTCCGGCGATCACCACGTTCGGCGAGGCCACCGACGCCGATGTCCGCATCGAGCGCATCGTGGAGTCCGCCGGCGTCGAGGTCGACTTCCGGGCGGCGGGCGAGTCCCACCACCTGACCCTCCGCGTCCCCGGCCGGCACAACGCGATCAACGCGGTCGGCGCCTTCGCGGTGCTCACCGGCCTCGGCGTCGCCCCGGCAGACGCGATCCGCGGCATCGAGGCCTTCGGTGGCACCGAGCGCCGCTTCGAGCTGCACGGCGTCGAGCGCGGCGTCTCGGTCTACGACGACTACGCCCACCACCCGACCGAGGTCGCCGCGGCGCTCAAGGCGGCGAGGAACGTCGTCGGCGACGGCCGCATCATCGCGATCCACCAGCCGCACCTGTACTCGCGCACCCAGCTGATGGCCGGGGACTTCGCGAAGGTCTACGAGGAGCTCGCGGACCACACCGTCGTCCTCGACGTCTACGGTGCGCGGGAGGACCCGGTCCCCGGCGTCACCGGCGCACTCGTCCAGGAGCGCTTCGCCGACCAGTCCCGCGTCGAGTTCCTGCCCGACTGGGCAGCGGCGTCCGCGCGCGCTGCGGCGGTCGCCCGTGACGGCGACATCATCATGACGCTCAGCTGCGGCGACGTGTACCGCATCATCCCGCAGGTCCTCGAGGCGCTGTCGCGGTGAAGCGACCAGAGGGCTTCGACGAGGGTCCGGCCCAGCCGGAGGCCCCGGTCGAGCACGACCGCGCACCGCGTGAGCGACGGGTACCGCGACTCCCGCGGCTGCCCGTCCGCCGCGGTGCCGGTGACGGCCAGGAGGCCCGGCCCGACCCCGTCACGCCGGCTCCGGAGCCGAAGCGGCCGGCTCCGGCGACCACCGGACTCCGCACACCGCACCCCGCTGCGAACGTCGCGCCCCCGCGCGACGGGGCGCGACGTCCGCAGGAGGGCGCGATGCCAGACGGCGGCGCGCTCGACGCCAGCGAGCACGGCGAACGCGAGCACGTGGCGACCGTCACCGACGTGGTCGACGCGACCACTGCCTCCCGTCCGAGCAGTCCGGAACACGCCGAGGAGACGCCCATCGGCGCCCGCGTCCGCGCCGCCGAGACCGCGCGCGAAGCGCGCGTCGCCCGCAAGCGCCGGAAGCTCCTCGAACGAGCCGAGGTCCGTCGGTTCACCCGCCGCTCCCGCCACCGTCGCGTCGCGTGGGCCACGGCCGGCGGTGTCGTCGTCGTCCTCGGCGTCTCCATCCTCGTCGCCGTGTACTCGCCGCTGATGGCGCTCCGGACGATCGAGATCAAGGGAACCAGCCGTGTCGACGACGCGGCGCTCCGCCAGGCACTGTCCGAGCAGATCGGCACGCCGCTCGCCCGGCTCGACTTCGGTGCGATCAAGAAGGACATCGCGGGCTTCCCGCTCATCGAGAGCTACGTCACCGAGGAGGAGCCGCCGAACACGCTCGTCGTCACCGTGACGGAGCGCTCCCCGGTCGTCGCCGTCAAGACGGGCGACTCGTTCTCGCTCGTCGACCCCGCGGGCATCGTCGTGCAGTCCTCGCCGACGCAGCCGGACACGATGCCCCTGGCGGACATCGGCTCCGCGAAGCTGGGCTCGAGCGTGTTCCGCACGATGACGGAGGTCGTCCTCGCGCTGCCGTCGACGGTCCGCGCGCAGGTGTCCGGCGTCTCGGCCACCACGGCGGACGACGTCACGCTGACCATGAAGGACGGCTCCCGGGTCGTGTGGGGGAGCCCGGACGAGTCCGACGCGAAGGCCGCACTGCTCGACGCCCTCGTGAAGGACCACGCCTCCCGTGACCCGAACACCGCGGTCGAGTACGACGTCTCAGCCCCGGACAACGGCATCATCCGCGCCCAGTCGTAGGCTGGCCGGGGAATTGCGGGACCGCATCTCCCGACACGCGGCGTGGCGGCACGACAGCGCAGCGAGCGCACCCGTAGCGTCGTTGCAAGCACCACACCTAGCAGCAAAGACCCTGAACTTCAAGTAGAGGTTGAGGGTTCAACCGGAGGCCGGACTGACGTGACCACGAACCACAACTACCTCGCCGTCATCAAGGTCGTCGGTGTCGGCGGCGGCGGCGTCAACGCCGTCAACCGCATGATCGAGCTGGGCCTCCGTGGGGTCGAGTTCATCGCGATCAACACCGACGCCCAGGCCCTGCTGCTCAGCGACGCCGACGTCAAGCTCGACGTCGGTCGCGAGATCACCCGTGGCCTCGGCGCCGGCGCGGACCCCGAGGTCGGCCGTCGTGCCGCCGAGGACCACGCCGAGGAGATCGAAGAGGCCCTCGCGGGTGCCGACATGGTCTTCGTGACCGCCGGCGAGGGTGGTGGCACCGGCACCGGTGGCGCGCCCGTCGTCGCACGCATCGCGAAGTCGATCGGTGCACTCACCATCGGCGTGGTCACGAAGCCGTTCAGCTTCGAGGGCAAGCGCCGGCAGTCGCAGGCCGAGAACGGTGTCTCCGGGCTGAAGGACGAGGTCGACACGCTCATCGTCGTGCCGAACGACCGCCTGCTCGAGATCTCCGACCGCGGCATCTCCATGGTCGAGGCGTTCGCGACCGCCGACCAGGTGCTCCTCGCCGGCGTCCAGGGCATCACCGACCTGATCACGACCCCCGGGCTGATCAACCTCGACTTCGCCGACGTGAAGAGCGTCATGCAGGGTGCCGGTTCGGCGCTCATGGGCATCGGGTCCTCGCGGGGAGCCGACCGTGCCATCAAGGCCGCCGAGCTCGCCGTCGCGTCCCCGCTGCTCGAGGCCTCGATCGACGGTGCGCACGGCGTGCTGCTCTCGATCCAGGGTGGCTCGAACCTCGGCATCTTCGAGATCAACGACGCCGCGCGTCTCGTGCAGGAAGCCGTGCACCCCGAGGCGAACATCATCTTCGGTGCCGTCATCGACGACACGCTCGGCGACGAGGTGCGCGTCACGGTCATCGCGGCTGGCTTCGACGGCGGCGAGCCGACGCAGCAGCTCAAGGAGCGTCGCTCGAGCTGGGTCGACCCCGAGGGCGGCTCGACCGTGCCCGTCGCCACCGGCGCGACCGGTGCCATCGAGGACTCGACCACCTCGTCGCCGTCCTGGGCGTCGCAGGAGCACGAGCCGCCGGCGCAGCGCGCTGCCGACCCGGCCTTCGACGGTGACGACGACGAGCTCGACGTCCCCGACTTCCTGAAGTAACGCCCTTGTCGGACGCTCCTCCGAGCCTCCAGGACCGGCTGGCCCGTGTCCGCGACGGCATCGCCGACGCGGCGCGGGCCGCTGGCCGTGACCCCGGCGAGCTCACGCTCGTCGTCGTGACCAAGTACCACCCGGCGTCGCTCGTCCGCGAGCTCGCGGCACTCGGCGTCACCGACGTGGGGGAGAACCGCCACCAGGAGGCGCAGGCCAAGGCGGCGGAGCTCGCCGACCTCGACCTGACGTGGCACTTCGTCGGGCAGCTCCAGTCCAAGAAGGCGCGTCAGGTCCGCCGGTACGCGCACGTGGTGCAGTCGCTCGACCGCGGTTCGGTCGTCGACGCGTTCGCGCCGACCGAGTCCGAGCCCGAGCCGCCGGTGATCGACGGCTTCGTGCAGGTCAACCTCACGGACGACCCCGGTCGTGGCGGGGTGGCGCCCGACGATGTCGAGGCGATGGTGGAGCGCGTCGTGGGCACGGGCACGATCGCCCTGCGCGGTGTGATGGCCGTCGCGCCGCTCGACGAGGAGCCCCGTCCGGCCTTCGCCCGGCTGCGGTCGATCTCCGAGCGCGTGCAGCGGATCGTGCCGACCGCGACGGACATCTCGGCCGGCATGAGCGGCGACTTCCCCGACGCCGTGCTCGAGGGCGCGACACACCTACGGATCGGCACGGCAATCACCGGAAACCGCCCGGTCTCGCCCTAGCCTCGTCGCAGGGCATCCACGAGCACGAACACCACTGGAGGAACCATGGCCGGTCCGTTGAAGAAGACGATGGTGTACCTCGGCCTCGCCGACGAGGAACTCGAGTACGAGGACGAGCAGCAGCAGGCGTCGCCGGCCCAGGCGCGCGCCCAGCAGCAGCAGTCGGCACCTCCCGCGGTGCAGCACGAGGCAGCACCGGCAGCGGCCCCCGCCGCCCCACCGGCAGCCACGGCGACCGCCCCCGCTCCGGCCGAGCCGAAGCACACCCACCAGCGCGGCGCCCAGGTCACCCCGCTCCGCCGCTCGCACACGACCGCACAGAAGGCGACCCCGGTCCAGGAAATGAACGAGATCCTCACCGTCCACCCGCGCGAGTACAAGGACGCCCAGTCCATCGCCGAGAGCTTCCGCGACGGGATCCCCGTCATCATCAACCTCTCGCAGATGACCGAGGCCGACGCCCGCCGCATGATCGACTTCGCGAGCGGCCTGTCCCTCGGTCTCTACGGCAAGATCGAGCGCGTCACCAACAAGGTGTTCCTGCTCTCCCCGGCCCACGTCGCAGTGAGTGGTGAGGCACCAGAGGTAGAGTCCGACATCGAGGCGTCCTTCTTCGCCCAGTCCTGAGTCGTCGCGTCGCTCGGTCCCCGTGACCGTGTGGCGCCGCCCAGGCCCACCCGCCCCGTACGCGGTGCCCTCCCGGCACCACGTACCCGAGACGAGCGAGCCGCACCGTGTCCGTGATCTTCACGATCCTGTACTTCCTCCTCCTGCTGTACTTCTTCGTGCTCTGGGGGCGGTTCGCGCTCGACATGGTGCAGGCGTTCAACCGGTCGTGGCGTCCCCGCGGCGGGATGCTCGTCGTCGCCGAGTTCGTCTACACGTTCACGGATCCGCCGATCCGGACCGTGCGCCGCGCTCTCCCGCCGCTGCGGATGGGGGCCGTCGCACTCGACTTCGGCTGGTCCATCGTGATGCTCGTCACGATCATCCTGATGAGCATCGTGCGGGTCATCTCGGTCACGGTCTGACCCGCAGCACTCGATCCACGTCGTCCGCGACGCGCCACGCCCAGGTCATGATCACGGATCGGGCCCCGCGTCGGTGTACGGTGGTCGGGATCGATGCCCGCTCCGGTGGGCATCCGCACCGGGAGTCTCGCCTGGTACATTCGCAGCGAGACGTTTCGGTTCCACACGTTCAGCAGTTCTATTGAGGTGACGGCAATGGCTTTGACGCCGGAAGACGTAGTCAACAAGCGGTTCCAGCCGACCAAGTTCCGCGAGGGCTACGACCAGGACGAGGTCGACGACTTCCTCGACGAGGTCGTGGTCGAGCTGCGTCGCCTGACCCAGGAGAACGACGAGCTCCGTCAGCGCCTGCAGGCCGCCGAGTCCGCGCCGAAGTCGGCCGAGACCGAGCAGCCCGCCCCCGCTGCAGAGCCCGAGCCGGAGCCGGCCCCGTCGCCGCCGCTCCCGAGCCCGCACCGGTGGCCGCTGCTGCAGCCCCGGCCGCCACGGTCAGCGCGGACGAGGACACCGAGGGCACCACGAACCTCCTGACGCTCGCGCGTCGTCTCCACGAGGAGCACGTCCGCGAAGGCGTCGAGAAGCGCGACGCGCTCATCGCCGAGGGCCAGGCCCAGGCCGCGCGCCTCGTCTCCGATGCAGAGGCCAAGCAGCGCCAGATCATCGCCGACACCGAGAACACCAACCGTCAGCGTGTTGCGGTGCTCGAGCAGGAGCGCACGCAGCTCGAGGGCAAGATCGACGAGCTCCGCACGTTCGAGCGCGACTACCGCGCCCAGCTGAAGAGCTACATCCAGAGCCAGCTCAGCGAACTCGACTCCTCGTCGGGCACCGAGCAGTCTGGTCTCACCCCCGCGCCGGCATCGGCGCAGGGCTTCGGCAACTGATTTGTCCCAGCAAGACCAACGAGCGAAGGTCAGTGTCCGCGCGATCGCGGCACTGGCCTTCGCCGCTGTCGTGGTGGTGGCGCTCGACCAGGGAGCGAAGGCCCTCGTCGTCGCGAACCTCCCGTACGGTCAGGTCGTCCCCGTGCTCGGGAACGCCCTGCAGTTCCTCTACGTCAGGAACCCCGGTGCCGCGTTCTCGTTCGCGGTGAACATGACCTGGGTGTTCTCGATCGTCTCCGCGGCCGTCGTGGTCGCGATCATCGTCTTCGCCCGGCGCATCCACTCGATGTGGTGGGCGATCGTGCTCGGCATGCTGCTCGGCGGGGCGCTCGGGAACCTGAGCGACCGGCTCTTCCGCGAGCCGGGGTTCGGGCAGGGGCACGTCGTCGACTTCATCTCGACGCCGTGGATGATGCCGGCGATCTACAACATCGCGGACTCGTTCATCTGCATCAGCATGGTGGTCTTCGTGCTGCTGGTCGTCTTCGGGGTGAACCTCGACGGCACCAGGACCGTCTCGTCGAAGAAGGGCGGACAGGAGGCTCCTGGCGACGCCGCCACGGACGCTGCGGTTCCCGAGTCGGGAACCGTCGCCGACGTCGCGGACACCAGCCGAGCCTCCCGTCCCTCGTCCGACTCGCTGGGGCACGACGCGACGTGACCGAGTCGCGTTCCCTGCCCGTCCCGGACGGGCTCGCCGGTGAGCGTGTCGACGCCGCCATCGCGAAGCTCCTCGGCTTCAGCCGGTCCTTCGCGGCCGACGTCGTGGCTGCCGGGGGCGTGCGCGTCGACGGTGCCGTCGTCGACAAGTCCGACCGGCTCCACGCGGACTCGTGGCTCGAGGTCGAATGGACCCCGAAGGAAGCGCCGCGGATCGTCCCCGCGGTCGTGCCCGGCATGACGATCGTCCACGACGACGAGGACATCGTCGTCGTCGACAAGCCCGTCGGCGTCGCCGCGCACCCGTCTCCCGGGTGGGACGGCCCCACCGTTCCCGGTGGCCTCGCCGCCGCCGGGTTCACCATCGCGACGTCCGGCGCCGCCGAGCGTGCTGGGATCGTGCACCGGCTCGACGTCGGAACTTCGGGGCTGATGGTCGTCGCGAAGACGGAGCTCGCGTACACGCACCTCAAGCGGGCGTTCAAGGAGCGCACGGTCGAGAAGGTCTACCACGCACTCGCGCAGGGGCACCCGGACCCGACTTCCGGCACGGTCGACGCGCCCATCGGACGGCACCCATCCAGCGACTGGAAGTTCGCGGTCACCTCCGACGGCAAGCCGAGCGTGACGCACTACGAGACGCTCGAGGCGTTCCGGTCGGCGACCCTGCTCGAGGTGCACCTCGAGACCGGGCGGACGCACCAGATCCGCGTGCACATGGCCGCGACCAGGCACCCGCTGGTCGGCGACACGATGTACGGCGCGGACCCGGTGCTCGCCGAGTCGCTCGGGCTGACGCGGCAGTGGCTGGACGCCGTCCGGCTCGGGTTCGCGCACCCGCGGACCGGCGACTGGGTCGAGTTCCAGGCCGAGTACCCGGAGGACCTGGCGCTCGCGCTCGAGAAGATCCGCAGCGCGTCGGTCTGATCGCGCGGACACGCCCGCCGGTCGTCGCGCGCGGACCATCGAGTGCGCAGTCGTGGCGGCCCGCCACTCGGTCGGGCCGCCACTGCTGCTCACTCGACGGTGCTCACTCGACGGTGCTCACTCGGTCCTGCTCACTCGACGGTGCTGGTCGCCGGCTGCCGGGCGGACGCGGACGTGGACACCGATGTCTCGCCACCGGCTGCCTGACGGCCGGGCAGCAGCAGCGCGAGCACCGTCGCGAACCCGGTGATGCCGATCGCCCACCAGAACGCCTGCTGGAAGGCCGCAGCCGCGTCGCCCCCGGCGGCGGCGCCCGCGAGCACGACGGCGAGCACGGCAGTCCCGAACGCGCCGCCGAGCTGCTGGGCGAGCCGGGTGATGGTGCTGGCGTGCGGCATCTCCGGTCGGTCGAGCCCGACGAAGCCGACGGCCATGATCGGGATCATCACGGCACCGAGGCCGAGCCCGCGGACGACGAGGACGAGTGCGATCCACCACTCGTTCGTGGAGCCGTCCGCGAAGGCGAAGGGGATCGTCGCCGCGAGGACCACGGCGAACCCGACGACCGCGACCAGCCGTGCGCCGATCCGGTCGGTGAGCCGTCCGGCGAGCGATCGACTGAGCAGTGAACCGACGCCCTGCGGGATGAGCAGCACCCCGGCGCCGAGCGCGTCCGTCCCACGCAGCTCCTGGAACGACAGCGGCAGCAGGAGCATCCCGCCGTACAGCGCCGCGCCCATCAGGAACATCAGCGTGGCCGCGGCGGCGAGCGGGCGGTGTCGGAGCAGGGCGAGGTCCACCAGGGCGGCACCCCGGCGGCGTGTTGCCCAGAGGACGAACGCGGCGAGCAGGACGACGCCGGCGCCGAGCGGGGCCCACACGTCGAACCGGGCGAAGCCGCCCGACCGGCTCGCGTTGCTCAAGCCGTAGAGGACGCCGACGACGGCGGGGGAGAGCAGCACGAGGCCCACGGCGTCCAGCCGCGCCGTGCCGACCGGTCCGTCCGCCGGCATGAACCGCCAGGCGAGGACGAGTCCGGCGACCGCGAACGGCACGTTCACCCAGAACAGCCACGGCCAGCTGCCGGCACCGAGGATGAGTCCGCCGATGACCGGGCCGAGGATCGGCCCGAGCGCGGTGGGCAGCGACGCGACCGACATGAGCTTGCCGACGTTCCGTCCACCGGCCGCCTGCATCAGGAGCGTGGTCAGCAGCGGCATCATCGCGCCGGCGCCGACGCCCTGGACGACGCGGAACGCGATGAGGCTCGGCGCGTCCCACGCGAGGGAGCACAGGATGCTGCCGATCAGGAAGACCACGAGCGACGCCATCCAGAGGCGCCGCCCGCCCACACGGTTCTGCAGCCACCCGACGAGTGGGACCGTGACGCCCATCGCGAGGAGGTAGCCGGTGCTGACCCACTGGATGGTGTCGACGCTGGCGTGCAGGTCGCGGCTGAGGGTGTGCAGCGCCACGCTCACGATCGTCGAGTCGAACAACGGTGCCATCGCACCGACGACCAGCGCGATGGCCAGTCTGCTGAGGTTCTTGTCCATTTGGAGATACGCTCCCGTTTCTTGTTGGCGCCAAGCTACTGGGACGCGTTAAGATACGCAAGTGGATCTTGCAAGGACACGACGCCGCGGTGCCGAGCTCGAGTCGGCGCTGCTCGACGCCGCCTGGCAGGAGCTCGAACAGGTGGGCTACGCCGGGCTGACCTACGAGGGGGTCGCCGCGCGCGCCGAGACCTCGAAGCCCGTGCTCTACCGCAGGTGGCCGACGAAGGTGGACCTCGTGCTCGCGGCGCTGCAGCACGCCGGGCTGTTCCAACGCCGTCCCGTCGTGGACACCGGGTCGCTCCGTGGGGACATCCTCGCGACGCTGCGGGACTTCAACGCCGCGCGGTCCGACTTCATCACCGTGATCAGCCTGTACATGTCGAACATCAACGCCGACACCGGACTGTCGCCGGCCGATCTCCGGTCCCGGTTGCTCGGGGGCCGGTCGACCATCGGCAGGGTGTTCCTCGAGCGCGCGGCGGACCGTGGCGAGATCCCGGCCAGGGACTGGCCGGAGGGACTGGTGTCGCTGCCGTCGGACCTGATGCGGCACGACCTCGTGATGACGCTGAAGCGGGTGCCCGACGCGCGGATCCTCGAGATCGTCGACGACATCTGGTTGCCGCTCATCCGCTGATGTCCGGGCGGCAAGCGGCGCCGTCCGGGCCGGGATCGGTGCCGTCGGGGCCGCGGTTGTCGCCCGTCGCGGTTAGGCTGTTCCCACCCCGCAGCAGCGTCACCAACCGGAGGTTCCGTGTCGGATTCCGACTCCTTCGTCCACCTGCACGTGCACAGTGAGTACTCGATGCTCGACGGTGCCGCGCGACTGAACGACCTCGTCGCCGAGACCGCGGCGCAGGGCATGCCGGCCGTGGCGGTGACCGACCACGGCAACATGTTCGGGGCGTTCGAGTTCTGGAAGGCCGCGAAGGCCGGCGGCGTCAAACCCATCATCGGGACAGAGGCGTACATCACGCCGCGCACCCACCGGACCGACAAGACCCGTGTGCGCTGGGGCGACGGCGGCGGGGACGACGTCTCCGGTGCGGGTTCCTACACCCACATGACGATGTTCGCCGAGAACACGACGGGCATGCACAACCTGTTCCGGCTGTCGTCGAAGGCCTCGATCGAGGGCTACTACTTCAAGCCGCGCATGGACATCGAGCTCCTGCAGGAGTACCACGAGGGCATCATCGCCACGACGGGCTGCCCGTCCGGCGAGATCCAGACGCGCCTGCGCCTCGGGCAGTACGACGAGGCGATCAAGGCGGCCGCGGACTACCGCGACATCTTCGGCAAGGAGAACTACTTCGCCGAGGTGATGGACCACGGGCTCGAGATCGAGCGCCGGGTGATGAGCGACGTCATCAAGATCGCGAAGGACCTCGGCATCCCACTGGTCGGCACGAACGACCTGCACTACACGCACTCCCACGACGCCAAGTCGCACGCGGCGCTGCTCTGCGTGCAGTCCGGCTCGACCCTGAACGACCCGAACCGCTTCAAGTTCGACGCCGACGAGTTCTACCTGAAGACCCCGCAGCAGATGCGGCACGTGTTCCGCGACAACCTCGACGCATGCGACAACACCCTGCTGATCGCCGAACGGTGCGACGTCGAGTTCGACACCTCGGCGAACTACATGCCGAAGTTCCCGGTGCCGGAGGGTGAGACCGAGCACTCCTGGTTCGAGAAAGAGGTCGCGAAGGGCCTGCAGTACCGGTACCCGGACGGCATCTCCGACGAGGTCCAGGCCCGCGCCGATTACGAGGTCGGGATCATCAACCAGATGAACTTCCCCGGGTACTTCCTCGTGGTCGCCGACTTCATCAACTGGTCGAAGGACCACGGCATCCGCGTGGGACCGGGGCGTGGTTCCGGTGCCGGCTCGATGGTGGCGTATGCGATGCGCATCACCGACCTCGACCCGATCCGGCACGGGCTGATCTTCGAGCGCTTCCTCAACCCCGACCGCGTCTCGATGCCCGACTTCGACGTCGACTTCGACGACCGGCGCCGCGGTGAGGCGATCAAGTACGTCACCGAGAAGTACGGTTCCGAACGCGTCGCGCAGATCGTCACGTACGGCACGATCAAGGCGAAGCAGGCGCTCAAGGACTCCTCGCGCGTCCTCGGGTTCCCGTTCGGGATGGGCGAGAAGCTCACCAAGGCGATGCCGCCGCCCGTGATGGGCAAGGACATCCCGCTGACCGGGATCTTCGACAAGAACCACCCGCGCTACAAGGAAGCCGTCGACGTCCGCACCGTCGTCGAGACCGACCCGGAAGCCAAGACGGTGTTCGACACCGCGCTCGGGCTCGAGGGGCTGAAGCGCCAGTGGGGCGTGCACGCGGCCGGCGTCATCATGTCGAGCGACCCGCTGATCGACATCATCCCGATCATGAAGCGGGAGCAGGACGGTCAGATCGTCACGCAGTTCGACTACCCGGCATCGGAGTCGCTCGGCCTGATCAAGATGGACTTCCTGGGGCTCCGGAACCTCACGATCATCAGTGACGCCCTCGACAACATCAAGACGAACCGCGGCATCGAACTCGACCTCGAGACCATGGGGCTCGAGGACCCCGAGGCGTACGCGCTCCTGCAGCGCGGTGACACGCTCGGCGTCTTCCAGCTCGACGGCGGCCCGATGCGTGGCCTGCTGCGGCTGATGAAGCCCGACAACTTCGAGGACATCTCCGCGCTCATCGCCCTGTACCGACCGGGCCCGATGGGTGCGAACTCGCACACGAACTACGCGCTCCGCAAGAACGGCGAGCAGGCGATCACGCCGATCCACCCGGAGCTCGAGGAGCCGCTCAAGGACATCATCGGCACGACCTACGGCCTGATCATCTACCAGGAGCAGGTCATGGCCATCGCGCAGAAGGTGGCAGGGTTCTCCCTCGGCCAGGCGGACATCCTCCGTCGCGCGATGGGCAAGAAGAAGAAGTCCGAGCTGGACAAGCAGTACGCGGGCTTCGAGAAGGGGATGCAGGACAACGGCTACTCGGCCGCTGCGATCAAGACGCTGTGGGACATCCTGCTGCCGTTCTCCGACTACGCGTTCAACAAGGCGCACTCCGCGGCGTACGGCGTGGTGTCGTTCTGGACCGCGTACCTCAAGGCCCACTACCCGGCCGAGTACATGGCAGCACTGCTGACGAGTGTCGGCGACGCCCGCGACAAGCTCGCGCTGTACCTCAACGAGTGCCGTCGGATGGGCATCAAGGTCATGCCGCCGGACGTCAACGAGTCGATCGGCTTCTTCGCGGCCGTCGGCGACGACATCCGATTCGGCATGGGCGCGATCCGGAACGTCGGGTTCAACGTCGTCGACGACATCGTGAAGGCCCGCACCGAGAAGGGCGCGTTCGACTCGTTCCACGACTTCCTCCGCAAGATCCCGATCTCGTCGGCGAACAAGCGAACCGTCGAGTCGCTCATCAAGGCGGGCGCGTTCGACGAGTTCGGCGACACCCGCCGGGCCCTCGTAGAGATCCACGAAGGCGCGGTCGAGGCCGCGGTGAAGGTCAAGCGCGACGAGGTGCACGGCAACGTCGGGTTCGACTTCGACTCGCTCTTCGCGGAGGTCGCCGAGGAACAGCCCTCGATGACCGTGGTGTCGCAGGTGCCCGATCGCCCGGAGTGGTCCAAGCGCGACAAGCTGGCGTTCGAGCGCGACATGCTCGGCCTCTACGTGTCCGACCACCCGCTCGCGGGGCTCGAGATCGAGCTCGCGAAGCACCAGTCGGTCACCATCGCGGACCTGATCGGCATGGACGACTCGGTCGAAGGCGAGACGGTCACCGTCGCCGGCCTGCTGACGAGCGTGCAGCACCGCGTCGCGAAGACGAGCGGCAACCCGTACGGCATCGTCCAGATCGAGGACTTCGGCGGCGAGATCGGCGTGATGTTCCTCGGCAAGACCTACCAGGAGTTCGGGCCGTCGCTCGTGGCCGACTCGATCGTGGTGCTGCGTGGTCGTGTCAACGTGCGCGACGACGGCAAGGCGCTGCATGCGGTGAGCATGTTCCAGCCCAACCTCGGTGACGTCATGGGCTCCGGTCCGCTGACGCTGAGCGTGCCGGAGCGGCAGGCGACGACGGAGATCGTCACCGAGCTCGCCGCCGTGCTCGGTCGGCACAGCGGGGAGACCGAGGTCCGGCTGAAGCTGCTCAAGGACGACGTCGCCCGCACGTTCGAGCTGCCCTTCCCGGTGAACCTCACCCCGGACCTGTTCGGCGAGCTGAAGAGCCTGCTCGGTCCGCGCTGCCTGGTGTAGGCGAGTCGACGTGCGACTGGCCGGTGGCCGAGGCCTGACGTGGCGCGCCGGTGCTCGTGGATCGCACCCTCGTGCGAACATCGCGCCCGGTGGTGACGGGGCGCGATGTTCGTGACGGGGTGCGACGTCACGACCATTACGCTGGACGCCTCATGATGCAGCGAATCGACCTCCGTGGCGGACTGCCCGTCCGCGCCGAACTCCTCCGTCTCATGCCGCGCGCCGTCGGTGACGTCGGGCATGCGGTGGACGCGGCTCGGGCGCTCGTGGACGACGTCCGCGATCGTGGAGCCGAGGCGCTGCAGGAGCAGGCCGAGCGGTTCGACGGGGGAGCACCGGCGGCCGTCCGGGTGCCGGCCGCCGACATCGCCGCCGCGGTCGCCGGGCTCACGCCGGAACTCCGCACGGCGCTCGACGAGGCGATCCGCCGCGTCCGGGCAGCGAGCGCCGCCCAGGTCCCCGCCGCATCCGTCACGACGCTGGCCGACGGCGCCGAGGTCCACCAGCGCTGGCAGCCGATGCGGCGCGTCGGGCTCTACGTCCCCGGCGGCAAGGCCGTGTACCCGTCGAGCGTCGTCATGAACGTCGTCCCGGCGCAGGTCGCCGGCGTCGGTTCGATCGCGCTCGTGTCCCCGCCGCAGCGCGACCACGGCGGCACCGTGCACCCGACGATCCTCGCCGCGGCCGGGCTCCTCGGCATCGACGAGGTCTACGCGATGGGTGGAGCCGGAGCGATCGGCGCGCTGGCGTACGGCGTGCCGTCGATCGGCCTCGAGCCGGTCGACCTCGTCACCGGGCCCGGCAACAACTACGTCGCCGCAGCCAAGCGCCTGGTCCGTGGCGTCGTCGGGATCGACGCCGAGGCCGGCGCCACCGAGATCCTCGTCATCGCCGACGAGTCGGCTGACCCCGCGTACGTCGCGGCCGACCTCATCAGCCAAGCGGAGCACGACGAACAGGCCGGCAGCGTGCTGGTGACGACGTCGGCGACGTTCGCCGATGCGGTGGAAGCCGCCATCCCGGGACAGACGGCGGTGCTCGGGACGGCCACGCGCCTCCAGGCCGCGCTCGACGGCCCGCAGTCCGCCGTCGTCCTGGTGGACTCGCTCGCGGACGCGGCGACCGTGAGCAACGCGTACGGGCCGGAGCACCTCGAGATCCAGACCGTCGACGACGACGCGGTCCTGGCAGACATCGACGCGGCTGGTGCGGTGTTCGTCGGCCCGAGCACGCCCGTGAGTCTCGGGGACTACCTGGCCGGCTCGAACCACGTGCTGCCGACCGGCGGCCAGGCCCGGTTCGGCTCCGGACTGTCGGCGTCGACGTTCCTGCGGCCCCAGCAGGTGATCCGCTACACGGCCGATGCCCTGGCCGAGGTCGCGCCGCACATCGTCGCGCTCTCGACCGAGGAGCAGCTCCCCGCCCACGGGGCAGCGGTGACCGCCCGCACGGGTTCGCCCGTCGGCCCGTAGCGGGCGTGCCGAACCGATAGCCTGGGGCACGACATGTTCTGCCCCTTCTGCCGCCACCCGGACTCCCGCGTCGTCGACTCCCGCACGAGCGACGACGGCACCTCGATCCGCCGCCGCCGCCAGTGCCCGAACTGCGGGCGTCGCTTCTCCACGACGGAGACTGCATCGCTCAACGTCGTGAAGCGGAACGGGGTGCTCGAACCGTTCAGCAGGGAGAAGATCATCTCCGGCGTGCGGAAGGCCTGCCAGGGCCGCCCCGTGACGGACTCCGACCTCGCGGTGCTCGCGCAGCGGGTGGAGGAGATCGTGCGGTCCTCGGGCGCCAGCCAGATCGAGGCGAACGACATCGGCCTCGCGATCCTCGACCCGCTGCGCGAACTCGACGAGGTCGCCTACCTCCGGTACGCCAGCGTGTACCAGGCGTTCGACTCGCTCGAGGACTTCGAGTCCGCGATCGGGCAGCTCCGCATCGACCACCACGGTGAGCCGCAGTCGACGAACGGGGCCGACGCGTGAGCGGCATCGCGGAACGCATCGTCCGCGCCGGGTACGGGGCCGTCTTCCGTGGCGTCTTCGCGAACATGGACCCCGAGCGTGCCCACCACCTGGCGTTCGGCGTCATCAAGGTGCTCCCGAGGGTCCCGATCGTGCGGGGGCTCGTCGAGCGGTACTCCCGCCCGTCGGCCGACGACGGCGTCACGACGATGGGCATCCACTTCCCGTCCCGGTTCGGCCTCGCCGCCGGGTTCGACAAGGACGCCAGGGGGATCGGCGGCCTCGGTCTGCTCGGCTTCGGGCACGTCGAGGTCGGCACGATCACGGCCAAGCCCCAACCGGGCAACGAGAAGCCGCGGTTGTTCCGGCTCATCGCCGACCGCGCCCTGATCAACCGCATGGGGTTCAACAACCAGGGTGCAGCGGCCGCGGCACGCCGGCTCGAGCGTGCTCGCCGGAACCCCGGTCGGCCCGTCATCGGCGTGAACATCGGCAAGAGCCGCGTGGTCGACGTCGCGGACGCGGTCGACGACTACCTCGAGTCCACGCGGCTCCTCGCGCCGTTCGCGGACTACCTCGCGGTCAACGTGAGCTCGCCGAACACGCCGGGCCTCCGTGGGCTGCAGGAGCTCGACCAGCTCCGTCCCCTGCTCTCCGCCGTGAACGACGCCGCCGGGCGGATCCCCGTGCTGGTGAAGATCGCGCCGGACCTCACCGACGAGCAGATCGACGCGATCGCCGGGCTCGCGGTCGACCTCGGGCTCGCCGGGGTCATCGCGAACAACACGACGATCTCGCGCTCCGGGCTCGCGACCCCGGTCGCCGACGTCGAGGCGATGGGGGCTGGTGGGCTCTCCGGGGCGCCGCTGTCCGCCCGGTCGCTCGACGTCCTGCGCCGCGTGCGCGCCGCCGTGCCGACCGACTTCTGCGTGATCGCGGTCGGGGGCGTCATCTCCGAGGCGGACGTGCAGGCTCGTGTCGACGCCGGCGCGACGCTCGTGCAGGGCTACACGGCGTTCCTCTACGAGGGGCCGACCTGGGCGACGCGGATCAACCGGCTGCGGCGGCGTCGGCTGAAGCGCGAGGCGCGCGCCGCGCGCTGAGCGCCGCCGGGTGCGCTGTCGCGTGCGCGCGGAGGGCACGGTCACGGCTTGGCCGCGACCGGTCGCGACACCCCGCTCACGTTCGCCGAGCGGTCGCAATCCGTCGGTGCCGGAAGGTCGCAACGACACGCTTCGACCGGTCGGCGGAAGGCGCGCGACGTGTCGTGACCAGTCGACGGACGGGAGGCTCGTGGCGGACCGGCACCGAGCCTCCCGTCCGGCGCTTCACCGGACACGGCACCCGGCTGCGCCACGGCGCGCACCCCGGCCCGGCGCGCGCCGGGACGACGAAGCGCCGCCGGCCAGGGGCCGGCGGCGCTTCGGGACGAAGGGGTCAGGCGGAGGGGTACTGGCCGCGCTTCACCTGGGGCTTCGGCAGACGCAGGAAGCGCAGCTGCCACGCCCGCGTCAGGATGTAGAAGAACGTTCCCTTCTGGAACACACCGAACTTCGCGGTGAGCTTCTTGCGCAGCACGACCCAGAGCACGACGCAGTCGAGGATGAACAGCGCCACGAACGCCCACACGAGCAGCAGCGCGTACGAAGCGGCAGCGGTCTGGGACGCGACGAACCCGACGATCAGGAAGACCACGAGGACCGGCATCATCACCTCGCCGACGTTCCAGCGCGCGTCGATGTAGTCGCGCACGAACTTGCGCTGCTCGCCCTTGTCCTTCGCGGGGAGGTACCGTTCCTCGCCGTTGGCCATCCCGACGCGGGCCTTCTCGCGCTCGTTGTTGAGGCGGGCGCGCGCTGCCTTCTTGTCGACGGGCGTGTTGCCGACGAGCGGGCGGCGGTTCGCTGCCTCGCGCTCGCGGCGGGACGGCGTCGGACGGCCCTTGCCCTGCTCGAGCAGTTCCTCTTCCGAGGGGTTGACTGTCGTGTTGGTCTTGGGTGCTGCCTTCGCCACGGTGATTCCTGCTGGTCGGTGAGCGGTGCGCCGGGGAACACCCCGGCACCGGTTGTCCTCTAGATTACCGGGCATGACCGACCACGCACAGTCCGCACCCGCGACCGACCCCGCCCTGCTCGACGCCCTCCGCGAACAGGTGCAGGGCGACCTGCCGACGACGATCGCCGACCTCTCGGGCCTGGTGCGGATCCCGTCGGTGTCCTGGTCGGCGTTCGACCCCGCACACGTGCGGCGGAACGCGGAGGCCGTGGCCGACCTGGCGCGCAGCACCGGTGTGTTCGACGAGGTCAGGATCATCAGGAGCGCCGTCGAGGGCGACACGCCCGCCGGTGCCTCGGATGCGACCGGGACGGACCTCGACGGCGTCGAGCTCGGGCAGCCCGCGGTCCTCGCCGTCCGCCCGGCCCGCAACGGCAAGCCGACCGTGATGCTCTACGCCCACCACGACGTCCAGCCGCAGGGCGACGACGCGCTGTGGGAGACCCCGCCGTTCGAGCCGACGCTCCGCGGGGACCGCCTGTACGGCCGCGGTGCCTCGGACGACAAGGCCGGCGTGATGACCCACGTCGCCTCGCTCCGTGCCCTGCACGCGCGGTTCGGCGACGACCTCGACCTCGGCATCGTCCTCTTCGTGGAGGGCGAGGAGGAGTTCGGCTCCCGCTCGTTCCGCACGTTCCTCCGCGAGCAGAAGGAGCACCTGGCCGCCGACGTCATCGTGGTGGCCGACAGCGACAACTGGTCGACCGAGGTCCCCGCGATCACAGTCTCCCTCCGCGGCAACGTGACGTTCAAGCTGACCCTGACGACGCTCGAGCACGCGAGCCACAGCGGCATGTTCGGGGGAGCGGCACCCGACGCGATGATGCCGATGGTCCGGCTGCTCGCCTCGCTGCACGACGACGCCGGTTCGGTCGCCGTCGAGGGGCTGACCTCGTACGACGCGCCGGTGCCGGCCCGCAGCGAGGACGAACTCGCCGCCGATGCGGCGCTGGTCCCGGGTGCGAAGCCGGTCGGCACCGGCGACGTCCTGTCGCGCATGTGGTTCCAGCCCTCGATCACCGTCACGGGCATGGACGTCCCGAGCGTCGCGAACGCGTCGAACACGCTGCTGCCGACGGTCTCGGCGCGCGTCTCGGTCCGTGTCGCCCCCGGACAGTCCGCACGCGACGCGTACGCCGCCGTCGAGCGCCACATCTCCGCGCACACGCCGTTCGGCGCCCGCGTGGAGATCAGCGAGCCCGACGCCGGGGACGGCTTCCTCGTGGACACCAGCGGATGGGCCGTCCATGAGGCACGCACCGCGATGGCCGAGGGATGGGGCGCAGAGCCCGTCGAGCAGGGCATCGGGGGATCGATCCCGTTCGTGTCCGACCTGGCCGCCGAGTTCCCCGAGGCGCAGATCCTGGTGACCGGGGTCGAGGACCCCGACACTCGGGCGCACAGCCCGAACGAGTCCCAGCACCTCGGCGTGCTGCACCGTGCGATCGCGGCTGAGACGATCCTGCTGGCCCGCCTCGCGACGCGCTGACCTGCCTGGAGGCTCGGTGCACGTTCTCCACATCGGCTGCGGTCCGTCGGTGGGCGTGCTTACAATCGACCAGGCAGCGGTGACCGGCACCGCAGCAGAGGGAGGCGCGCATGAGCGACACCATCACCACCGAGACCACGGCCGCGACGGCACCGTCGTCGCACGGGGTCCTGCTCAGCGACGCCGCGGCGGGGAAGGTGGCGAGCCTCCTCGAGCAGGAAGGCCGTGACGACCTCCGTCTGCGCCTCGCCGTCCAGCCGGGTGGCTGCTCCGGCCTGATCTACCAGCTCTACTTCGACGAGCGTCTGCTCGACGGTGACGCCACCGCCGAGTTCGACGGGGTCGAGGTCGTCGTCGACAAGATGAGCGTCCCGTACCTCGACGGCGCGACGATCGACTTCGAGGACACCATCCAGAAGCAGGGCTTCACCATCGACAACCCCAACGCACAGGGCAGCTGCGCGTGCGGAGACAGCTTCCACTGACCTGGGGCAGTCCCGACGACGCGAGCGGGGAGCGACCGACACGGTTGCTCCCCGCTCGCGTTTTCCGTGCTCGCAGGCCCGCGATGACCAGGGAAAAACCGAGTCGGACACGGTCGGATCGGGCCCGAGGGTGTGTCGGGCGTGCACGAGGCGTCACCAGCTGCGAGTAAGCTAGGAGTGTTCCAACCAAGCTGGGAGCCAGCCATGAGACGCCTTCGTGCGCCTCGCGTCGGTCTTCGACGCAACTGCGCTCCGGGTTCACGTCATTCCGAGAGGTAACAGTGCGTTCGAATCGCCGTATACGTTGGGCGGCCGTCCCGGTGGCCGTCGGTCTGGTCATCGCACTGGCGGGTTGCTCGCAGCAGCAGCTCAACGGGTGGCTGCCGGGCACCGATGAGACGAAGGACGTCACGAACCACACCAGCCGCATCGTCGGCCTGTGGACCACCAGCTGGATCGTGCTCCTCGCCGTCGGGCTCATCGTGTGGGGCCTGATCATCTGGGCAGCGATCGTCTACCGCCGTCGGAAGGGCCAGACCGGCCTCCCGGTGCAGATGCGCTACAACATGCCGCTCGAGATCTTCTACACGATCGTGCCGCTCATCCTCGTGCTGGGCTTCTTCGCCTTCACCGCCAAGGACCAGGCCGCGATCGAGAAGCCGTTCGCGCAGCCGGACACCACGGTGCACGTCTACGGCAAGCGCTGGGCGTGGGACTTCAACTACATCGACCAAAACGACCCGTCGAAGAGCGTCTACTACCAGGGCATCCAGGCCCAGGAAGAAGAGAACAAGAGCGGCGCGATCGACGAGTCGCAGCTCCCGACCCTCTACCTGCCGGTCGGCAAGAAGGTCAAGATCGAGCTCGACTCCCGCGACGTCGACCACTCCTTCTGGATCATCGACTTCCTGTACAAGAAGGACATGCTCCCCGGGAAGACGAACTACGAGTACTTCATCCCGCAGAAGGAAGGCACGTACCAGGGCAAGTGCGCCGAACTCTGCGGCGAGTACCACTCCCTCATGCTCTTCCAGGTGAAGGTCGTGTCGCCCGCCAAGTACGAGGCGTACCTCGACACCCTCAAGGACCAGGGCAAGGTGGGCCTGCTCGGCGACGAGTACAACACCAACACGAACCAGCCTGACAACAAGGCGCCCGTCACGGCGTCGGACGACAAGTAGGGGCTCGCCAGATGACCACGTCATTCGTCGGCCAACCGACCAGCACCTCGACGCCGGACTTCCAGGCGTCGAGGGTCGGTCGGAAGGGCAACATCATCGTCCGGTGGATCACCTCCACGGACCACAAGACGATCGGGTACATGTACCTGATCACGTCGTTCCTGTACTTCCTGCTCGCCGGCGTGATGGCGCTCGTCATCCGCGCGCAGCTCTTCGAGCCGGGGCTGCAGCTCGTGGCGACGAAGGAGCAGTACAACCAGCTCTTCACGATGCACGGCACGATCATGCTGCTGCTGTTCGCGACGCCGCTGTTCTCGGGCTTCGCGAACGCCATCATGCCGCTGCAGATCGGTGCGCCGGACGTCGCGTTCCCGCGTCTGAACGGCTTCGCGTTCTGGCTCTACTTCTTCGGTGGGCTCATCGCCGTGGGCGGCTTCCTCACCCCGCAGGGTGCGGCGTCGTTCGGCTGGTTCGCCTACGCGCCACTGAGTGACACCACGTTCACACCAGGGCTCGGTGGCACGTTGTGGGTCTTCGGGCTCGGCCTGACGGGCTTCTCGACGATCCTCGGTGCGGTGAACTTCATCACGACGATCATCACGATGCGCGCCCCCGGCATGACCATGTTCCGCATGTCGATCTTCACGTGGAACACCCTCGTGACGTCGCTCCTCGTGCTCATGGCCTTCCCGGTCCTCGCCGCCGCACTGTTCGGACTCGGTCTCGACCGGGTGTTCGACGCCCAGGTGTTCAACCCCGCGAACGGTGGTGCCCTGCTCTGGCAGCACCTCTTCTGGTTCTTCGGCCACCCAGAGGTGTACATCATCGCGCTGCCGTTCTTCGGCATCGTCTCCGAGGTCTTCCCGGTCTTCAGCCGCAAGCCGATCTTCGGGTACAAGACCCTCGTCTACGCGACCATCGCCATCGCGGCCCTCTCGGTCACGGTGTGGGCGCACCACATGTACGTCACCGGCTCGGTGCTGCTGCCGTGGTTCTCGCTCATGACGATGCTCATCGCGGTCCCGACCGGCGTGAAGATCTTCAACTGGGTCGGCACGATGTGGCGCGGCTCGGTGACCTTCGAGACCCCGATCCTCTGGGCGATCGGCTTCCTGATCACCTTCACGTTCGGTGGTCTGACCGGTGTCATCCTGGCCTCCCCGCCGCTCGACTTCCACGTGTCGGACTCGTACTTCGTCGTCGCGCACTTCCACTACGTGGTCTTCGGCACCGTCGTGTTCGCGATGTTCTCCGGCTTCTACTTCTGGTGGCCGAAGTGGACGGGTCGCATGCTCAACGAGCGCCTCGGCAAGATCCACTTCTGGCTGCTGTTCATCGGCTTCCACACGACGTTCCTCATCCAGCACTGGCTGGGCGTCATCGGCATGCCGCGTCGCTACGCGACGTACCTGCCGAACGACGGCTTCACCTGGATGAACCAGCTGTCGACCATCGGCGCGATGATCCTCGGCATCTCGTTCCTGCCGTTCATCTTCAACGTCTACGTCACCGCGCGGAACGCCCCGAAGGTGGCCGTGAACGACCCGTGGGGCTACGGCCGCTCGCTCGAGTGGGCGACCAGCTGCCCGCCGCCGCGGCACAACTTCACGTCGATCCCTCGGATCCGTTCGGAGTCCCCGGCGTTCGACCTGAACCACCCCGAAGCGGGTGTGCCGATCGGTGTGGGTCCCGCGAAGGACGCTCCCGATGCCCCGACCTACGACGCCGCGAAGGGCGAGGTGAAGTAAGGCGATGCGCGCCAACGTCAACCTGTTCTGGATCCTCTTCGGGTTCTTCATCCTCGCGGACGCCGCGTACACGATCTGGTTCGCCCTCGCCCACAACGGCGGCTGGGAGCCGGTCGGCACGGTCGGCATCGGCCTGGTCGGGCTCATGTCCGCGTTCATCGCGTTCTACCTCGGCCGTGTGCTCTCCGCCCAGGGCGGGGACCTGCCGGAAGACCGCCAGGACGCCAACATCGAGGACGGCGACGCCGAGCTCGGGCACTTCAGCCCGTGGTCGTGGTGGCCCATCCTCCTCGCCGCTTCGACGTCGATCTGCTTCCTCGGTGTCGCAGCCGGCCTGTGGATCGTCCCGATCGGCCTGGCGCTCGTCGCCGTGACGCTGGTCGGCTGGGTCTTCGAGTACTACCGCGGCAACTTCGGGCACTGACCCACGACAGACGCGCTTCGGGCGGCACCAACTTCGGTGCCGCCCGAACTGCGTCCTGACGACCTCCATGAGAGCGCGCGCAGCCCGCCGCTCATCAGGGAATCAACCGGCCCGCGTACGGCTTGCAGCCATGCGGACCCATCCACCACGCGAAAGGAGTCACCACCGGTGACCGACAAGCGCACACTCATCATCTTCGGTGCGACGGGCGACCTCGCCTCCCGCCTGCTCCTGCCGGGCCTCGGCACGTTCCTGCAGAGCGGCCGTGCCGTCCCCGTCCAGCTGATCGGCACCGGCCGCAGTGAGCGCACCCCGGAGAAGTGGAAGGACATCGTCACGAAGTCCTTCGCCTCGCAGGACGTCAAGGGACCCGAGGTCGACGCGACCATCGAGTCGACGATCTTCATCCAGGGCGACCCGACCGACCCGAAGCACCTCAAGGCGCTGCTCGACGCCGCCGAGAACGAGCCGATCCTGTACTTCGCGCTCCCGCCGCAGATCGCGTCGGACATCTGCGAGGCTCTGCAGTCGGTCGACCTCCCCGAGGGCACGACCCTGGCGTTCGAGAAGCCCTTCGGCACCGACGTCGCCAGCGCCAAGGCCCTCAACGAGACGGTCCTCAAGATCGTCCCCGAGGAGCGCGTGCACCGCACCGACCACTTCCTCGGTCGCACCACGGTCCTGAACATCATCGGTCTGCGTTTCGCGAACCGCCTGTTCGAGCCGATCTGGAACGCGGAGAACATCGAGAAGGTCGACATCTTCTACGACGAGACCCTCGGCCTGGAGAACCGCGCCCAGTACTACGACGAGGCCGGCGCGATGGTGGACATGATCCAGTCGCACCTGCTGCAGATCCTCGGACTCGTGACGATGGACGCCCCGGCCGCCATCGACGCCGTCGAGTTCCGCTCGTCGCTCGCCCGTGCGCTCCGCTCGACCCGACTGAAGGGCGACGACGCGAAGATCGCCTCCCGCCGCGCGGTCTACACGGCCGGCACGATCGACGGCAAGGAGCTCCCGTCCTACCAGGACGAGCAGGGCGTCGAGCCTGGCCGTAAGACCGAGACGCTCGCCGAGATCTCGGTGGAGGTCGACACCGCACGCTGGAAGGGCGTCCCCTTCACACTGCGTTCCGGCAAGGCGCTCGGCGCGAGCCGCAAGGAGGTGCTGATCACCTTCAAGCCGGTTCCGCGCCTGCCCTCCGGCCTGACCGGTCGCCCGAAGACCGACACGCTGCGCATCGTCCTGAACCCGGACGAGATCGAGCTGACCGTGTCGGCGAACGGTGGGGGCAACCCCTTCGAGATGGGCCAGGTGACGCTGTCGTCGTCGTTCAGCGACGGCGAGCTGACCCCGTACGGCGAGGTGCTCAACGGGATCTTCCACGACGACCCGCTGCTCTCGATCCGCGGCGACGTCGCGGAGCGGTGCTGGGAGATCGTGGAGCCCGTCGTCGCCGCCTGGAAGGCGAACGAGGTCCCGCTCGAGGAGTACCGCGCGGGTTCGCGCGGTCCCGCGGACTGGGAGTCGTCGTCCTGACACATTGATCCGGACCACAGACGGACGGGAGGCGCGGTGCCAGCTGGCACCGCGCCTCCCGTCCGTCGTCTGCGTGCGGGACGGAGGTGGCCGAATCGCGCGTAGGAGGTCGTTTCGCGCGTAGGAGGTCGGAAATTCCGACCTCCTACGCGCGAATCCGCTTCCGACGCGCGAAACGACCCACGGCACGGCGGGGCACGGTGTGCCGGGGCAGCGTCAGGCCGGGGTGCCCGCCCGCTCGCCCTCGCCCGTCCACGACCTCGTGCCGCCGTCGTGCTGGGGGATCCGGGTGCGGTGCCCCGTCGCCTTGCCGCGGGCACGTTCGATCGCGTCCGCCGCGGCCACCAGCGTCAGGTGCGAGAGCGCCTGCGGGGTGTTGCCGATGTGGTGCCCCGTCGCGACGTCGATCTCCTCCGAGAGCATGCCGACGTCGTTGGCGTACCCGACGAGCACGTCCATGAGCCGCTCGGCGTCCTCGATGCGCCCCGATGCCGCGTACTGCTCGACCAGCCAGAACGAGCAGGCCAGGAACGGGTGCTCGCTGCCGCTCAGCCCGTCGAACCCGGCCGTGGTGCGGTACCGCAGGACGAGCCCGTCCGAGCCGACGCGGAGGTCCTCCTCGATCGCGGCGACGGTCCCGAGCATCCGCGGGTCGGTCGCCTTGCAGTAGCCGATCTGCGGCAGGACGAGCAGGCTCGCGTCCACCTCGTCGGTGTCGTAGTGCTGGCGGAAGGACCCGCGTTCGGCGTTCCACCCGTGCTCGTCGATCTCCGCACGGACGGCGTCGCGGAGCCGGCGCCAGCGGTCCACGGGGCCTTCGAGTCCGAACTCCTCGACCGCGGCGACCCCTCGGTCGAACGCGGCCCAGATCATCGCCCGCGAGTGCGTGAAGCTCCGTCGGGGGCCGCGCATCTCCCAGATGCCGTTGTCCGGCTCCTGCCAGTGCTCCTCGACGTAGCCGAGCAGGGCACGCTGGAGCGCCCACGAGTCGGCGTTCTCCTCGACGCCGAGCTCGCGGGCGTCGTGGAGCGCCGCGAGCACCTCGCCGAACACGTCGCCCTGGTACTGCGTGTACGCACCGTTCCCGACCCGCACGGGCTTCGATCCCGCGTACCCGGCAAGGTGGTCGAGCTCCCACTCGGGCAGCTCCCGCTCGCCGGCGATGCCGTACATGATCTGCACGTCGGCCGGGTCGCCGGCGATCGCCCGGAGCAGCCAGCCACGCCAGTGCTTCGCCTCGTCCTGGTAGCCGTGGGCGATCATCGACGCGAGTGCCAGCGAGGCGTCGCGGAGCCAGACGTACCGGTAGTCCCAGTTGCGTTCGCCACCCGGGTCCTCCGGCAGGCTCGTGGTGGCCGCGGCGACGACCCCGCCGGTCTCCGCGTGGGTCATCGCACGGAGGAAGAGCAGCGACCGGCGGGTGGCGTCGGCGTACCGGCCGCCGACGCGGGCGGTGCCGGTCCAGTCGCGCCACCACTGCCTTGTGCGGTGGAGTGCGTCGTCGACGTCGAGTTCCTCCGGGGGCTCGCGGTGCGACGGGTACCAGGTCAGCACGGTGTCGAGCACGTCCCCGTCGTGCACGGTGCGGGTCGCAACGTGGCGGTGGTCGTCGGCGTGGAACCGGACGCCGCGGACGATGACCGACCCGGGTCCCGCCGTCGCGACGAGTGCGGGGTCGTCGTCGTCGCCGACCTGGCGGACCCAGGGGAGTGCGCGGGCGTAGTCGAACCGGATGCGCAGGGCCTGTCGCACCTCGACCTCGCCCGTGAGCCCCCTGACGCGCCGGACGACCGATGCCCGGTGCGCGCCGATCGGCATGAAGTCGGTGACCTCGACGACGCCGGTGGACGTGGTCCAGATCGTCGTCAGGACGAGGGTGTCCTCGTCGTACCGACGCTCGGCGGTGGCGTCGGGGTCGGTGGGTCGGAGCGTCCAGTGCCCGTCGTGCTCGTCTCCCAGCAGGGACGCGAAGGTCGAGGGGCTGTCGAAGCGGGGGAGACACGCCCAGTCGATCGTGCCGGCACGGTCCACCAGTGCGGCCGTGTAGCAGTCCCCGATGATCGCGTGGTCCTCGATGCGTTGCGCCATGCCACCGATCGAACCACTGACCGCCGATGTTCCACCGGCGTCATGCGTCACCGACTGAGAGTGCGCGCAGGGTCTAGTCGAGCTCGGTGATCCCGACGCGGGCGAGCTCGGTCCAGAGACCGGCGCCGTCCGGGGCGTAGACCCACGGCGCGGCGGATTCCCTGGAGCGTTCCTGGGCCCTGGACCGCCCACCGGCGAGGACGGCCTCGCTCGTGGACAGCTGCCGGATCGCGACACCCGCGACGTTGTCCGGGTGCTCGCGCGCGAAGTCGCCGTACAGGGTCTCGTCGTGCTGTCCGTCGTCACCGACGAGCAGCCACTTGATGTCCGGGAAGTCGCGGGCGAGCCGCCGGAGGTTCTCGTGCTTGTGCAGCTGCCCGCTCCGGAAGAAGCGGTCGTGCGTCGGGCCCCAGTCGGTGAGCAGCAGGGTGCCGGACGGGTACATGTTCCTGGTGAGGAAGCGCTGGAGCGTCGGCCCGACGTTCCACGCACCGGTGGAGAGGTACACCGTCGGCGACCCGGGGTGCTGCGCGAGCACACGCTCGTAGAGGACGGACATGCCGGGGACCGGGCGGCGCGCGTGCTCGGTGAGGACGAAGGAGTTCCACGCGGCCAGCATCGGACGGGGGAGCGAGGTCACCATCACGGTGTCGTCGATGTCGGACAGCAGCCCGAACCGCGTGTCCGGGTGCACGACGAAGACGTCGGCCTCGGCGTCGCGCTGCCCGCCGGCGGACAGCCTGATGGTCTGCCAGCCCGGTTCGAGGTCGATCGGGACGATGGTGTCGACCACGCCGCCACGGTCGGACTGCACGGTGTGGGTGACCCCGCCGGCAGTGATGGTCACCTCGGCGTGGTCGACCGCCACGCTCGTGAAGGTTCGCCAGCCGCGGACACCGGTGTACGCCGCGTCCGAGGCGAGCCCACGCCGGGTCAGCAGCACCCGGCAGAGCACCCGGATCCACCCGGGCGCGCCGTACCCGGTGTACGGGATGACGGTCGGCACGAGGCCGCGTCGGCGGGCGCGCTGTTCACGGAACTCCTGCACGGCGTCCTCGATCCGGGCGGCACGATGCAGGATCGGCTCGGCCAGCGACGGTTCGTGGGACGTCGGGTCGGGCATCGGCCCATCATCCCACGGAGGGGTGGAGGATGGGCACGACGCACTCGACACCCGGAGAATCGCAGCGGGATTCCAGCCGGGCTCTGCGAGAGTTGCCCCGTCACACAATCAGCCCGCGGTCGCCGCGAGAAGGAGAACACGTGCTCGTCACCGAGGTTTCGAACGCACTGCCGGGGGGATCATCACTGCTCAGGAACGAGCCGGTCCAAGCCCGCAGTTCGGCGCGCCTCGCCGGGCTCCTCGACGCCGCAGCCGCGGTGATCGACGAGATCGGCTTCGAGCGGCTCACCACGGCCATGGTCGCCGAACGGGCGGGGGCGTCCATCGGCACGGTCTACCGGTACTTCCCGGACCGCATCGCCGTGGTCGAGGCGCTCGCCATCCGCTGCACGCAGCGGCTCGCGTCCCGGTTCGTCGATGCGCTCGACGCCAGCGGCGCGACGACCTGGCAGGACGCCTGCGACGCGCTCATCGACATGACGAGCGAGATGTACCGGACCGAGCCGGGGTTCCGCGCGATCCGCTTCGGCGACGCCGCGGACTCGGGCGTCGGTGACGAGGAAGACCGCATGGGTGCCCTCGGCGGGGCGGTCGGCACGATCATGCGCGAGCGCTTCGGTCTGCCGGACAACGACGCCGTCGCGCGAGCGTGGGTCGTCCTCGCCGAATCCGGACACGCCGTGCTGGCCAGGGCCCACCAGGACCGCCAGCACCCGGACACCGGGCTCATCGAGGCCTACCGCGTCATGAACAAGACGTATCTGGAGTCGGTGATCGCCGCCTCCTGACCACCGGTCACCAAACCGAACGGCGCTCGCCCTCCGAACTGGAGGCGCGGGCGCTGTCGTGTCCGCGGCCTCCGCCATGCGCGGGGTCGGCTCCAGAGCCGTGGCGGCTTCCGCGGACCGGCCGCCGGCCGGGTGGCGCTGTCCGGGACACGCCCGGTCACGTCACGGATCGTCACCTGGACGCACCGGTGTCGGTGCTGACGGGTACTCTCACTCGGAGTCGGGCTACCTCCTACCAGAAGGGCACCCATGATCGAGTTCCGCCAGGTGCGCAAGACGTACCCGGACGGCACGGCCGCAGTCGAGCGGTTCGACCTCGTCATCCCATCACGCACCACGACGGTCTTCGTCGGGTCGAGTGGTTGCGGGAAGACGACGCTGCTCCGCATGATCAACCGGATGGTCGACCCCACTGCCGGGTCCGTCTCCATCGACGGCGAGGACGTCGCAGGCGTCGACCCGGTGAAGCTCCGCCGCAGCATCGGCTACGTGATGCAGAATGCGGGCCTGCTGCCGCACCGCAAGGTCGCGGACAACATCGCGACCGTGCCGCTGCTCACCGGTGTGTCGAAGCAGGAAGCCCGCGCGCGGGCGCTCGAGCTGATGGACACCGTCGGACTCGACCGCGCCTTCGCCGACCGCTACCCGTCGCAGCTGTCGGGTGGCCAGCAGCAGCGCGTCGGTGTCGCCCGCGGGCTCGCCGTCGACCCGAACATCCTGCTGATGGACGAGCCGTTCGGCGCGGTGGACCCGCTGGTCCGCAACGACCTGCAGGACGAGCTCATCCGGCTCCAGCGCGAGCTCGGCAAGACGGTCGTGTTCGTGACCCACGACATCGACGAGGCGTTCAAGCTCGGTGACCAGGTCGTCATCCTGAAGAAGGGCGGCGAGATCGCGCAGCTCGGGACACCGGCCGAGATCCTCTCGGAACCGGCGGACGACTTCGTGGCGAACTTCATCGGCGCCGGACGTGGTCGTCGAGCGCTCCGTGTGGAGCAGACGCCCACCGGACCCATCGTGGTCGACGGGGACGGACGTGCCGCCGGTGTGCTCACCGGTCCGGTCCCGGTCGTCGACGCGGCGTCCGCGGTGCCGCAGCCGGCCGGGCCGGACGCCGCACACCGGGACAGCGTGTGAACTGGGTCACCGGCAACCTCGACACGATCACGTCGAACCTGATCGCGCACGTCTGGCTGTCGATCCCGCCGATCGTCATCAGCTTCGTGCTCTCGGTGCCGATCGGCCTGCTCGTGAACCGCCTGCGCAAGGGTCGCCGAGGTGCACGGGCGACCGGTTCGACGATCATCGTCGTGGCGAGCCTGCTCTACGCCATCCCGTCCTTCCCGCTCTTCCTCGCCTTGCCGCCGTTGCTCGGGACGAACATCCTCGACCCGGCGAACGTCGTCATCGCGCTGACGATCTACGGTGTCGCCCTGATGGCGCGCTCGGCGGCCGACGCGCTCGACGCCGTCGACCCCGCGGTGCTGAACGCCGCGGCGGCCATGGGGTACTCGCCCGTGCAGCGGTTCTTCCGCGTCGAACTGCCCCTCGCCGGCCCCGTGCTCCTCGCCGGCATCCGGGTCGTCGCGGTCAGTACGGTGAGCCTCGTCACGGTCGGTGCGCTCCTCGGGATCCCGAACCTCGGGTTCCTGCTCACCGACGGCCTCAAGCGCGGCATCAGTGTCGAGATCCTGACCGGCATCGTGCTGACGATCGTCCTGGCGCTCGTCATCGACGGGCTCCTGGTGCTCATCGGACGCATCGTGATGCCGTGGACCCGCGGTGGCAGCCGTGATGCCAAGCGCATCCGGCGTCGTGCGGCGGCGGACGTCCGTACCGGGGAGGTGTCCGCGTGAACCTCTTCGCCGGCGCCATCGCCTGGATCTTCGACCCCGCCAACTCCGTCGGGGCGAACGGCATCCCCGTCCGCCTCTGGGAGCACGTGTGGATCACGCTGCTCACCATCGTCATCGCCTGCGCCATCGCGGTGCCCCTCGGCCTCGTGATCGGGCACACCGGGCGTGGCAAGAGCCTCGCCGTGGGGTTCTCCGGCGGGGTCAGGGCGCTCCCCACGCTCGGCCTGCTGACGATCCTCGCCCTGTGGATCGGGCTCGGCATCGAAGCGCCGCTCATCTCGCTCGTCATCCTGGCGATCCCGTCGATCCTGGCCGGTACGTACTCCGGCCTCGAGGCGATCGACCGCGTGACCATCGACGCGGCCAAGGCGCAGGGCATGACCACGTGGCAGCTGCTGACGAAGGTGGAGATCCCGCTCGGGCTCCCGCTGATCGTCGGCGGCATCCGTGCCGCGGTGCTCCAGGTCATCGCGACCGCCACGCTCGCCGCCTACATCAACGCGGGCGGTCTCGGCGGGTACGCGTTCTCCGGGCTCGCCAACCAGGACTACGAAGAGGTCCTCGGCGGTTCGCTCCTGGTGATCGCACTCGCCATCGTCTTCGAGATCGTGTTCGCCGTCCTGCAGCGGCTCGCGGTGCCGGCGGGTATCACCGCCGCCTCCGCGGGTGATGGACGGCGCGACGCTGACCGCTCGGAAAGTCGGGCATCAACCCCCTTGGAAGGAACCCTCCAGTGACCACTGCACGCACCAAGCGCCTCGGCGCGACCATCGCGGTCGCGACCGCCGCCGCGATCGCCCTCGCGGGCTGCTCGTCAGGCGACCCGCTCTCCTCCGGCGGCGGCTCCGGCTCGTCGGACACCATCACCGTCGGCTCGCAGGCCTACCCGTCGAACGAGATCATCGCGGAGCTCTACGCCCAGGAACTCGAGAAGGCCGGCTTCACCGTCACCAAGAAGCTCAACATCGGACAGCGCAAGGCCTACTGGCCCGAGGTCGCCAAGGGCAACATCGACGTGTTCCCGGAGTACAACGGCAACCTGCTGAACTACCTCCTGCAGTCCGACGACAAGGACACGACGACGGAGACCACGACGGACGGCATCAACGCCGCCCTGAAGGACGAACTGCCCTCCGGCGTCAAGGCCCTGCCGTCCGCGGACGCATCCGACTCGGACACGTACACGGTCACGCAGGAGCTCGCCGACAAGTACGACCTCAAGTCGATCGGCGACCTCGCCAAGATCGGCGGCACCATCTCGATCGCGGCGAACCCCGAGTTCGCCACGGCTGCGTACGGCCCGACCGGCCTGAAGGCGAAGTACGGCATCACCGGTGAGGTCAACCAGCAGAACGACTCCGGTGGCCCGCTCACGGTCAAGGCGATCAAGGACGGCGACTCGCAGGTCGCCGACATCTACTCGGCCAGCGCGTCGATCGCCACCGAGAAGCTCGTCACGCTCGAGGACCCGAAGAACCTCGTGCCGGTGAACAACGTCACGCCCATCGTGTCGTCGAAGCTGGACTCGAAGGCGACCGCGGCGATCGAGAAGGTCAACAAGGTGCTCACCACGGACGCGCTCATCGAGCTCGACCGTCAGAACTCCGTGGAGCAGAAGTCCGCGGCATCGGTGGCCAAGGCCTTCCTGCAGGACAAGGGTCTGCTCTAGTCCTCCAGCACGTGTGAGATGAACGACAGGTGTCGGGCAATGTGCCCGGCACCTGTCGTCGTTCCGGGGCACATCCGTTCGGCACGGTTGTGCCGTTCAAGTGCCCTGCACGTTCGTGCAGGTCGAGTTTCTACAAGTTGTCGAATCGGGTTGCCTGCCGGTACCGTGGAGGTGTCCCAACGGTTGTGACACCCAGAAGTACCCCTTCCACAGGAAGCAACTGACGTGCACGAACAGCGCGCGGCGTTCCCGATCGGTACAGCCGCATGAACGACATCCTCGATCCGCTCATCCTGTCCAGGTGGCAGTTCGGGCTGACCACCATCTACCACTTCCTCTTCGTCCCGTTGACGATCGGCATGGCCGTGGTCGTCGCGACGTTCCAGACGGCGTGGTACCGCACCGGTCGGGCGCACTACCTGCAGCTCACCCGGTTCTTCGGCCGGATCTTCCTCATCAACTTCGCGATGGGCGTCGTGACGGGCATCGTGCAGGAGTTCCAGTTCGGCATGAACTGGTCGAACTACTCCCGGTTCGTCGGGGACGTCTTCGGGGCCCCGCTCGCGCTCGAGGGGATCCTCGCCTTTTTCTTCGAGGCGGCGTTCATCGGCGTCTGGATCTTCGGGTGGGACCGGTTGCCCAAGGGTCTGCACCTCGCGAGCATGTGGTGCGTCAGCGCCGGGACGATCATGTCGGCGTACTTCATCATCGCCGCAAACGCGTTCATGCAGCACCCCGTCGGCTACGTCATCAACGAAGCCAAGGGTCGCGCGGAACTCACCGACATCTGGGCGGTGCTGACGAACAAGGTCGCACTGGCCGCGTTCCCGCACACGCTCTTCGCGTGCTTCATGGTGGCTGCCGGCGTGATCATCTCGGTCGCGTCGTACCACCTGGCGCGCAACCAGAACCTCGAGACGATGATGCCGGCGCTGAAGTTCGGCCTCTGGACGATGGTCGCCGCCGGTGCGCTGACCGTCCTCACCGGCGACCAGCTCGGGCTGACGATGGTCGACACACAGCCGATGAAGATGGCCGCGGCCGAGGCGCTGTACAACACGGCGACCGGCAAGGACGCCTCGTTCTCGATCTTCACGCTCGGCACACCGGACGGCGTGCACGAGCTGTTCTCGATCCGTGTGCCGTACCTGCTGTCGTTCCTCTCGACCCACACCTTCAACGGCACGGTCGAGGGCATCAACGACCTGCAGGCGCAGTACACGCAGGTGTACGGCCCCGGTGACTACAAGCCGATCATCTGGGTGACGTACTGGTCGTTCCGCTGGATGATCGCCCTCGGTGTCGGCGCGGTCCTCGTCGCCCTCGCCGGGCTGTGGCTGACCCGCAAGGGCCGCTTCCCGACGCAGCGCTGGGTGTGGCGGATCGCCACCTGGGCGGTGCCGCTGCCGATGGCCGCGATGATCGTCGGCTGGATCTTCACCGAGATGGGCCGGCAACCGTGGCTCGTGTTCGGGCTCCTCAAGACCGCTGACGGGGTGTCCCCGAACGTGACCGGGGTCGAGGTCCTCATCTCGCTCGTCGTCTTCACACTGATCTACGGCGCGCTGGCGGTGGTGGAGTTCCGGCTCATCAAGAAGGTGGCGCAAGAAGGCCCCGCTGCTCCGGCACCGGTGGACGAGGAGACCGGCGAGGTCAAGCACGAAGTGACGGTGTACTGATCATGGACCTCCCCGTTCTCTGGTTCGCCATCGTCGGCGTCTTCTTCGTCGGCTACTTCGTGCTCGACGGGTTCGACTTCGGCGTCGGCATGGCCCTGCCGTTCCTCGGCAAGGACGACACCGACCGTCGCGTCATGATCAACACGATCGGCCCCGTCTGGGACCTCAACGAGACCTGGGTCATCGTGGCCGGCGCCTGCCTGTTCGCGGCGTTCCCGGAGTGGTACGCCACGATGTTCTCCGGGTTCTACCTGGCGCTGCTGCTGATCCTCGCGGCGCTCATCGCCCGTGGGGTCTCGTTCGAGTACCGCCACCAGAACAAGCAGCTGCAGTGGAAGCGTTCGTTCGACCTGATGATCATCGTCGGCAGCGCCGTGCCGTCGTTCCTCTGGGGCGTCGCGTTCGGCAACGTGGTCCGCGGGATCCCGATGGACTCCGGGCACAACTACACGGGCACGCTGTTCGACCTGCTCAACCCGTTCGCGCTCCTGACCGGGCTCGCGACGCTGCTGGTGTTCTTCACGCATGGCGTCGTCTTCATCGCGCTGAAGACCGAGGGAGACATCCGCGACCGTGCGAAGCGGCTGGCCACCAGGGCCGGCATCGTGACGATCGTCGTCGCGGCGGCGTTCCTCGTGTCGATGGCGTTCGTCCGGGCCACCCCGGCGTCGCTGGTGCTCTCCGTCGTCGCCGCGCTCGCGCTCGTCCTCGCGGTGCTCTGCAACGCATGGGGCAAGGAGGGCCGGGCGTTCACGCTGATGGCGGTCACGATCGCCGCGGTGGTGCTCGCGATGTTCACGGCGATCTTCCCGAACGTGATGCCCGCCTCGAACGACGTGGCACGGAGCCTCACGGTCTACAACGCATCGAGTGGCACGTACACGCTGACGGTCATGAGCTGGGTCGCACTGATCTTCGTCCCGCTCGTGTTCGCCTACCAGGCGTGGACGTACTGGGTGTTCCGCAAGCGCGTCTCGCGGGCGCAGGTCACCGCGGCCGCCCACTAGGTGCCCCGCCGATGAAGCCGCTCGACCCGCGTCTGCTCCGCCTCTCACGCTCGGCGCGCGGCTTCATCGTCGCCGCGGCCGGGACGGGGGTCCTCCGCACGCTCGCGACCATCGCGATCGCGTGGGGGATCGCCGCAGCCGTCACCGAGGTGGTCGACGCCGTGCACCACGGCGGCGTCGTCCCCACGGAGTTCGTGCCGACGCTGGCGCTGCTCGGCGGTGCGTTCGTCGTGCGCGCCGTGGCGGCGTGGGCGACGGACGACCTCGCCGCACGGGCCGCAGCGACCGTGAAGAGCGAGCTGCGCCGCACCGTGCTGGCGCGGGCGGCCGAACGCGGACCCGGGTGGCTCGCGGAACGGTCGAGCGCCGGCTTCGCGACGACGCTCGGTCCGGGGCTCGACGCCCTCGACGCCTACTTCGGGCGCTACCTGCCCCAGCTCGCGCTCACGGCGATCGCGACCCCGGTGCTGCTCGTCGCGATCGGTCTCGGCGACCTGACGAGCGGGCTCGTCGTCCTCTGCGCGCTGCCGGTCATCCCGGTCTTCATGATCCTCATCGGTCTCGCCACGCAGTCGTTGCAGCGGAAGCAGTCCGACGCGCTGGCGCGACTCGGCGGTGCGTTCCTCGAGGCCGTCGAGGGCCTCGCCACGCTGAAGGTGTTCGGTCGTGCGCGTCGGCAGGTCGGCCGCATCGGCACCGTCACGGACCAGTACCGACGCGGGACCCTCGGCGTGCTGCGGTTGTCGTTCGTGAGCGGCTTCGCGCTCGAGCTCGCCGCCAGCCTCTCGGTCGCCCTCGTCGCGGTGTCGATCGGCATCCGACTCGTGGACGGCTCGCTCGGTCTCGGCGCCGCGATGTTCGTCCTGGTGCTGGCGCCAGAGGCGTTCGCGCCGATCCGGCAGGTCGGCGCCGACTTCCACGCCGCGCAGGACGGCGTCGAGGCGTCGGCAGCCGTGCTCGACGTGCTCGACGACGACCGCACGCCGGCTGCTGCTCCGCCGACGCCGGCCGCCGCCACCGACCTCGTGCTCCGCGGCGTGGCCGTCAGGCGCCAGGACGTGGTGATCGGGCCCGTCGACCTCGACGCCCGCCCCGGCACGGTCCTCGCGCTCGTCGGTCCGAGCGGTGCCGGCAAGTCGAGCCTCATCGCGGCGATCCGCGGTGCCGTGCCGCACGACGGCACGGTCGTCGTCCCCGGTCCGGCCGGTTCCACCGTGGACGACCGGATCGCGTGGGCCGACCAACGCGCGCGACTCGTCCGCGGCACCATCGCCGAGAACGTGGCCCTCAGCCAGCAGCCCCACGACGACGACGTGCTGACCGCGCTCGGTGACGCGGGGCTGGGACTCGACCCGAGCCTCCAGATCGGTGCAGGCGGAGCCGGACTGTCCGGCGGACAGGCGCAGCGCGTCGCCGTCGCCCGAGCGCTCTACCGGCACCGTCGGTCCGGTACCCGCCTCGTGCTCCTCGACGAACCGACGTCCGCACTCGACGCCGACGCGGAGGCGCATCTGATCACGACGATGCGGCGGCTCGCCGCCGACGGCGCGGTGGTCGTCGTCGCGAGCCACCGGCCGGCGGTCGTCGCCGCGGCCGACGTCCGCGTCGACGTCGCCGCGAGCGGTGCCGTCGCGGTCCTCGGAGCGCACGCGTGACCGGCCAGGAGGCTCGTGGCGGCTCCGTCCTGCGGCTCGCGATGCCGCGCGGTGCCGGGTGGGGCAAGGCGGTCGCCTCCGGCTCGCTCAGCGCGCTGTGCGCTGTGGCCCTGCTCGCGGCGAGCGGGTACCTGATCACCCGGGCGGCGGAACACCCGCCGATCCTCTACCTGACGCTCGTCATGGTCGGGGTCCGGGCGTTCGCGCTCGGTCGGGCGGCGCTGCGGTACGTGGACCGGCTCGCCGGGCACGACGCGTCCTTCCGGCAACTCGCCGTGGTCCGGACCGAGATGTACCGCCGGCTCGCGTCGGTCGCGCCGGCGGGCCTCGGGACCACCGGACGCGGTGACCTGATGACCCGCCTGGTCACCGACACCGATCGGCTGCAGGACCTGCCGATCCGCGTCGTCGGTCCGCTCGTGTCCGCCGGTGTGACCGCGCTGCTCTCGGTCGTCGCCGTCGCACTGGTGTCCGTCCCCGCCGCCCTCGTGCTGCTCGTGGCCCTCGTGCTCGCCGCCGTCCTCGGTTCCGTCGTCACCGCGTCGATCGCGCGCCGCAGCGACGAGGAGACCGCGGCGGACCGCGGGCGCGTCGCCGACCTGGTCCTGGACACGGTGCGGACGCTCGACGTGTTCGCCGCCTACGGCACCCTCGACGAACGGCTCGCGCACATCGCCGCGCTCGACGCCCGGGTCACCCGTGCGGTCCGCCGTCGGGCCACGGTCGAGTCGCTCGTCGGGGCATCGGTCGGACTCATCGGCGGTGCCGCGGTGATCGGGATCCTCGCGGCCGGTGCACCAGCGGTCGTCACCGGCGCGCTCGACGGACCGCTCTGGGCGCTCGCGGTCTTCGTCCCGCTCGCGCTGTTCGAGGTCGTCGGGGCGGTCCCGCTCGCGGTGCTGACGTACCGGCGGGTGCGGGCGGCCGCAGACCGGGTCGAGCGGGTGGTCCCCGCCGTCACGCCGGACGGGATCGTCCAGGAGCCCGCTGCCGATGCGGAGCCGGCGTCCCTCGTGGTCGACGGTCCCGTCGCGGTGTCCGTGTCCGGGCTGACCGTCCGGTGGCCGGGGGCGGTCGACGCCGCCGTGGACGACGTCTCGTTCGACCTGCTCCCCGGCGAGGTCGTCGTGGTCCAGGGGCCGAGCGGCGCGGGCAAGTCGACGCTGGTGGACGCGCTCGTGCGGTTCGTCGAGTACCGGGGCAGCTACACGATCGACGGGGTCGAGGCACGGACGATGCACCCGGACGCCGTGCGCGCCCGGGTCGGACTCATCGAGCAGGACCCGTTCGTGTTCGACCAGTCGATCCGGCAGAACCTGCTCTTCGCGCGGGAGACCGCGACGGACGACGACCTGCTCGGTGTGCTCGACCGGGTCGGCCTCGGGGCATGGGTGGAGCGCCGTGGTGGTCTCGATGCGGCCGTGGGGGAGCGCGGTGCCCTGGTCTCCGGCGGGCAGGCGCACCGGCTCGCGCTCGCCCGGGCGCTCCTGCACGCGTTCCCCGTGCTCGTGCTCGACGAGCCGACGGCCGACATCGACCCGGATCTCGGCGACGCCGTGCTGCGCGACCTCGTGACCACCGCCCGGGCAGCAGGGCGGACCGTCGTGGTCGTGTCGCACGTGCCGGTGCCGCCGGACCTCGTCGACCGGACCATCCGGATGCGCGACGGCCGCATCGCGGCCTGACCATCCCGTGACCGTTCGCTCCTGGTCGTCCGCGAGTGGGGCCTGTGCCTTGTAATCTTGAGGACCGACACGTGTCTGACGGACGTGTGTCGTGCCTCTCCCCGCTCGCTCGGCCGGATCATCGCTCCGCAAGCTCCGCGATGACCCGGAACCGGCGAGTGGGGGCCCAGACCGATTGAGAGTTCCGTGACCATCGAGCAGCACGTCGAGGACCCGCACACCTACGACTTCCGGCGCATCCAGGACAAGTGGCAGGGGCGGTGGGAAGAGCTCGGCCTCTTCACCGTCGACCCCGACGACCGTCGTCCCCGGAAGTACATCCTCGAGATGTTCCCGTACCCGTCCGGCGACCTGCACATGGGGCACGCCGAGAACTGGGCGCTCGGTGACTTCGTCGCGCGCTACTGGCGGCAGCAGGGCTTCAACGTGCTCCACCCGATCGGCTGGGACTCCTTCGGGCTGCCGGCCGAGAACGCGGCGATCAAGCGCGGGGTGGACCCGAAGGACTGGACCTACGCCAACATCGAGCAGCAGAAGGCGTCGTTCAAGCGGTACGCGCCGTCCTTCGACTGGACGACCGAGATCCACACCTCGGACCCCGGGTACTACAAGTGGAACCAGTGGCTGTTCCTGAAGATGTACGAGAAGGGCCTGGCCTACCGCAAGGACAGCTGGGTGAACTGGGACCCGGTGGACCAGACCGTGCTCGCGAACGAGCAGGTCCTGCCGGACGGCACCTCGGACCGCTCCGGCGCGGTCGTGGTCAAGAAGAAGCTCACGCAGTGGTACTTCAAGATCACCGACTACGCGGACCGGCTGCTCGACGACCTCAACCAGCTCGAGGGTCGCTGGCCCGCGAAGGTCCTGGCGATGCAGCGCAACTGGATCGGTCGCTCGGTCGGTGCCGACGTCGACTTCGTGATCGAGGGGCGCGACGAGCCGGTGACCGTGTTCACCACGCGTCCGGACACGATCAACGGTGTGACGTTCCTCGTCGTGGCGCCGGACTCCGACCTCGCCGCATCGCTGGTGGCGGCTCCGTCGGTCTCCGACGAGGTCCGCGCCGCGTTCGAGTCGTACCTGGTGGCGACGCAGAAGACCTCCGAGATCGACCGGCAGAACGCCGACCGGCCGAAGACCGGCGTCCCGCTCGACCGGTTCGCGATCCACCCGCTCACCGGTGAGCGCCTGCCGATCTGGGCGGCGGACTACGTCCTCGCCGACTACGGCCACGGCGCCGTCATGGCCGTGCCCGCGCACGACCAGCGCGACCTCGACTTCGCACGGGCGTTCGACCTGCCCGTGAAGGTCGTCGTCGACACGAACCAGCCGGTGACCGGGGCGATCCCGGTGATCCCGGAGGGCGCGACCCTCGACGACTTCGACCTGCCCGTCCTCGACCCGGCCGCCACGGGTGAGGCCCTGACCGGGCAGGGTCGGATGATCAACTCCGGGCCGCTCGACGGCATGTCGAAGCAGCACGCGATCACCGCGGCGATCAAGCTCCTCGACGAGCGCGGCACCGGCCGTGCCGCGAAGACGTACCGCCTGCGCGACTGGCTCATCTCGCGCCAGCGCTTCTGGGGCACCCCCATCCCGATCATCCACGGCGAGGACGGCACCGAGTACCCGGTCCCCGAGGACCAGTTGCCCGTCGTGCTGCCGTCGACCGAGGGGCTCGACCTCAAGCCGAAGGGCACGTCGCCGCTGGGGGGTGCGACCGACTGGGTGAACGTCCCGAACCCCGTGGACGGATCCCCGGCGAAGCGTGACGCCGACACGATGGACACCTTCGTGGACTCGTCGTGGTACTTCCTGCGGTTCCTGTCGGCGAACGACGACACGCAGGCGTTCGACCCTTCGCTCGTCAACAAGTGGGCGCCGGTCGACCAGTACATCGGCGGTGTCGAGCACGCGATCCTGCACCTGCTCTACGCCCGGTTCGTCACGAAGGTCCTGTTCGACCTCGGCTACCTCGACTTCACCGAGCCCTTCTCGGCGCTGCTGAACCAGGGCATGGTCCTGTCCGGCGGCTCGAAGATGTCGAAGTCCAAGGGCGGCGTCTCGCTGGGCGACGAACTCGACGCGCACGGTGTCGACGCCATCCGCATGGTGATGGGCTTCGCCGGTCCGCCGGAGGACGACATCAACTGGGAGGACGTCTCCCCGGCGGCCTCCGCCCGCTTCCTGGCCCGCGCCTACCGCCTCGCCACCGACGTCACCTCGACGCCGGATGCGGTGTGGGCGGAGGGCGACCGTGCCCTGCGGCAGGTCACCCACCGGTTCCTCGCGGACTCCCCGGGGCTGATGGAGTCGTTCAAGTTCAACGTCGTGATCGCGCGGCTCATGGACCTGGTGAACGTCACCCGCAAGGCGATCGACAACGGACCGGGCGCCGGTGACCCCGCCGTGCGCGAGGCCGTCGAGACGATCGCGCTCGGCCTGAGCGTCTTCGCGCCGTACGCCGGTGAGGAGATGTGGGAGAAGCTCGGCTACGAGGGCTCCGTCGCGACCTACGGGTGGCGGAAGGCGGACCCGACGCTGCTCGTGCAGGAGTCGTTGACGGCCGTCGTGCAGGTCAACGGCAAGGTGCGCGACTCGTTCGAGGTGTCGAAGTCGATCGACCCGGCGGAGCTCGAGGCCCTCGCGCGCGCGTCCGCGAACGTGCAGCGGTACATCGGGGACCGCGAGATCGTGAAGGTCATCGTGCGGGCGCCGAAGCTCGTGAACATCGCGATCAAGGCGTAGTTCCTCCACAGCGGTGCGCCGGCCTTCCCGGTGCACCGTTCACACCTCGAGAGCCCGGCCGGTCGGCCGGGCTCTCTAGCGTTTCGGCATGTCCCGTTTCTCGCTCTCGCCGCGCGCCGCGCTCGTGCTGGCCGGCGTCGTCGTGGTGGTCGCGCTGGGCGTCATCCTGCTCGGGGCGCGGGGGAGCGGCGCCGGGGGTGTCGCCACGGTGACGGGTGCGCCGGTGGTGTCCGATCGGCCGTCGGACGGCCCACGGACCCCGGATGCGACGTCGTCGCCGGCTCCCTCGGTCGTGGTGCACGTGCTCGGTGCGGTCCACCGGGCGGGCGTCGTGACGGTGCCGGGGACGAGCCGGGTGACGGACGCGCTGGCGGCGGCGGGTGGTGCGGCCGACGATGCCGACCTCGCGCGGTTGAACCTCGCGCGGCCGGTCCAGGACGGCGAGCGGCTGTACGTGCCGCGGGTCGGCGAGGTCGAGGTGCCGCAGGAGCTCGACGGCGGTGCGGGTGGCGACGCGGGGAGCGCGAGTGGCGCCGGTGCGGGTGGCGGTGGCGGTGGCGGCGGCGGTGGCGGCGGCGGTGGCAGTGGCGGTGCGGCTGGCATCGGCGACGTGGTCGACCTGAACACCGCGGACCAGGCGGCGCTCGAGACCCTTCCGGGCATCGGACCGGCACTCGCGGGGCGCATCCTGGCCTGGCGCGACGAGCACGGTCGGTTCGCGAGCGTCGACGATCTGCTCGACGTCAGCGGGATCGGTGACGCGCGGTTGGCCGACCTGCGGGATCTGGTGCGGGTGTGAACCTCGCGGCCGACCGGACGGACCTCCGGGTCGCGGTCCCGGTGGCGATCGGCTGGGTGGTCGCGGCGGTGACCCAGTAGCGAACCCCTGCTGTGGAGCATCGAGCGGACGTGGTAGCCGACTTCGAGCATCACCGAGACGTTCAGGCCTCCGCTGCGGAATCTTCAGCGAGGATCGCGCCTGCGCCGGCGCTCTCGAGCATCCGCTCGTCCTGTCCGCCACCAGGATGCGCCGAGCTCTCGCATGACCCGGACCGCGAAGAGAACGCCCCCGATGAAGACCAGAACAAGCACCGTGGAACCGAAATCTCCGATGCTCCCCACTCAGGCAGGCTAGAGCATCTCTTGAGGGCTTCAGGAACGGCGTCTGGGTGGCCGGTGGACAAGCGGACGATCTTCGCTCACGACCTCGCGGAGAGCGTCAGCTCGCCGGTGACAGCATCGACACGGAGGACTGGATGGACTTCGAGTTCCCCCTCGGGACGGATGATGACGTCTTTGCGTATCGCCGAACTCACTCGGCGAAGTAGACGGACAAGACCTTCGACAGGCTCGTCATCGACCATCTCCCGAAGGTCGAAGTCGAACTCGATCGGTGCTCCCCTCCCGAAGAAGAAGTTCACCTGTACCGCTTCGCTCGGCCACGCAGACAGGGTTTCTGACACGCCACTCGCTCCGGGTTCGACGGTTCGGACCCAGGCAGCATTCCTGAGGGCGTCGCGCAGTGAACCGATGTCAGCTTCGAGGGAACCGACCACATCCCCATCGGATCGGGGCGGAGATACGGGCGATCGAGGCCGAGGATTTGGATATCTGGGAGCTCCCGAACCTTGGACCCGGTGCTCACCATGAGTGGGGGTGGGTGATTGGGACGGAGGGATTCATCGAGTTCGTCGCCGTTTCGAGGAAGAACGGCACATTGATGCTCCTGGTCGCCGGCGACGATTGAGCATTGAGACCGGTAGTTGGACAACCGAGTCGAACGGTGAATCAACTCGGTGATCGGAGCGGCGCATCTCACCAGCTGGCTCTGGTTCGTCGACACGAGCTTCAGCCGGAGCGCTCGACCTGTCGCTGGATGCCTGATGTTCGGCCGCCGGCGGCACTGTTTCCGGTCGGCGCCTTGCCCGCCGAGTTTGGGCCCTGATAAGACGCTACGACAGGTCGAGGTGGCGCAGCACGTACCCGTCAGGCACGGTGCCGCTGTCGCCGAAGTAGTGGAAGAAGATCTCGGTGGCTTCATCTGCGTCGAACACCTCGGCGGGGTGCACGGCGTGGTTCGTCCCCGCGACGTTCACCGTCTCAGTGAGCGGCTCGTCGACGTCGTGCGCGCGTCCGATGACGTAGTGGCGAAGCTCGCCGTTCTCGACACGCTGGATCTCGACGCTCATGCGATCGGCGCTGCCGCCGGCCTGGATGTACCGGCTGTTCCAGTCGAAGTCCGAGTAGCCGGGGGCATCGGGCCAGCCGACGGAGTCCGGAACGTACCAGAGCTGGTACGCCCAGTCCTCGTCGTTGTCGAGCTGGCCGAGATTGAAGCGGATCTGGTCCCGGTACGGCCGGAAGCTGTCCGTCAGTCGCAGGCTGGACTCGGAGTTGGTGGTCATGACGAACATCGGTCTCAGGGTACTTTCTGCTCGATGACCTCGGTGATCTTGATGATCTTGCCGTTGAGGGTCGCGGTGGCTGGGTTGCTGGGGCTGACGGCGGCGTCGAACGCGCGCTGCGCGGCGGACCGGATGGCGGTGCCGCTCTTGATCTCGACGCCGACGTAGGTGCCGTCGGGCTTCTTCACCAAGCCGTCGTAGACGCGGCCGTTGGGCACACCGTCGACGGAAGCCCTCACCTTCGTGGTGTCGACCTCTGCGCCGAGCTTCTTGCCGACCTGCTTGAGCCCGTCGGCTTCCTTCTGCGCTGCGTCGACGCGCGCCTTGTCGTTGTTCTCGGACCGGTACGTTCCGTCCTTGCTCCGACCAGAGTGCTTCTCGTTGGGCTCCTTGGCGCGGCGGGCTTTGTCTGCTTCGCTGGCGTGGTCCGACCGGAACGGGGTGTTCCGGTCGTCGGTCATCGCGTGGATGCCGAGCTGGGCACCTCCGGTGGCCGCCATGCCCGCGCCGGCGGCGATGACGCCCGCACCGGCGATGTTCAGCGGGATGCCGCCGACGGCACCGACGCCGGTGAGGTCGAGAGCGCCGCCGCCGACCTCCATCGCGCTGCCGCCGGCCATCATCGCGAGCCCGCCGAGGAGCTCGAGCACCTCGTCAGGGTGATTCGTCATCGCGTTGCCGAGGGATGCGAAGATGTTGCCGGCCGTCGCTGCAGCGTCTTGCACGTGCGGCCACATTGCGTCGGCCTCCGCGCCGAGGATCGCGCCGCCGACACCGACGACGGCCTTGGTGGTGTTCCACGCATCCTCGAGCCAGTTGCCGTGGTCGCGGTCGCCGTGCTTGCCGGAGACGTGTGCTGCGGTGTGCACCGGGTGCGCGTCGACCGAGGACGGGGTGATCGCATCGACCTGCGCGGCGATCGCGTTCATCGTGCTGGTGACGTTGTCGTTGTGCGCCTGGACTCGAACGCGCAGGCCGACCTCTTCGGTCACGAGCGCGGGGACCTGCTGCCAGTTCTCGATCACGGTGCCGACGGCGCCCACGAGGTCGCCCTTCGCCGCCTGCTTCGCCGCCTCGCTGGCGACCTGGCCGGGAGCGGAGGAGTGGAACTGCTCGATCTGACGGACCAGGACGTCGTGATCGTGCTTGAGGTCCTCGATGCTGTTCGCGGCACGCGTGGCGACCTGCAGGAACTCGTCGGCGGCCGACTGGATCTGCGTCGCCTTCTGCACCGCCGGGTCCATGAGCGGCGCAAGCGCCGGCTGGAGGGCATCGGAGGTGAACACGGCTGGGAGTCCGGACCATGCGATGGAGCCGTTCGTCGCGCTCGTGAGGATGCCGTCGGCCGCGGCGGAGAATCTGCGTGCTGCGGAGCGCAGCGCATCGGCGTCATCAGAGACGTCGACCACGTCGGCGGCGGTGAGCGCGCCGGCGAGAACGCTCACCGACCGAGCTCTCGCGCGGACCCGGCGAGGGTGGTGTCCGTGTTCACTATCGCTTGTGCCGCCGTCGTGAGCGAGGAGCCCAGACTCGTCATCCGCGCGCCGACGTCGTCCGCGGTGCCACGGAACCGCCCGGCGAGGCGCTGCATCGCACCGGCAAGCTGCGGCGTCGACGTTGCGCCGGCCGCCGCGGCGAGAGCAGCGTCCACGTCAGCGGCGTGCTCGTCGCTTGATGCGCCGCGCACCTGCAACTCACGCACGAGCGAACTCAGTCCGCTCTCCTCCAGCCGGAGATCTCCAGCCATGGCACCCCCCGTTCATGGGCCAACGTGTTGCAGAGGCCACCATATGACAACGGGTTCGGCCGTGCATGTATCGCGACCGCGATACGTCAATCGGGCGGGACGATCATCCCGGTCAGGGTCAGGGTGGGCTCCTCACCAGATGACCGGCTCACCGCTCTCCTGCACAACCGGCAGCGTCGAGTCGTCGCCGCGACGAAGCGCGACCTAGCGTCCAGTGCATGACCTGCAACGAGATGCCGACCACGACGTCGGTCCTGACGGCCAGCTCGACATGAGGGGTACCCGCGGAACCCGTTCCGACGGGCCGGCAGGCGGGGCTCGCGCGACCGGGCTGCGCGCGGACCTGGTTCCGCACCTCATCGACCTCCGGCTCGCCGGTCCGGTCGCGTTCGCGTGGATGGGTGCAGCGCTGCTCGTGGGTGTGCCGGGAGTGGCGTGGTGGTGCGTCGGCGGCGCTGCTCTGACCGGCGTCATCGCGGTCGCACTGCTCGGTCGGGAGCGCGCGACGCCCGCCGTGTCCGCGGTGCTCGCCCTGGCGCTGACGACTGCAGCCTGCTGCACACTCGTCGGGATCGCGGTGGCCGTCGGCGAGCCGGCTCGGTCGCCCGCGGAACTCGGAGCGACGGCAGGACGGACCGTCGAGGTCGAAGTGACGCTCACACGGGACATCGCGACCACCGCTCGGTCGACGACCGGGACACTCCGGACCCTCGGCGACACCACAGAGCTGCGGGTGCCGGTCCGTGTCGTGCCGGACACACCCCTCCGTGCGGCTGCGGGCACGGTGCTCACCGGGCGTGCGGCGGTCGAACCCGACGACCCGGGCGGACCGGAGGCCGCGGTGGTGTTCCTCCGCGGTGTGCCCGCGTCCGAACCCCCGACTGGTGTGCTCGCCGTCACTGACAGCGTGCGACAGGCGTTCGTGCGGATCACCGACGAGTTGCCCGAACCCGGCGGCACGCTGCTCCGCGGACTCGCGATCGGGGACCGCAGCGGGCTCGACCCCGACACCGAGACGGCGATGGAGACGAGTGCGCTGACCCACCTGACGGCCGTGTCGGGGTCGAACTGCGCCGTCATCGTCGCGGTGGTCGTCCTGGTCAGTCGTGCGCTCGGACTCGAGCGTGCCGTCCGCGCCGCCGTGGCGATCACGCTCTTGGTCGGGTTCGTGGTGCTGGTCCGTCCGGATCCGTCCATCCTCCGCGCCACCGTGATGGCCGTCGTCGTGCTCGTCGTGCACTTGTCCGGGCGTCCAGTCCGGGGCGTCCCGCTCATCGCGCTCGCTGTCATCGGCATGCTGGTCGTCGATCCGTGGTTCGCCCGCTCCTTCGCGTTCGGGCTGTCGGTGCTCGCGACGAGCGGGATCGTGGTACTCGGGCCACCGTTGACCGCGCTCCTCACGCGGTGGTGTTGGGGGCCGTTTGCTGCGGCGATCGCGGTCCCCGTCTCGGCGCAGATGGCGTGCTGGCCGTTGACGATCCCGCTCGCTGCGGCGCTCCCGACGTACGCGGTACCGGCGAACCTCCTCGCCGAGCCGTTCGCGCCGGTCGTCACCGTCGTCGGGCTCCTCGCCTGCCTGCTCGCTCCCGTCTGGCCCGCAGGTGCGTCGGTCGTCGCCGCGGTCGCCTGGCTGCCCGCATCGGTGATCGGCGCGATCGCGCACGGCGCCGCAGCGCTCCCCGCGGCGTCGGTGCCGTGGCCGGCCGGACTCGTCGGCGTGGGTGCAGCCGTGCTGGTGTCCGGAGCCCTCGTCGGCGCGGTGCTCGGGCCCGTGGCGGCACGGATGCGCTTCGTCGTGGCGGCGGCGGCGGTCGCGGTGATCGGCGCGGGCACCGTGGTCGTCCCGCTCGTGGTCGTCCGCGTCGGGATACCCGCCGACTGGGCGATCGCGATGTGCGACGTGGGGCAGGGGGACGCGGTGCTCCTCCGCAGCGTTGGGAGCACGGCGCTCGTCGACACCGGCGACGACCGGGAACGCCTCCGCGCGTGTCTCGACCTGCTCGGGGTCGGCCGGCTCGACCTCCTGGTGCTCACCCATTTCGACCGGGACCACGTCGGTGCGGTCGAGGAGGTCGCCGGCGACGTCGACGTCGCGCTCACCGGACCGGTCGGGCGTCCAGCGGACGAATCCGTCGTCCGCGGCCTGACGGGTGCCGGTGCCGACGTCCGTCGCGCGGACGACGGGACCGCTGGGACCCTCCGGGACGTCCCGTGGCGTGTGCTCTGGCCGCGGGCCGGCGAGCGGGCGAGCGGCAATGACGCGAGCATCGTCGTGGCGGTCGAGGCGCCGGACACCTGCGGGTCGTGTCTCTCGGCGGTCCTGCTCGGCGACCTCGACCGGTCCGCGCAACGACGCCTCCGCGGAGTGGCTCCCGGACCCGTCGACGTCGTCAAGGTCTCCCACCACGGGTCCGCCGACCAGGACCCGGAGCTCTACCGACAGCTCGCCGCACGCGTCGGGCTGATCGGTGTCGGCGCCGACAACACCTACGGGCACCCGACCGACCGAGCACTCGCGATGCTGGCGGCAGCGGGGACGACACCGTTCCGCACCGACCTGCAGGGGACCGTCGTCGTGCGCCGGGGAACGGCAGGACCGGAGGTGTGGACCGAGCGGGCGTCCCCGGGGCAAGCGCCCCCGGGCCAAGCGCCCTCGGACCAAGCGCTCTCGGGGCAAGCGCCCTCGGGACGGGCACCGGGAGGGTCGGCGGTGGCCCGTAGACTCGGACCCGCACCATCGGAAGGAACGCATGCCCGCCAAGAAGCCCGCGCGCGCCGCCGCGAAGATCGACCAGGTCCCGTGGTCCGGCATCCGTCCAGCGCCCGTCGTCCTCGTGACCGGGCCGGAGACGTTCCTCGCCGAGCGGGCGACCGGCATGCTCCGCGATCTGCTGGTCGGCGAAGACCCCGCGCTCGAGGTCCACGACCTCGAAGCCGACCAGTACGCACCCGGGCTCTTGGCGACGCTCGCCAGCCCGTCGCTCTTCGGTGAGCCGCGCCTGGTCCGGGTCACCAACGTCGAGAAGTGCACGGACGCCTTCATCACCGAGACCATCTCGTACCTCGGCGCGCCGGCGGACGACGTCACCCTCGTGCTGCGGCACGGCGGGGGAGTCCGCGGCAAGAAGCTCCTCGACGCGATCCGCGGCGGGTCGGGCGGCGGGATCGAGGTCCAGTGCGACGAACTCAAGCGTGAGACCGACCGCATCGACTTCGTGAACGCCGAGTTCCGTGCCGCACGTCGGAAGATCGCACCGTCCGCGGTCCGTACCCTCGTGGCGGCGTTCGCGGACGACCTCGCCGAGCTCGCGGCCGCGTGCCGGCAGCTCCTCGCCGACGAAGCGCAGGAGATCACGGACAAGGTCGTCGACAAGTACTACGGCGGCCGCGTCGAGACCAACGCGTTCAAGGTCGCCGACATCGCACTCGCGGGCCGATCGGCACCGGCCATCGTCGAACTGCGGCACGCCCTGTCGACCGGCGAAGCACCCGTGCCGATCGTCGCCGCGTTCGCGAGCAAGATCCGCACGATGGCGAAGGTGAGCGCCTACCGGGGCTCGAGCGGCCAGGCCGCGTCCGCGCTCGGCATGGCGCCGTGGCAGGTCCAGCGTGCGCAACGCGACGTCGCCGGGTGGAGCGAAGCCGGGCTCGCGAACGCGATCATCAGCATCGCCGAGGCGGACACCGCGGTGAAGGGTGGCTCGCGCGACGCGCACTACGCGCTCGAGGTCATGGTCCGCACCATCGCCCGTCGCGGCGAACCCCGCTGACCCGACCAGAGCCTCCCGTCCGCCCGGCGCGGCCTTCCCACCGAGACACCGCCCTCTCACCGAGACGCCGCCGATTCTGACGGCGTCTCGCGGACTTGGGCGTGTCTGGCGCAATCGAACGCCCCGCAACGACGAAGGCCCCGCACCGGAACGGTGCGGGGCCTTCGAGGGGGTCGGTGCGTCAGAGCGCAGCGACCTTCTTCGCGATGGCCGACTTGCGGTTCGCGGCCTGGTTCTTGTGGATGACGCCCTTGCTCACGGCCTTGTCGAGCTTCTTCGACGCGACGGCGAGAGCGGCGGTGGCCTTCTCCTTGTCGCCGGCGACGATCGCCTCGTTGGTGTGACGGATGAACGTCTTCAGCTCGGACTTGTAGGCCTTGTTGCGCTCGGTGGCCTTGAGGTTGGTCTTGATGCGCTTCATCTGCGACTTGATGTTCGCCATGCGTGGTGCTCCTGCTTCGTCTCGTACGGGTGAATGCGACCGCTGGGTAGAGGGGCCCTTGGTCGTCTCGCGTTCCACCCGTGGGCGGGGAACGCGCAAGCCAGCAAGCAACACTACCAGGACGGGGCATCCGGTTCAACGCGCACGACCCGTGTCACCGCGCGGAAACACGGCTCCGTTACCGTGACGGACATGCCGTCCCTCGCACCCCGGATCGACACCGTCCCGCCCTCCGGCATCCGCCGGGTCTTCGAACAGGCCGCCCTGCTGCAGCAGAGCGGTGCAGACGTGACCATGCTCGTCGTGGGGGAGCCCGACGTCCCGGTCGCCGCACACATCGGGGACGCGGCGAAGCGGGCGTGGACCGAGGACCGGACGGACTACACCCCGAACGGCGGGATCCTGCCGTTGCGCCAGGCGATCCAGCAGAAGCTGCAGCGCGAGAACCGCATCGAGGTGGACCTCGAGCAGATCTGGATGACGATCGGCGCGACGCAGGCACTGTTCCAGGCGATGACCCTGGTGCTGAGCCCCGGCGACGAACTCCTGGTGCCGGACCCCGGCTACACGACGTTCACGATGAACGCGCACATCCTCGGCGCGACCCCGGTGCCGTACCGGCTCGAGCCGCAGCACGGGTTCGAACCCGACCTCGACGCGCTCGAGGCGAGCATCACCGAGCGCACCAGGGCGATCGTGGTGAACTCGCCGTCGAACCCGCTCGGGTCGGTGTTCGGCGAGGAGACGCTCCGCAGCATCCTGGCTCTGGCGAAGCGGCACGACCTGTGGGTGATCAGCGACGAGGTCTACGAGTACTTCACCTACGACACGCGGCACGTCAGCCTCGCGGCCCTCGACGAGGACGACCGGGTGTTCACCGCGTTCTCGCTGAGCAAGACGTACGCGATGACCGGCGTCCGCGTCGGGTACCTCGTGACGCCGAAGGGGCTCGGCGCGACCATGCGGACGACCCAGGAGGCGATGATCAGCTGCGTCGCGGAGCCCGACCAGTACGCCGCCCTCGCGGCGATCGTCGGCGATCACTCCGCGGTCCGGGACGCCCGCGAGCACTACCGCGCCAACCTCCAGGTCGCGACCGAGGTGCTCGACGCCGCCGGGATCCGGTACAACGACCCGAAGGGTGCGTTCTACCTGTGGATCGACATGTCGCACGCCGCCGACGGGGACGTCGCGGAGTGGGCGCTCGGGTTCCTGCAGCGCGAGAAGATCGCCGTCGCACCCGGGAGTGCGTTCGGGCGCACGGGCGAGGGCTGGATCCGCGTGTGCCTCGCCGCGACGCCGGAGGACCTGCGCCACGGCCTCGGTGCGTTGCCCGCCCCGCACGCCGAGCACGCACAACCGTGGGACAATCGTTCGACCGTCCGACCCACCTGAGGAACCGTGAGCCCACAAGCATCCGCTCCGCTCGAGCCCGCCGCGACTCCGGCCGAGGCGATCCGCAACTTCTGCATCATCGCGCACATCGACCACGGCAAGTCGACGCTGGCCGACCGCATGCTGCAGATCACCGGCATCGTCGAGGACCGTGCGATGCGTGCGCAGTACCTCGACCGCATGGACATCGAGCGCGAGCGCGGCATCACGATCAAGTCGCAGGCGGTCCGCATGCCGTGGGAGCTCGACGGCACGACGTTCGCGCTGAACATGATCGACACGCCCGGCCACGTTGACTTCTCGTACGAGGTCTCCCGTTCCCTCGCCGCGTGCGAGGGAGCGATCCTGCTGGTCGACGCGGCGCAGGGCATCGAGGCCCAGACGCTCGCGAACCTGTACCTGGCGCTCGAGAACGACCTCGAGATCATCCCGGTCCTCAACAAGATCGACCTCCCCGCGGCCGATCCCGACAAGTACGCCGCCGAGCTCGCGCAGCTCATCGGCGGCAAGCCGGAGGACGTCCTCCGCGTCTCCGGCAAGACGGGCGTCGGGGTCCCCGAGCTCCTCGACCGTGTCGTGCGCACCGTGCCGAACCCCGTCGGCGACGCCGAGGCCCCCGCTCGCGCGATGATCTTCGACTCGGTCTACGACAGCTACCGCGGCGTCGTGACCTACGTCCGGATGATCGACGGATCGATCGCCCCGCGCGAGAAGGTCCAGATGATGTCGACCAAGTCGACGCACGAGATCCTCGAGATCGGGGTGTCGAGCCCCGAGCCCAAGCCGACCAAGGGGCTGGGCGTCGGTGAGGTCGGCTACCTGATCACGGGCGTCAAGGACGTCCGGCAGTCCAAGGTCGGCGACACCGTCACGAGCGCGCAGCGGCCCGCCACCGACGCCCTGCCCGGCTACACGGACCCGAAGCCGATGGTGTTCTCCGGCCTCTACCCGATCGACGGCTCGGACTACCCGGACCTCCGCGACGCGCTCGACAAGCTCAAGCTGTCCGACGCGGCGCTGGTCTACGAACCCGAGACGTCCGTGGCGCTCGGCTTCGGCTTCCGCTGCGGCTTCCTCGGCCTGCTGCACCTCGAGATCATCACCGAGCGACTCAGCCGCGAGTTCGGCCTCGACCTCATCACGACCGCGCCCAGCGTGATCTACGACGTCACGACCGAGGACAACACCACGGTCCAGGTGACGAACCCGTCCGAGTTCCCGACCGGCCGCATCGTCGAGGTCCGCGAGCCGATGGTCCGCGCCGCGATCCTCGCGCCGAAGGACTACGTCGGCGCGATCATGGAGCTCTGCCAGCAGCGCCGTGGCTCCCTGCTCGGCATGGAGTACCTCGGCGAGGACCGCGTCGAGATCCGCTACCAGATCCCGCTCGGCGAGATCGTGTTCGACTTCTTCGACCAGCTGAAGAGCAAGACGCAGGGCTACGCCAGCCTCGACTACGAGCCCACCGGCGACCAGGCGGCCGACCTCGTGAAGGTCGACATCCTGCTGCAGGGCGACCAGGTGGACGCGTTCAGCGCGATCGTGCACCGCGACAAGGCGTACGCGTACGGCACGCTCATGACCGAGCGGCTCCGCAAGCTCATCCCGCGCCAGCAGTTCGAGGTCCCGATCCAGGCAGCGATCGGCGCCCGCATCATCGCGCGCGAGAGCATCCGCGCGATGCGCAAGGACGTCCTCGCGAAGTGCTACGGCGGTGACATCAGCCGGAAGCGCAAGCTCCTCGAGAAGCAGAAGGAGGGCAAGAAGCGCATGAAGACCATCGGCCGGGTCGAGGTCCCGCAGGAGGCCTTCATCGCCGCGCTCTCCGGCGACGTCGAAGAGAAGAAGAAGTAGCGCGAGAGCGACAGTCTGCGCCGGCACCGTGAAGCTGGTTCCTTGAAAGCGACAGTGTTCGCCCGCATTCGGGCGGGAGGCTGTCGCTTTCGCGTGACCGGGACCGGGACCGGGACCAGGACCAGGACGGGGGCTGAGCGGAACCGACTCAGCGGCGGGCGCGCGTCCGCAACGCGGCCAGGCAGACCGACGGGAGGCTCGCAGCAGCCAGTCCCGCCAGCGCGGTCCGCACGATGGCCGCCTCCGACACCGTGGCGAAGTCGGTCGCGGACGTCGCGACCACCGCGGCCACGACGGCACCGAGCGCCAACAGGACGGTCGTCCCGCCGAGCAGGACCGGGAGCCGACGGTGGTGGTGGCGTCGCACCGCGGTGACGAGCGTCGCGCCGAACAGCAGGACGCCGGCGCCGGCCGCCGACGCCCCGATGCCGGCGACGACGTTGACGGTGTCGAACGGGGTCCAGCCGCTCGCCGCCCCGGTCGAGTAGCGCGACGACGCGCCGTACCCGGCGACGGCCTGGTCGACCGTGACCCGTGCCGCGGCGGCGACCGCGAACGCCACGAGCGTGGCGATGGCGAGGACGACGACCCGGCGGTCGACGGACCGGCGGCGGGTGGGCTCGGGCGTGGGCACGCGCCAACGATAGGGGCGGGGTGGGGGCGACCACGGCCTCCAGTTCGGGGTGCGCGGAAAACGGACGGCGACCCGAGCGAGGTCCGGGCCGGTCGGTTCGATCCGTGCTCCGCGCCCCAGTACGATGGCCGCATGAGCAGCCGCGGAGGGTACCTGACCGCCCTGACCTACGGAGCGGTCGGTGCGACGCAGGCGCCGGACCTCATGATCTACCCGCCGGAGGGCTTCGTCCCGGCGGAGTCGCGCTCGCGGATCGGCCACGGCGACCAGCGGTTCGAGACCGCGGTGACGCAGGCGCTGACATGGCAGATCCAGGAGCGCAGCGGCATCCGCGTCCACGTGGAAGAAGCGCCGGACGACGACGAGGTCCGCTACAACCCGGTGACGTTCGACGAGCAGGGCGTCCCGATCGCCCCGGCCTCGATCGGCACTCCCCGGGTCGAGAAGTTCGCGCCGGACGGCACGCCGCTCGTCACCGCGGGGACCTCCGCCGTGCTGACGATGCACGCGTTCGGGCAGACGGTGCAGGCGCCGGTGCGGGTCGTGTCCGTGATCGACGAGCCCGACCGCAAGGGGTTCGCGTACGGCACGCTCGAGGGACACCCGCTCTCCGGCGAGGAGTCGTTCGTGGTGGAGCGCACCGCCGACGGCTCGGTGTGGCTGCAGGTCCGACAGTTCTCGCAGCCGGCGAGCCGCAAGTGGCAGTTCGTCGCACCGCTCCTGCGTCGGCAGCAGCGCGTGATGGCCGAGAAGTACCTCGAGGCGCTCCGCGGCGACTAGTCCTCGTCGACCGGCCGGAGCGGCGGCAACGCTGCGATCGCGTCCTCGATCAGCGCGGCGTCCGTGACGCAGTCGCGCGCGATCGCGACGGCGTTCGTGTGTCGCAGCGCGTCCACGTCGTAGACCCCGGTCGCGACGGCCAGGAACGGGATCCCGACCGCGTCGGCCGCTTCGCCGTCCCTGGGGGTGTCGCCGACGATGACGGCGCGGGTGCCGGCGAGTGCGGTGGCCGCGAGGGCGGTGACGCCCGCCCGCTCGATCTCCTCGTCGCCGAAGTAGGAGTGCTCCCAGTCGAACGCGTCGACGTCGAACCTGGCGCCGAGCAGCTTCACGCGGGCCCGGTACGCGGAGTTGCCGGTCAGCAGGCCGTTGCGCCAGCCGATCTCGGCGAAGCGCGCGACCAACGCCGTGGCACCTGGTGCCGGCGTCCGGTGGTCGCCGGCACGGTGTCGTTCCTCGGACAGGTCGCGGAGGTGGCTGCTGACGGTCGGGATGACCCCGTCGTCGAGGTCGTGCGCGCGGACGTGCTCCGCGATGATGCCCGCGTCGGTGCGGCCGTGCTGGTGCCCGACGAGCTGGGGGAGGTCGCGCCCGATCGCCCGCTCGAGCGCCAGGTGGTAGAGGTTGCCCGGCGACGTCGCGTTGCGGACGAGGGTGCCGTCGATGTCCCACAGCACCGTGGTGGGGACGGGGTGGTGCTCCATGACTCCATCATGACGGACAATGGACTCCATGCCGAGTGCTCTGCCGATCGCCGACCCGGCTCCCGTGGACGGCCTGATCACCCCCGGGCCCGGCGCGGGCGACGTGCCGTTCGGCGTCTACGTCCACGTTCCGTTCTGCCGCGTCCGCTGCGGGTACTGCGACTTCAACACGTACACGGCCTCGGAGCTCCGCGGCGTCCGTCGTGACGACTACGCCGGACACGCCGTCCGCGAGATCCAGTGGGCCGCGCAGGTGCTCGACCGTTCGGGCGTGCCGCGTCGTCCGGTCTCGACGGTCTTCTTCGGTGGTGGGACGCCGACGATGCTGCCGGCGAGCGACCTCGCGATGGTCCTCCGCGCGATCGACGACACGTGGGGGATCCTGCCGGGGGCCGAGGTCACGACCGAGGCGAACCCGGACTCGGTCGATGCGGCTTCGCTCGAGACGCTCCGCGCCGGCGGGTTCAACCGGATGAGCTTCGGCATGCAGTCGGCGGTGCCGCACGTGCTCGCCACCCTCGACCGCACCCACGGCCCGGAACGCGTGCCGCTCGTCGTCGACCTCGCGAAGCAGCTGGGACTCGACGTCTCACTCGACCTCATCTACTCGACGCCGGGGGAGTCCCTCGACGACTGGCGCACTTCGCTCGACGCGGCGATCGCGTGCGAGCCCGACCACGTGTCGGCGTACTCGCTCATCGTCGAGGACGGCACCGCCATGGGCCGCGCGGTCAAGCGGGGCGAGCTGCCGGCGCCGGACGACGACGTCGCCGCGGACATGTACGAGCTCGCGGACCGGGTCCTCGGCGATGCCGGGTACGGCTGGTACGAGGTCTCGAACTGGGCGAAGGGCGACGATCACGCCAGCCGCCACAACCTGTCGTACTGGAAGGGTCACGACTGGTGGGGTGTCGGCCCCGGCGCGCACTCGAGCGTCGCCGGCACGCGCTGGTGGAACGTCAAGCACCCGGCCGCGTACGCGAACCGGGTGCTCGCCGACGAGTCGCCGGCCGCCGGGCGCGAGACCCTCGATGACGAGACCCGGTACGTCGAGCGCGTGCTGCTCGCCACGCGCGTCCGCGGCGAGCTCCGGACGTCCGAACTCCGCCAGGAGGCTCGTGGCCGGGTCGCGGGGCTCATCGCCCGTGGTCTCGTGGACGGGCGAAGTGCCCTGGGGGCGTCCGGCACGCCGGGTCGCCTGGACCTGACGCTGCGCGGCCGCCTGCTCGCCGATGCCGTGGTCCGGGAACTGCTCGACTAGCCCTGGTCCGTCAGTTCTTCACGAACTCGATCGACAGCGGGTACCGGTAGAAGCGGCCCTGGTTCGCGGCGACGGCGGCCATGATGCCGAAGACGATCGACACGACCCACACGCCGAAGATGATCAGCACGCCGATGCCGAGCCACGACGTGACGACGCCGACCGCGTACGCGATGGCCATCGTGATGTGGAAGTTCAGGGCGACCCGGGTGTGCTCGCGGACGAACTGGCCACGGTCGCGCAGGACGAAGTACGCCACGAGCGGGGCGATGAAGTTGAAGAGGATCCCGCCGACGTGCGTGAGCGTGGCCCAGAGGCGCTGGTCCTCCGGCGTCATCGGCTGCGGTGGCTGGTAGTACGGCCCGGGGCCCTGCGGTCCGCCGGGCTGCTGGCCCCAGGGTCCGCCCGGCTGTCCGTTGCCCGGCTGCTGTCCGTAGGTCATGCCGGAAGCGTAGCGACCCGATGTGGAGAAGTGTCGGGACGTCGGTGCACGGGCGTAGGATCAGCACTCGACACGTCCGAGTGCCAGCACGAGTGGAAGGGGTCCGGGTTGGTCAGCGAACGCTCCCTTGAGGTCCTCAAGGCCATCGTGCGCGACTACGTCGCCTCGCGCGAGCCCGTCGGGTCCAAGACGATCGTCGAGCGCCACGCCTTCGGGGTCAGCGCCGCGACGATCCGCAACGACATGGCCCTGCTCGAGGACGAGCAGCTGATCATCGCGCCGCACACCTCCTCCGGGCGGGTGCCCACCGACAAGGGGTACCGCGTGTTCGTGGACCACCTCGCCGCTGCCCGCCCGCTCTCCAGCGCGCAGCGGCACGCCATCGAGACCTTCCTCGGCGCGTCCAACGACCTCGACGACGTCCTCGGCCGGACCGTCCGGTTGCTCAGCCAGCTGACGAACCAGGTCGCCCTCGTCCAGTACCCCTCGATGGTGCGGGCGCGGGTGCAGCACGTCGAGCTCGTCCGGCTGGGGGACTCCCGGCTGATGGTCGTGCTCATCACCGACACCGCCAGGGTCGAGCAGCGCGTCGTCGAGACCGACGTCACGCTCGACGAATCCGCGCTCGTCGAGCTCCGCACGGTGCTCAACGCGGCGACCGTCGGACTCCTGCTGCACGACGTCCCGACGGCGCTGCGGGAGATCCCCGCGCAGATCCGGCCGGAGTCGCAGACCCTCGCCGGCGTCGTCGTCGCGACCGTGATCGAGCAGGTCGCGGCGAACCGGCAGGACCGCCTGGTGATGGCGGGCGCGGCGAACCTCGCGAAGAGCGAACAGGACTTCTCCGGCGGGCTCTTCCCGGTGCTCGAAGCGATCGAGGAACAAGTGACCCTCCTCCGGTTGTTCGGGGAGATGCAGCTCGACGACGTGTCCGTCACCGCACGGATCGGCGTCGAGAACGCGGAGTACGGCCTCGACGCGACGAGCATCGTCGCCGGCGGGTACGTCGCCGCAGGTGGTGAGGTCGCCCGACTGGGCGTCCTCGGACCGACCCGCATGGACTACGGCTCCAACATGGCCGCGGTCCGTGCGGTCGCGCGGTACCTGTCCAGACTGCTCGGAGAGAATTGACGACCGCCGAAGTGCACACCGACCGTGCCAGCCCGACCGCAGCGGCGACGCGGGCCGACCGCGCGACGTGACCACGGCCTCCAGGCCGAACCGACCAGACGACCGACGAAACCAACTGAGGGATACGTGGCAGACCACTACGACGTCCTCGGTGTCCCGCGTGACGCGGCCGACGCCGACATCAAGAAGGCGTACCGACGCCTCGCGCGCGAGCTCCACCCGGACGTGAACCCGAGCCCGGACGCAGCCGAGCGCTTCAAGGACGTGACGCACGCGTACGACGTGCTGAGCGACCCCGAGCAGCGGAGACGGTACGACGCCGGCCCGCAGGCCGACAGCCCGTTCGGCGGTGGGGCCGGCGGCTTCAGCGACATCTTCGACGCCTTCTTCGGCGGCGGGGGCGGCGGCCGGGGCACCGGTCCGCGCAGCCGTGCCGAACGGGGACAGGACGCCCTGCTCCGCATCGACGTCGACCTGGACGAGGTCGTCTTCGGCACGCACAAGGACGTCGAGGTCGACACGGCGGTCCTCTGCGAGACGTGCGGCGGTTCGTGCTGCGCCCCCGGCACGAGCCCGCGCACCTGCGACATCTGCGGTGGCTCCGGCCACATCCAGCGCCAGGTCCGGTCGCTCCTCGGCAACGTCGTGACGAGCGCACCGTGCGGCACCTGCCGCGGCCACGGCACCGTCATCCCGAACCCGTGCCCGACCTGTCAGGGCCAGGGCCGCGTCCGCGCCCGTCGCACCATCCCGGTGGACGTCCCCGCCGGTGTCGACTCCGGTCTGCGCCTGCAGATGCCCGGTCAGGGCGAGGTCGGCCCGGCCGGCGGTCCGTCCGGTGACCTGTACCTCGAGATCCGCGTGCGCCACCACGACGTCTTCAGCCGTGACGGGGACGACCTCCTCGCCACGCTCGAGGTCTCGATGACCGACGCGGTGCTCGGCACCACGGCGACGATCGACGGGCTCGACGGTCCGGTCGAGCTCGAGATCCGTCCCGGCGTGCAGAGCGCCGACGTGCTCGTGCTGAAGGACCGCGGCGTCACGAAGCTCCGCGGGAACGGCCGTGGCGACCTCCGGGTCGGTGTGCAGGTCGTCACCCCGACGAAGCTGTCGCACAAGGAGCGTCAGCTCGTCGAGCAGCTCGCGAAGTCGCACAAGGCGTCGCCGCCGCAGCTCGCCCGGTTCCAGCAGGGGATGTTCGGCAAGCTCCGCGATCGCTTCTTCAACTTCTGATGGCGTCGCTCTACCTGGTGGAGTCGCTCGACGGTGTGGCCGTCGGCGGCTCCGTGACGCTCGACGGTGCCGAGGGCCGGCACGCCGTGACGGTGTCGCGGGTGCGGGTCGGCGAGACACTGCGACTCTCGGACGGCCAGGGCACGGTCGTCGTCGGCGCGGTCTCGTCGCTCGGCCGCGACTCGCTGTCGCTGACGGTGTCGGACGTCCTGGTGTCGTCGCGCCCGGTGCCGTCGCTCACGCTCGTGCAGGCCCTCGCGAAGGGCGGCCGGGACGAGATGGCGGTGCAGGCGGCGACCGAGGTCGGCGTCGACCACGTCGTGCCGTGGTCCGCGGCACGCAGTGTCTCCCGGTGGGAGGGCGCGAAGGTCGCGAAGGGCCGTGCACGCTGGCAGGCGATCGCGCACGAAGCGGCGAAGCAGGCGATCCGGTCGTGGGTGCCGTCGGTGTCCGAGCCGGTGACGACCGCAGCGCTCGCGGCGTCCGCCTCGTCGTCGGCCGGTGTCGTGCTCCTCGTGCTCGACCCGACCGCCACCGAACGGCTCGCGACGTGGGAGCCGCCTGCTGACGCCACGTCGATCTCGCTGGTCGTCGGCCCCGAAGGCGGTATCGACGGGTCGGAACTCGACCGCTTGTCGGCTGCCGGTGCCGTCCGGGTCCGGCTCGGTGACACCGTGCTCCGGACGTCCACCGCGGGACCCGCGGCGTTGGCGGTGCTGCAGTCGCGGCTCGGCCGCTGGTAGCGACCGGCCGCCCGCGCGGTGATGATCCTCAGACGCGGCGGTCGAGCCAGGCCTGCAGCTCGGCGCGGGCGTCGGCGATCTCGGCCTCGGACGGATTCGGGGAGAACCGCGACCCGACGAACGCGTTGGCGAGGGTCTCCCGCATGACGCCGTCCGCGCCGCGCCAGTCGATCGACGGGAAGCGGTCGACGGCGACGATCCGGTCACGCCGGATCCGTGTCGAGAACGCGAAGCCCCGCACCAGGAGTTCGTCCTCCGACAGGTCGACGCCGGTCCGTGCCCATCGGAAGGCGACGAGCCCGGCGACGACGACCAGCACGGCGCTGACGAGCCAGGCGTCCCGTTGCGCGAGCACCAGCGTGACCGCGAACGCGACCGCGATGGCCGCGGCGACCTGCAGGATCAGGCGGATTCGACGGGGCATCGGGATCGTCCGGGAAGACTGCGGGTCGGTCACGCGTTCTACGATGGACCAATGAGCAGCGTGTTCACCAAGATCATCGACCGTGAGATCCCCGCGACCGTCGTCGCCGAGGACGACCGCGTCATCGCGATCGAGGACATCGCCCCGAAGGCGCCCGTCCACGTGCTCGTGATCCCCAAGACCGAGGAGTACGCGAACGTGGCCGAGCTCGCCGCAGGGGACCCGGACCTCCTCGCGCACGTGGTCGCCACCGCCCAGCGCATCGCCGACGAGCGCGCCGGCGGCCAGTTCCGACTCGTCTTCAACACCGGCGAAGCCGCCGGACAGACCGTGTTCCACGTGCACGCGCACGTACTCGCAGGCGACCTGCAGGAAGGCAACATTGCCAGCTGACGAAACCGCATCCGCCGAGACCGAAGCCGTCTCGGAACTCAGTGTCGACGGCATCGCCATGGTGCAGCTGCTCGGCCCGCAGGACCGGCTCCTCAAGACCGTGGAACGCCAGTACCCGGGTGTCCGGGTCCTGGTCCGCGGCAACGAGGTGACCCTGACCGGGCCGGAGCGCGACGTCGCCCGCGCCCGCGCGCTCGTCGACGAACTCGTGGGCATGGTCAAGCGCGGGCAGGACGTCGGGCAGGCCGACATCCCGACCTCGGCCCGCATCATCGACGAGCAGCGCAGCCCGTCCGACGTGTTCGGCACGCCGATCGTGTCGAGTCGCGGCAAGTCCGTTCGGCCGAAGACGGACGGCCAGCGTGCCTACGTCGACGCCATCGACGAGAACACGATCACGTTCGGCATCGGCCCGGCCGGCACCGGCAAGACGTACCTGGCGATGGCGAAGGCCGTGCAGGCCCTGCAGCGGCGCGAGGTCACGCGGATCATCCTCACCCGACCCGCGGTCGAAGCCGGCGAGCGGCTCGGGTTCCTCCCCGGCACGTTGACGGACAAGATCGACCCGTACCTGCGGCCGCTCTACGACGCGCTCAACGAGATGATGGACCCCGAACTCGTCCCGAAGCTGCTCGCGGCCGGCACGGTCGAGGTCGCTCCGCTGGCGTACATGCGCGGGCGGACGCTCAACGACTCGTTCGTCGTGCTCGACGAGGCGCAGAACACCACGCCGGAGCAGATGAAGATGTTCCTGACGCGTCTGGGCTTCGGCTCGAAGATGGTCGTCACCGGCGACATCACCCAGGTGGACCTGCCTGGGAACGTGTCGGGGCTCCGGCTCGTCACGCAGATCCTCTCCGAGGTGCAGGACATCCACTTCGCCCGGCTCGGCAGTGAGGACGTGGTCCGGCACACGCTCGTCGGCCGCATCGTGGACGCCTACACGGTCTACGACGAGCAGCGGCTCGCCGAACAGGCCGGGCACCGATCTGGAGGCCGTGGCACGGCCCCGGCAGGGAACCCGGCCGGTGCGAACCGCGCCGAGCGCCGTGGCCGGGTCCCGCAGGACCGCCAGACCAGCCCCCACCCCCAGAACGATCCTCGAGGAGGAACCCGGTGAGCATCGAGCTCAACAACGAGTCCGGTGTGCAGATCGACGACGACGCGGTCCAGCGTCTCGCGGCCTTCGCGCTCGACGCGCTGCACGTCCACGCCGACGCGGAGCTCGCCATCGTGCTCGTCGACGAGGGGGCGATGGAGCAGCTGCACGTCCGGTGGATGGACGAACCGGGCCCGACCGACGTGCTGAGCTTCCCGATGGACGAGCTCCGCCCCGGCACCGAGGACGACCCGACACCCGCCGGACTGCTCGGCGACATCGTGCTCTGCCCGCAGGTCGCCGAGGCGCAGGCGAAGACCGCCGGGCACTCCACGACCGACGAGCTCCTGCTCCTGACGTGCCACGGGATCCTCCACCTGCTCGGCTTCGACCACGCGGAGCCGGAGGAGAAGGCCGAGATGTTCGGGCTGCAGGGGGAGATCCTGACCGCCTTCGCCGCGCAGCGCCGGGGGCGGTGACCGCAGTGCTGCTCGTCGCCGTCCTGCTCGCGGTGGCGTTCGTGCTCGTCGTCCTCGGCGGGCTGCTCGCCGCGTCCGACGCCGCGCTCGGGGTGCTCTCCCGCGCTGATCTCGACGACATCGCCAGGGGCAGCAAGCGTCGTCGTGCCATCGAGGCGATCGGGGACGACGTCGGCGCCCACGTCAACGCGCTGAACTTCTTCCGGGTGCTCGCCGAGACGGCAGCGGCCGTGCTCGTCACCATCGCGCTGTTCTCGGTCCTCGACACGTGGTGGCTCGCGCTGATCGTCTCCGCGGCGATCATGACCGCGGTGTCCTTCGTGCTCGTCGGGTCGAGCCCCCGCAGCGTCGGCCGAGCCCACGCGGACCGGCTCATCGGGGTCACCGGTGGGCTCGTGCACGCGGTGCGCATCGTCCTCGGGCCGCTCGCCGGGCTGCTCGTGCTCATCGGCGACCGTGTCACACCCGGGCGGAACGGCAGCACGTCGAGCGTGTCGAGTGAGGAGCAGCTCCTGTCGCTCGTGGACGAGGCCACCGAGAGCAACGTGCTCGAGGCGGACGACCGCGAGCTGATCCACTCGGTCTTCGAGTTCAGCGACACGCTCGTGCGCGAGGTCATGGTGCCGAGGATCGACATGGTCACGGCGGATGCAGCGGACACCGTGTCGACGGTGATGGAGGAGTTCCTCGCCGCCGGGGTGTCCCGCATGCCCGTGACCGGCCGGGACAGCGACGACGTCCTCGGCGTCGTCTACCTCCGCGACCTCGCGCGCGCCCTGTACGAGAACGAGAGCGCCGGCGGCCGGGTCGTGACCTCGTTGCTCCGGGCGGCCGAGTTCGTCCCGGAGTCGAAGCACGCCGACGAGACACTGCGGCACATGCAGGCCGCGAAGAACCACCTGGTCCTCGTGGTCGACGAGTACGGCGGCGTCGCGGGGCTCGTCACGATGGAGGACCTCATCGAGGAGCTCGTCGGTGACATCTCCGACGAGTACGACCGCACCGTGATCGACCGCGTCGAGGTCTCCGACGGCGTCTGGCGGATCTCCGCGCGGATGCCGATCGACGACCTCGGCGACCTGTTCGGTGTCGACCTCGACGACGACGACGTCGACACCGCCGGCGGCCTGCTCACCAAGGAACTCGGTCACCTGGCGACCGCCGGCGAGTCCGTGACCGTGTCCGGCGTCGTGCTGACGGCGGACCGCGTCGAGGGCAAGCGCCGCCACCTCATCTCCGTGCTCGCCGAACGCACCGACGCCCTCGCCGGCGCGGAGCAGGCGTTCGACGGCACCGCACCCACCACGACGGGATCCACCTCAGCATGAGCGACACCGACAGCACCCCCACCTTCCGAGCCGGCTTCGTCTCGTTCGTCGGACGACCGAACGTCGGCAAGTCGACGCTGACCAACGCGCTCGTCGGGCAGAAGGTCGCGATCACGTCGTCCAAGCCCCAGACGACCCGCCGGGCGATCCGCGGCATCGTCCACCGACCCGACGGGCAGGTCATCATCGTCGACACACCGGGTGTGCACCGGCCCCGGACGCTGCTCGGCGAACGACTGAACGACCTGGTGCAGTCCACGCTCGCCGACGTCGACGTCATCGGGTTCTGCGTGCCGGCGAACGAGCCGATCGGGCCCGGCGACAAGTTCATCAACGAGACGCTCGACCACTTCCCCCGCGCGAAGAAGATCGCGATCGTGACGAAGGTCGATCGTGCGGGCAAGGAGAAGATCGCCGAGCAGCTCATCGCGGTCTCGCAGCTCCGCGAGTGGGACGCGATCGTCCCGACGTCGGGGACCGAGGGCACCCAGCTGGAGGCCCTGCTCGGCGAGATCACCAAGCTGCTGCCCGAGTCGCCGGCGCTCTACGACGCCGAGGCCGTCACCGAGGAGACGAGCGAGGACCGCATCGCGGAGCTCATCCGCGAGGCCGCGCTCGAGGGCGTCCGCGACGAGCTCCCGCACTCGCTCGCGGTGTTGATCGAGGACATGGTCGAGCCGGACCCCGACGACGACCCGAACGGACCGCTGCGCATCTTCGCGAACCTGTTCGTCGAGCGCGACAGCCAGAAGTCGATCGTGATCGGGCACAAGGGCGAACGGCTGAAGGACGTCGGTTCCCGGGCACGTGCCGAGATCGAGTCGCTGCTCGGCGGACGGCACGTCTACCTGAACATCCGCGTGAAGGTCGCGAAGGAATGGCAGCGCGACCCGAAGCAGCTCGGCCGACTCGGGTTCTGACGCGGGTCATTCCGTGGATTGACGCGCACGAGGGCGCGCAGCCGTAGCGTGGACGGGTGTTCCGTCCCATGCTGCGCGCCCAGATCGTCGTCGACCTCGTGGTCGCCGGCGTCCTCGGCGTGCTCGTCGCGGTCACGTCGACTCGGGGGATCGACGGACCGCTCGCCTACCTGACCGTTCTCGGCCTGACGGTGGCGCTCGCGCTCAGGCGGCTCTCGCCGGGCCTCGCGCTGACCGTCGCGTGGGTCACAGCGGTCTTCCAGATGGTGACGGGGCAGAACCCGGACGGTGCCGACGCGTTCATCGCCGCGATCGTCTACACGACGAGCGCGTACGGCAGCCGACGCGTCCGCTTGGCGGGACTCGTCTCGGCAATCGGCGGCGCGGTCACGGCCGCCGTGTACGTCGGCGCGAAGGACTACGCCCAACGACTGACCATCGACACCGCGACGACACCGGCGCGCGAGTCGATGCAGGTCACGATCGCGTACTTCGTGGTCATCCTCGCGCTGCTCCTGCTGCCGTGGCTCGCCGGCGTCGTCGTGCGGACCCGTCGAGCCGCGCGGATGAGTCGTGAGGCCCTGCTCCTCGCCGAACGCGACGCGGCCCGCGCGGACCGTGCGGTCGCCGTCGAGCAGGAGCGGGTGCGGATCGCACGCGACATGCACGACATCGTGGCGCACTCCCTCGCAGTCGTCATCGCGCAGGCGGACGGTGCCCGGTACGCACTGAAGGCCGATCCAGCCGTCGCCGACCAGGCACTCAGCACGATCTCCGGGACCGCCAGGCGGGCACTCGGCGACGTCCGTGAGCTGCTCGGCGCCCTCCGGCACGAGCAGGGCACCGCGCCGACCCCGGACATCGACGACATCGAGCTCCTCGTGACGGAGATGCGTGCCGTCGGCCTCGACGTCCGGGTCGAACGCAACGGTGACGCCACCACGCTGCCGACCACTACCCAGCTCGCCGTCTACCGCATCGTCCAGGAGAGCCTGACGAACGCGTACAAGCACGGCGAGCACGGCACCCCGGTGCACGCCACCCTGACGTACCGCCCGGACACCGTCGAGATCGACGTGATCAACCGCCGCGCTGACCACGGGCACGCGGGACCGGGGACCGGGCACGGGCTCGTCGGCATGCGGGAGCGTGCCACGATGTCCGGGGGCAGCATGACCGCTGGACCCCGCGGCGACGACTTCGCCGTCGCGGTCCGGATGCCGGCGCACCCCGCGAGCGGGCAGATGCCGCGGGGGCTCGTCACGACGAGGCAGCCGACGGACCACACCACCGACCAGGAGCACACAGGACGATGACCGACACCCCGATCCGCGTCGCGCTCGTCGACGACCAGGCCCTGTTCCGCACCGGGATCCGGATGCTCATCGACTCGCAGCCGGACCTCCGGTTCGTGGGAGAGGCCGGCGACGGTGCCGCCGGTGTCGAACTCGTCCGCACCGGGCGCCCGGACGTGGTGCTCATGGACGTCAGGATGCCGGTCATGGACGGGATCACGGCGACCGCGCAGATCGTCGAGGACGGCGGGACGGACGGCGCGAAGGTCCTGGTGCTCACGACCTTCGACTTCGACGAGGCCGCGGCGAAGGCGATCCGTGCCGGCGCGAGCGGGTTCGTGCTGAAGGACGCCGACCCGGAGTTCCTGCTCGCGGCGATCCGGACGGTGCACGCGGGGACGGCCGTGTTCGCGGCCTCGGCGACCCGTGAACTCCTCCGCCGGTACGACGACGCGCAGGAGCAGGCGGCGAACGTCCCGGCTGCGTTCGCCGAACTGACGCCCCGGGAACGGGAGATCTTCGACCTCGCGGCCAGGGGCTTCAGCAACAGCGAGATCGCCCAGCACGAGTTCGTCAGCGAGGCGACGGTGAAGACCCACATCTCACGGGTGCTCACGAAGCTCGAGCTGCGGGACCGCGTGCGGCTCGTGGTCTTCGCGCACCAGCACGGGCTCGTCACGAAGGACTGACGATCGGGTACCGCGCGCTGCGCCCGGCGCCGCACGGTGTCATCCGGTGGGATGACCCGTCCACAGCGAACCGAGTCGAGCGGACGATCCACCGAAGCCGACGGACCGACGCGGACCGGGCCTCCTGATCGTCAAGGTGGATGCATGACCACCAGCCACGCACCGATCATCCGCCTCGACCACGTGTCCAAGCACTACGGCGACGCCGCGCGCCGCGTCACGGCGCTCGACGACGTCAGCGTCGACATCGGCGCCGGCGAGTTCACCGCGGTGATGGGCCCGTCCGGCTCCGGCAAGTCCACGCTCATGCACGTCGCAGCCGGCCTCGACACCGTGTCCGGCGGGCACATCCAGATCGACGGCACCGACATCACGCAGCTCGGCGACAAGGAGCTCACCGAACTCCGTCGACGTCGACTCGGGTTCGTGTTCCAGTCGTTCAACCTCGTCCCGACGCTCGACGTCGCCGAGAACATCCGGCTGCCGTTCCTGCTCGGCGGGCACAAGCCATCAGCGGAGGAATCCGCGTGGATCGACCGGCTCGTCGAGATGCTCGGACTCGGCAACCGTCTGACACACCGGCCGCACCAGCTGTCCGGTGGTCAGCAGCAGCGGGTCGCGATCGCACGCGCGCTGGCATCGCGTCCGGCGGTGGTCGTCGCCGACGAACCGACCGGCGCACTTGACTCCCGGACCGGGCGCGACGTGCTCGGCATCCTCCGCGGTGCCGTCGCCGAGTGGGGGCAGAGCGTCGTCATGGTGACCCACGACCCGGTCGCCGCCGCCAACGCCGACCGCATCCTCTTCCTCGCGGACGGCCGCATCGTCGGGGACCGCCCGGCGATGAGCGCCGCGGACATCTCGACCACCATGCTGGGGATGGAGGCAGCAGCGTGAACGCCCTCCGCGACTTCTCGCCCACCGTCCTGGTCGCCGCGCTCGGAACCACGTTCGGCTCCGCCCTGGTCATCGCACCCGGCATCGTCACCCAGGCGCTGACGGCCGCCGGCCTCTCCGACCTCGGCCCGATCAAGGCGATCCTGGACGTGATCGGCTGGCTGTTCCTCGGCATCGCACTGTACGTCGGGGCGATCGTCACGGCGAACACCTGCGCAACGCTCATCGCCGGGCAGACGCGGGTCCTCGCGCTCCAGCGCCTGGTCGGTGCCACCGGCGCGACGCTCCGGTCCCGCATCACCCGGGCGGGACTCGTCGTCGGTGTCGTGGGCGGACTCGTCGGTGCGGTCGTCGGCACCGGGCTCTCCGCGCTCTTCGTCGCCGTCCTCCGGGGCAACGGGTTCCTGCCCGACACGTCGTACACGCTCGTCCCGTGGCAGCTCGTGCTGCCGATCGTCGCGGTCGTGCTCGCGACATGGGGCGCGTTCGCGGTGGGGTCCCGTCGAGTCCTGACGGTCACGCCGCTCCAGGCGCTGTCCTCGAGCGTCGAGCCGAGCCACGACGACGTCCGGTCAGGCACGGCACGCAAGGTCTGGTCGATCCTGCTGATGGCCGGCGGTGGAGCGCTGATGCTCGTCGGACTCGCCGTCAGCAGCGCGTCCCCGCTCGCGGTCCTCCCGGCTGCACTCGGCGGGTTCGTGTCGTTCGCCGGGATCGCCGTCGGCGCCACCATCGTGATGCCGCCCGTCCTGGCGCTGATCGGGCGCATCGGCGCCAAGGACCCGGTGGTGCTGCTCGCTGGCCGGAACGCGATGCGTGCGCCGGGTCGGTCGTCCCGGGCGACGATCGGGCTCGTGATCGGTGTCACCCTGCTCGTCACCTTCGCCGTCGCGCTCGGGATGATGCAGCAGGTGCTCGAAGCGCAACTCCGCGGGCAGCTCCAGGGCGGGAGCCCTGAGCAGCTGCAGGGCATGCGCGACTTCTTCGTCCAGGTGAACGGCGTCGTCAGCGTCATCGTCGGCTTCTCCGCGGTGATCGCCGCGGTGGGTGTCGTCAACGCGCTCGCGCTCGGCGTGCTGCAGCGGCGGCGAGAACTCGGGCTGCTGCGCGTGCTCGGGCTGACCGGTGCGCAGGTGCGTCGGATGATCGTGACCGAAGCCGTGCAGATGGTCGTCGCGGCCGTCCTCACCGGGCTCGTGCTCGGGACGTTCTACGGATGGGTCGGCGGGCAGACGCTGCTCGGGTCGCTCGGTGACCCTGTCGGCCCGGTGCTCCCGCCGACCACGATCGTCATCGTGGTGGCTGGTGCGCTCGTCCTCGCGGTGGTCGCCACCGTCGCTCCGGTCCGGCGCGCGATGCGCGTCCCGCCGACCGAGGCGCTCGCGGTCGACTGACGGTGGCGGTGGTGCGGAACCGACGCGTCACACGAGGCGGACCGGTGCTACGGTGAGGGAGCTATGTACTCGGCGCTCCTCCTCCTTCGCTGCCGCGACGAGGCCTGACACACCGGCCCACCTCGTCGCGGAGTCTCGTCGTCGGCCGACACCACCTGACGAACCGAAAGCGAACGACCGATGCAGAACACCCAGCGCCCCTCCGGGATGCCGATCCACAAGTACGTCCCGTTCCACGAGCAGATCACCGTCGAACTCCCCGACCGCACCTGGCCGACGAAGCGCATCGATCGCGCTCCCCGCTGGTGCGCCGTCGACCTGCGTGACGGCAACCAGGCCCTCATCGACCCGATGGACGCCGAGCGCAAGCGCGCGATGTTCGACCTGCTCGTGCGCATGGGCTACAAGGAGATCGAGGTCGGGTTCCCCAGCGCCTCGCAGACGGACTTCGACTTCGTCCGCAGCCTGATCGACGAGGGCGCGATCCCCGACGACGTCACGATCCAGGTCCTGACGCAGGCGCGCGAGCACCTGATCCAGCGCACGTACGAGGCGATCGACGGCGCCAAGCAGGCCATCGTCCACCTGTACAACTCGACGTCGATCGTCCAGCGCGAGGTCGTCTTCCGCACCGACGTGCAGGGCGTCGTCGACATCGCGGTGGCCGGTGCCGAGCTCTGCAAGGCCGCAGAGGCCACGCTGCAGCACGACACGACGGTCTACTACGAGTACTCGCCGGAGTCCTACACGGGCACCGAGCTCGAGGTCGCGCTGGAGATCTGCAACGCCGTGCTGGAGGTCTTCGAGCCGACGCCCGACCGCAAGGTGATCATCAACCTGCCGGCCACGGTCGAGATGGCGACGCCGAACGTCTACGCCGACTCCATCGAGTGGATGTCACGCCACCTCGCCCACCGGCAGAACGTGATCCTGTCGCTGCACCCGCACAACGACCGCGGGACCGCCGTCGCCGCCGCCGAGCTCGGGTACATGGCCGGTGCCGACCGCATCGAGGGGTGCCTGTTCGGCAACGGGGAGCGCACCGGGAACGTCGACCTGGTCGCCCTCGGCATGAACCTGTTCACGCAGGGCATCGACCCGGAGATCAGCTTCGCGGACATCGACCAGATCAAGCGCACGGTCGAGTACTGCAACCAGCTGCCCGTGCCGGAGCGCCAGCCGTGGGCCGGTGACCTCGTCTACACGGCGTTCAGCGGGTCGCACCAGGACGCGATCAACAAGGGCTTCGACGCCATGAAGGCCAAGGCGGCCGCAGCAGGGAAGAGCATCGACGACGTCGAGTGGGCGGTGCCGTACCTGCCCGTCGACCCGAAGGACATCGGCCGTTCGTACGAGGCCGTCATCCGCGTCAACTCGCAGTCCGGCAAGGGCGGGGTCGCGTACCTGCTCAAGACGGACCACGCGATCGACCTGCCCCGCAAGCTGCAGATCGAGTTCTCCGGTGTCGTGCAGCAGCGCACCGACACCGAGGGCGGCGAGTTCACCTCGGAGAAGATCTGGGACCTCTTCCGCGACGAGTACCTGCCGGCCGATGACGAGTCGGACAAGTGGGGTCGGTACGAGATCACGAAGACCGCGACCTCGAGCGACTTCGACGGCACCACGAAGCTCGCCGTCACGATGCGTGTCGACGACGGATCGGTGGACGCCGATGCCGTCGGGACCGGCCCGATTGACGCGTTCCTCTCCGTGATGCGCGAGCAGGGCGTCGACGTCACGCTGTACGACTACTCGGAGCACACGATGAGCGCCTCCGGTGACGCGAAGGCAGCCTCGTACGTGGAACTCGACGTCGACGGCGTGCGGCTCTGGGGCGTCGGGATCGACGCCGACATCGCGACCGCGTCGCTCAAGGCGATCGTGTCCGCCGTGAACCGTGCGGTCCGCGCGGGCGCTGCCGCCGGCGCCTCCCCGGAGCTCGTCTCCGCCTAGCCGGTACGCCACCGGCGCACCGAGGGCCGGATCGCGCCCAGCTGCAAACATCGCGCCCCGTCACGACGGGGCGCGATGTGCGTGCGGGGGTGCAACCCGGCGCGTTCCCACGCGGAAGGACCCGCGGCACGCGCGGAAGCCGGCCCGCGGCGCGCCGTGTCGGGGGCGCGGGGGATACTGGGGACATGCCGCTGTACCGGGACGAGTGTGTCGTGCTCCGCACCCACAAGCTCGGTGAGGCGGACCGCATCGTCACGATGCTCAGCCGACAGCACGGCAAGATCCGCGCCGTCGCGAAGGGCGTCCGACGAACGGCATCGAAGTTCGGGTCGAGGCTCGAGCCGTTCATGGTCGTCGACGCCCAGTTCTACGAGGGCCGCTCGCTCGACATCGTGACCCAGGCGGAGTCCCTCGGGTCGTACGGCGCGCAGATCGTTGCCGACTACAGCGCGTACACGGCCGCCAGCGCCATGGTCGAGACCGCCGATCGCTTGAGCGAAGCCGACGCCGGACTCCAGCAGTACCTGCTGCTCGTCGGTGCCCTCCGTTCCCTCGCCCGCAGCGAGCACGTGCCGAGCGCGACGCTCGACTCGTACCTGCTCCGCGCGATGAGCATCGCTGGATGGGCGCCCTCGTTCTCGGACTGCGCGGTCACGGGGGAGCCCGGCCCGCACTCGGCGTTCGTCGTCCAGCTCGGCGGGGTCGTCGCCGACGGGGCCGCGCCTCCCGGATCGCCCCGGCTCGACCTGACGACGCTGTCGCTCCTCGGCTCGCTGCTCGCGGGGGACTGGCGCACGGTCGACGCCGCCGACGAACGGAGCAGGTCTCGGGCCTCCGGCGTGGTCGCGGCGTACGCCCAGTGGCACCTGGAACGATCGCTGAAGTCCCTGCCGCACGTCGACCGCACCGAGCACCCCGCGCCGGTTCCGACCACGCACGGCGGACCGGAAGCGACGGCCAGGGCGGTCGCGTCCACCCCGGCACCCCCGTCACCGACCCCCGACCGCAGCGCCCCCGAAGGGACCCGCACCGCATGAGCCCCCGTCGTTCCGTCGAACCGGAGTCCTTCAAGCCGATTGACTGGACCGGCGAGACGCCCCCGGCGATCCCCGCGCGGTTCGTCCCGGAACACGTGGCGATCGTGATGGACGGCAACGGCCGGTGGGCGAACGGTCGCGGACTCACGCGCATCGAGGGACACAAGGCGGGAGAGGCCTCCCTGCTCGACGTCGTCGCCGGCGGGATCCAGATCGGCGTCAAGCACATCTCGGCGTACGCGTTCTCGACGGAGAACTGGAAGCGCTCCCCGGAAGAGGTCCGGTTCCTGATGGGCTTCAACCGTGACGTCATCCGCCGCCGTCGGGACCAGCTGAACGAGTGGGGCGTTCGCGTCCGCTGGGCCGGACGGCGCCCACGGCTCTGGCGCAGCGTCATCGAGGAACTCGAGACCGCCGAGCGGATGACGGCGGGCAACGACGTGCTCACCCTGACGATGTGCGTCAACTACGGCGGTCGCAACGAGATCGCCGACGCGGTCCGGTCGCTCGCCGAAGACGTCGCAGCCGGCCGTCTCAAGCCGAGCCAGGTGACCGAGAAGGCCCTCGCGAAGCGCCTGTACGTGCCGGAGATGCCCGACGTCGACCTGTTCCTCCGGAGCTCGGGGGAACAGCGCACCAGCAACTTCCTGCTGTGGCAGTCCGCCTACGCCGAGATGGTGTTCCTCGACCGGCTCTGGCCGGACTTCCGACGCTCCGACCTGTGGGGCGCGATCGAGGAGTACGCGAGCCGCGATCGCCGCTACGGCGGCGCCGTGGACGCCCCCACCGCGTAGCCGAAGCGCACACGCAACGGCTCAGGCCAGCAACGGTTCCGCCGCGCGCACCGCGTCGAGCGCCGCCCGGACACTCGGCACCCGTTCGGCACCGCGTGCGACGACGACCTCGACCCGCCGCGCGAGCTCGTCGTCGACCGGATCGATCGACACCCCTGGTGGGATCACCGTCGTCGCGAGCGCCAGCCGAGGGAGGAGCGCCACCCCGAGTCCGGCCGCGACGAGGCCGACGACCGCTGCCGCGTTGTCGGTCTCGAGCACGATGTCCGGCACGAACCCCGCGCTCGCGCACGAGGCGAGCAGGTGCCCGCGGCAGCGCGGGCAGCCGCCGATCCAGCGCGCACCACGCAGGGAGGCGAGATCGACCGCGACAGAACCGGCCGTGGAACCGGCGACGGCACCGACCGAGCCGGCGGGGCGGACGTGCCCCGGGCCTCCCGACCGGACGAGCGCGAGTCGGACGAGGGCGAGCGGATCGCGACCCAGCGCCCGGGTGACGAGCCCGGCGTCGGTCGCGACGTCGTCACCCACGTACGTGAACGTCAGCGCGACGTCGACCTCGCCGCGCCGGACCAGCTCGAGCGCCTCCGGCGGCTCGACCTCGACGTAGGACGTCGTGACCCCGGGGACCGCGGCCGCCATCGACGCGAGCACCGCGGGCACCAGTGTCGACGAGGCGCTCGGGAAGCCGGCGATCCGGACGCGTCCGCGAGCGAGCCCTCCGACGGCGTCGAGGTCCTCCTGTGCAGCGGTCAGGGCTGCCTGCACGTGCAACGCGTGGTCCGCGAGCACCTGTCCCGCCTCGGTCAGGGTGACGCCGCGTGCGCCCCGGAGCAGCAGCGCGTGCCCGAGTCGCTGCTCGGCCCGCTGCAGGAGCTGGCTGACGGCTGGCTGGCTGTACCCGAGGGTGGCTGCGGCGCCGGTGATCGACCCGGCGTCGGCGACGGCTCGGAGCGCGCGGAGCAGCTGCGGGTCGAGATCGTCCATAACGCAATGCTATGGCCTTGCAAAGAGAGCTGCTCTGGTGTGATGGATCGGCGCACACGAACATGATCGGCATGGACTCCTTCGTCGACGGCCACGGCTACCTCGCCGCATGCACCGCCGGGCTCCCGACACGGGGGACCCTCGCGGCGATGCGTGCCGACCTCGACGAGTGGGGCACCGGCGGATCGAGTCCGATCCGGTACGGGGACCTCGTGGAAGCGGGGCGAGCCCTGTTCGCGCAGATCGTCGGCGTCGACGCCAGCCGGGTCGCGACCGGCTCGCAGACCTCCGTGATGACCGCGGTCGTCGCGTCGTCGCTGCCGGACGGCGCCGAGGTCCTCGTCCCGGAACGGGACTTCAGCTCGATCGTCTTCCCGTTCCTCGCACAGGCGCACCGCGGGATCCGTGTCCGGAGCGTCCCGCTCGCATCGCTGGCGACGGCCGTCACCCCGGACACCGCACTCGTGGCGTGGTCGGCGGTCCAGTCGGCGACCGGCGCGGTCGCCGAGAACGACGCCGTCGTGGCCGCCGCCCGTGCCGTCGGCGCGCGGACCCTCTGCGACCTCACCCAGGCGGCGGGAATCCTGCCGATCTCGGCCGCACCGTTCGACGTCACCGTCACCCACGCCTACAAGTGGCTCTGCGCGCCGCGGGGCGTCGCGTTCATGACGGTGTCCGCCGCCACCCAGGAGTGGCTCCGCCCGGTCCAGGCCGGCTGGTACGCCGGCGAGGACGTCTGGTCCTCCTGCTACGGCCCGGCGATGCGGCTCGCCGACGACGCCCGCCGGTTCGACGTGTCGCCGGCATGGCAGGCCTGGCCCGGGGCGGTCGCCGCCCTGCGGCACGTCGCGTCGCTCGACATGGACACGGTCTGGAGGCACGGCACCGGTCTGGCGGACCGACTGGCGGCCCGCCTCGGGGTCGCCGGGCAGTCGCAGGCCGTGATGACGGTGCCGGATCCGTCCGGCGCCGGGTTGGCCGCGCTCACCGCGGCGGGGATCACGGCGTCCGGCAGGGCGGGGCGACTCCGGCTCGCGTTCCACCACTGGAACGACGAGTCGGACGTGGACGCAGTGGCGGCGGTGCTGGGCCGTTAGTCTTGCCGGGTACGTTTCCCGAACCGGGCACCCAGCTCGGCGACCTTACGGAGTTCTCCTTGGCTCAGCCCTCCCGTCTCGACTCGGTCATCGCCCTCGCCAAAGGCCGTGGGTTCGTCTTCCAGTCGGGTGAGATCTACGGCGGATCCCGTTCCGCATGGGACTACGGGCCCCTCGGCGTCGAGCTGAAGGAGAACATCAAGCGCCAGTGGTGGCAGCGGTTCGTCCGCGGCCGTGGCGACATGGTCGGTCTCGACTCTGCCGTGATCCTGCCCCGCAAGGTGTGGGAGGCCTCCGGCCACGTCGCGACCTTCACCGACCCGCTCGTCGAGTGCCTGCACTGCCACCACCGCTTCCGCGAGGACCACCTGATCGAGGCCTTCGAGGCCAAGAAGAACCGCGCACCGGAGGGCGGCATGGCGGAGATCGCCTGCCCGAACTGCGGGACCCGCGGTCAGTGGACGGAGCCCCGCGAGTTCTCCGGGATGCTGAAGACCTACCTCGGCCCGGTCGAGTCCGAGGAAGGCCTGAACTTCCTCCGTCCCGAGACGGCGCAGGGCATCTTCACCGACTTCGCGCAGGTCGTCACGACCAGCCGCATGAAGCCCCCGTTCGGCATCGGCCAGGTCGGCAAGGCGTTCCGCAACGAGATCACGCCCGGCAACTTCATCTTCCGGACGCGAGAGTTCGAGCAGATGGAGATCGAGTACTTCGTCCCGCCGGCCGACGCCGAGACCCACTACGAGCAGTGGATCGCGGACTCGATCGCCTGGTACACGGACCTCGGCATCGACCCCGAGAACCTCCGTCGCTTCGACGTGCCGGACGGCGAGCGTGCGCACTACTCCGACGCCACCGCGGACATCGAGTACCGCTTCGGGTTCCAGGGATCGGAGTGGGGCGAGCTGATGGGCGTCGCGAACCGCACCGACTTCGACCTCAACAACCACATCGAGTCCTCCGGCAAGGACCTCCGGTACTTCGACCAGGCCGCCAACGAGAAGTACGTCCCGTACGTCATCGAGCCGTCCTTCGGCCTGACGCGGGCGCTCATGGCGTTCCTGCTCGACGCGTACCACGAGGACGAGGCCCCGAACGCGAAGGGCGGCGTCGACAAGCGCACGGTCCTGCGTCTCGACCCGCGCCTCGCTCCCGTCAAGGCCGCGGTGCTGCCGCTGTCCCGCAACGAGCAGCTCTCGCCGGTCGCCCGTGGGCTCGCCGACGACCTGCGCAAGAACTGGAACGTCGACTTCGACGACGCCGGGGCGATCGGCCGCCGCTACCGTCGCCACGACGAGATCGGCACGCCGTTCTGCATCACGGTCGACTTCGACACGCTCGAGGACAAGGCCGTCACCGTCCGCGAACGCGACACCATGGCGCAGGAACGCGTCGCCCTCGACCAGCTGCAGGGCTACCTCGCGCAGCGCCTCGTCGGCGCCTAACGACCGAGCACGACCGACGCGGTCGACTCCGGGAATGCTCCGGGGTCGGCCGCGTTGTCGTTGAACATGAGCAACGACAGCGTGAAGGTCGATGTCTGGTCCGACATCGCGTGCCCCTGGTGTTACATCGGCAAGCGGAAGTTCGAGGCGGGCGTCAGCGCGTTCGGTGCCGGACCCGATGGGCACAGCGTCGAGGTCGAGTACCACTCCTTCGAACTGAGCCCGGACACCCCGGTCGACTTCGAGGGCACGGAGGCCGAGTTCCTCTCCGGACACAAGGGCATGCCCGTCGACCAGGCGCAGCAGATGCTCGACCAGGTGAGCGGGATCGCGGCGTCCGTCGGACTCGACTACGACTTCGAGGCCATGCACCACACCAACACCGTGAAGGCGCACCAGGTCATCCACCTGGCGAAGCAGCACGGCAAGCAGCTCGACATGGTGGAGCGGCTCTTCGCGGCGTACTTCGAACGTGGTGAGCACGTCGGACAGGAGTCCTCGTTGGCCGACCTGGCCGCCGAGGTCGGGCTCGACCGTGACGAGGTGCTCGCGACCCTGCGCGACGACGCCAAGCTCGCCGACGTCCGTGCCGACCAGGCGCAGGCCCAGGCGTACGGCATCAACGGCGTGCCGTTCTTCGTGATCGACGGCAAGTACGGCGTGTCCGGTGCGCAGGACCCCGCGGCGTTCGAGCAGGTGCTCCGCCAGGTCGTCGCGCTGCGCGAGTCGACGCCGGAGGAAGTGGCCGCGGCGACCGAGCGCGCTGCGGACGACGCGAGCGCGGACATGGAGGCGACCCGGTGACGGACCTCGACGTGCGCGCGCAGGCCGCGCCGAGCCTCCAGGCCGTGCCGGGACTGCAGCCCCTGCTGGCGGACGCCGTCGTCTGCGACGGCGACTCGTGCTTCGTCCCCGGCGCAGAAGGCGACTGGTCAGAGGTCCCCGACTAGGGGCGCCGCCTCAGCGCTGGGGTGCCTCGTCGGTGATGTCCGCGACCGTCGCGCCGTAGGCCGCGATCAGGTCGTCGGCGTCCACGAACGCGCTCGCACCGTGGCGGCCGGCGCCGAGTGCGACGCGACGGCCGACGATGCGTTCGTCAGCGAAGACCGGCAGGTCGCCCGTCGCGCCGATCGGGGTGATCGTGCCGCGTTCGTAGCCGGAGGCCTGCAGCGCGGTCGCGGCGTCGGGCATCGACAGCTTGTTCACGCCGACGAGCGCCCGGAGCTTCTTCCACGCGATGCTCCGGCCGCCCGGGACGAGCGCCAAGACGAAGTCGCCGTCGTGGCGCTTGACGACCAGGGTCTTGACGATGTCGCCCGGGGTGATGCCGAGCAGGTCTGCTGCCTCGGCGAGGGAGTTCGCGGCCGGGCGTTCGACCACCTCGACCCGGAGTCCGCGGGCTGCGGCGTCGGCGTCGAATCGGGCGATGGCATCGGTCGTCATGTGGAGAACGCTACCGGCGCGTGCCGACGTGGGAGAATGGAACCCGTATGACGATCACACAAGCCCCCCGGAAGCCCCTGCGCATCGGCCCGATCGAGGTCGACGTGCCCGTCGTGCTCGCGCCGATGGCGGGCATCACGAACATGGCGTACCGCCGGCTCTGTCGTGAGTACGGTGCCGGGCTGTACGTCTGCGAGATGATCACCTCCCGTGCCCTGGTCGAGCGCACGCCGGTGTCGATGCAGCTCATCCAGCACCACGAGTCCGAGACCCCGCGCTCCATCCAGCTGTACGGCGTCGAGCCGAACACCGTGGCGGAAGCCGCGACGATCCTGGTCGGCGAAGACCGTGCCGACCACATCGACCTGAACTTCGGGTGCCCGGTGCCGAAGGTCACGCGCAAGGGCGGGGGCGCGGCGTTGCCGTGGAAGACCGAGCTCTTCAAGGAGCTCGTCACGAAGACTGTGCGTGCCGCTGGTGACGTCCCGGTCACCGTGAAGATGCGCAAGGGCATCGACGCCGACCACCTCACCTACATCGACGCCGCCCGCATCGCGCGCGACGCCGGTGTCGCCGCGGTCTCGCTGCACGCGCGCACCGCGAACGAGCACTACTCCGGCGAAGCCGACTGGTCGGCGATCGCGACCCTGAAGGAAGCCGTCACCGACATCCCGGTCCTCGGCAACGGCGACATCTGGTCGGCTGCCGACGCGCTCCGCATGGTCGACGAGACCGGTTGCGACGGTGTCGTGGTCGGGCGTGGGTGCCTCGGCCGGCCGTGGCTCTTCGGCGACCTCGCGGCGGCGTTCCGCGGCGAGGGCCTGCGGTACATGCCGTCCCTCGGAGAGGTCGCGGTCGGGTTCCGTCGGCACGCCGAGCTCCTCGTCGAGTTCTTCGGGTCCGAGGAGCACGGTTGCCGGGACATCCGGAAGCACGTCGCCTGGTACTTCAAGGGGTACCCGATCGGCGGTGACGTCCGGTCCGGGCTCGCCATGGCGTCCAGCCTGCAGGAGATCGACGACCTGCTCGCTCAGCTCGACCACGACGCGCCGTACCCGGGTGCCGATGCCGAAGGTCCCCGTGGTCGCGCAGGACACCCCAAGCGCACGGCACTGCCCGACCGCTGGCTCGAGAGCCGCGACGTCGAGCCTGCGTTCCGCAAGGTCCTCGCCGCCGCCGAGCTGCACCACAGCGGCGGATGAGCGCCACGAGCTCGTACGGACCGGCCGACGCGGAACGCTGGCTGCCCGAGGAACACGGCAACCGCCGCAGCGACTTCGCCCGCGACCGCGCCCGGCTGCTGCACTCCAGTGCGCTCCGCCGTCTCGCCGCCAAGACCCAGGTGCTGAGCCCGACCACCGGTCTCGACTTCGCCCGGAACCGCCTGACGCACTCGCTCGAGGTCGCGCAGGTCGGGCGGGAACTCGCTGACTCGCTCGGCCTCGACCCCGACGTCGTGGACACCGCCTGCCTGGCGCACGACATCGGCCACCCGCCGTTCGGCCACAACGGCGAGACCGCGGTGAACGCCTGGGCCGCCGGCATCGGTGGCTTCGAGGGCAACGCGCAGACCCTGCGGCTCCTGACCCGGCTCGAGCCGAAGGTCTACGGCGACGACGACCGTGCGTACGGCCTGAACCTCACCAGGGCCTCGCTCGACGCCTCGTGCAAGTACCCGTGGCCGGCGTCGCAGGGTGTCGCCGAGTCGTCGTCCGGACGCACCAAGTTCGGTTTCTACGACGACGACCACGACGCCTTCGAGTGGCTCCGAGCAGGTGCTCCCCGCCGACAGCGCTGCATCGAGGCCCAGGTGATGGACCTCTCCGACGACATCGCGTACTCCGTGCACGACTTCGAGGACGCCGTCGTCGCCGGGTTCATCGACGTCGCCGCGCTGGGGGACCGCGTCGGCGAGAACGACATCGTGTCCGCCATGCACGCCTGGGTCGGCGACGACCTCAGCCGCGACGAACTCCTCGAGGCGTTCGACCGGCTGCGATCGCTGCCGCTGTGGATGACGTCCTACGACGGCTCCCGGCAGGACGCCGCTCGCCTGAAGAACCTGACGTCGCAGCTCATCGGTCGGTTCGCCAGGACGGCGACCACGGCGACCCGGCAGGCGTACGCGTCCGGGTCGCTCGTCCGGTTCGCCGCGTCGGTGGTCACCCCGCCGGAGATCATCGGCGAGATCGCGGTGCTCAAGGGGATCGTCGCAGCGTTCGTGATGACCCACGGCGATCGGCAGCCCGTGTACGAGGACCAGCGCCGGATCCTCACCGAGCTCCTCGACGCGATCGCCGACCGCGGCGTGTCCGCGCTCGAGCCGGGGTTCGCCGCCGACTGGCGCGCTGCACGTGACGACGCTGCACGGCTGCGCGCGGTCGTCGACCAGGTCGCGAGCCTGACCGACCAGGGCGCCCTGGCATGGCACCGGCGGCTCGTCGTCGGCGACCGGGAAGCCGTCCACATCCCCGTCTGAGCCCTCCACATCCCCGTCTGAGCCGTCCGCGCCGCGGTGCACGGCTCGTGCTCCGCGGCTGTGCACAGCTCGCGCTGAGCGGTCGGCGCGGTCGGTCCGGCGAACTAGGATCGAGGGGTGGCTGGACTCATCGTGCGGAACGACATCGACGAGGTCCGCGCACGCGTGAACATCGCCGACGTCGTCGGTGACTACGTCACGCTCAAGTCCGCCGGAGTCGGGTCGTTGAAGGGGCTCTGCCCGTTCCACGACGAGCGCTCTCCCTCGTTCCACGTCCGCCCGCAGGTCGGTCGGTACCACTGCTTCGGGTGTGGGGAGGACGGCGACGTCTTCAGCTTCATCATGAAGCAGGACCACACCACGTTCTCCGAAGCGGTCGAGCGGATGGCGGCCAAGATCGGCTTCACCCTCCACTACGAAGAGGGCGACGGGCCGCGGACCGACTACAACACGCGCGCACGGTTGATCGCGGCGAACGAAGCAGCGCAGCAGTTCTACGTCGCCCAGCTCACGTCCCCGCAGGCGGATCCAGCACGGCGGTTCCTGGGGGAGCGCGGCTTCGACCCGTCTGCCGCACAGCACTTCGGCGTCGGGTTCGCGCCGAAGTCCTACGACGCGCTCAAGGACCACCTCAAGGGCCGCGGCTTCACGATGGAAGAGCTCATCTCCGCCGGGCTCGTCGGTCAGGGGGACCGTTCACCGTACGACCGGTTCCGCGGGCGCCTGATGTGGCCGATCCGCGACGTCACGGGTGCCACGATCGGGTTCGGCGCCCGTCGGCTCCTCGACGACGACAAGGGCCCGAAGTACCTCAACACCCCCGAGACGCCGATCTACCACAAGAGCCAGGTGCTCTACGGGCTCGACCTCGCCCGGCGCGACATCTCGAAACAGAAGCAGGTCGTCATCGTCGAGGGCTACACCGACGTCATGGCCTGCCACCTCGCCGGGGTGACGACCGCCGTCGCCACGTGCGGCACCTCGTTCGGCGTCGACCACATCAAGGTCCTGCGCCCGATGCTCGGCGACGTCAGCGGCGCCGACCCGAACGCCAACGGGGAGGTCGTCTTCACGTTCGACCCGGACGAAGCCGGGCAGCGGGCGGCGTCCCGCGCCTTCGCCGAGGAACAGCGGTTCGCTGCGCAGACCTACGTCGCGGTGGCACCAGGTGGGCTCGACCCGTGCGACCTCCGACTGGCCAGGGGCGACGACGCGATCCGGCGGCTCGTCACGAACAAGCGGCCGATGTTCGAGTTCATGATCCGGCGCACGCTCGACGGGCACGACCTCGAGACGGTGGAGGGGCGGGTCGCTGCGCTCCGTTCCGCGGCACCGGTCCTCGCCGGCATCCGGGACCGTTCGTTGACGCAGGGCTACGTCCGCGAGCTCGCCGGGTGGCTCGGGATGGACATGGGCGACGTCCGCCGGGCGGTCGAGGGTGCTCGTTCCCGCTCGTCGTCCGTGCCCGTCGGCCAGGCCGGGCCCGGTGGACAGATGGTCGCCCCGCTCGACGAACCCGTCGCCGGGATCCGGTCGCTCCCGAACGACCCGATCACCCGCATGGAGCGCGACGCCGTGATGGCGATGGTGCAGCAGCCGACGTCGGTCGGCGCACCCCTGCTCGGCCTGGCGGCCGCCGCGACGTTCTCCGCGCCGATGCTCGCCGTCGTCCGTGACGCCGTCGTCGCCAACGTCGACTCGCTCGGACGGTCGGACTGGCTGGACCGCCTGACCGCCGACGTGCCCGCCCCGGTCAGGGGACTCGTGTCGGAGCTCGCGCTCGCGCCGATCCCCGCCCGCAACGACGAGGACCTGGCGATCTACTGCCGGGGGATCGTCGTGGCCCTGGTCGAGCGGGACCTGCTCGCGCGCAAGGCGTCACTGCTCGGGCAGCTCCAGCGCGCCGACCCGAACGAGAACGCCGATCGTCGCGGCGAGATCCAGCGCCAGCTCGTCGACATCGACGCGCAGCGCATGCGGCTCCGCGCCGACGCTGACCCCGCCTGACCCGCCGTCACGGGCTCCACGCCCTGCTGCCGTGTCCTGTGCCTCGTGCTCCTGGTCCTCGTCGTCCTGTGCCTCGTGCTCCTGGTCCTCGTCGTCCTGTGCCGCGTGCTTCTGGTCACACGCCCGACGAGTGGTCACGACACCCCGCTCATGTTCGCCGACCGGTCTCGATTCGTCGGTCGTGCGCACGTGCAGCGACGATCTGTGACCGGTCGGCGAGGTGCGTGCGGGGTGTCCTGACCGGTCAGCGAGGTGCGTGCGGGTGTCCTGACCGGTCAGCGAGGTGCGTGCGGGTGTCCTGACCGGTCGTCCCGTTCACGTCACTCGGCCGCGCACGGTCGTGTTGTGGTGCGCAACTTTCGTGCGCGGCGCGCCGCGTGCGACGGCCGGATGATGCGGCATGCGCAGCACTCCTGCGTTACAGCGGTGTAAAAAAAGCGGCCCCGCCGGAAGAAGTTCCATGGCAGGGTGTCTCTCAATGAGTGTCCCGGGCCGGTACACAGCGGTTCCACCACCGGTCCCGGGGCTCCTGCAACCAACAGCAGAGAGGCATCGGACATGGCATCCGTGTTCAAGAAGCGCACAGCCACGTGGGGCAAGCGCACGATCGCGCTCGGCGCGGGAGCAGCAGCGACGGCGCTGGTGCTGACCGGCTGCGCGGGCGGCGGCAGCGGCTCGTCCACCGACCTGAACGGCCTGATCATCGGCACGACCGACTCGATCACGTCGCTCGACCCGGCGGGCTCCTACGACAACGGCTCGTTCGCCGTGCAGAACCAGGTGTTCCCGTTCCTGATGAACACCCCGGTCGGCAGCCCGGACGTCAAGCCGGACATCGCGACCAAGGGCGAGTTCACCGACCCGACGACCTACACGGTCACGCTCAAGAAGGGGCTCGAGTTCGCGAACGGCAACAAGCTCACGTCGAGCGACGTGAAGTTCTCGTTCAACCGTGAACTGAAGATCAACAACGAGAACGGCCCGCAGTCGCTGCTCGCGAACCTCAAGAGCATCGACACGCCGAACGCCACGACCGTGGTGTTCCACCTGGACCACGCCGACCAGACCTGGCCGCAGGTGCTGTCGAGCCCCGCCGGTCCGATCGTCGACGAGGACGTCTTCTCGGCGGACAAGCTCACCCCCGCCGCGGACATCGTCAAGGGCAAGGCGTTCGCCGGGCAGTACGAGATCACCTCGTACAAGGAGAACCAGCTCATCCAGTACAAGGCCAACGCCAAGTACGACGGGCTGCTCGGCAAGGCGAAGACGGACGAGGTGACGGCCAACTACTACACGAAGGAGACCGACCTCAAGCTCGCCGTGCAGAAGGGCGACGTCGACGTGGCGTACCGCTCGCTGACGCCGACCGACATCGCGTCGCTCCGCAAGGACGACAAGCTGACGGTCACCGACGGCCCCGGCGGCGAGATCCGCTACCTGGTCTTCAACTTCAAGTCGCAGCCCTTCGGGACCGGCCAGTCCGACTCCGACGAGGCGAAGGCCCTCGCCGTGCGGCAGGCCGTGGCGGACGTCGTCGACCGCGACGCGCTCGCCAAGGAGGTCTACAACAACACGTACACGCCGCTGTACTCGATGGTGCCCGACGGCCTCACCGGTGCCGCGACGCCGTTCAAGTCGATGTACGGCGACGGCAACGGCGCGCCGGACGTGGACAAGGCGAAGAAGACCCTCGCCGACGCCGGTGTCGACGGCAAGATCCAGCTCGACATCCAGTACGCGCCCGACCACTACGGTTCGGCGTCGGACGACGAGTACGCCCTGCTGAAGACGCAGCTCGAGAAGTCGGGCCTGTTCACCGTGAACATCCAGTCGACGGTCTACACGACCTACGCCCAGGAGCGCACGAAGGACTCGTACCCGGAGTACCAGCTCGGCTGGTTCCCGGACTTCTCGGACGCCGACAACTACCTGTCGCCGTTCTTCACGAAGGACAACTTCGTGCAGAACCACTACGACGACCCGACGATCCAGGACCTCATCGCGAAGGAGCAGGCCGAGTCCGACCCGGCCAAGCGCGCTGACCTGATCGAGCAGGCGCAGGAGCGCGAGGCGACGCAGATCTCGACGCTGCCGCTCCTGCAGGGCAAGTCCGTCGCGGTCGCGTCGAAGGACGTCAAGGGCCTGAAGCTCGACGCGTCGTTCAAGTTCCGCTACGCAACGCTGAGCAAGTAAGCACCACCCCGGAGGGGGCGTTCCGCAGGCCGGAACGCCCCCTTCGGACGCGCAGGACCACCGGTCCACACACAGGACCCGAAAGGCACCCACCCAGTGACCCTCACGACCCCAGAGGCGATCGACACCGAGCCCACGAAGCCGGCGGCACAACGCAGTGCCAAGTCCGGCGGTGGCATCGGGCGGTACGTCCTCGTCAGATTCCTCCTGATCTTCCCGACCGTCTTCATCCTGGTGACGCTCGTGTTCTTCCTGATGCGCATCATCGGGAACCCGATCGTCGCGTCCGTCGGCGGCCGACTGACCCAGGCGCAGCTGCAGGAGCGCCTGCACGCCGCCGGGTACGACCGCCCGGTGATCGTCCAGTACCTCGAGTACCTCGGCAACATCGCCCGTGGCGACTTCGGCACGACCGCGACCGACCACCGTCCGATCACCGAGATCATCGTCACGTACGGCGGTGCGACCGCGGAACTCGTGTTCTACGCGCTCATCGTCGCGCTCGTCCTCGGCATCCCGCTCGGCATGCTCGCGGCGTACCTCCGTGACAAGTGGCCGGACGTGCTGCTCCGCGCGCTCGCGATCCTCACCTACGCGACCCCGGTGTTCTTCGGCGGTCTCCTCATGAAGCTCGTCTTCTCGGTGTGGCTCGGCTGGCTGCCCCTCGGTGACCGAGCGTCGACCCGGGTGGAGCTCGCGCTCGACCAGGTCCCCGGCGCGACCGGCATCTACATCATCGACGCGCTCCGCACCGGCAACGGCCAGATCATCGGTGACGTGCTGCTGCACGCCGTGCTGCCCGCGCTGACGCTCGGCCTCCTCACCGCAGGCATCTTCCTGCGCCTGGTGCGCGCGAACATGATCGGCTCGCTCGGCTCCGAGTACGTCGACGCGGCCCGCTCCCGCGGTGTCCGCGAGTCCCGACTCGTCCGGACGCACGCGTTCCGCCCGGCCCTGGTGCCGATCATCACGGTGATGGGCCTGCAGATCGCGATGCTCCTCGGCGGCTCGGTGCTCACCGAGACGACGTTCGGCTGGCGCGGCCTCGGCTTCGAGCTCAACCAGTACCTGTCGGCCCGTGACTTCGTCGCGGTCCAGGGCATCGTCGCGATGCTCGCGGTGATCGTCGCGGTGACGAACTTCATCGTGGACGTCGTCGCGGCCCTGATCGACCCGAGAGTGAGGTTCTGACGATGACCGATGCGTCCCTCGTCGACCGCCACGAGCCGCTCTGGAAGCGTCTCCCCGTCGTCGTCCAGCTCCGCAGGAGCACCGGGTGGCAGCGCGCCATGCTCATCACGGGCGTCGTCATCTGCGCCCTGTACCTCCTCGTCGCGGTGTTCGCACCGCTCATCGCCCCGTACGGCTTCGGCCAGCTGCAGGGTGCCGACGGGGCGAACTTCCCCCGCACCGGCGCCCCGAGCGCCGAGCACATCTGGGGTACCACGGTCGGCGGCTTCGACGTGTTCAGCCGCGTCGTGTTCGGTGCCCGCACCGCGGTGCTCGTCGTCATCGTCGCCGTGGTCGTCTCGATCATCGTCGGCGTCCTGCTCGGCATGGTCTCCGGCTACATCGGCGGATGGCTCGACCGCATCCTGGTCGTCGTCGCCGACGCGATCTACGCGTTCCCGTCCCTGCTGCTCGCGATCGTCGTCTCGATCGTGGTCTCCGGCGGCAACTCGAGCTACTACGGCGGCATCACGGCCGCGGCGATCTCGATCACCGTCGTCTACGTCCCGCAGTACTTCCGCGTGGTCCGAGCAGAGGCCGTCCGGCTGAAGAACGACGCCTTCGTCGAGTCCGCCCGGGTGATGGGCACGAACCCGTGGCGCATCATGACGCGCCACGTGCTCCGCAACTCGACCCGGTCGCTGCCGCTGATCCTGACCCTCAACGCGTCCGACGCGATCCTGACGCTCGCCGGCCTCGGGTTCCTCGGGTTCGGCATCGGTCCGACCGCCGGCGCCGAGTGGGGCTACGACCTCAGCCGCGCGCTCTCCGACGTGGCGTCCGGCGTCTGGTGGACCGGCGTCTACCCGGGTGTCGCGATCGTGGTGCTGGTCCTCGGCGTCACGTTCGTCGGCGAGAGCCTCAACGACATCTCCGATCCCCGCCTGCGTGCGCGCCGGCGGCTGAAGCAGCTGGTCTCCACGCGTGACAAGGCGACAGCTGCGGAAGGGGCAGCAGCATGACCGACGCGACCAACAGCCTCCAGTCCGACGCCGGAAAGACCGACGCGCGGAAGGAACCGGTCGTCGTCGTCGACGACCTCACCGTCACCTTCGCAACGGACGGCGGCGCCGTCGACGCGGTCAAGGGCGTCAGCATCGACGTCCGACCCGGCGAGGTCCTCGCCCTGGTCGGCGAGTCCGGCTCCGGCAAGTCGGTGACCGCCCGCAGCATGCTGCGGCTGATGCCGGAGACGGCGACGCTCGGCGGGGCGGTGATGCTCGACGGCACCGACGTCGTGTCCGTCGGCGCGCAGAAGCTCCGTGAGCTCCGCGGGACCGCCGGTGCGATGGTCTTCCAGGAACCGTCGACCGCACTGAACCCGGTCTTCACCGTCGGGTGGCAGATCGCCGAGGGCCTCCGCGCCCACGGTGGTGTCTCGAAGAAGGAGGCCCGCGCGAAGGCGATCGACTACCTCCGTCGGGTCGGCATCCCGGACCCTGAGGTCCGCGTCGACCACTACCCGCACCAGTTCTCCGGCGGCCAGAAGCAGCGGGTCGTCATCGCGAGTGCGCTGGCGCTCGAGCCGAGCGTGATCATCGCCGACGAGCCGACGACGGCGCTCGACGTCACGGTGCAGGCCGAGATCCTCGACCTGCTCCGCCGCTGCCGCGACGAGTTCGGCGCGGCGATCGTCATCATCACGCACAACATGGGCGTCGTCGCCGACCTGGCCGACCGCGTCGCCGTGATGTACCAGGGCGAGATCGTCGAGGAGGCGCCGGTCGCGGAGCTGTTCGGCAACCCGCAGGCCGACTACACGAAGCGGCTGCTCGCCGCGGTGCCCCGGCTCGAGGCGTCGACCGGCGCTGCGCGTCGGGCGATCATCACCGAGGACGTCGCACCGGTCGTCGAGGCGAAGGGGCTCGAGATCGAGTACCCCGGACGACTCGGCTCGCACGCGTTCAAGGCGGTCAAGGGCGTCGACCTGGCGATCCGTCCGGGCGAGGTCCTCGGCCTGGTGGGGGAGTCCGGCTCCGGCAAGACCACCATCGGACGGGCGATCGCCGGTCTCACGCGGGTGACGGGCGGGTCGCTCGAGGTGCTCGGACACGAGATGCTCGGGTTCAAGGAACGCGACTTCAAGCCGGTCCGGAAGGACATCGGGTTCGTGTTCCAGGACCCGGCGACGTCGTTCAACCCGCTGCTGACGATCGCCGAGTGCGTCGCCGAACCGCTCATCGTGCACGGCGTCGCATCGTCACCGCGGGCGGCGCGCAAGCAGGTCGACGAGCTGATGGAGGCCGTGCAGCTCCCCGCGGCGTACGGCGACCGGTACCCGCACGAGCTCTCCGGCGGGCAGCGCCAGCGTGCATCGCTCGCCCGGTCGCTCGCGCTCCGGCCGAAGCTGCTCATCGCCGACGAGCCCACGAGTGCACTCGACGTGTCGGTGCAGGCCCGTGTGCTGGAGCTCTTCCTCGAGCTGCAGCAGGACTTCGGCTTCGCCTCGCTGTTCATCAGCCACGACCTCGCGGTCGTCGGCGCGCTGTCCGACCGGATCGCGGTGCTGTACCGCGGCGACCTGGTCGAGACCGGCACGACGGCAGAGGTCCTCGGCGCACCGCAGCACCCCTACACGCAGCGCCTGCTGGCGTCGCTGCCCGTGCCGGACCCGGCCGAGCAGGCCGAGCGACGGCGTACGCTGGAGCAACTGGAGCACGTCGGGTCCTGACCCGACGGACCGGCCATCCCTGGAGGCCCGGCCTGCGTCGTCGACGCTGGTCGAGCCTCCAGGGCGGTCGGCTCCACTGCACCACGTACGACGCGCGGACGCGTTCCGTCCGCGCTGCGCCGCCAGGGGGCGGCGCGGAAGGGGTTCCATGATCGGGGTCAACGGCCCGGCGGTCGTCGCGGACGACGTGTCCATCGAGTACCGGGTGCCAGGCGCCCGACCGATCCGGGCGGTCGACGGCGTCAGCCTGACGGTCCGCAGCGGCGAGATCCTGGCGCTCCTGGGGGAGTCGGGCTCGGGCAAGTCGACGTTCGCGGCGGCGGTCGCCGGCCAGTTCGGCGCCCGAGGCGAGGGCGAGGGTGCGCAGCGTCGGCACATCGTCGGCGGCGAGCTCACCGTCCTCGGGCAGAAGACCCGCGGGCTCCGGGCGTCGTCGCGCCGACTTGCCCGGCTGACCGGTCGGATCGGGTACCTCTCGCAGGACGCCGCCGATCGTCTGAGCCCTGACCTCACCGTCGGCGAGGCCATCGCCGAACCGATCTACGCCCGTGACCGTCGCTTCGACCGCAAGGAAGCCGGGCTCATCGTCGCGCGGCTCGTCGACGCCGTGCACCTGCCGCTCGGCGTGATGCGGCTCAACACGTGGGAGCTCTCCAGCGGGCAGCGCCAACGGGTCGCACTCGCGCAGGCGCTCGTCCTCGAACCGCAGCTCCTCGTCGCCGACGAGCCCGCCCGCGGCGTCGACGTCCTCGTCCGCCAGTCCGTGCTCGAGGCCCTGGCAAACCTGCAGCAGGGCCGGCAGTTCTCCGCCGTGGTCGTGTCGAGCGACCTCCGTGAGGCCCGCGCCCTGGCCGATCGCGTCGCCGTCATGAACGAGGGGCGCCTGGTCGGACTCGGGACGTTCGACGAGGTCCTCGACAGCCCGGTGGATCCCTACGTGAAGACCCTCGCCGCGACCGCTGCCCGGCCAGTGAAGCGCCGACCCGCCGCTGGTGCCGGCGGTGCCGCTGGTGCGCCGCGCCGCTCGTCCGCTCCACGCCGTCCGGCGACCGCCGGCACCGGCCCCCGTACCGACCGACAGGAGAACGCGTGACGTCACGTGGCCACCGCGCAGTGCTGACCGACTCGGGAGCGCCGCTGCCGGTGCCACCGCCGACGTCCGGTCCGATCGCGATCCTGCCCTCGCCGGCCGAGCTCCACGTGTCGGCCGTGTCCGACGCCGGTGGCACCGTCGCCGAGCTCGACGGCGACACGCGTGGGATCGTGTGGCTCGACCCGCGTGACCCGTCCGGCCTCGAGTCCGCGCTGGGCTCCGCGCCCGGCGTCACCTGGGTGCAGCTGCCGTTCGCCGGGGTCGACGCGTTCGCGCACCTGATCTCCGCGCACGGGGACCGCGTGCTCTTCACCTCGGCCAAGGGGGCCTACGCGGAGCCCGTCGCCGAGCACGCCCTCGCGCTGACCCTCGCGACGCTGCGCGTCCTGCCTGCGCGGGCCCGGGCGACGTCGTGGGCGACCGAACCAGAGGGCGTGTCCCTGTACGGCCGGAACGTGCTCGTCATCGGCGCGGGCGGCATCGCGTTGGAGTACATGCGGCTCCTCGCACCGTTCGACGTGGACGTGACGGTCGTCCGCCGGTCGACCTCCCCGGTGCCGGGTGCGTCCCGCACGGTGACGACCGACGACCTCGACGACGTGCTGCCGTCCGCCGACGTCGTGATGATCGCCGCGGCGATGACCTCCGGGACCGCGAAGCTCTTCGGCGCGGCGCAGTTCGCGCGCATGAAGCAGACCGCGCGGCTCGTGAACATCGCCCGCGGTGGCCTCGTCGACACGGACGCGCTCGTCGACGCCCTCCGTGCCGGGGAGATCGCGGGCGCCGGTGTCGACGTGACCGACCCGGAGCCCCTTCCAGACGGTCACCCGCTGTGGGAGACGCCGGGCGCGATCATCACGCCGCACCAGGCGGACACGCCGGAGATGGTGGCGCCGTTGCTCGCCGAGCGGGTGCGGGCGAACGTGGAGGCGTTCCTCGCGGAGTCGGGATCCGGCTTCGTCGGCGTCGTGGACCCGGTCGCCGGGTACTGACGCGCGGCGCGCCCGGGGTGCGTGCCGGATGCGCGGGGAGCGTCCGTTGTCCTGCTATGCTGTTACCCGTTGTTCAGACCGGGTCACCCGGGACGACGACTGATCCTCGATAGCTCAATTGGCAGAGCAGCCGGCTGTTAACCGGCAGGTTGTTGGTTCGAGTCCAACTCGGGGAGCGTCAGGCCCTCACCGTCCGCGGTGGGGGCCTTCTCGTTTTCCCGCGCATTGTGCCGATCCTTCACGGCGGGCGCCGGGGTGGATGCTGTTAGCGTTCACAGGTGCATCTCCTCCGTCGAACCGTCCGCGCGGCATTCTGCCTCGTGGTGGCGGGCGTGGTCATGGGCGGAGTCGCTGCGTGTACTGCGGGAGCCGAGTCCGAGCCGGACGACTCCGTCGACAGCACGCCGTCGTCTTCGGTCGCGGCATCGGGCACGGCGCCGATGGTGTTCGCGTTCGTCTGCCGGGACGATGGGGTGTCGGGCCGCACGGAGACGTTCACGACCTACTCGGCGGTCTGGGAAGCCCAGCGGACCGACTGCCGGGCGCAGCGCATCACGGGGACCGAGGCGTCGGCGCAGCAGCAGGACGCGGTCGACGCCGCGGCGGGGGAGTCGACGATCGAGCAACTCGCGGCGACGTGCGCGGTGTCCGGGACGGCCCCGTGGACGACCCCGATCGAGTCGGCTGCCGATGCGCGGACGGCCGCAGGGCTCGCGATCTACTGCCCGGGGCATCCGGAGATGGACCACCTGCGCGACGCGATCGCGGCGTACCGGGGCTGAGCCGAGCCTCCAGGCCGGACTCGACGCTCCGTCAGCCCTCCGGGTGGTCGCGGCCGGGCAGCCAGGACTTGCCCGGTCCGCCCCAGCTCTGCTTCTTGACGGACTTCAGGGACTGCTTGGCGTACGGGTGGACGAGGCGGTCCGCGTAGAGCACGCCGTCGAGGTGGTCGTACTCGTGCTGGAAGATGCGCGCGAGCCAGCCGTGCGCCTCGATCTCGAACGGTTCGCCGTGCTCGTCGACCGCGCGCAGCAGGGCACCTTCGCTCCGGCGCAGCGGGAACCGATCGCCGGGGATGGAGAGGCAGCCCTCGGACTCATCGTCCTCGTCCAGTTCCTCCACCGACTCGGGCACCGCCGGAGTGATCCACAGAACGGGGTTCACCGCTGCGCCGCGCCAGAGCACGCCGTCATCATCGGTCCATGCGTACACGAAGAGCCGCTTGCCGACACCGACCTGCGGGCCGGCGAGCCCCACACCGGGTGCCAGGTCCATCGTCTCGAACATGTCCGCCACCAGGGAGCGCAGGTCGTCGTCGAAGACGGTGACCTCCTCGGCGCGGGCGTGCAGGACGGGTTCACCGGTGATCCGGATGGGGAGAACGGCCATTCACCCAGGTTATCGGGAGCGGTCGGATAGCCTCGACGCGTGACGACGGACCTCCAGCTCCCGGACGCGGTGAACAACCTCACCCCGTTCCAGGCGCTCATGATCCCGGTCGCGCTCATCGGCGCGGTCTTCCTGTCGCTCGGTGCCCAGTTCCAGGCCCGCGGGGTCAAGCGGGTCGAAGCGCGCCTCGGCAAGCAGTCCAAGGGCCTGAGTGTCCGGCACATCCTCGGGCTGATCTCGAGCGGCTACTGGGTGCTCGGCACGATCATGCTCGGTGTCGCGGTGGTCCTGCAGCTGATCAGCATCACTTACGCGCCGCTCATCGTCGTCCAGCCGCTCGGCGCCGTGGCGCTCGTCATCACGACCTGGTTCTCGTCGCGGTCCTCCGGGGTCCCCCTCGGACGACCGGCGCGGCGCGCGGTCTGGACGTGCATCATCGGCGTCGGCCTGTTCGTCGCGATCGCGGCGTTCGTCGGGCACGAGAGCCCGATCACCCGTGCTCAGCTCGTGACCGTGCTGATCATCCTCGCGGTGGTCCTCGTGCTCGTCCTCGTGTCGTTCCGCGTGGTCGCGAAGCACAAGAGCGCGCTCTACTACATCATCGGTGCCGGGGTGCTCTACGGGTTCGTGGCGACCCTGGCGAAGGTCACGCTGAACCGGTTCGTCAACCACACGTTCGACTGGCTCACCGTCCTGGCGATCATCGGCGTCATCGTCGCGGCATCCCTCGGCGGGTACTTCGTGCAGAACGCCTACTCGGCGGGGTCGGCGGACCTGGTCATCGCCGGCCTGACCGTGGTGGACCCGATCGTCGCGGTCGGCATCGGCGTGATCGTCCTCGACGAGGCCGCCGGCGCACCGGCGTTCGCCGTCGTCGGGTTCGTCGTCGCCGCAGCGATCGCGGTGACCGGTGTCTTCATGCTCGCGAAGTACCACCCGGAAGCCAGACGCTGACCGTCGCCGTCCCCCTGGAGGAGGGCACCCCGTCCACCGCGCGGCTGACGCGGCCGCGCATCGGCGTACGGTAGCGTTTCAGGCCCAGACCAACCCCGGCACGTCGGACCAGCGGCCCGCCGGATGCAGGCCCAGGAGAGGACGACGCCCACCGTGTCAGGAGACGCCACCCCCACCGGACGCCCACTGCGCATCCTCATCGCCGCAGACACCTTCTCACCGGACGTCAACGGCGCTGCCACCTTCACGGAGCAGCTCGCCGTCGGCCTCGCCGAGCGCGGCCACGAGGTCCACATCATCGCCCCGGCCGCCAACCGGCACCACGGCACCTTCGACGAGGAACACCGCGGTGTCACCCTCGTCGTGCACCGGCTCAAGTCGTACAAGTGGCCGCTGCACGCCTGGCTGCGCTTCGCGTGGCCCTGGAGCGTCCGGAAGCACACCGCGCCCATCATCGATGCGATCAAGCCCGACGTGCTGCACATCCAGTCGCACATCATCGTCGGCCGCGGCGTCGCCCGGGAAGCACACGACCGGGGCATCCGGATCATCGCGACCAACCACTTCATGCCCGAGAACCTCCTCGAGTACACGCCCTTCGGTCGCTTCACGCTGCCGATCGCGCTGAAGATCGCGTGGAACGACGCGGCCCGCACCTACCGGCTCGCCGACGCCATCACGACGCCGACGAACCTCGCCGCCGACTACCTCCGCGAAGCCATCGCCGGACAGCGCGTGCTCGCGATCTCGTGCGGCATCGACGCATCGCGGTACGTCGCGCGGGAAGGTCGTCCGGCGAACAACGAGATCGTCTTCGTCGGCCGCGTCGCCCCGGAGAAGAACCTCGACGTCCTGTTCCGGGCGCTACCGCTGCTCCCAGCCGATCTCGGCGCGCGTATCACGATCGTCGGTGACGGCGAGATGATCCCGAAACTGACCGCGCTGTCGAAGGAGCTCGGCATCGAGGACCGGGTGACGTTCCTCGGGTTCGTCTCCGACGAGGTGAAGTTCCGCACCCTGACGAACGCCACGGTCTTCGCGATGCCGTCCACGGCCGAGCTGCAGAGCATCGCCTCGCTCGAGGCGATGGCATCCGGTCTGCCGGTCGTCGTCGCGAACTCGATGGCGCTCCCGCACCTGGTCGACGGCAACGGGTACCTGTTCGAGCCCGGTGACGAGCGCGATCTCGCCAACAAGCTCGCGAAGGTCCTGACGGCCTCGGACGAGGACTACATCGGTCTCCGAGAGCGCAGTCTGGCCATGATCGAGGCGCACGACATCAACCGCACGCTCGCGACGTTCGAGTCGCTGTATCGTGGGGAGCCGGTGGCCTAGGCTCCCGACGAGGGGCGGTAGCCAAGCTGGTCAAGGCAGTCTGCTCATAACGGAACGATCGCGGGTTCGAGTCCCGCCCGCCCCACGTAGTCGCAACCCACCGCGGGTTCAAGACGATTCGAAAGGCGGGCCCGCCCCACGTGCACCTCCCCACACGCAAGCGGAACAACGACGACGACCAGACGCCCCGCCCGACCCCGAACGTGACGTTCGAGGCGTCCCGGTCGGGCACCGGCGTGCGCGTCAACGCGTTCCGCATCGGGTTCATGGGCGGCATCGGCGTCCTCGTCGCGCTGCTCGCCGGCGCCCTCATCGGCCAGCTGTCGACCGTCCTCGTCTACATCGGCGTCGCGCTGTTCATCGCCCTCGGCCTCGACCCGCTCGTCACGTTCCTCGAGCGCTACATCCCGCGGTGGGCCGCGATCCTGGCGGTCGTCGTCGTGGTGCTCGGGGCGTTCGTGGGCATCGTGTTCGCCGTCGTGCCGATCGTCGTCAACCAGGCGACGAACCTGGTGCACAACTTCCCGGAGATCGTCGAGGACATCTCCAAGCAGGACTGGGTGCAGAACCTGTCGAAGCAGCTCGCCGGCTCGTTCGACCTGACACACGCGCTGCAGTCGGTCCAGTCCTTCGCCGAGGACCCGGGCAACCTGCTGAGTCTCGGGGGCGGGATCCTCGCGGTCGGCACCGGCATCCTGTCCGGGCTGACCGGCGTGCTCATCGTGCTCATCCTGATGCTCTACTTCCTGGCGTCGATGCGGAGCATGAAGAGCATGCTCTACCGCTTCGTGCCGGCCTCGCGTCGCCAGAACTTCGTCGACGTCAGCGAAGAGGTGACGTCCTCGGTCGGTCGCTACGTCGTCGGTCAGATCTCGCAGGCAGCGATCAACGGGATCCTCAGCCTGGTGTTCCTGCTCATCATCGGTGCGCCGTTGCCGGTGCTGCTGGCCACGTTCGCGTTCATGGGGTCGCTGATCCCGCTCGTCGGGACGCTCGGTGCGGCGATCGTGATCTCGCTGCTCTGCTTCTTCGCCTCGCCGGCGACCGCGCTGGCCGCCGCGATCTACTACCTCGTGTACATGCAGGTGGAGTCGTACGTGATCTCCCCACGCATCATGTCCCGTGCCGTGCAGGTCCCCGGGGCCCTCGTCGTCATCGCCGCGGTCGCCGGAGCCACGATCGGCGGAGTCCTCGGCGCCCTCGTCGCCGTGCCGATCGCCGCATCGGTGATCATCATCGTGCAGAAGGTCATCTACCCGAGGCAGGAACAGGCATGACCTCCTCCGCGCGTGAGCGCTGGGCGGTCGGTCCGCGAGGCCCGCTGGCCCTGGTGAACGCGCAGCGGGTCGACCACCCGCAGGCCGTCTGGCCCGTGCCCGGCACGTGGGCACCGTCGGTCGGCGGACTCATCGTGACCGCTGCCGCGGGTGACGGTGTGGTCGTCGACGGCGTCCCGGTCGACGGAACGGTCCTCGTCGCAGGTGACGAGGCGGTCGTCCCGTCGACGGTCGCCTTCCCGGACGGGTTCGCCGGGACGGTCGCCGGACGCACCCTCCGCGTGTGGGACCCGGCATCGGAGGCGATCGCCCGCTTCGCCGCGATCGACCGGTTCCCACGGTCCGACGAGTGGGTCGGTTCCGGCCGCTTCACGCCGGCACGGGACGTGGACGGCCTGGAGGCTCGTGGTGACGTCCTCGACGCCGCCGGCGATCCGCTGGTGGTCGCCGGCACCGTGTCGACGACCGTTGGTGGCGCGGCCGTCACGCTCGTCGCGGTCCGGTCGGCACCGTTCGGGGGAGCGGCGCGGCTGCAGCTCATCGTCCAGGACGCGACGAGTGCGGTCCCCGAGGACGACAGCCACAGCAGCTACTCGATGGGGCGGTTCCTGTTCGTCACCGACCCGGGTACTGAGGCCGACGTCGAGCTCGACTGGAACGAACTGGTGCTGCCACCGTGCGCGTTCTCGTACCAGTACGCCTGCCCGATCCCGCCGCCGGAGAACCGCCTGTCGGTCCTGGTGACGGCGGGGGAGCGGCACCCGATCGATCGGGACGGGGCCGTCTTCCACTGATCCGGGCCCGGACACGGGCGGATCCGGCCTGCGTCCTTGCTGTTCCCAGCGGAGACGCTGCATAATGGGCGTGTCCGCAAGGACATCACAATCGGATATCGATGGCTCTGGTCACCGGATCCTCCGCAGGTCGATGGGGAAGTCGCACCTGATGATCGGAGGAATCATGACCGGGACTGCGTCAGGAGTGCTCTACGTGCACTCCTCCCCGCGCGCGCTCTGCCCCCATGTCGAATGGGCAGCAGGTCGCGCGATGAGTCGTGCCGTGAACTTCTCTTGGCTGGACCAGCCCGCGCAGGACGGCTCTCGGCGCACCGAGTACACGTGGACCGGGCAGGTCGGCACCGGTGCCGCGATCGCCTCTGCGCTGCGTGGCTGGGAGCACCTCCGTTACGAGGTCACCGAGGAGCCCACCGAGGCGTCCGACGGTGGCCGGTGGATGCACACGCCCGACCTCGGCGTCTTCTACGCGCAGACCGACGTCACGGGCAACATGGTGATCCCCGAGGACCGCGTGCGCTACGCGATGGAGGTCGCCGGCAGCAACGCCCTCGAACTGCACCGTGAACTTCGACTGGCGCTCGGTCAGGCCTGGGACGACGAACTCGAGCCGTTCCGCCACGCTGCCGAGGGCAACCCGGTCGTCTGGCTCCACCGCGTGGGCTGAGGCGCCCGCCACAGCGTCAGCCCGGCGCTCAAAGACTCCGACACCTCTGCGAAAGCGACAGTTCCCCGCCGATCACCGGCGGGGAACTGTCGCTTTCGCGATGTGGACGCGACCACAGGACGACGGAGGCCCGCCCCGCAGACGCGAGACGGGCCTCCTGGCTGATCGGTGTCAGGCCGTGCGGAACGCGACGACGGCGTTGTGGCCGCCGAAGCCGAACGAGTTGCTGACCGCGAGCAGGTCGCCCGCCGGCAGCTCGCGCGGAGCCGTCGCGACGTCCATCACGATCTCCGGGTCCTGCTCGGTGAGGTTGATCGTCGGCGGCGCGACCCGGTTGTGCAGCGCGAGGACGGTGAACATCGCCTCGATCGCACCGGCACCACCGAGCAGGTGCCCGGTGGATGCCTTCGTCGCCGAGACGACGACGGAGTCGAGGTGGTCACCGAACACGCGACGCATGGCGTGGTACTCGGCGATGTCGCCGACCGGGGTCGACGTGGCGTGCGCGTTGACGTGCGCGACGTCGTCGCGCGAGGCACCGGCGTGCTCGAGTGCCGTCAGGACCGCACGGGCGGCCGCGCTGCCCTCGGGGTCCGGAGCGGTGATGTGGAAGGCGTCGGACGTGATGCCGGCGCCGGCGACCTCGGCGTAGATCTTCGCGCCGCGGGCCTCGGCGTGCTCCTTCGTCTCGAGGATGAGGGCAGCCGCGCCGTCCGCGAGCACGAAGCCGTCGCGCGTGACGTCGTACGGACGCGAGGCGGTCTCGGGGGAGTCGTTCCGACGCGAGAGCGCCTGCATCGCGGCGAAGGACGCGAGCGGCATCGGGTGGAGCGCTGCTTCGGCACCACCGGCGATGACGATGTCGGCTTCACCCGTGGCCACGTGCCGGTACGCCTCGGCGAGGGACTCGGTGGACGAGGCACATGCGGAGAGGTAGGTCCGGGCACCGCCACGGGCACCGAACTCCATCTCGATGGCCGCTGCCGGACCGTTCGCCATGAGCATCGGAACGGTCATCGGGAGGACGCGGCGCGGGCCCTTCTCGCGCAGGGTGTCCCAGGCGTCGAGCAGGGTGTTCACGCCGCCGATGCCGGTCGCCCAGTCGACGATGAGGCGCTCGGGGACGACGGTCTCGTTGTCGATGCCGGCGTCGGCCCAGGCTTCGCGCGCGGCGATGAGCGAGAGCTGCGACGACGGGTCGAACCGCTTCGTCTCGGGGCGGGTGAGCTGGTCGGTGATGAACTTCCGGGCCTGGCCCGCGAACTCGACGGGGATGTCGAGCTCGGCGTAGCGCGGGTCTTCGAGCCTGGTGATGCCGGACTTGCCCTCGAGCAGGGCGTCCCAGGTCTCCGAGGCAGTCGCGGCGAGAGGGGTGATCGCACCGATCCCGGTGACGACGACGGTCTTGTTGGTCATGGAACGACTTGTTTCTTCTGAGGTGGACATGAAGAGCGCCGCGGCCCGTGACCGGAAGGGTCGAGCCGGACCGCGGCGTTCAGGAAGTTCGCGCCAGGGCTGTGGGTATCAGGCCTGGGCCTTGACGATGAAGTCGACGGCGTCACCGACGGTCTTGAGGTTCTTGACCTCTTCGTCGGGGATCTTGACGTCGAACTTCTCTTCGGCGTTCACGACGATGGTCATCATCGAGATCGAGTCGATGTCGAGGTCGTCCGTGAACGACTTGTCCGCCTGCACGGTGTCGGTCGCGATGCCGGTCTCGTCGTTGATCAGCTCGGCCAGGCCGGCGAGGACGTCTTCGTTGGACAGGGCCATGATGGTGTCTCCTTGAGGGGGGTGTCGTTTGACCGTGGACCAGCCTAGGGCACGGGGTGGTCCCGTGCCCGCAGCCTGGCAGGCCTGTGGGTGAGTCGGTGGACTAGGGGAGCACGACCACCTGCGCGCCGAACACGAGTCCGGCGCCGAACCCGATCTGCAGGGCGAGTCCGCCCGACAGCTCCGGGTGCTCGTCGAGCAGGCGGTGGGTGGCGAGCGGGATGCTCGCGGCCGAGGTGTTGCCGGTGGTCGTGATGTCGCGGGCGATCACCACGGACTCGGGGAGCCCGAGCTGCTTGGCGAACTCGTCGATGATGCGGATGTTCGCCTGGTGCGGGACGAACGCGGCGAGCTGGTCGGGGCGGACGCCTGCGGTCTCCAGCGCTTCGCGGGCGACCTTGACCATCTCCCAGACGGCCCAGCGGAACACGGTCTGACCGGCCTGCCGTATCGTCGGCCGCGCGGCCCCCGCTTCCCACTCGTTGAAGGTCGAGGTCATGCCGATCGCGTCCCACTTGGACCCGTCCGATCCCCAGATGGTCGGGGCGATGCCGGGGAAGTCGCTCGGGCCGACGACCGCCGCGCCGGCGCCGTCACCGAGCAGGAACGAGATGGACCGGTCGGTCGGGTCGACGATGTCGCTGAGCTTCTCGGCGCCGATGACCAGCACGTGGTCGGCGATGCCGGACTTCACGAACGAGTCGGCCTGGGCGATGCCGTAGGCGTACCCGGCGCACGCGGCGCTGATGTCGTAGGCCGCAGCCGGGGTGGCGCCGATGCGCTCGGCGAGGAGCGATGCCATCGACGGCGTCGCGACCGTGTGCGTCACGGTGCTGACCAGGACGACACCGATCTGGTCGGGGGTGAGCCCGGCCTTCGCGATCGCTTCGCGCGCCGCGGTCTCGGCGAGGTCGACCGCCTCGACGCCCTCACCAGCACGCATCCGGGTGATGATCCCGGTGCGCTGCCGGATCCACTCGTCGGAGGAGTCGATCGGTCCGACGAGGTCGTCGTTCGGGACGGTGAGCTCACCGCGCGCGGCGCCGAACGCCATGATGCGGCTGAACTCGTGGCCCCTGCGCTGCGCGAGGACGGGACGGCCGGTCGGCTCGACGGCTTCTGACACGTCGGTCATGCGGACACCTCCGCGGTGCTGAGGAGCTCGATCGCGGCCGGCAGGTCCTCGGGGGACTTGATCGCGACCGTCGGGGTGCCGCGCAGGCCGCGCTTGGCGAGTCCGACGAGCGCACCGGCCGGTGCGAGCTCGATGATGCCGGTGACACCGGCCTGCTGGAAGGACTCCATCACGGAGTCCCAGTGCACGGGGTTCGCGATCTGCTGGACCATCAGGTCGACGAACTGCCGGCCGTCGTCCACGCGCGAACCGTCGGCGTTCGTCCAGATCGGGAGCGTCGGGTCCACTGCGGTGGTGCCGGCGGCGACGGGGGCCACACGCTCGACCGCTGGGGCCATGTACCGGGTGTGGAACGCGCCGGCCACGGCGAGGGGGATCACACGGGCCTTCGTCGGCGGGTTCTCGGCGAGTGCCGCGATCGCTGCGGCAGCGCCGGCGACGACGGTCTGCCCGCCGCCGTTGTGGTTCGCGGGCACGAGGCCGTGCGCCTCGAGGGCCTGGGCGACCTCGTCGGCGTCACCGCCGAGGACGGCCGCCATCGAGGTCGGCTCGAGCGCTGCGGCGTCGGCCATCGCCCGGCCGCGGGCGGCGACGAGGGAGACGGCGTCGGTCGGCTGCAGGATGCCGGCGACGGCAGCGGCGGTGAACTCGCCGACCGAGTGTCCGGCGACGCCTCCGACCAGGGCACGGCGGCCGTCGGCGAGGAGTGCGTCGGCGGTGATGATGCCGGCGGCCACGATGAGCGGCTGGGCCAGCGCGGTGTCCTTGATGGTGTCCGCGTCGGACTCGGTGCCGTGCACGGCGAGGTCCACGCCGATCGCTTCGGACCACTGCCCGACGCGTTCACGAACGGCGGCGTCCTCGAGCCACGGGGCGAGGAAGCCGGGAGTCTGGGAGCCCTGTCCGGGCGCGACGACGACGATCACCGGACAATCCTGTCTGCCGCGACGCGTGCGCCCCGTGTGGACTCCCGACACGAATCCGCTCGAGACATTGTGGGACCCCTACGGTCGGAGGTCACCGGCGTCCGATCCGACGTCGACCGGAGGCGGACTCGGACATCGCGCCGAGGATGAGCGCCGACTGCACGATGAGGGCGTCGCGGGCGTGTGTGGCATCCCACCCGATGATGTCGGCGACACGACGGAGCCGGTATCGGACGGTGTTCGGGTGCACGAAGAGCTCGCGGGCCGTGGCTTCGAGGGACCGACCGGTGTCGAGGTAGCACCAGAGCGTCTGGAGCAGTTCGGTGGACTGGTCCTTCAGCGGGACGTAGATGCGCTGGACGAGGGCGGAGCGGGCGAGGGGATCGCCGGCCAGTGCGCGCTCGGGGAGCAGGTCGTCCGCGAGCGCTGGACGGGGAGCGCCGCGCCAGGCACGCGCGACGGCGAACCCGGCGAGGGCCGCCTTCGCCGAGGTCGACGCGTCGACCACCCCGGGGACCTCGTTGCCGAGGACCAGGTGCCCCTCGCCGAACATCGGCTCCAGAGCCTGCGCGATCGCCATGAACGAGACGGGCTCTTCGCCTTCAGGGACGTCGTCCCGCGGGGTCGAGCGACCGATGACGACCACGAGCCGCGACCCCTGCACGCCGATGAGCACGTCGGCGTCCATGTGGCGGGCAGCACGGCGGACCTGGTCGACCTCGAGCTGCTTCGGCGCCGTGCCGACGAGCACTGCGACCTCGCCGTGACCGTGCCAGCCGAGCGCCGCGATCCGCGACGGCAGTTCGTCGTCGTACTCGCCCGACAGGATCGAGTCGACCACGAGCGCCTCGAGCCGCGCGTCCCAGAGCCCGCGGGCCTCCGCAGCACGCGCGTACACGTCGGCGGCTGCGAACGCGATGTCCCGCGAGTACTTCAGGATCGCCTCCTGCAGCATCTCGTCGTCCTTGGCGCGCTCCTCGACCACGGTCACCACGACGCGGATGAGCTGCAGCGTCTGCTGCAGGCTCACCGAGCGGAGGAGTTCCCGCGGCGCGGAGCCGAACACGTCGGCCGCGGCGATCCACGGCGTCGACGCGCTGCCCTCGAGCCACGAGATGAACGACGTGATGCCGGCCTGCGCCACCATGCCGACCGCGGATCGTCGGCCTGGCGGCATCTCGCTGTACCAGGGGAGCGTGTCCTCGAGCCGCTTGATCGTGGCGGTCGAGAGTTCGCCCGACACCTGCCGGAGCCAGGAGAGCGCGCGTTCGCGGTCGTTCTCCCGGCCCACGGCAGGGTCGGTGCGGGGTGTCGTCACCGCCGGTGTCAGCTCTCGCCGCCGGCGGAACCGGTCGTGCCGGCGGTCACGTCGTGCAGCCGGTACTTGTCGATCGCCTGCTGGACGAGCGCCGCGTCGACCTTGCCCTGGCGGGCGAGCTGCTGCAGCGTCCGCACGACGACCGAGGGGCCGTCGATGTGGAAGAAGCGACGGGCGGCCGGACGGGTGTCCGAGAAGCCGAAGCCGTCGGCGCCGAGGGTGGCGTAGTCGGTCGGCACGAACGGGCGGATCTGCTCCTGGACCTGGTGCATGAAGTCGCTGACGGCGACGACGGGCCCCTCGGTCGAGAGCAGGCGCTCGGTGACGTACGGCGTGCGCGGCTGCTCGTTCGGGTTGAGGAACGCGTGCTGCTCCGCGTCGAGGCCGTCGCGGTAGAGCTCGCCCCAGCTCGTGACGCTCCAGACGTCTGCGGAGACGCCCCAGTCCTCGGCGAGGAGCTGCTGTGCCTCGAGGATCCACGGCACCGCGACACCGGACGCCAGGAGCTGCGCCTTCGGGCCGTCGTGCTCGCTCGGCTTGAGCAGGTACATGCCCTTGACGATCCCGTCCACGTCGACGCCCTCGGGCTCGGCGGGCTGGACGATGGGCTCGTTGTAGACCGTCAGGTAGTACATGACGTTCGGGTCGGCGTGCTTGGGCGAGCCGTCCTCGTTCGTGCCGTACATGCGGTCGAGGCCGGACTGCACGATGTGCCCGATCTCGTAGCCGTACGCCGGGTCGTAGGACACGACGGCCGGGTTCGTCGCCGCGAGCAGCAGCGAGTGTCCGTCGGCGTGCTGCAGGCCCTCGCCCGTGAGCGTCGTGCGGCCGGCGGTCGCGCCGATCATGAACCCGCGGGTCATCTGGTCGCCGGCGGCCCAGATGGCGTCGCCGGTGCGCTGGAAGCCGAACATCGAGTAGAAGACGTAGACCGGGATGAGCGGTTCGCCCTGCGTCGAGTACGAGGTGCCGACCGCGGTGAAGGCCGCGAGGGCACCGGCTTCGTTGATGCCGACGTGGATGATCTGGCCCTGCGGGCTCTCCTTGTACGCCAGGAGGAGTTCGCGGTCGACGGACGTGTAGTGCTGCCCGTTCGGGTTGTAGATCTTCGCCGTCGGGAAGTACGCGTCCATGCCGAACGTGCGTGCCTCGTCCGGGATGATCGGGACCACGCGGTCACCGAAGTCCGGGGAGCGCAGGAGGTCCTTCAGCAGACGGGCGAACGCCATGGTGGTGGCGATCTCCTGCTTGCCGGAACCCTTCTTGACGACCTGGTACTTCGAGTCGTCGGGCAGCGTGATCGACGTGTACTTGGTGCGACGCTCCGGGACGTACCCGCCGAGTGCCTGACGGCGCTCGTGCATGTACTGGATGGCCTCGTCGTCGTTCCCGGGGTGGTAGTACGGCGGCGTGTAGGGGTTCTCCTCGAGCTGCGCGTCGGAGATCGGGATGCGCATCTCGTCGCGGAACTGCTTGAGGTTGTCGAGCGTGAGCTTCTTCATCTGGTGGGTCGCGTTGCGGCCCTCGAAGCTCGGTCCGAGGCCGTAGCCCTTGACCGTCTTCGCGAGGATGACGGTCGGCTGGCCCTTGTGCTCGGTCGCGGCCTTGAACGCCGCGTAGACCTTGCGGTAGTCGTGGCCACCGCGCTTGAGGTTCCAGACCTGGTCGTCGCTGTAGCCGTCGATGAGCTGCAGCGCCTTGGGGTCGCGCCCGAAGAAGTTCTCGCGGACGTACGCGCCGTTCTCGGCCTTGTACGTCTGGTAGTCACCGTCGGGGGTGACGTTCATCAGGTTGAGCAGCGCGCCGTCGGTGTCGCGGGCGAGCAGGTCGTCCCACTCGCGGCCCCAGATCACCTTGATGACGTTCCAGCCGGCACCACGGAAGTAGCTCTCGAGCTCCTGGATGATCTTGCCGTTGCCGCGGACCGGGCCGTCGAGACGCTGCAGGTTGCAGTTGATCACGAAGTTGAGGTTGTCGAGCCCGTCGTTCGCCGCGACCTGCAGCTGCCCGCGGGACTCGACCTCGTCCATCTCGCCGTCGCCGAGGAACGCCCAGACCTGCTGGTCGGACGCGTCCTTGATCCCGCGGTTCGACAGGTACTTGGCTTGCTGCGCCTGGTAGATCGCGTTGATCGGGCCGATGCCCATCGACACGGTCGGGAACTGCCAGAAGTGCGGCATGAGGCGCGGGTGCGGGTACGACGACAGTCCGCCGCCCTCGTGCGACTTCTCCTGACGGAACCCGTCGAGCTGGTTCTCGTCGAGGCGGCCTTCCATGTAGGCACGGGCGTACATGCCGGGGGAGGCGTGGCCCTGGAAGAAGACCTGGTCGCCGCCGGACGCGTGGTCCTGCGCGCGGAAGAAGTGGTTGTAGCCGACCTCGTACAGGGCGGCGCTCGACGCGTAGGTCGAGATGTGGCCGCCGACCGAGATGCCGGGGCGCTGCGCGCGGTGCACCGTGATGGCCGCGTTCCAGCGGATCCAGCGGCGGTAGCGGCGCTCGAGCTCTTCGTCGCCGGGGAACTCCGGCTCGTTCTCCGGCGCGATCGTGTTGACGTAGTCCGTCGTCGGGACCATCGGCACGCCGAGGTGCAGTTCCTTGGACCGCTTGAGCAGGCTCAGCATGATCTCGCGCGCACGCTCGTGACCGTGTGCGGCGACCAGTCCGTCGAGGGACTCACGCCATTCGGCGGTCTCCTCCGGGTCCTGGTCCGTGCTGCCGTTGCTGTACGGGTCCTGGTCGTTCACCGTCACCCTTGACCTCGGTTCGTTCTCGTGGTGGTGGACATGGTGGCGCACCGGTCGGTCGGGTCACGACCAGCGGTGGGAGCCTCGACCACTCTAGGCCCCAGCACCGACGAGCACCCTGATGGTGACGTGTGTCCGCACGCTCGTGAACAGGTGCTTGCATTCGCGTGTCGTCGGCGTACGATTGCCGATCGTGCCCGTGCGACCCTGCGCGTGCATGGATCGACGGGCACACCCGCAGCCCGAGGAAGAAGTACACGCAACGATGGCACTGGAGATCGGCTCACTCGCGCCGGACTTCGAACTCCCGAACCAGTTCGGAGAGCACGTCCGCCTCAGCGACTTCCGCGGTTCCCGCCCGGTCGCACTCGTCTTCTTCCCGCTCGCGTTCTCGTCGACCTGCACGAGCGAGCTCTGCGCCCTCCGGGACAACGTCGCGATGTTCCAGGACAACCGCGTCGAGCTCATCGGCATCTCGGTCGACTCGAAGGCGACGCTCCGCTCGTTCGCCGACCTCAACGGTTACGACTTCGAGCTCCTCGCGGACTTCTGGCCGCACGGCGCCGTCTCGAAGGAGTACGGGGTCTTCCTCGAGCACAAGGGCTTCGCGAACCGCGCCACCTTCGTCATCGACGTCCAGGGCCGGATCCGCGCCTCGATCATCTCCGAGCCCGGCGTCGCCCGCGACGTCACCGAGTACCGCGCGGCGCTCGACCGGCTGGCCGCCTGCACGGCGCCCGTCCCGGTCGCCTGACAGTCGGTCGCCTGACGGGCGGTCCGTCGCACCAACCGTCGACCGGTCGGGTTCCGAACACCTCCTGGGTGCGCACGCACCGGACTGGAGGCTCGGTGCACGCCATCGACACCGCCGCAACACCGCGGGCGGGCACGACCGACGCGTACGCGCCGTTCCCGGTGACGGCTGACGCCGCCAGGTGGTCGCTCCGCAGGACGGTCGTCCCGACCGTGCACGGTCCCGTCGTGGTGCACGCCCGCAGCGGAGACCGGCCCCTGCTGTTCCTCCACGGGGTCGCCGGTTCCTGGACCACGTGGACCCCGTTGCTCGAGGCCGCCGACGGCTTCCCGAGCCGCGGGCTGGTCCTCGTCGACCTGCCCGGCTGGGGGTCGTCGCCCGCACCTTCGACGCCGCTGTCGGTCGATGACGCCGTCGTGGTGCTGACCGCCGTGCTCGATGCGCTCGGCGTCCCGGTCGTCGACGTCGTCGGGCACTCGATGGGCGCCTTCGTCGGCATGCACCTCGCGGTCGCCGCCCCGGACCGGACCCGTTCGGTGACGCTCGTCTCCGGGACGACGTTCGCCGCGATCGACGCCGCTCGGCACCCGTTGCGCGGCGTGCTGACCGTTCCCGCGTTCACACTGCTGCGGGCCGGCCTCGCCATCACGCGCGGCGCGGCCGTCCCGATGCTCCGGGTGCTCGCCGGCATCGGTCTCCTGCGGTTGCTCGCCGCACCCGTCTTCACCCACGTGCGGCGCCTGGACCGGAGCGTGCTCGACGCCTTCGTCGAGGAGCTCCGGCCTGCGGGCTTCCTCGCCGCCGCACGATCGGGCGCCGCCTACGACACGGACCGCTGGCGGGGGATCCGGTGCCCCGTGACCGCGGTCTCCGGGCGCGACGACGTCTTCGCCCGCGTCCGGGACCTCGAGGACCTGGCACGCGTGGTGCCGCAGACGCGAACGATGCTCCTGGACGACTGCGGGCACTTCGCCCACGTCGAGCACCCGGCAGCGGTGGTGGCCGCGCTCAGTGGTACTGCGGCGGCCAGTGGAACACGGGCGGACGACGTGGGACTTCGCCGACGGTCGTGACGACGAGGTCGACCTCGCCGAGGTCCTCCAGCACGATCGACCGCGGGTTCCCCAGGTACCGGCGGCCGTCGACCCACACGGTCAGGTCCCCGTGCAGACCGCCCACACCCCAGGCGCTCAAGGGGACGCCCCACTCGTCGAAGAACTGCCCGAGGGTGAAGTCCTGTCGGACCGGTGACTCGACGTGGACGATGCCCGACGTGTCGTGCGTGTGGATCTCCGCGGCGAAGTGCCGACGGTCCGAGTGGCCGATGTCCGCGGGGATCACGACCGGTTCGTCTCCGTCGGTGATCGTCACGTGGGTGTGGATGTGCTCGGCCAGTCGCTGTCCCCACACGTCGTGGAGCCCTGCGGCCTCGGCCCGTGCCGCGAGGTCGGTCGGACGCGGCCACGGCGGACCGTCCTGCACCGCCGAGCACCCCGCGAGGAGCACCACGAGCGCGGCGGCCGTCAGGGTCGCAGTCGCCGTTGCTCGTCGCACCGTTCCGTGTGTACTCGGTCAGACGCGCTCCGGCACGAGTGCAGCGACCCGGGATCGGACCTCGGACACCACCGCCCGCCGCATGCCCGGGGAGAACAGCGCGTGGTCCCCGTCGGGCACCGGCACCAGGCTGACCGAGCCGGGGTGGGGCCCTGGTGCGTACCGCTCGAGCGCCGCGCGGCCACCGAGACGCTCGAACGTCGCGACGTCGACGGGAGCCGCGATCACCACCACCTCGGTGCCAGCCGCCACGAGTGGTCGCACGTGCTGCAGGACGCCCCCGGTGCGGCTCCGCTCGACGTGCGCACGGACGACCTGCGGCACGACACGGTCGTACCAGGACCGGATCCGCAGCCGGGTGGACGACGGCGACCCCGCGGCCGCCGCGCTGTGGCCACCCGGTGCGGCGGGCCGCCGGCGGAAGTCGTTCGGGCTGATCTCCACGACCAGCCGTGGGGACAGCGCCGCAGAGCGGCCGGCGAGCCACGCACCGGCACACATACCGACCAGTGCGAGGCGGTCGCCGTCGACCCCGAGGGCGGACACGACCGCGTCCTGGTCGTCGACCCACGTCTGCGCGAACAGGTGGTTGTGCTCACCGGCGGACACCGTCGTGCTCTCCCCGGTGCCCCGGCGGTCGACCCGGACGACCCTGGCGCCGTCCTCGGCGAGCGCCCGGGCGAGTGCGACCTGGTAGTCGTTCCCGCCGACCCGGTGCTCGGCGCCGCCGGTGTGCAGGACGACGACGGGAGCGTCGTCCGGCGCGCCGGCGGGGACCGTCTCCACGGCGAAGAGCGACTCCGGTCCGAGGTGCACGACGTGCTCCGAGATCCCGGAGTCGAGGTCGAGGACCGCGTCGACACGTGGCGGTCCCGACGCGATCGTCGCCGTGGGAACGTGTTCGTCGACCCATGCGACCACCGTGTCGACCGCCTGCACCGGCATGCGCGCGTGGATGCTCATCTCGTCGAGCAGCTCTGCGCTCCCAGGTACCTCGACGACCGGAAGACCACCGACCGCTCGAGGGCCTCGCGCCCCTGGCCGCACCAGCACGAGCGTGGAGCGGGGGTCCCGTTCGACGTGCACGAGCGCGGCGACGGCTGCGGCCTGCGCCGGATCCAGGTCGATCCCCACGAGGGTCTCGACGCCGTCGACGACACGGGTGGCCTCGATCGTCAGCGTCGCGAGCGCACGCTGTCGACGCAGCCAGGCGCGGCCGGACTCGGGTGCGTCCCAGAGCACCAGGCCGTCGCCCTCGGTCGCGGCTGCGGAGGCGATGAGTGCGCCTGAGGCGAGTCCGACGAAGACGATCCGCTCGGCCCCGGCCGTGCGGAGCACGGCCGCCGCGTTGCGAGCGGACCGGACCGGCGCGTCGGGGTCGGCGTCGTCCTCGGAATCGCCACGGCCGGACGGGTCGTAGCGCACCGAAGCCACGCCACGAGCCTCCAGGCGGTCCGCCAGCAGGCGGAACGTGCGGTACGCGAGCACGCCCTCCTGTCCGAGCGGTGTGCAGATCACGACCCCAGCGCGCACCGACGGCGGCGTCTGCACCGCGACCCGGGAAGCCGGGGAACCCGACCACCCGTGCGTGGTGGTCACAGCGTCAGCGCGCGACGGACAGCCGCTGGCCATGCGGCGGGGTCGGTGCCGTGCGCGGCGAACAGGGCGATCGTGATGCGCTCCAGGCCGAAGGCCAGGCATGCGCTGTGGGCGACCTCGCCGTCCTCGGTGCGGAGCCCGAAGGACAGGCCGAAGTGGTCCTCGTGGAGGTTGGCGGAACTGATCGCGGTCGCCTCGCCCGCGTCACCGTAGACCGGCGTGACGAACTCGTACTTCAGCGCCTGTTCGACCTGGTTGCGCGCGAGGATCTTGCCCACGCGGCCGAAGAACGGGTCGTTCGCGGGGACCACGTCGATGTCCAGCCCGAAGCCTTCCAGGAGCGACCGCATCACGGGGATGTGTTCGTCGCGGTGCGCCTTCGCCGATGTGGGTGTGCCGATGTGGACGAACTCGTGCATGTGGAACGCCTGCAGCCGCATCGGGTCGAGCGATGGCTCACGCCGGAACGAGTCGCCGACGATGTCGAAGGACCGGCCGGCCTGCTGCACCGTGTCACCGACCAGGCCGTAGACCGGGTGGCAGACCGCTGGGGCGAGCATCAGGTCCGCCGGCTCCAGGAAGGACTCCCAGCGCTCGCCGCGTTCGCGCGCCGCGAGGAGCTCGCGGTGCTTGCGGTCGCCGCCGGTGAAGCCGGAGATCGACGCCGCGAGGTCCGGGAACGAGGCGATGTAGTCGGTGCGTTCGAACGCGGCGAGCGGTTCGACGGGCGGGAAGCGGAGGACCTCGGAGTCGAGGTCCGCCATCGAGCGGACGGCAGCGGTGTCGACGGCGGTGTACACGCGCTCGAAGACGCCGGTGCGGCCGTAGAGCCCGGGGGACCCGAGGTCGATGAGGACGCGATCGGCGAGGAGTCGTGCCCGGAGCGCTGCGCGGGCACGGTCGAGCGGCGTCGCGGTCACGGGTGCTTCGGTGATTGTCACAGGATCGCTCCGCTCATGAGTGCCAGGCCGGCGTCGTTCTGGAGGAGACGGTCGTTGCTCACCATGACGGCGGCGCCGTGTGCGTCTCGGAGGTGCCGGGCGATGCTCATCGGTCCCGACGCGGCGTACCCGGCGATCCCGACGATGCGGAGCGCTGCGGTGACGATGTCCGTCACCTTCTGGGAGGCGCCGACCTTCAGCGCGTTCGCGGCGAGGGCGTATGCGCTCGACTCGAGGGTGTCGGGGTCGTCGGCGACGGCGTCGAACCGCTCGGCGGCGTGCCGGACGCCGTCGGCGAGGCCCTGGAGGTCGACGAGGAGCTCCGCGAGCCGCAGCGCACCGGGTGGTGTCGTCCCGATGCTGGCCCGTGCCTGCTTGCGGACGGCCGAGCGTGCGCGTTCCGCTGCCGAGGCCGCGATGCCGAGCCACACCGACGCCCACAGCACGTGCGAGACGGGGAGGATCGTCTGCGCCGAGATCGTGGCGTAGTCGTCGCGGAACACGTGGTCGAGGGTGGTCTCGGCGTCGAGGATCCACCCGTTGCTGCACGTGCCCCGGAGTCCGAGTGTGTCCCACGTCGAGGTCTGCGAGAGCACGGTGCGTTCGGTGTCGCAGATCACGAGGCGCTGGTCGGACGCCGGTGCGTCGGGGTCGCGGCGAGCGGTGACGAACACCGCGCTGGACTCCGTGGCGTAGGAGATGACGGGGGCGTCCTTGCGGAGGCGGATGCGACCGGGGACCTCGGTGGACGCCTCGATCGCGCAGGTGGACCGTCGAGCGTCGCCACCGACGCCCTTCTCGGTGGTCGACGACGCGACGAGCGCGCCACCCAGGACCTGGTCGATCATCGCGCGCACGCCGGCAGCGTCACCGCCGTGGCGCCAGAGCGCCATCACCTGGCCCTGGTGCATCGCGAACACCATCCCCGTCGCTGCGCACGCACCGCCGAGCTCGGTCGCGATCGCGGACAGGTCGGACACCGAGGCGCCTTCGCCACCGCGTTCGACCGGGACCGCGGCGGCGAGCAGGCCGTACTCGCGCATCGCGGCGATCGCCTCGCGCGGGGGCCGGGCGTCCCGGTCGACCTCGTCCGCGAACTGCGCGGCGACGGCTGCGACGGCGGCGGTGCGCTCGGCGAAGCGGTCCGCGGTGGATCCGGCCGCGACCACGGACCGCGTCGGGGACTCCGGCTGCAGCGTGGTCACGCCGTCACCTGGGCCGCCGCGGTGGTCAACGACTCCACGGAGGAGAACGTCGCTCGATGCAGGAGGTGGTCGGGGAACTCCGCGTCGAGGTCGTTCTCGATCGCGAGCATCACGTTGACGGTCGCGTGGGACGTCAGCCCGAGGAGGTAGAGATCCGCGATCGGTGCCACGTCCCACGCGTCGACGGTGAGCCGCCCGTGGTCGGCGAGCGCGCGTCGGACGGCCTGTTCGGTCGTGTCAGCGAGGGTGTTCTGGTCCGGCTGCATGCGAGCAACCCTAGGGACCGGGATGCCCCGGAAAGCCGCCGTCCGGATGCGCGAAACCGCAACGACCCGCCCGGGGCTGAACAGCGGTTCAGGGTGTCCCGATGCGGGGCCCGTTCACCGGTCTGCCAGCGCCACCGCCGTCGCGAGCGCCAGCCCACGCTCGTGGGACAGTGACACGTCGACCACGGTGATCCCCTGCGCTTCGGCGAGCGTCAGGGCTGCGCCGGTGAGCTCCACCACCGGGGCGCCGTGGCCGTCGAGCACGATCGCGACGTCGTGCAGCGGGACCGCCTGCCCGCCGGTGGGGCGGAGGAGCTTGATCACGGCCTCCTTGCCGGCGAACCGCGCGGCGAGGCGCTCCGGGTCGTCGTGAGCGTCGGTGCGCTCCCGGACCGTGAAGACCCGGGCGAGGTACCGCTCGCCGTGCGCGCTGATCCCGGCGAGGACGTCGTCGACTGCGGCGAGGTCGCACCCGGTGCGGACGGCGGTCATGCCGAGATCGTACGTGCCCCGGCCGGTCGTCGGGCCGCGTCGCGCTGCCGGACGGTCGGCCGGTGCCGCCGGACCCGGTGGCCTAGGCTCCGGATCGTGCGCGACCACGGCTTTGCGGCCCGCGACACGCCGACGAGGGAACCGATCGCGGGGCTGCGGACACCACAGGACATGAACCAGATCACGGGGGACCGCGCCGACTGGGCCCTGAGCACCGCGGGCGACGGCCAGGCGTTCGGGCGGGTGTTCGACAGGCACGCTCCACGGCTCCGTCGACACGCGGTCGGACTCGTCCCCACCCCTGCCGATGCCGACGACGTGGTCGCCATCGCCTTCCTCGAAGCCTGGCGGCGACGTGACCACGTGCGGTTCGTCGACGACTCCCTGCTGCCCTGGCTGCTCGTGACGACGACGAACGCGGCGCACAACCTCACCCGCTCGACCCGCAGACACCGCAGCTTCCTCGGCCGGTTCCCCGTCGACGACCCCGCTCCCGACCCCGCCGAGCGGTTCACCGACGGGGACGCGGTCGCCGCGCTCCGCGGCCTCGGGCTCGCCGACCAACGGGTCCTCACGCTCTGCGTCCTCGAGGGGCTCAGCGAACGCGAGGCGGCGACGGCACTCGGCGTCCCCGCCGGGACCGTCAAGTCCCGACTCCACCGGGCGAAGGCCCGGCTCCACCAGCAGTACACAGCCACAGCGGAACCCCTCGGAGGCGCACTGTGAACGACGAACGCTCCCCACTGGACGACGAACGCCCTTCTTGGGACGACGAACGCTCCCCACGACTGACCGCGATGCGCGATGCCCTCGTCGCCGAGGTCGTGTCCACTCCTGCGGCCCGAGCGCGCCGTCGGCGGCGACCGACCCGGGCCACGGTCGCAGCCGTCGTCGCCGCGTTCCTGGTCGGCGGCGGCCTGACCGGCGGGCTCACCGCCGCAGCGCTCCCCGGCAACGACCCGGACACCGCCGTCCAGGCTTCGCTCGGTGCCACGACGCGGTCCATGGTCGAGGACGTCAACCACGGCCGGCTCCTCGGCACCCCGACGTTCCGCGTCACACACGGCGACACCGCGCTGACCCTGTCCTCCCGACCATCCGGCGCGGACCGCGTCGCCGTGGCGTGGGCATGTCTCGACGGCAGTGCCCCGACCGTCGAGGTGGGAGGTCGCCCGGTCGAGGGCACCACGTGTGGTCGTCGCGCCGACCCGGAGTCCGAGCAGATCGGATGGGCGCTCGCCGCGGCACCGGCGTCCGGCGACGTCTCGGTGACCCTCTCCGCCGACGACGCCGACCGGTACGGCGTGTGGGTCTCGTGGGCGAGGTCGCCGCAGATCGCTCGTCCGTCCGCGCAGCAGGAGGCCGAGACGGCCGACGGCGTCGTCACGCTGGACGAGTACCGGACGGCGTTCAACCGGCTGCTCGCGTGTCAGGCACAGGCCGGGCAGCCGATGGCCGACGTCCCGCTCTCCTGGTACTCGGACGGCGGGTGGAACGGCGAGGGGCGGGGGATCGGTCCCTGGTTCCTGTACACCACGCCGTCCGACGGGAGCGAGGTCTTCGACACGCAGTGCTACCCGAGGGAGTTCGGCGCCGTGGACGCGATCTGGCAGGGGGAGCACCCGATGCCGGAGGACCCGCCGGCGGCCGGGTGACGCCAGCCAGACGTGCGCCCTGTGAGGATTCGCCGGGGGCGTCCGTCGCACGTCCTGGCCCGGTGGGTAGCGTTCGGGACATGACGACACCCGCAGAGACCGACCACAAACGCCGGGGCGGGTGGTTGCCTGGCCAGGACGACCTCGAAGCCTGGATCGAAGGGCACCGCGAACGCGCTCGCGCCCACCGCGACCGCCCGCTGCACCCCGCCGTCGCCGCGTTCCGGCACCTGTTCGACACCGACCCGGTGATCCGGATGGGGATGACCCGCATGATCGAGCAGGTCCCGCACGGCAAGCAGTACCGGAAGCGGCACATCGAGGACACCGACGAGTTCTTCTCCCTCGTCAACGAGGTCATGACGACCGCTCCGGCGTTCAGCGACGGCGGCATGGTCACCACCCCGTTCGCCGCGATCCTCGACTGGACGATGGCCACCCCGGCCGGGTTCGCCGTCTACCGGGACCCGAAGGTCAACGCCGCACTGAAGGACGTCCTGGACGCGTGGGCCGAGTACCTCGACAGCCCCGCCTCGCTGTCCGTGATCGTCGACGCACCCGACGGGTGGAAGTCGGAGCAGGCACAGCAGGTCGTCGGCATGGACCAGTTCCAGCACGACCCCGACGCCGAGCACTGGGGCTTCACGTCCTGGAACGACTTCTTCATCCGCCGGTTCAAGGACGGCCAGCGCCCCGTCGCGGCCCCCGACGACGACACCGTCGTGGTCAGCTCGAGCGAGTCCACGCCGTACGCCATCGCGACGAACGTGCAACGTCGTGACGAGTTCTGGGTGAAGCAGCAGCCGTACTCCCTCGAGGACCTCCTCGCGAACGACGAGTCCGTGGACCGGTTCGTCGGCGGGTCCGTGTACCAGGCGTTCCTCAGCGCCACGAACTACCACCGCTGGCACGCACCCGTCGCCGGCACCATCGTCCGCGCCTTCGTCCAGCCCGGCACGTACTTCTCCGAAGCCGACGCCGAGGGCTCGGACGCCGTGGAGCCGAAGGACTCGCAGGGGTACCTCGCGCACGTCGCCGCGCGGGCCGTCATCATCATCGAAGCCGACAACCCGTCGCTCGGACACGTCGCGGTCGTCCCCGTCGGGATGATCGAGGTCTCCTCCTGCGTCATCGGCGACGGCATCGAGCCCGGCCGTCACGTCGACAAGGGCGACGAGCTCGGGTACTTCCAGTTCGGCGGGTCCACCGAGTGCCTCGTCTTCGAGCCCGGTGCGATCGAGTCGTTCGCCGTGCAGGCGTTCCCGGACCCGCGGCACCCCGCGCTGGTCCGCCTCCACACGCAGATCGCGACCGCCGCGTCGGTCTGACCCGTCGGCTCGGTCCGCGGATCCTGCGGACTGGAGGCTCGGTGCCAGCCGACACCGAGCCTCCAGTCAGCCACGGGGCGGGCCCGGCGACCGTCGCTTGGAGCCGTCCCGTGTGTTCGCTCCGGGTGACGGCCTGCGGCGGTCAACCGATGCGACGGAGCGCGCGCGGCCACTCCTGGTCCGCGGTCACCGAGGCCCGAGTGTCGTCGCTCCGACGGAGGTCGTCGACCAGGTGTGCGAGTCGGACCGCGTCGACGAACGAGGGCGCGGTCGAGGTGCCGTCGCGGACGTCGGCGCGGAGTGCTCGGTAGACGCCCGCGACGTTCACGACTGAGTCCGGCAGCGCAGGCGTGTCGATCGGCTGCCGCTGGCCGTCGACGAACAGCTCGAGGACCCCCGCCTGGAACCCCCGCGGCGCCCCGCCGACGAGTTCGAGGACGCCGGTGGACCCCTCGATCGTGAGGCGGAACGGCGTGTCGTCCGGGCCGCGGCCGCCCACGACCTCGGCGACGAGTGCCGCACCGTCGGAGAACCTGCCGAGGACCGCGACGTGGTCGGGCAGCGTCCTGGGCACGACGGAGCCCGTCGTGGACCGGAGCTCCGGGAACCGGACGGTGTGGAGCGCGGAGACCTCGACCGGGGACCCGAGGAGTGCTGCGACGACGTCGAGGGTGTGCGCCGCCTGGATGGTGAGCAGGTGCATGCCCGCATCCGGGTCCTCCAGCGGTGCCGCGCTCTCGTCGACCGTGGGACCGAACCCGGCCGTCGTCGAGGAGACGCGCACGACGAGGACGCGGCCGACGGCGTGGTCCGCGAGGAGCTGCGCCGCTCTGAGGACGGCGGGATCGCGACGGGCCTGCAGTCCGACCGCCGACCGCACTCCTGCCACCGCGACGGCACCCGCGATGGTCGTCATCGCCGCGGTGCCGACCGCGACGGGCCACTCCGTCACGACGTGCTTGCCGTGCTGGAGGGCGGCGTGGATGAGGGGCTCGTGCGCGGACACCGAACTGGCGACCGTGACGATGTCCACGTCGGGATCCCGGATGAGCTCCAGGGGATCGCCGTACGCCGCCGCGACCCCGAAGGCCGCCCCGGCCGCATCGGCGCTCGTCTGGCTGCGCGTGGCGACGGCGGACAGCTCGAGTCCTTCCGTGGCGGCGATGGCAGGGACGTGGGCTTCTCGCGCCCACCCTCGTGCTGCGTTGACGCCGATGATGCCGACGCGAAGCGTTTCCATGGCGAGAGCCCTCCTTTTTCGGAACGATGCGTTCACTATATCTTTCGGAACGGTCCGTTCGCTATGTTGTGTGCATGGGAGCCGGAGCGTCTGCAGGACCGCAACGCGGGCGGCCGGTCAGCCTGCAGTCGAGGACCGCAGCGGTCAGTGCCGCGGCCGCCCTGCTCGCCGATGCGGGGTGGCCCGAGTTCAGCATCGACGAGGTCGCACGACGTTCGGGCGTCGGGAAGGCGACGATCTACCGGCACTGGGCCGGAGCCTTCCCGCTCGCCGTCGAGGCATGGGGCGACCTCGTCACGGAGGCGGTCCCGACCGTGTCCACCGGACGGGTCGAAGACGACCTCCTCGACCAGGTGGCGCGACTCGCCGAGTTCTACGCCAGCGCCGACGGGACCGTCGCGGTCCAGCTGATCGGGGCCTCCGTCGCGCAGCCGGGTGGCGGTGAGATCATCGCGCGGGCCTTCTTCGGCGCTCGTCGTGCGGCGACGCGCGATCTGGTCCGCGCGGGGATGGACGCCGGTCAACTGCGGGACGACCTCGACCCCGACGTGGTGATCGACCTGCTCTTCGGGCCGATCGTGTTCCGCCTGTTCAACGGCCTCGGCGCGCTCGACGGTCGAGCCGCTCGTGCCAGCGCTGAGCTCGCCATGCGGAGCATCACCTGCTGTTGACGGGCTCGGCGGCATCGTCATGCCAGGGTGTTCGGTTCGTCCGGTGCGGTCAGTCGTCGACGCATCGTCGCCGAGTCCTCGTCCCACAGCGCCGCGTCCCTCATGACGACGGCGAGGACGTCGCCCGTCACGCCCGTGCGGATCGAGACGGCCCGGCGACGCGCGGCTGCACGGACCGCTGCTCGGAGCGCGCAGCCGCGGCGGAGCCACCGGACGGCTGGCTCGCTGTTCCCGACGGAGCGGCCGCTACGATGGATCTCGAGGGCCTTTAGCTCAGCTGGTAGAGCGCCACGTTTACACCGTGGATGTCAGTCCCGTCGCTCGCGCTCCGCTGGTCGCCGAAAGACCAGGTCAGGACGGTGATCGTCCCGTTCCCTCTGACTGGTCCGAGCGTTGCTCCGTGTCCGTGTCGGTTTGGTGTCGGTGCGGAAATGGCAACGGCTAGGCGGCAGCGACCGGTTCCACCGTGACCGAAGCCGCACCGATGTACGAGAGGCCCGGCACGACGGCGGCGCACATCTGCTCGAAGTGCGGCCGATCCACTGCCGCGATGAAGCGGAACACCGACTCGAGGACGACCACCGCCTCGTGCACGTCCACGGGCCGAGAGATGTCCGCTTCTTCGCTGTGCGACGACTGGTGAAGGAACCGCACCAGACGCTGGCGGAGTGGCTGCTCGATCTGGTGTTCGTCGAACGCCGTCCGCATGCTCCCTTCGAAGTCGCCCATGAGCACTGGCAACCGAAAGGCCAGGAACGACTCCAAGAGCCGCCTCGCGGCGTTCGGTAGGAGCGCAGCAGCTTCAAGCTCAGCCTCGAACTGCGTACCGGAGTTCCGCTCGAGGACGGCACTGCCGACTCGCCAGAACAGGTAGTGGTACTGGGAGCGCAGCTTCTTGCGGAGCTGAGGGTCGCTCCAGCTCCGCAGCACAGGCACACGACGGGGAACGTCCTCAGCGTCGCGACTCACCCTCGAGCGCAGCTCGTGCAATGAGTACGAGTTGTCCCGGCGGAGCCGCGAGTGCAGCCGGTCCAGTTGGTTCACCCACATCCGGAAGAGCTCGAAGCTGTGCGTGAGCAGGATCAACTGGTGGCGGATGCCCGCTCCGACGAAGGTGTTCCAGAGGTGCCCGGAGACGCCGACCATGATCTCCTGGTCCAGACTCGACACCGGATCGTCAATGACGACGGTCAGGTCGGCGCCACGCATCGTCTCGTCGCGGAGGCTGCACAGGAAGTGGAGCAGCGAGATCGCCGTCCGCTCGCCCTCGCTGAGACCGACGGCCGGGCGCCCGTCCCGTTCGATGGCGTAACGCCCATCGACGGCGGTGAAGCGGAGCTCGTCGCGACCGAGGAGGACGGCAACGTCTCGGGTGAGCTCGCTTGCAAGTGGTCCCGCGTCGAGCCCGGCAGAATTCAGGCGCCCACGTTCGCGGGTCAACTGCTCGCGCTCGGCGCCGTGGTCTGCCGCTTGTTGCTCGGCGCCGAGCGCTCGCTCCGACAGCGACACGTACTCCGAGCGGATCAACTCGACCCGAGCGCGCTCGACACGGTCGGCGGCGTCCGCGCGGATCGACTCGAACGCCGCCGAACGCTCGTTGTGGTCCCGCAGCACGAGGTTGATCGCGGCCACGTCGTCCGATTGGCCGTCGACAACACCGGGATCGAACGTGACCACGTCGAACATCGCGGAGCGCTTGGTCTCGATCGCACGGCGAACCGCGTCGAGGGCCTCGCTTCGAGACGTGGTGGCCTCTCGCACCCCGGCGAGCAGCTCACCGTACGACTCCCGGAGCGGCGGGTACAGGAGATTTGCTGCCGGCGCGCGGGAGATCATGCCCTGCTGAGCCGCGATGACCGCTGCGACGCGGCCGTCCAGCATGTCGAGCGTGCGCTCCAGCTGCCGGAACCGGCCGTCGAAGTGCGCGGCCAGAGCACCTCGGCGTTCGTCGGTCACCACACCGCCACAGAACAGGCACCGATCGCGTTGCTCGTGCCTCGACACGCCTTCACTCACCCAGGTGCTGTCCTCGGGATGCGCGGCCAGGTCGTCGAGGACCACGTTCGACACCGAGGTGGCAAGCGCGTCACCCACCTCGGCGACGAGCGGAACGACACTTTCACCGGTGATGGTGAGGAGGGAGACTGGCTCCATCTTCTGCGGACGAACAGTGCCGAGATGCGTCGAGATGACCTCGTCGAGGGGTTCGTCGAACCTGGTCGGCAAGGCATCCAGCAAGGTCTTCACCTGGCGACGGTTGTAGGCCCGGCCGTACCGTGCGCTCACGTGCTGCAGCTCGCTGTGGATCGTCGTCGCGGTCGCAGTTGCGAGACGGTCCGCAGCGTTTCTCGCGCGGCCGGCGTCCTCAACCGCGAGACGCTCCTCGCTCTCGATGATCTCGAGGCGTTCGGCGATCTGCGCGAGCCGTGTCTCGCGACCAACGCTCTTCTGGCCGAGGACGAGAAGCGGTGCTGCCTCGCTGCGATCGGTGCCGAAGCTCAGGTTGTTCTCGACGTAGTCCTGGTTGAACACGCGGACGCGTGTCCAGAAGGGGTCCTCGCTCGACGTGACTTGGCGAAGCCTGTCGCCGTCTTCGACTGAGACGTGCACGGTCGAGGCCGATGATGCCGCGGTCGCCTCGCCGAACGCGCGTGCGACTGACGACTTGCCGGTGCCGTTGCCGCCATAGACGACGTTGATCCGTTCGAAGTTGGAGGAATCGCTGCCGGGCTGCCAACGCCGGAAAAGACCGATGCCGTCGATACGGACGATGCGCTTGATCACGGGACCCCCGGCCCTTCGAGTGTGGACCCGGTCGGGTCGAACGAGCGCCGCAGCGCCGAGGGCAAGTATCGCGCAGGCGAGAGTCGGCCACCGTCGTCGGCGACGGCGAGTCAAGTCGCTCGTCGTCACGATGTCAGCTCATCGCCAAGTAGGATCGGCCTTGAGGGCTCTTAGCTCAGTTGGTAGAGCACTTCGCTTACACCGAAGTGGTCGGCGGTTCGAGCCCGCCAGAGCCCACCGGACCCTGGCAATGGTTCCGGCTCGAGCACGGGTCAGCTCCGCCGACTCGGCTCGTGATCAGCCGACGTAGAACACGTGGGGCGCACGGGCCTGCACCGAGAGCTGTCCGCCGGGACCGTTGCCCCCTACGATGACTTTGAACGGCTGCCCCGAGCCGTGATTTCGTCCAGCGCATGCGCACTCACACAGCCATGCGTTTTCGGGGAGTCCCGTCTTCCAGCACGCTTCCACGCACTTCTCGACACCGCCATGCTGAATCACCGTTACCCGGCCGTATCGTGCGGCGAGACCGTGGATGACAGCGTTCGTGTGCGGCCGCGAGACCGACCATGATCGGGAGCTGGGGGAGTAGTCGACCTGACCACGCCGTGAAGCGTTGAACATGTCTCCGAGGATGGTGTAGCCGCGTCCGTTGCCCTCGAACGGCATGTTCTGGATCTCCGTGCGCCGACCAGGACGAATCGTCACCGTGAGATCACCCATGCTCGGAGCCTAGAGGCTCTCGAGCGGTGCGCGCCGGAGGTCTGGAGCGGGATTGGGGCAAGGCGCACTTGTACGCGTCACCTTCTTGATGGCCTCCGGTCGGCGAGTTGACTTGCTCGACACCCGAACTCGGGGTCGCTTCGAAGGCCGACATGAGGGATCGTCGGTCGGATGGGGAGCACGGCAGCCACCGAGTCTGGATCGTTGAGCCACCACGCGGTGTTGCCGTGAGCGCCGACCAGCCAGGGACGATCGCGGTCACTCTGCACGGGAGCCGCGTGATGATCGACCGCGTCGTCTTCGTCGAGCTGTTCGAGAACTCTGTCGTGAGTGCACGCGTTCCGTATCGCCACGCCCTCGAACGGTCAACGATCAGCTTTTCTGATCTCGTCGATCTGGCGCGCACCGCACAGGTGCCGTACGCACTCTGCTTCGCGCCGCGCGAGCTGGTTCGGGCGCAGGTCGAAACGAAGACGCAGAAGCTGCTGCAAGGGTTGAGCAAAGACACCTTCGCCGTCAACTCGCGTACGACGATCGAGCTCAGCGACGTCGAGCTCATCGTCAAGGATCTTGTGCGGAAGCAGATGATGCTGCGCACTCACGACGAGTCGCTCGCCGAGAACAAGATCGTTGGAGTCCTCCGGAAGCCTCGGGCGACGATCGAGGAGGACGTCGCCGTGCTGCTCACAGCTCTCGACTTGGATGTGGCCGTACTCCGCTCGGCTCGATCGAAGGGCGCCGCCCTGTCGTTGCTCATCGAGACGCTGGAGTCGCACCAGATCCTCGTCTCGCGCAGCGTCCGCGGCTTCATGCCGCAGCTCATCGAGGTCAAGTTCAGTGGGCTGACCATCAAGGACAAGAAGGTCCCGTACATCTTCCTCTCGCGGGGGAGTCACGGCGACGACGAGGAGCCGGAGGGGCGTCAGCTCTTCACGCTTACCCTTCTCACCGTCTTGGTCGCTCGCGGCATCTTCGCCCCGGTGACCTACGACGGCCGGAACCTTGCGTCGAACCCGGGCCGCGAGTACGACATCGTTGGCGAGGTCCTAATGCCGGCGGCGCAGATGCGAACGGTTCCGTCCGACGACCTCGGGAAAATCAGGAGCACCGCCGACTCGTTCAAGGTGACTCCGAGCGCGCTGGTCGTGCGCCTCCAGCGGCTCGGACTCATCAGTTGTGTCGGTGCTCAGCAACACCTCGAGGAACTTCGCCTCGAGTTCGCCAACCGGCCGAAGTCGCAGGGCCGCCAACCGAAACCCGTGAACGGGGTCCGGACGTACAACGGCCGGGAGCTGTCCGTTCGCATGCTCGGCGCGCTGGATGCCGGCAAGATCACCGAAGGTGAGTTCTGCCGAGCGGTCTGCGCGAACAAGATCCGACCGCGAGAGATCCGGGACTTCCGGGAGGCGCTCGGATGATGGGGACGTTCTACCTCCTCGACAACAACGCGTTGACTCGGCTGACGCCGGAGCAACGCTCCTCGGCGTTCGTGCACGAACAGTGTCGGCTACCGTCCGAAGTGCTCCACGAAGCACGATTCCTTCCGGACGTCGATTCGCTGCGCGCGCTCGAATACTCGACCGATGAGGGCGTCCTCCTGCACCTCGCTGCCGTCCTTCAATGTGTTCCAGCCGACGACACGACCCTCATCGACCTCTACGCAAATCTCGGGAATGCCGACCCGATGTTGCTCGCGTGCGCGCTCGACGCGATGGCCGAGGCTGAGCTGGGTCTGTTCGGTGCGGAGTGGGTGGTCGTGTCGAACGACCGCGCCGTGGTGACGCTGGCTGGTGACCTAGGCGTGCCGACACTCTCGAGCGACGAGTTCTCGTTGGTGCTCATCGAGGAGGGCTGAGACGGAGCGGCCGGGCCGGGCCCCGTTCGGTTCCGCTGCCTCCGCCTCATGACAAGTCTCGCTCCTCGGAGCGCTCGCGTCGAGCTCGCATCATCCGGGCGATGGCGGCCATGTCGCCGTCGTCGTTCATCCAGTGGGAGTAGCGGTTGACGGTCTGCTGTGTCGTGCTGTGACCGAGCCATACAGAGATGGTCTTGACGTTGATTCCGTCGCTCATCCACGCCGTCGCGGCGGTGTGGCGAAGGTCGTGGACACGATGGTTCCCTGCCGTCGTCTTCCAGCGAAGGTCGCGGGTGAAGTTCGGTCCGCTCAGTTCGGAGCCGCCGGTCGACCGGAACAGGAACGCGTCGGGCGACTTGCCATCAGCATGGCGCATCGCGATTTCCTCTGCGTTGCCCATGAGAGGGACCTTCCGGCTTCGCCGTCCTTTCGTCTGCTTTTCGGGGTACCCGTCGCTCTTCGAGCGCTCGACCATGACTGCGGGGAAGGGGTTCGTGACGATGTTGCGGACACGGAGCGCCTTCATCTCTCCCCAGCGCAAGCCGGTCTCCCGAAGAAACTCGACAACGTCGGCGTAGTTCGGGTTCAGGGCTCGCTGAGCCACGAGCATCGACCTGAACTCCGACTCGGTGAAGGGCCGGACGGTGTTCGTTTCCGTTCCGTCCCCGCGACCGAGCGGCGCATCCAGGACTGGGTTGTGCGAGATGTACGCCTCCCGCACCGCGTACGCGAAGACCCCACCGAGCGACTCCCGAATTCGCTTCGCGGTGCTGTGCCGCTTGGTGCGCACGAGGTTGGCGACGTACCTTCGCAGCTGCCGGCCGTCGATGGAACCGATGGGAAGCCGCTTCATCTGGTCTGAGACGTGGAGGCGGAGGTTTGTCTCATCGGTGTCGTAGGTCTGCTGCGAGACGAGTCCGCGCCGCTCGGTCAGGAACTCCTTGATGAGTTCTGCGAGCGTCATCTCGGCGTTGCGAGGGTCGGACCAGGTTCCGGATGCGAGAGTCGTCTTCTGGCCGAGCTCCCAAGCGTCGGCGTCCTTCTTCCGGTCGAACGTCGCCATCGAGACCTGCTTGCCGCGGTGGTAGACGCGGGCGCGCCAACGTCCGTTGTCCGCCTTCTTGACGCTCATCAGGCTGCCTCCGCCTCGTCGCTCAGCATGTTGAGCCATGCATCGACGTCGGACGTCCGAAACCTGAGGGCTCGACCGATGCGGACGCCCCTCGGGCCGCGTCCCTGGCTTCGCAGCGAGTAGAGCGTGCTCTTCGAGGTCTGCGTGTAGTGGCTGAGCTCGTCCATCGTGAGCATTGGCTCCAGCTGGGGGTTCGCGCTCGCGTCGGTCATGGATTGTGTATGCGCGGACGCATTCGGTACGCCGCACGTCGCGCAGCGGGTCTGGGTTTCGGTCATGGGAGGCCTATGCGTCGCTCACGGGACCAGCACCCGGAAACCGGGTTTTGCCTGGTCAGGCGGTAACTCGGGACGATCGTCGCCAGTCCAGTCGGTCACGATCGCACGCGAGACCGGGGAGTGGGGCGCCCGTTCCTTGAACATCTGGCACCCTTTGAGCGTGGCAACGATCATGACGAAGACAAAGGCAGCCGCGACCATCCGGGAGCACCTCGCCCAGAGCGGCGTCGATGTGACGAAGCTCCACACGGTCACGAACACCGCTCAGCTCGTCATTCTCGAAGACGACCTCGTCGTTTCTGCAGCGTTGCTTCGGCCGCGCGGCGTGACCGCCGACCAGGTCACGCCGGTCCTCGAGCGAGCTGAGATGCGAGCGGTTCGGGTGTACGTGGTGTCTGGCTGGAACGAGGATGCAACTGCGGCTCTTGACGCGGTAGGCATCGAGCGATTCAGCATTGGGTCAAACGGTGTTGTCACAGCGGACAACGTGGTGGCGGAGATCTCGGCTGCCTCGGGAGCGCTGCTGGACGAGGCTAGGGCGCTGAGCGTTGTCAACGACATCGCGGCCGCCGCACACCGGCTCCAGGCTGCGGCGGAGCAGCTTGTCGATCTGGCTTTGCGAGTCCGTATCGCGCAACAGCGCGGAGCTGTCACGTCGACGGAATGGTTGGACGTCGTGGACATTCGGAGACGAGTAGACGACGCGCGGAACTTGCTGGCTCCTGCTCTTGATCGTGCGAAGGTGGCGGTGCCCTTCGGCCGTGTTCCAGCGAGTCGGATCGCTCGTTGGCTTCCGGTCAGATCTGCGAACGAGACGCTGGCGGAAGTCATGGCAATCGGTCGCCGAGAGATCGACGCGTCGCAGAGGGCGCTCGGGCTGGCGTAGCGTCGCCAGCCCTGGCGTCAGGGCTCGTCGGGCAGCTCCGTCAGGGTGCGTCGAATGAGCTCGTGGGAGAGCACTCCGACATCCGTTCCGGCGTGCAAGGCCTTGAGTGCTCCGATGAGCTCCTCCCGCGCGATGTTCGCAACCTCCCCGCTGTCCCAAACTTCGGCCGCGCGCACCCGCCATCGGGTGCGTCGGATGACCTCGAACGCGGTCTCGTCCGACGCCGGGTCCTGCGCGGCGAGAAGAACGAGTCGTTCGAGTTCACGTGAGGTCTGGAGCAGCGCCCATCGTGCGCGCAGTTGAGATGCGATATCCATGCTCGTCTCTATGCGCGGAGTTCCTCGACCTGCTCCTCCGAGCCGTGCGAATTGGGCCTCAGAATGACACGCCGGGGCCAGCGCCAGCTCGCCAATTTCGCCCAGAACAGGGCCGAATTTTCGCTCGACGCCTCACCCATGTCGGAGACGGCGGAACCGTTGCGTCTTGTGAGGAAAGACCAACGGGCCAGACGACGTGGCACGCGGCGATGCGATCCTACGAGGCTCCCGCTGGTCCGTTGCGCCCGTGTCAGGCTCCGGTAGAGGAGCGGCGCGACGACGATGTCGTGGAGGCCTGAGGTCACCTCTCAGACCGTTCATGCGCGGCTCCTGTCGTCGACACGTCATCGCTTCGCCTTCGCCGAGCCCGCTGTCGTACACACCACGGGTCACGGCGGACGCACCGCGAGTGTCCTCGTCTCGTCAATTCACGTCGGGCCGACATCAGGGTGCTGCCGAAGACGGCCCCGCATGCTCGCCGCCCAGGTCGTGATCTCCCGGCAAGGCGTCGTGCGCCTGCCACGCGCGTCACATCTTGGTGATGTCCTTCTGGACACTGTGCCGACGTGAGCGCACCGACGTGGCGCTGCCGTTTGCGGTTCGCCGACCGTTCCTCCTGGACGATTCGACATCATCACACCGCTCGCTACGACGCTGTCGGCCAACACGCGATCTTGGCTGACGATCTCGCGCCGGTCCTACTGCCTTGGCACGACCAGGCTCCACCCATTGATGGTCATTAGCGGCGCTACCGCGCACATAAGGAGAACCGGGACCGCGGATACTCCGACCCTCCCTAACGTTGACGGTCGAGGGGTGACACGTCTGGCAGTGACGCCGACTGGCCCAGCCCTCGTGTCCGCTCAACGAGGAGAGGCCCAATGCAGTCCACCCGCACCGTCGCGCGAGCACGACGCGCAGCTTTCGCCAGCTTCCTCGGCGGCACCCTGGAGTACTACGACTTCTTCGTGTACACGACCGCGGCATCGCTGATCTTCGGCCGGGTGTTCTTCCCTGCGGGGGATCCGACCGCCGCGCTGATCCAGTCCTTCGCGGTGCTCGGAGTCGGATACGTGTTCCGGCCGATCGGCGCCTTCATCTTCGGGCACCTCGGCGACCGCGTCGGCCGGAAGAACACGCTCGTGGCGACGCTGACGATCATGGGCGCCTCGACGTTCCTCATCGGCGTCCTCCCCACGTTCCAGACGGCCGGCTACCTCGCGCCGATTCTGCTCGTCGTGCTCCGGATCCTGCAGGGCTTGTCCGCCGGTGGCGAGACCGCCGGCGCTTCCACGTTGACGGTCGAGGAGTCGCCGGAGGGTCGCCGGGCGTTCTACGCGAGTTTCACGTCTTCGGGCATCAGCGCCGGGATCGTCCTGGCATCGCTCGTCTTCCTTCCCGTCGCCGCGCTGCCGGAAGCCGCCCGCGACAGCTGGGGATGGCGAGTCCCGTTCCTGCTTTCCGTCGTCGTCCTGATCGTCGCGTACCTCGTGCGCCGCCGCCTCGAGGAACCTGAGGTGTTCGTCGACGAGAAGGACGCCCATCGGCGCGCCCGTCTGCCGATCGTCGAGCTGTTCCGGTCGAATCCGAAGGCGTTCCTGGTCGTCGTACTGATGTCGCTGGTGATCGTCATCAACACGTTCATGCAGTCGTTCGGCCTCGCGTACGCGACCCAGATCAGCACGCTGTCACCGGCGGACATGCTCTGGACCAGCGTCGCGGGCAACGTGCTCGCTGTCGTCTGGGGACAGCCCGTTCATCGTCGCGGCCCCGGGGACATCGCGGAACTCGAATCAGGACACTCCGACGACTGGGGTCCACGAGCGCTTCTTGCCTGTCTACGGAAGCTTTGTGGCGGCGGGCCCACGGAAGCCGAGCGGGTGGTCGTTGAAGACGCCTGGGCCACAAACGATGAGTTTCGCGTCATCTACTCCTGGACCGGTGGCCGACGAGTCGGCATCATCCGGAATAGAGAGACCACCATCGACCGGATGGACGTCTACGCAACCGGAGACATTGCGACACCCGAAGAGTTCGGCCAGGAGGTAGCGGACTTCAACATCGGAGAGCCCCTGGGGGCGTACGGCGACATCCTCGATGTTGATGCCGACGGTCTCGGGTGGTGGGGCCACATCCCCCTTTGCCGCCGCTCGTGACCGCCCGTTGAGTGGTCCAGCGTGCGTATCCACGTCGCTGGTGCTGCGCGTCCGCGAGCGATAGACAAGGAGCTACGGCCGCCGAAGGAGTTGTCGATGCTGGTTCAGGTTTGTGGTCTTCCTGGTGCAGGGAAGTCGACGCTGTCTGCTGCTATCGCGGAGCTGATGCCCTCGCTGACGCTCCGCGTCGACGCGATCGAGGGCGCGATGTGGAAGTACCAAATCCCACGCGAGCAGTCCGGTATCGCTGCGTACTCGATCATGCATGCCATCGCGGTACCGAACCTCCGTCGCGGTCAGGTGGTCATCGCGGACGCGGTGAGCGGCGTTGAACCTGCTCGGGCTGGGTGGGTGTCCACGGCTGATGCCGCCGGGGTGCCGCTGCGCGTGATCGAGGTCGTGTGTGCCGACGTCGACGAACACCGCCGCCGCGTGGAACAGCGTGCGAACGACCTGCCCGGGTTCACGTTGCCGACGTGGGACGAGGTACAGCGCACCGCCGACGAGTACGAGCCCCGCACGGACGATCGGCTCATCACCGACAGCACCCGCCCTCTCGAAGAGACGGTTCGCCAGGCACTCGACTACCTCGAACTCCACGCCCGGTAGGCGATCGGCTACCGGACGGCGGAGGTGGGGGGCGCGGTCCTACGGAATGGTCAGGTGTGCGAGTGGCCGTGGCTGTTCTCCTCGGGTGCGTCGCTCATCATGCGGAGCATCGACCAGGAACCGCTGCGGATGAACACGACCAGCAGGAACGCGGCGATCAGGAGGAACACGATGTTGAGCCAGGTGGTGTAGTTCCAGCTGATTGTGGTCGCGACGATGCTCAGGTGCCGGTTCGTGGGAATCAGGCCCAGCGGAGTGAACAGCAGCTCGACGGCCCACCCGGCGAGGACCATGGCGCCGTAGAAGATGCCGGTGATCCGGAGGGCGGCCTTCCAGCCGTAGTACTTCCGGTAGATGACGATGATCGGGATGATGATCAGGTCGGCGAAGATGAAGCTGATCACGCCGCCGAAGCTGATCCCACCGTTCCAGAGCACTGCAGCCAGGGGCACGTTACCGACGGAGCAGACGAAGCTCACCATCGCCAGGATCGGTCCGATGATTGGGTCGATGATGAACGCGAGCGTGGGGTGCCCTTCGAGGAAGATCGCTTGCAGCCAGGCTTTCGGCACCCACGCGTCGAATGCGCCGGCGATGAGCAGACCGATGATGACGTCGCGGATGACGGATGCCCAGTCCATGACGAAGTACTGCGACACACTTGTCAGCCCCGGCTTCGAGAACAGTCGCCGCCAAAACCCCTGGTTGCCCTGCACGGACATGTCCATCGCCGCGTGGCCCTCCATCGATCCGGCAAGGCCCTTGTCGGCTTGCTCGCGGGCGGCGTCGAGGATCTTGCCACGCATCCAGAGTCGGAAACCGAGGGCGATGAGGATGATCATGATTGGGCCGCCGATGAACTCCGCGAGGGTGAACTGCCAGCCCATCACGAACGCCAGGATCAGGCCGAGTTCGACGACGAGGTTCGTCGATGCGACCTCGAACGCCATCGCGGATGACAGGCTCGCGCCTTTCCGGAACAGGGCTCGTGCGAGTGCGACTGCGGCGTAGGAGCAGGACGATGACAGGGCGCCGAGTCCGGTCGCGACGCTGATCGCGCGAGGCGAGTCGTCGTGCATGAGCTTCATGATCCGGTCCGTGCGGACGACGGCTTGGATGATACCGGACAGGGTGAAGCCGAGGATGAGGGGCCAGAGGATCTCCCACCCCATGGAGCCAGCGGCTGCGAGGGCGTCGCCGAGCGCGTTGAGGATGAACATGTACACCTACTTCGTTGCGGTGCGGGAAGAGTGTCCCGCAGCGTCGTGAGAATGAGGGAGACCGGACCGGGTCGGACCGGACCGGTTGCGCGCCGAGGAGGCGGTCAAGCCTGCCTCGGCGCGCGCCGGGTCACTTGGATGCGAGCATGTCCTGCATCTGGGTGATCTGCTCGGTCTGGCTCTGCACGATCGACTTCGCGAGTGCGACCGCGTCTGCGTTCTTGCCCTTGGTGACTTCGGTTTTCGCCATGTCGACGGCGCTGGTGTGGTGCTGGATCATCTGCTCGAGGTAGAGCTGCCCGGCGTCCCGCGGGGACGCGTTCTGGAGGTCCTGCATGTCGGAGTCGGACATCATCCCCGACATCGCAGAGTGGTTCATCCCAGACATGCTCGGCATCTGGGTCGGTTTGTTCCACGCCTTCAGCCAGCCGGTCATTTCCATGATCTCGGGGACCTGTTCGGCCTTGATCTGCTTCGCCAGCGTCCCGACGTCGGCCTGCACGCCGGAGCCCTTCGCGAGGAGCATGTCGCTCATCTCGATGGCCTGCTGGTGGTGGGGCAGCATCTGCTGCGTGAACTTGACGTCCTGATCGTTGTGCGACGCCGCGGAGGTGGATTTCGACGACGAGGATTCCGACGACGACGTCTCTGGGCTGCTGGTGTTGTTGGTGGAGCAGCCCGCGAGAGTGAGCCCGATGGCCAGGGCTGCGGCGGCCGCGAGAGCGCGCATGGTGGTGGTCTGCATGGTGGATTCCGTTTCCGTGGATGCGTCAGATGGGTGCGGGCAGGCGACTGCCTGCCCGGGTTCTGGGCATGCGGGTGCTCCCGGAGGGTGGGAGGACCCGCCGGGGTGGAATCAGACTCGGATGATCTGCAATGCCGATAGTGACGGCGGCCGCGGCGCCGCGACACGGCGTGCCACGTGGGCTGCGAGGGCGAGCAGCCGCGCGAGGAGATGCAGCACCCCGCCACTCCGGGCGCGGAGCAGCACCCACGCGAACAGGGCGATCGTCAGCATGCACGCCATCCCCATCAGCGAGCACATCAGCGCACACAAGCCACCATCGCAGCCGGCATCGCTCAGGACGTTCTTCACCGCAACCGCGGGAACCACGTCTTGAGCATGACCGGTGGCCGCGGTGTGACTGGTGGCAGCGGCCGGGTGGTGCTCCATCGCGGCGGTGGGAGCTGTCATCGGATGCTCAGGGTCGGCGGTGTGCCCGGCCATGGTGTGCATCAGGACCGTGAACCCGACCAGCAGCAGCAACGCCATCGTCGCCGTGACCTGCAACAGCAGTCGGCGACGCGGAGACGTGGTGATGATCATCTGGTTTCAGTGGGTCGGAGAGCGTCAGCCGTGCGAGGCGACAGGTGACCGTCATGATACCCCCAAGGGGTACCCGCCGTCCGAGGATCGTGGAGGGCAGCAGCCAGCACAGGTATCGAGGTGCGGAAGATTGTCGGTGCAGGCATGGGGTGGTGGGTGCATACTTGTGGGGTCTTCGGACCCGGCAGTGGGGCTTGCCGGACCCAACCTCGACAATCGTCGACAACAGTCCCTATCTCAGCTGGTCGCGCTTTTGCGCGCCTGAGGTAGGGATATGTCATGGTCGAGTCGAACACTGCCGGTGTTGTCGTCGTCGGTGTGCAGCCAGGGCAGGCGCACGACGTCGTCGGTGTCGCGGCTGCCGTCGCTGAACGCTTCAGCGCCCGCCTGGTGTGTGTGGTCATCGATCCGGCGCTGCTGTCGACGGGGTTCCGTGCGGATGGGTCGGAGATCATCGAACCGATTGACCCGGACACGGCGGACAGCGACCCGCAGCAGCTCCCCGACGAAGACGTGCGGGTCATTCAGGAGCTCGCTGCAGCGCGATTAGTGGACGTGGAAGTTGCCTTCCGGGTCGGGGATCCGGGTCGCGCACTCGCTGCGGTGGCTGAGGAACGTGATGCGGTGATGATCGTCGTCGGATCGCAGACCGGCCGACGCCGGGTGACGGAACTGCTCAATGGGTCTGTCGCCGCGCACTTGACCCATCAGCAGCACCGGCCGGTGTTGGTCGTCCCGCATGACCCGGTTGGTGCCACCGTGGTCCGGCCGTCGGATGCCCCGTGACGGGCACGCTGATGCTTCTGCGGCATGGGGAGAGCACCGCGAACGAAGCCGGCACTTTCACCGGGCTCCTCGACGTCCCGCTCACGCCTCACGGTGAAGAGCAAGCGGCAGCGGCGGGGCAGCTTCTTCGGTCGAAGCACATCACGCCGGACGTCGTGGTCACCTCCACATTGCGCCGAGCCGTCCGCACCGCCGAACTGGTCTGCGACGCCCTCGGGACACAGATGCCCACAGAAGCGGTGTGGCAGTTCAACGAACGCAACTACGGTGCTCTGACCGGGATGACGAAGACCGACGCCCGTCGGATGCTCGGTGACGACAAGTACTTGCGGCTCCGCAGGTCCCGTACCGGCGCGCCGCCACCGATGTCGCTGCAGCTGTGGGAGGAACTGCGGTCAAGTTCCGCGCTGCGCGGCCTGCCCGACGGCGCTCTCCGACGCACCGAGGCCCTCTCGGACGTCATCGAGCGGGTCCGCCCCGTCCTGCACGACCGGCTCCTGCCGATGCTGCGGGCAGGGCGGAGCGTCCTCGTCGTCGCGCACGGGAACTCGCTCCGTGCGTTGTGCGCATGCATTGGCGACCTCACCGGCCCGGAGCTCGAGCAGCTGAACCTGCCGACCGGGCAACCCGTGCAGTACCACCTCGCCCCGACGGGTGCTCTCGTCCCGCGGGGTGGGGCGTTCCTGGATCCGACAGCAGCACAGCACGCCGCGGCGTTGGTCGCGGCAGAAGGCGGAACATGACCACCCGAACGGACACCCCGATGCCCGACGACCAGCTCCCCTCCGACCCGGACGTCGACGTCTCCGACCCCGCAGCGACCATGCGGCCGGTGCATCTGCGGTGGCGGTACGTCGGCCTCGTCGCAGTCGGTGGGGCCGCTGGTACTGCCCTCCGTGACGTCATCAGCATCGTGCTTCCTGCCGATGGCGGGGTGAGTTGGTCGATCTTCTGGATCAACATCACCGGCGCGTTGGCCCTCGGTGTGCTGTTGGAAGCGCTCGCGCACCGCGGGCCCGATGCCGGCCGCCGGAGGGTGCTGCGGCTGCTCCTCGGGACCGGGGTCCTCGGCGGGTTCACCACCTACAGCACCCTCGCCGAGTCCACCGCCGCCCTGTTCCTCGACGGGCACGGACTCGCCGGCACCGGGTACGCGCTCCTGACCGTCCTGTCCGGCGCGATCGCGACCGCCTGCGGTCTCGTCGTCGCCGGCTGGTTCCGACCCCGAACGGAGGACGCATGAACGCCGCGCTCATCCTCGCCGTCGCCGTCGCCGGCGGTGCCGGCGCTGCCGGCCGGTTCCTCCTCGACGGGGTGATCAACACCGGCCGGGAGTTCCGGCTCCCCGTCGGCACGTTGACGATCAACGTAACCGGGTCGCTGCTGCTGGGGATCATCGTCGGTGCCGCCACCCACCTCGGTGCGGTGCCGGTCGCGGTCCTCGGCACCGGGGTGATGGGCGGCTACACCACGTTCAGCACCGCCAGCTTCGAAACCGTCCGCCTCGCCCGCAGCGGCCGGATCACCGCCGCCGCGATCAACGTTCTCGGGATGCTCGTCGTCTCCGTCGCCGCCGCGACCGCCGGCATTCTCCTCGGCGGCACCCTGTGACCACCCCGCCCACTGACCACACACCCGCTCCAGAACCGGAGGCGCTGATGCTGTTCGACGTCACGATCGAGATTCCCCGCGGCAGCGGCAACAAGTACGAAGTCGACCACACCACCGGCCGGATCCGGCTCGACCGGGCGGTGTTCACCAGCATGGTGTTCCCCCAGGACTACGGCTCCATCGACAACACCCTCGGCGAGGACGGCGACCCCCTCGACGCCCTCGTGCTCCTACCCCGTCCCACGTTCCCTGGCGTCGTCATCACGGTCCGGCCGGTCGGGATGCTGCGCATGGTCGACGAGAACGGCGGCGACGACAAGATCCTCACCGTCCCCGCTGGCGACGACCGCTTCGCGCAGCTGCAGGACATCACCGATGTGCCGGAGCCCACGCTGGCGGAGATCGAGCACTTCTTCGCCCACTACAAGGAGATCGAGCACGGTAAGCACGTCACCACCAACGGGTGGGCCGACCGTGCTGCTGCCGAAGCCGTCATCCGCACCGCACAGGAAGCCCACACCCGACACCCGTGACCCACGGGTCCACAGACTGCCGCGGGGAGGCACTGGCGCTGAGTGATCGCCAGGAGGTCGTCCCTCCGCCTCCCCGCGGCTTCCCCGCAACCACCCGCCAGCTCGACGCATGACCCGAACCGAAGGAGCGTCACCATGAACGACTACATCAGCGGCATCCACCACCACGGAGCACATCAGGGCGAGTACGTCACCCACCACGACCACCCCGTCACCATCGACGCCGTCCACGGCGCCCGCATCCTCGACTCCCGCGGCCACCCGACCGTTCGCGTCTCCCTCGAGCTCGACGACGGCCGCACCGTCACCGGGGACGCCCCCGCGGGCGCATCCACCGGCGCCCACGAAGCCGTCGAGCTCCGCGACGGCGGTTCCAAGTTCGGCGGCCGCGACGTTACTCAGGCGCTCCACCTGATCAACACCGACATCTCAGGGCTCCTCACTGGCCGGTCATGGTCTTCGATCGGGCGGATCGACGCCGCCCTCGCCGAACTCGACGGCACCACCGGGTACCGCCGGCTCGGCGCGAACAGCGTCGTCGCCACCTCGATCGCCGCATCCCGGGCCCTCGCCCACGCCGCGGACCTCCCGCTCTGGCAGTGGATCGCCGAGATCACCGGCTCGACGCCGCGCCTACCGGTCCCGCACTTCAACGTCCTCAACGGCGGCGCGCACGCAGCGAACGCCCTGGACTTCCAGGAGTTCATGATCGCCCCCGTCGATGCCGACTCGATGGCCGACGCCGTCCGCATCGGCGCGGACGTCTACCACGCGCTCGCGGCCCTGGTGCGGGACCGGTTCGGCAGCCTCGGCCTCGGCGACGAGGGTGGCTTCGCACCGTCAATTGCCGCCCCCGAGGAAGCGCTCGACCTGCTCGTCGCCGCGATCCGTGCCGCCGGCTACGAGCCGGGCGTCGATCAGGTGGCGATCGCCCTCGACCCGGCCGCGAACGAGTTCTCCCAGGGCGCCGGCTCCTATCGGATGCTTGACGACAGCCTCGACCGGGACGGGCTGGTCGACTACTACCGGCACCTGGTCGACGCGTATCCGATCCGGAGCGTCGAAGACGGGTTCGCGGAAGACGACCATGAGGGGTTCCGCCGCATGCAGGCAGCGCTCGGAGACCGGATCCAGATCGTCGGCGACGACCTCTACGTCACCGACCCGCAACGGATCCGCGACGGCGGCGAACAGCAGCTGACGAACGCGGCACTGATCAAGCCGAACCAGATCGGCACCGTCTCCCAGACCCTCGGCGCGATCGCCACCGCCACCAGCGTCGGGATGGCCAGCATGGTGTCGCACCGTTCCGGGGAGACCACGGACACGTTCATCGCGGACCTCGTTGTCGGGACCGGCACCGGGCAGATCAAGTCCGGCGCACCCGCCCGCGGGGAACGCGTCGCGAAGTACAACCGGCTCATCGAAATCGCCGAACAGCACCCGGAGCTGCCCTACGGACTGATCTGACCACCGGCGCTCGAGCTGCGGGCGGTGTCTAGGAACGCCGTCACAGCGGGCCCCGGGCGGCCCGTCCAGATTGCGCGCAGCGGCCGGATCAGTGGCGGGCCGAGTAGCGGCACTCGGACGAGGGCACCGTCGGCGAGGTCGGTGTCGACGGTGCGGAGACTCATCACCGCCGGCGCGATGCCGGCCCGCGCGTTGGCGCGGATGATGCCGGTCGTCTCCAGCACGGCCGCTGGGGCGACCAGGCGGAGCCCAGCACGGTCGAGCCACGCTTCGACCGTGGCGCGGGTGCCGGACCCTTCCTCGCGGAGCAGCAGTGGCGTCTCCGCGAGGTCATCCGCGGTGATGCCTGAAGCGCTTGCCCACGGGTGGTGCGGGGCGACGACGACCACGAGTTCGTCCTCGTCGACCACCAGCGAGGACAGGTCAGGTGGCGCAGCAGGTGTCTCCGTGAATCCGACGTCGGCAGCGCCGGAACGGACGAGGTCGGTCACGTCGGCGGAGTTCCCCGCGATCAAGCGCACCGACGCATCCGGCGCGGCAGCACGGTGGGTGAGCAACCACCCGGGGAGCAGGAGTTCGGCGATCGTCTGCGACGCTGCAACGACGAGGGATCCCGCGGGTTCTCGAAGCGCGGCGACGCCTGCTTCGAGCCGCCGGGATGCCTCCAGCACCGGGACGGCCAGACCGAGCACCACTCGGCCGGCGTCGGTCAGCGCGGTCCCTGATGCCGTCCGGTGCGCCAGCGGCTGACCGATTGCCTGTTCCGCGGCACGCAAGCGTGCCGACACCGCCTGCTGTGTCACCCCCAACACGTCGGCCGCGCGGGTCAACGAACCGGTCTCCGCGACGCGGACGAGGACCTCGAGGGTGTCGAGGTCCAGAGTCCGGTCCGTCAGCCGCCGCAGTGCCACAAGCAGCCATTGTGCCCTGCCAACGAGTTCGCCGTTCCCGAACCATGGGGCACACGCGCACGATGGGTGCATGTCCGCTCACCTCGCCCACGCACCCACGACGTCCGAGCATGGTGTGCGCGACCGGCGGTTGTTCCGAGAGTTGGAACGGCCGGGCCTGATCGTGTCGAACCTGACTCCGAACTGGTTCGCGTCGATCATGGGCACCGGGATCGTCGCCGTCGCGGCAGCGTCGCTGCCGCTGCAGTTCCCGGGGCTCCGGACTGCGGCGACGGTCGTCTGGGCGATCGCGGCGGTCCTGCTCGTCGCCCTCACCATCGCGACGGTCCTGCACTGGATCCGCTACCGGAGCACAGCGGCAAAGCACCACCTGCACCCGGTGATCTCGCACTTCTACGGGGCACCGCCGATGGCGTTCCTCACCGTCGGCGCCGGAACGATCCTCCTCGGCAAGGACTGGATCGGCCTCCCCGCCGCTGTCACCATCGACTGGGTCCTCTGGACCGTCGGCACCGTCGGCGGACTGCTCACTGCGGTCCTCGTGCCGTACCTGGCGTTCACCCGCCACGAGAACGGACCCGACTCCGCGTTCGGCGGTTGGCTGATGCCGATCGTCCCGCCGATGGTGTCGGCCTCCACCGGCGCACTCCTGCTGCCGTACGCGCCCGCCGGGCAAGCACGCGAGACCCTCCTGTGGTCCTGCTACGGCTTCTTCGGCCTCAGCCTCATCACGTCCCTGGTCGTGATCACGTTGATCTGGAACCGGCTCGCGCAGCACAAGGTCGGTGCCGCAGGCATGGTCCCGACTTTGTGGATCGTGCTCGGACCGGTCGGGCAGTCGATCACCGCAGTGAACCTCCTCGCCTCGAACGCCCCCACCGTCGTCGACGCCTCCACCGCCCACGCACTGCTGGTCGTGGCGTTGGTGTACGGGTTCGCGATGCTCGGCTTCGCGCTGCTGTGGACCGTCATCGCCCTTGCCATCACCATCCGGACCGCCCGCGAGCACCTGCCGTTCAGCCTGACGTGGTGGTCGTTCACGTTCCCCGTCGGGACCTGCGTCACCGGCCTGAACGGCCTGGCCCTGCACTCCGGACTCACTGTCGTCGCCGTGCTCGCGGTCGTCTACTACGCCGGCCTCGTCGCCGCATGGATCACCGTCGCCGTCCGCACGTTCCACGGCTCCGTCATCCGCGGCACACTCCTCGCACCACCACAGCCGGCGTGAGCACGCCGGACGAATTCGCGGATGAGGTCGCGGACGTTCGATCGCTGAACGCCCTCGCGGAGACATGGCGCACCGCACCCGACGGTGCGCGGCGCTTCGTCCCGAGTTTCGACCCACGATCCGGCGGCACGTCCAGCCGAGTGCTGGTCCTCATGCAGTCACCCGGCCCCCAGACGATCGCCGCAGCGCACGCGGCGGTCTGCAGCGAGGACAACCCGGGGCCGACCGCGGCCGCGTATCGCGCAGCCCGCATCGAGTCCGGACTCGCACGCAAGGAGTACCTTCGCTGGAACCTCATCCCGTGGGAGCTCCCCGGGCGCATACGACCTGCGGACATCGACGAGGGACGACATGCCCTGAGCGTTCTCCTCAAGGCGCTCCCCTCCGTCGAAGCGATTGTCACGTACGGGAGCATCGCTCTCGACGGAGTCATGCGGTACCTCACCTTGGACGAGCACGCCCGACTCGTCCCCGTCATCGCGGCACCACACCCCTCGCCCGCCAACGGCCGCCACCGCTCGGAACAACACCGACGTTCCGTTCAGGCACTCCGACTCGCCGCACGGATGCGTCGAATGTAGCGAGGCTTCAGCTGCCTCCACTGGCAAGGCACGAGTGACCGATAGCCGGTCGTCGACCGGCCGGCTGCGGACCGCCGCTCGATCGAGGGTTCGAGTGTCGCATATAGATGGTCCGCTTTGATTCTCTCAAGGCTGCCCCATACGAACGCTTCTGGCCGGCGGGCGCAGCGCGTCTGCTCGGCATTCAGAGGCCGAGGTCGTAGCGGCGCAGCGACGGACTCCAGGCGCCCGCGGACTCCTTTGATCGCGGGGCTCCCGTCGTGGCTGGTTCAATCTGTGCGGAGGAGAAGCCGATTGCTGTGTCGTCGAGGTCAGGCCTGTCGGCGCGGTCACTCCGAGTGGTTCGTTGTCGTGCTGAGGCGCCTTTTCGTCGCCCGACGGTCGCCAACCGAGGCCTGGTCGACTGAGGTGACGCGTCACGGGCTCGAGGCGACGTGCCACACCCCGTCGTTGGTCTCAACGAGTCCCGGCACGGGCGCGGGGTCCGCGGTTCGGCAGTTGTCGCACGAGACGCCGGCGCAATCTGGGGCGCCCACAGTCGTGGGTGACACTTCCGATGCTTGAAGCGTGCTGTCGTACGGGCCTGTCACGAAGGAAGATGGTGGATGAGGTCGTAGTGGACGTCGGTGCGGAAGTGGATTCGGCTGCGGAGCTGGTTGGCGAGGTCAGTTTCGTGGTAGCCGCGCATGAGAGTGGCTACGGTGATGGTGTCGTCGGTGATGCCGCCGGCGGAGAAGTTCGACGTCGCGAAGATGGTCTCGTCCTCGGGGACAGCGACGGTGAACTTCGGTCGCGCCCTCCCATCCCTTGGTGGGACGGCGGGCGTGAATCCCAGCGCGGCCATGTCGGGCATGTTGCGGGTGAACGCCACCCGTGTTCGTCCGGTTCCGACGTCGTCTTTCCGGCCGAGATACGAAAGGCCAGGGAACGGGGTCATCGCCGCCCAGGCGCCGGAGACGAGTGCGCCGGCGTCGATGAGGAGGCGCGCTTGTTCTTTGACGGTACCGGGGTGGTGCCAGCTGGTGGCGGTACCACCGGGCCCGTTGTAGGTCATCGCCCAGTCGGCGAGGGCGAACATGTCGACCGCTTCCCATCCGATGTCGACGTGCCGAACGGTGTCGCCGAGAACGCTGAGCGCGTCACCGACCCGTCCAACGCTCATCCCCGTGTGGGCCGCGATCTGATCGATACGGCCGCTGGCAACAGGGAGGGTGCGTGCGACGGCGAACACCGCGTACCGGTCACTTCGGAGCTCTTGGAACGCAGGCTCTCCGGCGATCTGCCGGCCGTCCTCCCATACCTGGGAGCCGTCAACGAGCAGCACGTTCGGTGCGGACCGCGCTACTTCGACGAAGGTGCGGCGGTTGACGTACGCCGGTGTCGGCACGAGCAGCAGTTCTGGCTCGTCGTCGAGACTCAGGCCGGGTTGGCGGCGGGGGGATGCGGCTGGTGCGACGCGGGCGCGGCGGCCGTCGGCGAGGCGGATTGTGTCGTGGGTCTCGATCGTGGCGGGCAGGCCCGCGCGTTCGAGGGCGACGAGTTCGCGCGTGATGTCGACCGGCCACGTGGACCAATCCCGCAAGTCGAGGATGTCGGTACGTTGCCGGGCTTGAGACCACCATTCGTCGCTGGCGCTGTGCATCAGATTCCCTTCGAGATCGGATCTGCCGTGCCGGCGACTGTCTCGGATGGAGACCGGCGGGGCTACCTGCGATATGTGCGGAGGTAGCGAGGTCATCGACAACATGCCTCGAGTGACCCCTCGAGGCGAGTCAGCATTCACAACCACGGAGGTCACATCAGATGGCACCCCGGTTCGCGACTTGCGGCGCTCCCAAAGCCCGTCCTGTCCGCGCATAGGAACGGCGCCGCCGATGTCCGGCCGGCTTCAAGAGAGGAACGACCATGATGATTTCCGCCGGAACCGTTGTCGCTGCGAGCAAGGACCATGGGGGAACGAGCAGGACGTTCGTACCCGGAGGGTGTCGTGGCGTCGTCACCAAGGGTGGCGGTTGGCCTCTCCAGGTGCGTTGGGAAGGTCTCGCGTGCGCACAGCCCGCATACCGTGACGAGATCATCTGACGAAGGCCGAGCTCGTGGCGGTCGGCTGACATCGCTCGGCCGACCCCCACCCTCACGCGGCCTGCGACCGGTTCAGCGCGGCGCCGAGGCGTCGCCCGTTGGCGTTGTCGGCTTCGATCGACGCGGAGAAGTCGGCGACCCAGTTCTCGCCGTCCTCGCGGGGCATCCGCATCTCGTTCCCGACGTAGAACGTCGAGTCCGGCAGCGGAACGATGTTGATGATGTAGTAGAGGGACTGTCGAGGGCATCCGATTTCATCAGCGAGCCACCCCAGGCCCACTGTCGCTCGCGATGCCTGTCGGCGCCTTGGGAACGGGCGTCGTCGGCGGCTGCGCTGCTCCTCGGCAAAGGTGCGTGCGTCTTCGATGGGCATCTGGATGGATCGCCCGATCCGTCGCGCGGATGCAGGCAGCGCGCCCTCTGCACTCAGGGCCCACACCCGGCGCAGTGACACGTTCAACTGAGCGGCGAGCCACTCGAGCCCGACTGTCTCGACATCCGGCGGGAACGGTTCGGTGTTCTGTCCGAAGAAGCGCTGCTTGTCCGCACGCCGTTCTGCGATGAGCACGTCGGCGTCAGCGCGAGGGATCCAGAACTTTCCGTCGACCTTGGATGCAGACTCGGGGAGCATGCCCTTGGCGCTCCAGGCGTAAACGGTGCCGAGGGTGACATCAGCCGCCGCAGCGAGCTCTCGGAGTGACATGGCGCCGTTGCCGGCGGGCTGATTGGTGGGGGACATGTGTTCGCTTCCTCGTGGTGGACGGACAGGCTGTTTGCTGTCCACCCACCTCTATGCGGCGAAAATGTCGGAGTGACCGAGACGGGCTGAGTTGACCTGTGTTTCGGTCCAGTCCAGCGACGGCGAGGCCGGTGTGTCATAGCCGCCGTCCTCAGGGAGGAACCGGGCTGATGGCCCTTGTCGTCGGGGCTCCTGACATGCACCCAGGGTGCCCGGATCGTCGTTCCTGGCGGATAGTGCTTGCCCGTGATGAGCCCTGGAAGTGTCAGAAAAGTCGGTCTGAACTGGGGAAACCTCTCGTGGCTTCCGTGCATGACCGTTGCGGGGAGGTACAGCTATAGACCTTTTAGGGGGTATATAGGTGTGGGGATCTAGGGCCGATCTACTTCTTCTTCTTCTTCTTTGTATCCTCTATACATAAGTCTTCAAGTCAAAGGGCCCTCTACCCCTTCCGATCGGCTTGCCACCGGCGATCTGCGGTGACTTGACGATCCCGTCCACCCGTCGAGCACCGGCAAGTCACCGCTTGCTCGATGACGGCCGGATCGCGCCGGCCCTCGAGAAAGTCGCGTCAACGCCGCGGTTCGCCGCATAGAAGCGTTCGTGATGAACTCAGCCCCCGCCGCGCATTCGGACCTTCGACGCACGGACGCACCGCGTGCGGATGATCAGCACCAGCCCGAATGCTGTCGTCGTTCCGTCCGTACGCACGCATGTCGTGCAATCCGCGCATACATCTCTCGTGAACGGATCAGGATCGACCGGGGCGCCACGCGCGATCACTCCGGCAGCTGTGGACCTCGCATGAGCGGCTACCCCGAGGCCAAGCAGCACCTCGCGGCGGAGACGCTCTCCGTGCTGCAAGCGGGCGGCGGTACGTGGCGAGCCATCTCGTGGGGGCGCCTGCGTTCGACTGTCGATGCGCATTCGTCGTCGCCGACCACCGGCGAGCCGATGCTCATCGAGTACCGCAGTGGGCCCGAGGACGACGCGGAGGTCCGCGTTCGTGCGCAGGTCCTCACGCTTGGTCCCGGCGTCGGGTTGATAGTCGAGCTCGTCACCCCGCAGGAAGGCGCTAGGGAGTACGCGCGCGTTGCGAAGCGAGATGCGCCCGACGAGGTCCGCCGCGTCCACATCCGCGCTGGTTGGACCGCGGTGGTGCGGGCAGGCGAGATCTTCTCACCCGCTGAGGCGACCGCTCTCCTCGGCTGGGCAATGCCGGAAGACGGCCGCCTGCTCGATGCGCTGTGGTCGCTGCAACAACCGCTCGACTACCTCGCCGACATTCGCGCAGGACGGCGTCGGCCGCCGTCGTGACCATCGAGCCGTCGGCCCACACCCTCGTCCACATCAGCGGAGACTGGATGCTGTTCGATGACCCGCGAGCCGCGCTGGCTCAACTGCTCCCGGGCGCCTCGAATCGCGCCGAGCTGATGATTGCCGTCGCACAGAGAGCACAGCACGCCGAACTGGAACACTGGGAGCGCGTGCATCGCCGTCAGGGCACCGCGTCGATGACGGTTGAGGAGCTGGCCATCTACACGGCACCGAAGGGCGAGCGATTCGAATCCGACCTCCCGGAGCAGTGGGTCGGAAAACCGGCCCTCTACCTCACCGTCATGCAGCTGCACGGTGCGCCGTTACCGCTGGGTTCGGTAGAGCGGGTGGGGCCGAGCGACGGGCAGATGCTTCTGATGTTGGAGCGCGCTGGCATTCTCGACGTGATGTGAGCGCGCGAAGAAGCCCTCAACGCGAACTCGCATCGAGGGCCTCTGGGGAACCCGGTGGTCAGCTCAGAACGGAGAAGCAGAGCCCGAGGTCGGCCTGGCGGAGAACTCTCGCGGCCCGCTCTCCCCACGCCAGGAACATCGACCCCGCGCCAGGCGACCCCTGTGGCCGGCCCGTCCGGCCGTTGATGAACTTGATGCGGCCAGCGGTGAAGCAGACGACGTCGGCCGAAGCCATCGCCTTGTGCGCCCACTTGGTGTCCGTGCGTGCGAAGACGAGTGCGATGCCATCGCCGTGTGCAGCCAGCTTCTCGAGCCATGCGTCCGTGTCGTCGTAAGGCGGGTTTACCCAGCACATGCCGTGCCACGGGGAGGTCAGCCCGTCATCGTTGATGGTGAAGCAGTTCACGGCCGGAACGTTCGAGAGCGCGGAACCGGGGGAGCAGGGGTCCAGGTCGAAATCGACGCCCAGAGCGTCGAACACGGCGGCCGGGGTGTACCACTCGATGTTCGGGTTGTTCGGGCCCGACTCGTGGGTGAAACCGCGGCCTCGACGAGAAGGGGCGGTCTGGCCGTTCGACGTCTGAGCGCTGCGGGCCTTGATGGTGTGGGTGTTTGCGTTGGTCATGCACGCCCTATGCATGACCCGACGCCGCGGGGGCCTTGTTCGAGGAAAGCCCAGGTCAAGTCGGGTATCGTCGAGCACCCGGCGCAGCTGACTCGTCGCGCGGACCCTCGCCGCCTACAGTGCCGACGCCGCGAGTCCTGGTGTGTGCGGTGGAGCTTCCGCGTGTCGGTGTGATGTTGGTGAAGACGCGGAGGCGGTGGCAACTAACCGCAAAGAACCGGACTTTGAACAGCTGCGATGGTTGCGGTTACTTGCCTACCGGTCTGGCAGCGTCCAGGGATAAGGACATTTACACCGTGGATGTCGTCGGTTCGATCCCGGCAGGGCCCACCAAGGGAGCCATGATCAGAGGGAAACTCGCCCCGAGACCTGGGAGCGCGCGCGAAGCGTCCGCATGAGGCACCTTCACTGACGGCGGTGACGCTGCACCGATCGGCTATCGAGACGGTCACCGTCGACCCATGGGCCGCCTGTGGGCAGTCGCTCAACGAAAGGGCCGCCGACGTCCAAGGCGTCCGCGGCCCTTTCCTCGCAGTGGTGCTCAGGCCCGCATGGATTCCTTCGTCAGAACAGCGAGTTCAACTCGCCGTAGTCCACGGACGAGGCCAGGGATTCGTACGTGCCGGTGCTCAGCAGCTCGGCAGCGGCCCGTCGAGCGGTCTCGTACGCAGCCTGAGCCACACCCGAGCCAAGGCTCACTCGTGCCACTCCGAGCCCCGCGAGCTGCGCGGTCTTCGGGGAGCCAGGGCCGGCCATCACGTTGAGCGGACGGTCGATTGCTTCCGCCAGGGCTCTGATCGTGTCGACATCGCTGACTCCGGGAACGAAGATGCCATCTGCTCCTGCTTCGAGGTAGCGCTTCGCCCGGTGAAGGGTCTCTGAGCGATGCTGAGCCGGAGCGACCAGCCCAGCGAGGTACACGTCCGTCCGTGCATTGATGAACATCGGCACCCCAGCACGATCGGCTGCACGTCGGGCAGCGCCGATACGGTCCACCAGATCGGCCGGCGGCAACGCGCCGTCCTCGATGTTGATACCGACCGCGCCAGCTTCGAGCACGGCGTGGACCGTGCGCTCCACGCCGTCTGCGTCATCGGCGTATCCGGCTTCGATGTCCGCGGTGACCGGCACGGACACCGCGGCGGCGATCCGAGCGAGTGCCGCAGCGGCCTCTTCGCGCCCGAGCGCATTCCCGTCCGCGCGGCCGAGCGACCATGCGACACCCGCGCTGGTGGTAGCGATGGCTGCCGCGCCCGCGCTCTCCACGAGTCGGGCACTTGCTACGTCCCATACGTTGGCGAGGACGAGCGGCTGAGCGGGATTGGAGTGGAGGGCGCGGAAGGCGTTGGCTTGGGTAGTTCTGTTCATCACCTCCTCAGTTCAGCCGAGTCGCGGGCCTACCTCTGGCGGTGATCGGACGACGCGGGACGATACTGGGGCAGCCTCGATGGGCGATCGGCTAGCGGTCGATCCGCGCGGGCCAGTCGCGGGCCCGGCGACATGTCGATCGAGGACCTGACCCTCACGAGCAGCGTCACCGACGGGGAGGGCGACCTCACAATGTCCGTGTACTACCACCCCGAGCCACGCCGGAGCTAACTCTCCTTCGAGTCCTTGCGCGATCTCACTGGCCGATCGGCCGTCGGACAGAGAGGGACGTGTTGCACCCGGCTTCCTCTACCCCTGGTCGCAGGGACGCGAGCCCTCTTCCGGGGCAAGCTGACATCGTGTTCACACCGGAGGCTGGCGAGTGGGCCGGACCGATCTTCATCGCCCTCGCGCTCTGCGTCCTCATCGCGTTCTACTCGTCTGGGTGCAGACTGCCGTCGGCGGCCCCGGTCTGCCAGGCGGTGAACTGCACCTGTAAGCCCGAACGAGACGGCGCACAACACATCGGTCCAGCCGTCACGGTCGCCTCTTCGCCCAGCGGTGCCACGCGAACCAAGCGCCAGTCGCCGCCGTCGACGCGCGCGCGCACCGTGAGGGCGTTGCCGGACCGGCTTGCGCGGATGGTGACGAGCTTGCCGTGCCAGTCCGGGACCGGGGAGAGAGACCAGTCGGAGAAGACGCGCGTGACGACAGCTCCGAGGCTGTTCTCACCATCGCTCCGCTAGACGCCAGCTTTGATCCAGGTCTCCTCGTCGACGGAGACGAAGATGCCTGCCTGGTCGAACTGGTCGGTGAAGTCCAAACGAAACGTCACCTCCATGGCGGTGCCGTTCGGAAACGGGGCGAGGAGCGCGTGTTCGGTGTCGTGCACGAACCCGTACGAGGTGAGCCGCCAAGCGTCGCTGCCCTCGACGGCTGTCACACGCAATCCGTCGCCCGCTGTCAGGGCCTCGACGGGTGCGTTCGTCCACGTCCCGGAACTCCAGCTGATGTCATCCACCCATCGAACGTATCGGCCAGAGCAGCAGTTGCGGTGTGTCGCCCAGCAGGTCGACAGGGACTTCTGACGTCTCCGAAGTCGATTGACTGCCGCGGTCAGCCCTGCTCGTATTCGCCACCCTCAGTGGCCGCAACCATTGCAAGAGCAACGATCAGCAGAAGCGTCAGGACCACCGCAAACGGAAAGGCTCCCACCCCCACGCCTCCGTCCCCTCAGGACCCTGACCGTAGCGCCCGAACAGCTCAGCGTGACAGCAGCCCTTGAGACCGTCTCGATAGCCGATCGGCTATCGAGACTGCGTTCTCCTACCTCGCTCCGTGCTCGTGAAGTACCTCGATTGCTGCTCGACCCCACCCCGTGGGGTCGTCGCCTGGAGGCACGAGTGCGAGCGAGAACCAGAGCACGAGGATGGGCCACCATCGGAGTTCCGTATCGGTGAGTGCATGGACCGTCTGGTAGCCGTCCAGGAACTGCTGCCGAACTGACGGGGCAACGGGTCCCCAGTCCCGGAAAAGCGTGCCGAGCATGACCGCTGAACGAGCGAGCTCGACGATCCGATGGTCGAGTCGAATCTCCTCGAAGTCGAGAACGCCGACGACAGCGCCTTCGGCGCACAAGATGTTCGCGGCGCGGTAGTCGCCCTGCACGATCTGGACGGGCGGGAGGTCCGACGGCGCTCGTTCGAGCAGCCGCCCGAGAACGTCTCGGGCTTCCACTGCCAGCGTCGACGGATGAGAAGCAACCCAGCCTGCAATCTGCTCGGCGAGCGGTGCCGGCACCGGAAGGACCTCGGGTCGCGAGTTGCTCAGGGGGTACGCACGCAGTGCGTTGTGCAGCCGAGCGAGTGTCGCTCCTGCTCCACGAACCTGATCGGCGTCCTCGACGTTGAGGTGGGCGCCGTCGATGACGCGTTGCAGTCCCATCGAGACGCCGTCGCTCGTCACCTGGACCTCACCCGAAAGTGTCGGCATCGGTGCCGAGACGGGGAGTTGAAGCGCACCGAGCCAAGCAGTGAGCTTGGCGGCAAGCGCGAGGCGTTCGAATCGGTCAGGCGCTACCGACCACTTCAACAGGAGGCGTTGGTCGCCGCTGCGCACCCATGCAAGAGCGTTGCTGTCGCTGATCACGACCCGCTCCGGCGATCCGACACGCGTACCCCAATGACGCTCGATCGTTGACCTGACCCAAGCGCTCACTGCCTCCGCGTTCGCAAAGCCGAAACGGTTTCGGAGCACTTCATCCGGGTCATCCTGCGCCCACAACATCTCGATCGTCATCGATCCCCCTGCATCACGAGACAGACGTCGAGTCCGACGCCCCGCTCGATCTTGCCGTGCCTCGGCCCGCTTCCCACTTCTTGTCAGAGTCTTCGGAGCGGATCGGCCTTCGCGGCGAAGTACAGAGAACGGTTCCGATTGTGCCCGGCGGGCCGTTTGGTGGGCATTCCACTTCCCCGAACGTGGGGCTGCCGCTCTGCTCCTCACCGTCCATAGAGTCGGCGGTCAGGAGGGACTGAACCCCGCATGACTCGATGGACAGAAGCGCTCGACGCGACCTTCCGGCGACCGCCGAACCTCGTACCAACCCGACCCATCGACGCGCCGCCGGTGCTGCCCTTCGACGTCGCGCTTCAGCGTCTGCGGGATCAGGCGCTGGCAGACTTCAGCGCCAGGCGTGCCGCGGGCGGATACCTCTTCGGTTCGACGAGGGAAAAGCCGCTGACGTGGGGCGACGTGGAACGGTCGCTGAACGAGAAGCTCGACTCGTACCGGCACGCGTCCCGTGCACTCGTGCTGCAGCTCGGCGTCGAGGTCCAGAAACCCATGCCGTGGTGGCGTCGTGTTGGTCTCGGCCTCGACGAGTACGTCGACCGGACCCCGGGCCGGTCACCAGTCGGAACCGTCGTCTGGTCGCCGGCGCCACCGGTGCTCGACGACCTCATCTTCGGAGACCTGTACCTGCTGCCCGGGCGGTACCCGAAGTGGGTCTCCGAGTCGGTCGGGAACATCCGCCGCGAGTACGGCATCAACGTCGCCGCGTTCGCCCTCGCCCCGGAGGTGCCGCTCCGATGGGCGAGCCGTGTCCGCATCGTGCAAGTCACAGCCGCTGTCGAACAGCAGCGCAACGCTCACATCGTCGCTCTGCAGCAGCAGGCGGAAGCCGAAGGGGAGTCCGGCTACCGCGCGTTCGACAACTGGCACAACCGGCACGCGGCAACGGTGTTCATGACGCCCGCACTCGGACGTCGCGTTCTCCGTGCCCGGAACGTCGCAGAACTCGCTGAGGAACTCGTCGGCAGCATCCCGTGGCTCACCGACCTGGACGTCACCGCGCAGCGGCTCCATGACACCCTCGCCACCCCGGTCGCGAGACCAGCAGTCCGTCGCTGAACGGCCGCGCGACCGCCGGTCTCTCGCCCGCGCACTCCGTCGAGCAGCGTGAGCGACACTCGCAACGGCCGTAGTTCGGTATGGGATCGGCTCGTGGACACCCCGGCATCCAGGAGCCCAGGCTGGTTCCATCGCAGCCGTATGGGCGGACCCCGCTGCCTCACATGTAGTTGCCAAATTGGAAAGTGCATGTCATTCTGGTAACCGGGAGGGAGCAACATGGATAACCAGCACGGCATCAGCCCGAGCGAGGCCCGAGGGCTGCTCGACACCGCAGACCGTCTCAGCAGACAGGCGCACGAGCGCACACGGTGGCCCTACGTCACCTTCATCCTCGCGCTCGGCACAGTGACGTCGTTCGGAACCCTGGGAATGGGACTGACCACGGGCTCAGCCTTCGGACTCACCTACGTCGGCACACTCACGGCACTCTTCGCACTCATCGTCTTCTTCGCAGTCACGATCCGTGGCCGAGCATCCTTCGCACGAAGTCGACGATGGACGATCTACATCGCCAGCTGGTTCGTCACCTACGCAGCCGCGATCGCGGTCGTCGCTTGGGTCCACGGCTCCGTGCTGTGGTCTGGGATCACGTCCGCGGCTGTCCTGGCGGTCACGATGGCCTGCGCCTCGTACGAGGCGCGACGATGACGACGATCGACCACTCGCACCCCCGTCACCGACTCGACACGCATCTGCAGAACCCCGTACGCTTCTCGATCGTCGCCGCACTCGACCGCGCAACGACCATCGGGTTCCGCGAGGTCCGGGACGCAATCGAGGTGACCGATTCAGCGCTCAGCAAGCAAGTCGCCCTTCTGGAGGCAGCCGGCTACGTGTCGGTCGGGAAGGCCTTCACGGGGAAGACGCCCCGCACGTCGCTGACACTCACCCGCCAAGGCCGGGAAGCCTGGCGAGCCCACCTCGCAGCACTCCGAGAAATCGCGGGCCAGGCCTGAGCCATCGTCGACCTCGCGTCCGGTAGTTGATCGGCTACGAGACCCGAGTCTGAGGGCTGCGTATCCGGGTCATCGGTACCACTCCTCATCGATCGTGGCGAGCTTCGACGGGCGTAGCTCGGCGGTCAGGCCGTAGAAGCGCTGGAAGGCCATGATGAGCGGCCGCCACCGGTCGGGGTCGATGCGGTTCGTCGTCCCGGGTGCACGGATGTCGTCGTGCACGTGGACGCGGGAGACCGCGGCTTCGAACAGGAAGGTCGCGTCGTCGCCCGGTTCCTGGCCCGCGAGCGTGTGCGCGTTGACGACGCGTGCTTCGAGGTTCACGGGGCACTCGTCGATCCGCTCGGCACCGACGGTGTCCCCGGGGCGTCCGTGCAGTCCGGCTGCGGTGAGCTTGTCTCGGACCTGGCGGTAGCCGACCCGTTCCTTCCCTGCCGGCACGGGGTCGCGTCCGGTGGTGAGGGCGAGGGCGTCCACTGCAGAGACGAGCGGGGCCGAGGGCAGGTTGATGACGCACTCGCCGGTGGTCAGCAGGTTCTTCGCGGTCTGGGATCGGCCGCCCATGCCGAGGACGGCGGTGTGTCCGAGCCAGAACACCGACGACATCGGGGCGGTGTTCGTCTCGCCGTTCGCATCGATGGTGCTCAGGAGGACGACGGGTGTGCCGAAGTAGAGGATCGCGGGATCGATGTGGGTGTGTTGCACGGGCTGCTCTCCGTCGAAGCCCGCGGAGGTCGCGAGCACCGCTGAGTCTCGCGGTCCGCGCACGCGGTAGCTGGCGGGTTCCGGACGCCGCAGCCGGGTGCCTTTGCCTGCGGCTGTCCCATGTCGTCGGCCCTGCCACCATGGAGTGGTGCGCATCTTCGTGGCCGGTGGTTCCGGGGTCCTCTCTACCTCGGTTGTCCCCCCGCTCCTCACAGCCGGGCACGAGGTGACCGTGACGTCCAGGTCGGCTGAGAAGGCGCGGCTGCTGGAACGTCCGGGTGTGACTGCCACGGTGCTCGACGCGCTCGACCGTGACAGCACGATCGCCACGATTGCGCGTGCGCGACCGGATACCGTCCTGCACCTCATGACGGACCTCGGCACGGGTGATTCTGCCAGCAACGCGCAGCTCCGGTTGGTGGGTACCCGCGACCTGGTCGACGCGGCACGAGGCGCCGGGGTCGACAGGATCGTCGCGCAGAGTATCCCGTGGATACCCGTCCGGCACGGAACCGGCCACCGAGACGGACCCGTTGAACCTCGACGCAGGGGAGCCGCGTCGGACGAGGATCACCGCCGTGTGGGCACTCGAAGCCGCCGTCCAAGAGGTCGGCGCCGGCGTCGTGCTGCGGTTCGGGCAGCTGTACGGACCCGGCACCTGGTACACCTCGGACGGTCGGTTTGGTGAGGCCGCAGGTGCCGGTCTGCTCCCCGCCTCGGAGACCGTGACCTCGTTCCTGCATGTCGACGACGCTGCGGCAGCCGTTGTCGCGGCCCTCGGGTGGCCCGCCGGTACATGGAATGTCGTGGACGACGATCCAGCACCCGGAACCGCGTGGGTCCCCGCCCTTGCTGCCGCCGTCGGCGGGCCGGTGCCGGGCGCCGAGCAGAGCGGCGAACACGGGCGACCGGTGTCCAACCGTCGTGTCCGCGAACTGGGCTTCGCGCCCCGGTGGTCGACCTGGCGGACTGGTTTCGCCGGCCTCTAGCCATGTCCGGTGACCCATCGGTTTACGGACGGATGTGACGTTGAGAACAACACCGTTCAGCTCGACGGTCCAGCTACCGGTCTAATGCTCAATCGTCGCTGGCGACCAGGAGCATCAATCTGCCGTTCTTCCTGGACACGACGACGAACTCGCTGAATCCCTCCGTCCCGATCACCAGCCCCCACTCGTGGTTGGCGCCGGGTCGAAGGTCTGGAAGCTCCCAAACATCCGAGTCCTATGTATCGATCGCCCGTATTTCTGCCGCGATCGCGGAGAGCAGTTCTGGGAGTAGTCCACCCTCGCGCAGAGTCCAACTCCAAATACGGTCCGCGACTGCCCTGCGCTCGCGTCGCCGAAACGCGGCCACCCGGTGTTCCGGAGAGCTGTCCCCTGAGTTGATGCCGTCATCGTCTCATCCTGGCGTAACTGCCAACCGCAGCAGCTGCGTTTCGCCTCTGGGGCGGTCGTCAGCGACCTGTTGCGATCATCGCAAGGGTTTGAGGGTGTCACGAAGTGCACGAGCAGGTGATCGCAACTGATCTCCGTCGGGCCGTCCGCGAAGTCGACGGCCTCAAAACCTTGGTGCTGCCCGATGGGGAAGTAGACGCAGACGACCCAATCAATGGCATCGATCCGACGGGCAGCAACTATTGGCAGTGCACCGGCCAGATGTGCTACTACGCTTGCATCTCCGCCGGCTGGGCAGATGACGGCTATGGACAAAAAAGGCCCACGGTGGGCTCCGGCCTCGGTGTTGGGTATTCAGCCGCCGCGACAGCTACCAACTTCACAAGTTCTCTTTCCGAGGGATGGATAGGAGGAGCGTCTTGTGCCGCCGGGTACGGCGTCGTCGCCACCGGCAGTGCCTCCGGTGCCCTGACGATCAGTGGGATCGACGCCTATGCTGTGGGAGGGGGACTCGAAGCGGGAGCAGACTGTGGCCTCGGTGTGACGTGCACGGGATAAGTACAATGATCATCATTCTGACAGCTGGTATTTTCTTCATTGCGTTTGGAATCTTCCTTACCATCTTCCGAAAAGGGGCGGCGGATTTACCAAGCGAGGGCGTGTGTTGCCTGAAAGCGTTCGCCCGAAGCCTTTCCCTTGGTTCATCGCATTCATTGGTTGCGCTATGAGCGCGGTGGGGCCGTATTTCGTGATTGCGTTTCTGACTGGCGTCTTCATCGGGGCCTAACCTGAACGGATCTTGAAGAGATAAGAGCCGACGCTGTCGGTTGAGGTGGCCGTCGTCAGATTTGTCAGCATCCGCAGGCATTGCCTTGGGTGATCAGTCCGTACTGGGACTCGAACCGGTCGACATTCGGAAGGCGTTCGTCGCTGTGGTCGAAGGCCCCTGGTTGGTGATGGCGCTCGATGAGCAGCTCCGGGATCGGCTGCGCACCAACGGAACCCACTACTCGAAAGCGTAAGAGCACGCACGCGACAACGACCCCGACGGCCGGTACGTGCTCGGATTCAGCTGGTGGGCCCGCGATCGGCGCACCCACCAGCTGCCGTTCTCGACCGGCCTCGACGAGACACCGTTCAGTGACCGGGGGCGGGCGTCCGTCTGATTCGTCGCAGTCTCGGACCGAGCTGTCGCTGCTTCACGGAGGTCGCCCGCCTTCCGTTACGGCGCTTGGAGGTCGTGCCGGAGGCTCGTCCGCTGCTCGGCGCCGGATCCGCGCGAAGTTCCGATAACGACCACTTATCGGCGCCCCGCGGTCAAAGACACGACCACTGACAGCCGCCGATCGCCGTCTCTGCGAGGGCACGCTAGCCCACCAACGACCGTGCCCTACTGAATGCTGCGCGATTGATGGGCTGGTCGGGCGGGGAATGCACCAGGCGCCTGACCGACCGCAGAATGCGAGGCTCGGACCCGGCGCCCGAGCCCACTTGCGATCCGATACGGGTCAGCAGAGGGATCTGTTCAACGCCCCGTCGCCGGGCTACCCGTCGAACGGGCTTGCGGAAAGCCTCACGTGGTCGAGGCTGAGCGGCAGTACTTTTTGCGCTCCGGCGGAGAGCCATGCAAAAAATCACGCGACTCGCGCGGCGTCGCCCCCCCGAAGTGGGGGAGCGAGGGGGTAATCGCTTCCGTAGCTTTGCTTTCGGGTCGCACAGCGCCGTCATGGGGGCGGCATAGCTGCCTGCAACCACTTGAGGGTCTTTTCGCGTGTTCGTAGTGTCTTGGTCTGTGCGGAGCCGGTCGTTTCTGCTTGTGATCATCGCCTTGGTGGCGTTGCTTGGCTCGCTGTTGGCTGTGGTCTCGCCACCAGCTCCGGCTCGCGCGGAGGTGACGGGGACTGGCGGGCAGTACGTTCCCGTTCCGTCGAATGCTCGGATCTATGACGGTGTGACAGCGGCGAACACGTTGAAGACGATCAAGGTCGCCGGAGTGAACGGACTGCCGACCACCGATCTCGGTGCGGTGAGCTTGATGATCACGATTGGGGACCCGAACGGGCAGGGTCAGGTCACCGGACGTCCGGACGCGAACGATCCGAACACGCTGTTGATGATCTACGGCGCCGGCGTCGGCGGGAACACCTCGAACACGTCGCTGCTCGCAGTCGGCGATGACGGAAACATCCGCATCGCGACAGAAACCGCCCAAGCCCACGTCCAGGTCGACGTGACTGGCTACTACACCAGCACGGAGAACGGTGCTGGTGCGGGCGGGTTCGTCCCGATCAACGGGACTCGCATCGCGAACACCGTGAACGGGACCGGTGTCCGCCAGGGGCAACTGCACGGCGGGGATGCGATCACGTTCCAGGCGGCGGGCGCGAACGGGATCCCCGCCAACGCTGCTGCGGTCGCGGTCAGCATCATCGTGCAGAACTCCGGCGGTGGCGCGGGCTGGGTGCGTCCGTTCCCGACGGACGGCACCAAGGGCACCGGCATGTTGAACTACGTCTCGACGCAGGGAATCTCGACAGCTATGAGCGCGCAGGTCGCAGTCGGCACCGGTGGGAAGCTCACCATCGACACGGCCGCGAAGGGCGGCACGATCGATCTGCAGGTCGACGTGCAGGGGTACTTCCTGCCGAGCAACCCCGGTGGCGGCTTCACCCCACAGACCGGCCGACTCATCGACACCCGCAGCGGCACCGGAGTGGCCGCGAACGCATCGGTCGCGGTGCAGGTCGCCGGAGTGCGCGACGGTGTGCCGAGTGTGGAGGGTGGGCTCTCGGCAGTCGCCGTGACGCTCACCGCGGTGCATAACGGCACCAGTGGCGGGTACGCGAAGGCGTGGGGGGATGGCGCAGTCGAGCCTGGAGCGTCCGTGATCAACTACGGCCCGTCCACCTCGATCCGTACCACGACGACGATCCTCCCTGTCGGGGCGAACGGGAAGATCCGGATCAAGAACGCCTCGAGCACGAAGACGGACTTCGTCGTCGACCTGCAGGGCACGTACAACTCGCTTCCGGGAGGTCCGGCGCTGACGAACTTGACGGGGCAGCGCCGCTCCGCGACGACGCTCCCGTTCCCGATCACGGACCAGACCTCTGCGTCGGTCGATGCCGGCACCGGGAACCTCATGATCAGCACGAGCGCCCTGTCGATGCCGGGGGTGACGTCCTCGACGCAGATCGGGGTGTCCTACAACTCGCGGAGCAGCCAGCTCGCGAACACGAACACGATGGCCGCGAACCGGTGGCAGTACGCGCTCGCTGGCGCGGGAGACCTCTCGGCGAACGCGTCCGGCGTGGTCTACACCGACGGCGCGGGAACGGCGTGGCAGTTCACGCCGACGGGCGAGCAGGGTGTTTTCCAGACTCCCGCCGGTCTGCAGCAGACCCTGACTCGCGTGAACACGTCGGGGACGAATTACGAGTACCAGCTGAAGGGGTGGACCACGAACCAGGTCATCCACTTCAACCTCGCCGGCCAGCCCACGAGCGTCAACGACCGCAACGGCAACCAGGTCAGCTTCAACCGCACCGACTACGCCCTCACAACCCTCGTCTCCAGCGCCGGTGTGACCGGCGCCCGGACGGCGAACGCGTCCTACGCGAACGGCGTGCAGACGTTCTCCCAGACCAGCGGCTCGAGCAGCCGCACGGTGTCATGGACGAAGAACAGCGATGGCGACATCGTCGCCTACACCGACGCGCTCGGGAAGCAGACCACCTTCGGGTACACGGACCGGGACCTGACCTCGATCACCGCACCGGAGGGCGGCGTGACCTCGTTCACCTACGACTCCGGTGACCGGGTCACCAAGATCGAACAGGCAAACACCACCGCCGGCTCGCCCGGCACCGCAGTGACTCGGCTCTCCTACGCCAGTGACACGTCGACGTTGGTCGCAGACCCTCGATCGGATCAGTCCGTGCCGGTCGCCGCCGCGAAGCACACCGCGTACACGGTGAACAGCAACGGCCTCGTCGAGAAGGCAGTCGACGCCGCGGGCCGGGAACAGTCGCGTGAGTACAACCCGAGCAACAACGGTGTCTCCGCAGCAACCACCGGAGTCTCCGGTTCCGCTGGCGCCTCGACCTCGACCGGCACATACGGAGCGAACAACAAGCAGTCGCTGACCCAGGTGCAGGGCGCCTCGGGGTCCTCGAGTACCTCGACGTACAGCACGGGAGCGAACGCGTACCGGCCAGCTGACTCCACCGACAGCGCCGGGAACTCGCAGCAGTACACGTACAGCGGCGTCGGGAATCAGCTGACCACGAAGAGCGGCTCCGGCGACAACGCGGCGACCGCGACGCTGAAGTACGACGACGCTCTCGGCTTCGTCACCGAGGCGACAGCACCCGGCAATGACGGGAACCCGACGAAGTACACCCACGACGGGTCCACGCATCAGCTGACCACGATCACCGCCCCCACCGGGACCTCATTGGAGCCGCAGTCGTTCACGTACGACGACTTCGGCCGGACGAAGACGCAGACCGACGGCCGCGGTGACACCACCACGACCACCTACGACAACGACGACCGTCCCCTCACGATCGTGTTCAGCGATGGCACCCAGACGGTCACGAACACGTACGACGGCAACGGCAACCGCACTCAGCAGACCTCCGCTGGCGGAACGATCACGACCACATACGACCAGCAGAACCGGCTCATCACGACGCAGAACTCAGCAGGCGGCGGGCAGGTGCAGTACGGCTACGACCTCGCCGGCAACACCGTCTCCGTCACGGACGCGCACGGAACCGTGACCCACGACTACGACCCCGCGAACGCCCTCGCCTCGACGACGTACCCGACGAACTCGGGCACCGCGAAGCAGCTGTACCGCATCGACGACCACGGCCGCCGGACCGACACCTGGCTCGCTGCCGTCGCGAACGCTGACCCGACGAAAGACCCGACCTCATGGCAGGCCCACCAGAAGCTGACCTACGACAAGTCCGGCAAGGTCACCCAGGTGCAGGCCTGGGCCAACAGCGCCGCCCCGCAGCCCGTGGTTGACACGACCTACTGCTTCCTCGACGGGGTCGCCGTGGGTGCTGCGTGCACCGCCACGGACGGCAAGAACGACCGTGACCAGCTGCAGTGGTCCAAGGACAACCTCACGCAACAGACGACCGACTACGACTACACGACGAAGAACAAGGACGGCTCCACCGCCACCACCACCCGCCTGCAGAAAGCCACGCAGGCAGGCGGCGCTAAGAACACCACCTGGACATACACGTACGACGCCGCCGGCAACCGCCTCACCGCGACCGCCTCCGGCGACACGACCAGCTCGCAGACGCTCACGTTCAACCCAATCGGGCAGATCACCTCAGCTGGCTACGCCTACGACGCGACCGGCAACATGACCGCCGCGCCCGGAGCGACCTTCACCTACAACGGCGCACAGCAGCTGATCTCGTCCACGAAGGACGGGAAGAAGACCACCTACGCATACGCGGGCGCTGACATGAACCGGCTCCTGTCGCAGAGCACCGACGGCGGACCGACATACCGGTACACCTACGGCACCGGCATCACCTCCCGCGAGGTCGTCGGCACCGGAACCGCGTCAGTCGTCAGCGACCCGTCCACCGGGCAGCCACTCGACTTTCAGACCAATGACGGCGCCACCTCCATGTGGGTTCTCGACGGCATCGGCAGCCAGGCCGCCGCGATCACCGACACCGGCAAGACCGCCTACACCACCACCTATGACCCATACGGTGCCGAGACGGTTACTGCGGGTGGCGACAGCGCTCAGTGGAAGCAGAACCCGTTCGGCTTCAAGGGCGGCGTCCGCGCCGGCGACGCCAACGGCCTCACCAAGTTCGGGATGCGCTGGCAGACCTCCACCACCGGCGGCTGGATCGAACGCGACACCATGGACGCACCCCTCGACCCCAGTAACGCCAACCGCTACGCCTACGCAGCCGACGACCCCATCAACGGCAGCGACCCCACGGGGCGTAACTACACTCAGAACACCGGGACATTCTGTTACTACGTCTGCTTGTCCTTGGGTTACGCAGACGATGGTTACGGACACAGGATTCCGACGCAAGGCTTTGGTCTTGGTGCTGGATTCTCGGCATCGGCCACGAGCTCCAACTCGACCGGCTCCCTCTCGGAAGGCTGGACCGGCGGATTCTCGTGCACAGCTGGAGCCGGCGGCGTCGTCACAGGAAGTGCTTCGAGCGCCAATACGAGCCCGGTGCCGACAGACTATTCTGTAGGCGCGGGGCTCGGAGCGGGAGCTGACTGCGGAGTCGACTTCACATACACAGGAAACCTTTTCAGATGATATTTCTCATTGTCGGGATCGTCGGTATCGCCCTTGGTATTGCGCTGATCGTTTTCCGGAACGCCGCCGCTGCTCATGCAGAGAGGCAGATGTCAAAGGCCATATCGAGTGAGTATCGCCCGGCATATGCTCCGTGGTTCATTGTGGTGATCGGTGGCGGAATGGTGTTCATTGGGGGATACTTCGTCACGGCTACGCTCGTGAGTTTGTTAAGCTGACAGCGCATCAAGCGTCGCGGAAATCCACTTTGCTGGCTGTTCAGCAGGTACAACAGGAACGAAGAGGCCCACCCCTGCGGGGTGGGCCTCTTGCTGTCAGTCAGCTACGCCGACGAACTGCGCCTTGGCATCATGCGGTTCCCCCCCTGCTGATACGCTCCCGGGAAGCGCCGTTATCGGGATTGGAGCGGTGGCGGCGTGGTCATCAGCGAGACGCCCGGCCCCGCAGGGTTCGCGACGCTCGGTCGTGCGTTCGTCGCTGTGCATCAAAGCGGCTCACCGCGAACCGCGTCGGGGTGGCAGCCTGAATGTGCGCTGCAGCCGTTCTGGCAGGCGAAGGCAGCGTAGACAGCGTCATCGTCCGCGTTCTCGGCCTCCGGTTCGGCGCCGCAACCGAATAACGAAAGCCCGATTGTTCCGTGAGCGTGGTTTCCGCGCGCACCACCAGTTTTTTTGGGGGGCATCGGTGCCGCTGAGTTGGCACTTGCCGCATAGACGGACAGCCAGGTCTGTCACCCTCAATGATGTTCAAAAGAATCGCTTTGTGGCTCCAAGACCCCGCGGAAGACTGACATGAATGAACCCTCTGAGCGCTACGAGCCGCCAGCCACCGAGCCGTTCAACTCGCTAGCAATTGCCGGATTCGTTATGGCCGCAGTTCGAAAAGGACGGGGAACTCAGCGCCCGACGAGACTGACCGAACCTCCAAGACCCCCGCGCAGGCCGCCCCCGACCTAGACGCACTACCGATCGACTGGCGGATCCTCACCAGGACCCTGAGCGGCGAAATTGCGACCTCTGTCGCCCTCGAGGCGATCGATGACGCCCTGCGCCGACTGGGGGAACTCGGACCGGCCGACATTCGGAAGGCGTTCGTCGCCGGCGCCGAAGGCACCTGGTGGGTGATGGCGCTCGACGAGCAGCTCCGGGGTCGGCTGCGCACCAACGGGACTCACTACTCGAAAGCGTACGAGCGCGCACGCGACAACGACCCCGACGGCCGGTACGTGCTCGGATTCAGCTGGGCCCGCGATCGGCGCACCCACCAGCTGCCGTTCTCGACCGGCCTCGACGAGACACCGTTCTTCGCCGAAGGGTCCGAGTCGGCCGTCCTCACGATCGGCAAGGAGCTCGTCTGGCTGCCGGCCGGGCAGATGCGTGCGGGCGATCCGCGTCACGAGCATCCGCGGAGGAAGGAAGCCCACGAGAACTCCCTGGCGGGGGAGTCCTTGACTCACACGCTCGCTCGAGCGTCGGCGTGGTTCCGCTTGGCGGCAGGGCGCGGGACCCAGCTCGGTACCCGAGGGTGCTGATCGAGCGGTCCTCAGGCAGCGCTGCACCGTCAGCAATCGGAGAGTCCTGCTCAGCGAGCATCCGCCGCAGCCGTTCAGGGCCGAAACCCGCACAACCACTGGTCTGCGCTGCTTCGGTCCCTGGCGGCTCGAACGATCACACCGTGGATGTCGTGGGTTCGATCCCGGCGGGGCCCACCGTGCTCGTCTGCTCCGTGCTCGACCCGAACCGGTCGACGAGCTCCCGCTTCAACACTTTCCCGCTCGGACCGAGGGGCAGCGCGTCGAGGACGTGCACGGCACGCGGGTACTTGTACGCCGCGATCTCGCCGGCGACGAAGTCGATGAGTTCCTCCGGCGTCGCGGTGGCTCCGGAACGCAGCACCACGGCGGCCTCGATCTCCTGCCCGTGCAGCTCGTGGGGGACGCCGAACACCGCGGCCATCGTGACGTCGGGGTGGGTGGCGAGGACCTCTTCCACCTGCCGCGGGTACACGTTGTAGCCGTTCCGGATGATCATGTCCTTCGTCCGGTCGACGATCGTCAGGTAGCCGTCGTCGTCCTTCGTCCCGAGGTCTCCGGTCCGGAACCAGCCGTCGACGATCGCCGCTGCGGTGTCCTCCGGCCGGTCGAGGTACCCGTTCATCAGGTTGTGTCCGCGGATGACGAGTTCGCCGATCGAGCCGTGTGGCAGGAGCACGATCGCGTCGTGCACCTCGGGGTCGGCGATCTCGACGTCGACTCCCCACACCGGGGTCCCGATGGTGCCGGGCCGCGGTGGGACGCCGACGTGGTTGAACGTCGCGACCGGGGAGGTCTCGGTGAGGCCGTACCCCTCGTGGATGGGGGCGTCGTACACCTTCTCGAAGCGCTCCAGGACGGCCAACGGCAGCGAGGCGCCGCCGGAGATCGCGTAGCGCAGGTGTGGGCGCGCTTCGGAGCGGGTGGCGGCGTCGAGCAGGGCGATGTACATCGTCGGGACGCCCATGAAGACCTCGCAGCCGTACTCGACCATCGCGGCGAGGGCGGAGTCGCCGTCGAACTTCGGCAGCATGACGATCGTCGCCCCCACCCGGAAGCCGGTGTTCATCGTGCACGTCTGTCCGAACGTGTGGAACAGCGGCAGTGCCCCCAGCAGGACGTCGCCGCGGTGCATGTCGAACGTCGTCATCAGGTTCGTGTTGGCCTGCTCGAGCAGGGAGAAGTGCGATCCCTCCGCGCCCTTCGGCTTCCCGGTGGTCCCGCTCGTGTACAGGATCGTCGCCGTGTCGAACGGGTCCCGCGGCGTGTAGGTGCTGAGCGGCTCGCTCGACGACGCCAGGCCCTCCAGCCGGTCGTGGACCGGAGCCCCGTCGTCGGACGCCGGCGGTGCGAGGACCGTCAGGACGTCGACGCCGGCGAGTTCCGCACCGGGTGCGCCCTCGCCGAGCAGCGGGGCCGCGCACACCAGCAGCGTCGCGCCGCTGTCCCGGAGGATGTACTCGATCTCGTGCCGCTTGAGCAACGCGTGCACGGGGACGGCGACCGCTCCGAGGGCGAGGGTGGCGTAGTAGACGCGGGGGAAGTCCTCGACGTTCGGGACGAGCATCGCGACCCGCGATCCCTCGCCCACGCCTCGGTCGCGGAGTGCCCCGGCGTAGGCGAGCGTCTGTGACCAGAGCTCGGCGTACGTCGTGCGGCGGTCGCCGACGATGACCGCGACGTCGTCGGGGTACCGCGCGGCGGACTCGGCGAGGATCGCGGCGACCGACGCGGTCGCCCGGGTCGGTCGGGCGACGGGTGCGGTGTGGTTGGTGGTCATGCGGTCCTCCGGCGACGTCGACGAGTGAGGTTCCCCGATCCTACGGTTCTTGTTCGGAGCGGTTGTCGAGCGCGACGGGGATGGGTACGGTGATGGGCATGCAGTGCCGCTGAACCGTCTTCGATTCCCATCTGTGCGCCGATCCGGCGCGGTTCGAGAGGTTCACCATGTCCGCACACCTGCCCCTGCACGGCAAGACCGCCCTCGTCACCGGTGTCTCCCGACGCCGCGGCATCGGGTTCGCCGTCGCGACGAAGCTCGCCTCGCTCGGCGCGAGCATCGTCATCCACCACCACCGTCCGCACGACCTCGACCTGCCGTGGGGTGGCGACGACCTCGACGCCGTCCGCGACGGGATCCGCGCCCACCTGACCGAGGGTGCACGCTTCGCCGATGTCGCCGCGGACCTGTCGGACCCGTCGACGATCGCCGGTGTGATCGACACGGCCGAAGAGCTCGCAGGCGGGCTCGACGTCCTGGTGTGCAACCACGCCAAGAGCGGGGACGACGGCAGCATCCTCGACATGACCCCGGAACGGCTCAGCGCGTTCTGGGAGGTGAACACCCGGGCGACGATGCTGCTCACCGCCGAGTTCGCCCGCCGTCGGGCTCCGCAGACCGAGGAGCAGCGGCGTCCTGGTGACCGGATCACCGGCAACGGCCCGTACGCCGAGCCGCAGGGTCACGTGTTCTGGATGACGTCCGGGCAGATCCACGGCGCCATGCGCGGCGAGGTCGCCTACGCCGCGAGCAAGGCAGCGCTGGCGGGGGTCACCGCTACCGTCGCCGCCGACCTGCTGGAGCTCGGGATCGTCCTCAACACGGTCAACCCCGGTCCGGTGAACACCGGGTACATGGACCCGGAGACGACGGACCGCTCGCTCGAGGGTCTGGACGAGTACCTGGCGAGCACGCCCTTCGGTCGGGTCGGACGGCCGGAGGACCCGGCTGAGCTCATCGCGTGGCTGTCGACGTCGGCCGGGGGCTGGGTCGTCGGGCAGGTGCTGACGAGCGACGGCGGGTTCTCGCTCTGACCGCGGAGCCCCAGGTCGTCGGCCGTAGAGTCGACCGCGTGCACGTCGTCATCGCCGGCTGCGGCGACCTCGGGACCGCCGCCGGACTCCGCTTCCACCAGGTAGGTCACAACGTGGTCGGCCTGCGCCGCAGCCCCGAACTGCTCCCGACGTGGATCGAGGGACGCGCCGTCGACCTGCGGCACGACGCACCGGTCATCAGCGCCGACACCGGAGTCGTGGTCGTCGCACTCGCCGCTGGCAGCAGGGACACCGAGACGTACCGCGCGACCTACGTCGACGGACTCCGGCACGTGCTCGACGCCGTCGACGCGTCCGGCTCCTCGCCACGCGTCGTCGTCGTGTCCTCCACTGCGGTGTACGGCGGCGACGGCATCGTGACCGAGGACATCCCGGCCACTGGAGGCACCGAGACCACCGACGTCCTGCTCGAGGCAGAGGACATGCTCCGCGAGCGGGCGCCCGGCGCGACGCTCGTCCGCCTGTCCGGGATCTACGGGCCCGGGCGCACCCGGTTGATCGACCAGGTGCGATCGGGCAGGGCGACCGTCGTCCCGGAACCGGGGCGCTCGCCGATGACGAACCGGATCCACCGCGACGACGCTGCAGCGGCGCTGGTGCACCTCGCGACGCTCGACGCCGCACCGCCACTAGTCATCGGCACGGACGACGAGCCCGTCCGCCGCGACGAGGTGCTGCGGTTCCTCGCCGCTGAGCTCGGTGCCGGACCCCTGCCCGAGGCGTCCGCCGACGTCCCGGTGACCGACAAGCGCCTGTCGAACGCGCTCCTGAAGTCCTCCGGGTTCTCGTTCCGGTACCCGACCTACCGCGAGGGGTACCGCGCCGTCATCGCCGGCGACGGCATCCGGTACGCCTGAGCGGCGGGTAGCGGATCAGCCGGTCTCGGATCAGCGGTTGACGGCGGCCATCCCCGCGGCGTCGTAGCGGTTGCCAGCGACGCCGATCCGGTCGGCCAGCCCGTCCAGGTCGGCGACGTCGTCGGCGGAGAGCGCGATCGCCGTCGCGCCGGCGTTCTCGTCGATGCGCTCCGTGCGGCGCGTCCCGGGGATCGGCACGATGAACGGGTGCTTGGCGAGGAGCCACGCGAGCGCGATCTGCCCGGGCGTCGCACCACGGGTCTCGGCGAGGGTCCGTACCGCGTCGATGAGGGCCTGGTTCGCGGCGAGGTTCTCGGCCTCGAACCGCGGCACCTTCCCGCGGATCTCACCCTCGCCGAACGACGTCCCCGCGGCGATGGTGCCGGTCAGGAAGCCCTTGCCGAGCGGACTGAACGGCACGAACCCGATGCCGAGCTCCGCGCAGGTCGGCAGCACCGCTGGTTCCGGGTCGCGCGTCCACAGCGAGTACTCGCTCTGCACGGCGGTGACCGGGTGCACGGCGTGCGCGCGCCGGATGGTCTCCGCCGCCGCCTCGGAGAGCCCGAAGTGCTTGACCTTGCCCTCGGCGACGAGTTCCCCGACGGTGCCGGCGACGTCCTCGATCGGTACGTCCGGATCGACGCGGTGCTGGTAGTACAGGTCGATCGCGTCGATGCCGAGCCGGCGGAGCGAGCCCTCGGCTGCCTCGCGGATGTGCTCGGGGCGGGAGTTCACGCCCACCGACCTGCCGGCGACGATGTCGAAGCCGAACTTCGTGGCGAGGACCACCTGGTCGCGGATCGGCCGGATCGCGTCGCCGACGAGTTCCTCGTTGTCGTGCGGGCCGTACACCTCTGCCGTGTCGATGAACGTGACGCCGTGCGCGACGGCGTACCGCAGTACGCCGATCATGTCGTCGCGGTCGCCGGGGTTGGGGCCGTAGCTCTGGGACATGCCCATCGCACCGAGTCCGATCGCGGAGACCTCGAGGCCCTGGCCGAGTGTCCTGGTGTGCATGCGTGCTCCTGTCGTCGGGATCCACGCTACGGACGCGGCCCGCGCGGAAGGAGTCACGGACAGAACACCCCAGGACGGACGGGAGGCTCGGGGCGGGCCCGCCCCGTGCCTCCCGTCCGTCCTGCGGTCACCCCGTGACGAGGACGGCCTGGATCGCAGGGGCGATCGTCGCCACGAGGGCCTCGCGGTCGGCGTCGACGAGGGCCGGGACCCCGACGATGCGACGGGCCGTGACGATGCCGACGAGCATCGCGGCGGCGGCACCCGCTCGGAGGGTCGTGTCCGCGCCGTCGCGACCGGAGGCGCCGTGCTCGAGCCGCGACTGGATGAAGTCGCGGAGCTGGGTGGTCGCGTTGTCGTTCGCGATCGCGCCGCGCAACATCGCCATGAGGGGCTCGGACTCCGCCGGAGGCCCCTCCCAGGCGTCGAGGTAGGCGCGCACCACACGTTCGCCGAGGTGCTCGTCCGGCCCGTCGAAGGCGGTGTCGAACCGGGCGAGCGCCGTGTCCGGGACGGCCATCACCGCCGCGAAGAGGCCGTCCTTCGAGCCGAAGAACTGCATCACCTGGGACGGGTCCACGCCCGCGTCCGTGGCGACGCGGCGGATGGTCGTCGCGGCGAACCCGTCGCTGGCGAAGCGGGCGCTGGCGGCGGCGAGGACGGTCGTCCTGGTGCTGGAGGACCCGGGGCGCCGTCCGACGCGCGGGGTCGTGCTCGTGTCGTCCTGCGCTGCCATGGCCCGAATCTACCCGATGTGGGCAATTTCTCAACGCGTGTTGAGTTCTGGTGGAGATCGACGTACGCTCGGCCCGACGACGAGCCCGCGAAGGACTCCAGGACGAAGGAGCACACGATGGCCGACCAGACGAAGTACGTCCCCTCCACGCCGCTGCCCGCAGCGCGCACCGGTGTCCTCACGCCGTTCGAGCCCGGTACCCGCACGCTCGAGGCCGGGTTCCGGGTCGCGCCGCAGTTCCGGCCGCTGACGGTGGAGACCGTGTTCGACAAGGACGTCGCGATGCGACTGCGCGACGGCACGACGATCCACCTCGACGTGTTCCGCCCGGTCGGCACCGAACCGGTGCCGGTGATCGTCGCCTGGAGCCCCTACGGCAAGGCGCAGGGGACGTCGATCAGCGTGATGGGGGTCTTCGGACTCGTCGGACTGCCGAACAGCACGGTGTCCGGGCTGGAGAAGTTCGAGGGAGCAGACCCGGCCTACTGGGTCGAGCGGGGCTACGCGATCTGCAACGTCGACCACCGAGGCATCGACCAGTCCGAGGGTGACAGCGTCCTCTGGGATCGTCAAGACGGTCGGGACGCGTACGACGTGATCGAGTGGCTCGCCGAGCAGGAGTGGTGCGACGGCAAGGTCGGGATGAGCGGCACGAGCTACCTCGCCGTGTCGCAGTGGTTCACCGCCGCCGAGCAGCCCCCGCACCTCGTCGCGATCAACCCGTGGGAAGGCGTCAGCGACGTCTACCGCGACCTCGTGATGCGCGGCGGCATGCCCGACACCGGGTTCGCGCGGCAACTCCAGGAGGGCAGCTTCTTCGGGAACGGCCAGAAGGAGAACGTCCTCGCCGAGGTCGACGCCTTCCCGCTGATGACCGAGCTGTGGGAGCAGAAGATCCCCGACTTCGAGAAGATCACCGTGCCCGCGTACGTCGTGGCCAGCTACTCGAACACCCTGCACACCGCGGGGACGTTCCGTGCCTGGCGGCGTATGGCGAGCACCGAGAAGTGGCTCCGGATCCACAACAGCCAGGAATGGCCGGACTACTACGACGAGGCGAACGTGGAGGACCTCCGCCGGTTCTTCGACCACTTCCTGAAGGGAGCGGACAACGGGTGGGAGACCACGCCGACCGTCCGGTACTCGGTCCTCGACCTCGAGGGCGGCGACGAGGTGGCGGTCCCCGCGGACTCGTTCCCGCCGGCGGATGCCACGTCGACGAAGTACTTCCTCGACGCGAGCACCCGGACGCTCGCGACCACCGCGCCGTCGGGCGCGACTGAGGTGTCGTACGCGGTCGCCGCGAACCCGGACGCCGTCTCGTTCCTCAGCCGTTTCGACGAGGAGACCGTCCTGGTCGGCTACCCCAAGGCACACCTGTTCGTCGAAGCACGTGGCGCCGACGACATGGACCTGTTCGTCCTCGTCCAGAAGCTGGACCGCTGGGGGACTCCGCTGCAGGCCTTCACTGTGCCGAACCAGGGCGCGATGGCCCATGACCTCACCGACCACGGCGCGACGATCCTCCGCTACAAGGGCTCCGACGGACGGCTCCGTGTGTCCGCCCGGCACCTCGACGAGCAGCTGACGACGGTCGACGTGCCCGCGCACACCTTCGATCGCGTCGAGAAGCTCACCCCGGGCGAGATCGCCGAGATCGAGATCGACCTGTCGCCGATCGGTTTGCGCTTCCACGCCGGCGAGCAGCTGCGGTTCGTCGTGAGCTCCCGCAACCTCCTCGGCACGCTCATGCCTGCGATCCGCGAGTACGTCGGCGCGAACGCGGGGACGCACGTCGTGCACACCGGTGGCGAACGTGCCTCGTACCTCCAGCTCCCCGTCCGGACCGCCCGGTGACCGCCGCGACGGTCCGCCTGGCGGGCGAGGACACCGACGTCACGATCGACGGGTACGAGCTGTTCTCCGCCCGCCGGGCGCTCGAGCTCCTCAAACGGAAGGTCGGCCGCGACGGACTCCTCGAGCTCCTCGAGGAAGAGATCGCCGAGGGCGAGGTGTTCCTCCGGGACCACCTCACCCGATCGGCCGGGGCGGAGACGACCGGCACGACCACCCTCCGCGCATCCGGCATGACCGCCGCGGCGTTCGGCCGGTGGCTCGGCGCCGCATTCGCACGGGAGGACGTCATGCTCGCGGGCCACCCGGAGCACTACGCGATCCACGCCGAACCCGGTCGGCTCGTGAACATCGTCGAGACGCTCGACGACCAGGTCTGCTCGTTCTTCATGCGGCCATGGGTGGACAGCATCGACGACGTCCCAGCTGGCCGCCGCTCGCACATGCTCCTGGCCGACGGCACGGTCGTCGGCTCGATCGCGAACGTCTTCGAGGACGAGCACGACGGCTTCACGGTCCGCCTGTCGGTCACCCTCCCGGTGACGTGCGCACCCGACGTGGTGGAGCAGCACCTGGAGCACTTCGCAGTCGAGTTCCGGACGTGGATCCTCCGGGCGGCGCGGGAGTCCGGCGAGGCCTGACGGGACGGTCGGCTAGCGGAGAGTCCAGGGATCCTCTGGTCGTGTCCCTTCCCGGAACCCGAAGTGCTCGAGCATCGCCATCGCCTCCGGGAAGTGCGCCCCGAGCGTCCCCTCCGCGTGCGAGTCGCTCCCGAACGTCACGGCGCGACCGCCCTCGTCGCGCCACCACTCCGGGATCCACGGCCAGAGCCGCCTGGTGTTCATCTCCAGCGCGCGACCCGACCCGGCGATCGCGCGCATCGCCGCCCGGAAGCCCTCCTCGAACCGCCGCGGGTCGAACGGCCCGGCCGACTCCGACGGCCACGAGCGCACCGCGTAGTCGATGTGGGTGAAGACCTCGAACGAGTCCGAGCCGGCGACCATGCGGGGGATCTCGTCGAGGTAGGCCCACATCACCTCGTCGGGATCGCGACGGTGGTAGAGCGTGACGGGCTCGGTCCGGTCACCGTCGGTGAACGGCAGCATGTGCAACGACCCGTTGACCCGGTCGATCGTCCCCGACCGGAGCACGTCGGCCGCCGCCGCGTCCCAGACGTGCGGCTGCCCGAACTCCACTCCGGTCAGGATCCGGAGCGCGGGGAACGCCCGGCGGCACCGGTCGATCGACTCGAGGTAGCCGTCGAGGTCGAAGGGCGGCAGGCGCACCTGGTTCGTCTCGTCGACCAACGCCTCCGCGTGGTCGCCCATGTCCCCTGGTTCGACCCGCCATCGGTCCTCGAAGTCCAGGTGCTCGGTGAAGACGAGCGCGGGCAGACCGATCCGGACGGCCCGAGCACACGTGCGCTCCATCAGCCCGACGGACGCCGGGTCGGTCGCGGCGTCCCACGACCATTCGCTGTGCACGTGGGCATCCGCGGTGAGCCTCATGCCGGCCATGCTGCCAGGAGGCCCACGTCCGCGTCACTCGATGCCGTGCCCGTCGAACAGGCTCGACGCGACCGCCCGCGCCACACCGGTGTCGGCATCGGCGTCCCGGAGGCGCATGGCGAGCGCGCCGGAGACGACGAGCGTCAACTGCTCACCGAGCGTCCCTGCCCCATCACCCACGAGGGGCACCGCCAGCTCCGTGAGCCGCGTGCGGAGGCCCGACGACTCGGCATCGAGCACGACGCGGATCTCCGACGGCGCATCGGCGTACTCGGACGCGGTGCCGAGGAACGCGCACCACCGTGACGCCGCCGAGCGGGTGCGGTAGTCGTCGAGTGCGTCGAAGACCGCCAGGAGCCGGCAACGATCACCGGTCTGCCGCTCGACCGCGGCAGTCCACGTCGCCTCCCAGTCCAGCCGGCGCCGCTCGAGGGTCGCGGCGACGAGCGCCTCCTTGCTCGGGTACCCCCGGTAGAGCGTCGCTGACGAGACCCCTGCACGCTCCAGGACCGCGTCCACCGAGGTCGCCGCGATGCCGTGCGTGAAGAACAGGTCCTCGGCGGCGTCGAGGAGCTTCTGCTCGGTTCCCGCACGCATGGCCATGTCAGCACCCTAGACTCCGAAAAGTGAAACGATCGTTTTCGAAAGGAACCGGGCTCGCCGTCGCCGGCACAGCCCTCGTCGCGGTGACCTACGGGCTCGTCCGCCTCGCCTACGGCCTGGTGCTGCCGGACGTGCAGGCGGACCTGGGGCTCGGCGCGGCGCTCGCCGGGTGGATCTCCGCTGGGGCGTCGACCATGTACTGCGTCGGGGCGGTGATCGGGTTCCTCGCGGCGACGAGGCACCCGCGCTCGCTCGTGGTCCTGGCCGCGAGCACCGCGGCGGTCGGTGCCGCCGGGATGGCGTGGAGCCACGACGCGACCACCTTCGGCGTCGCGGCGGTCCTGAGCTCGACGGGCGCGGGCGCTGCATCGCCGGCGCTCGTCCGGCTGGTCGCGCGGAACACGGCACCGGATCGGGTGCCTCGCGCGCAGGCGGTCGTGAACGCGGGGACCGGACCCGGGCTCGTCGCCGCCGGGCTCCTCGCACTCGCGGTCCTGCCCGAGTGGCGCACCGCCTGGTTCGTCGCCGCGGCCTGTTCCGTGCTGGCCGGGGCCGCCGTGCTCCTCACCGACCACCGCGGTCACGACGACACGACGGAACGCGGTCACGCCGACACGACGGAACGAGTGGACCGAGCAGGACGACCGACGGGGTCGTGGTTCGTCGCGCACCGTCGACTCCTCCTCGCGGCACTGCTGCTCGGCGCCGGCTCCGCCGCGGTCTGGAACTACGGCCGATCCGTCCTGGTCGACGCCGGTGTCGATCGGGAGGCCTCCATCACCGCCTGGATCGCCCTCGGCCTCGGAGGTGCTGCGGTCGTCGTCACGAGCCGGTGGACGGGCGGCATGCGACCCGCGCGGCTCTGGGCGATCAGCGTGACCGCGGTCGTGGTCGGGTCCCTCGCGCTCGCCGTGGTGCCCGGTACCGTCCCGGTCGCGCTCGTCGCCTGCCTGGTGTTCGGGTGGGGCTACACCGCGGCGACCGGGGCGCTGATCGCCTGGACGACCGAGATCGACCCGGATCGTGCGTCGGCGGGGACCTCGATGCTCTTCGTCACCCTGGTGCTCGGGCAGGCCCTGGGTGCCGCCGCGGCCGGCGCCGTGATCGGCGTCGCCGGCGCGGTGACGGCGTTCGCACTGGCGGCCCTGGTCGGACTCGTCTCCGCTCCGGCGGCCGGGCCGCGGCACTGAACGTGCGCACCGCCGGACGGGAGGCTCGGTGCGCGCCCGCACCGAGCCTCCCGTCCGTCCCGTGGTCGCGTCGCGAGCCGCGCGCACGTCCGGTGTCCAGGTCGAGCCACGCGCGGTGCGGCAAGATGGTGTCTCGTGAACCCACAGCCGCAGCAGCCCCGCTGGCGCAAGACCTGGTCGACCGTGCAGGTCGGTCTGCTCTCCGCGGCGGTCATCGCGTGCATCGTGATGCTCTTCGTCGGCGACGGCAGCCTGGACCGGGTGTGGGCCGTCGCACTGGTGTTCTTCGGGATCGCGCTGCTCGGGCACATCACGTTCCTCGTGTACACGGCGCGGTACGAGCGCGACAGCCGCTGAGACCGTCCGACACGGCCCTTCGTCAGGGCGTGACCATGCCGCCGTTCACGTTGAGCGTCTCGCCGGCGACGAAGCTCGACTCGTGCGACGCCAGGAACACGTACGCGGGCGCGAGCTCGGCGGGCTGACCCGCGCGGCCCATCGGCGACTCGCTGCTGCCGAACTCCGGCAGGGTCTCGGGGTCGACGCCGCTCGTGACCTGCAGCACCGACCAGGTGGGACCGGGCGCGACGACGTTCACGCGGATGCCCTGCTCGATGAGTGCCTGCGAGAGGCCCTTCGAGAAGTTGTTGATCGCGCCCTTCGTCGCCGCGTAGTCGAGCCGGTCGGGTGCGGGCTTGTACGCCTCCATCGACGCCGTCGTGGTGATCGTCGATCCCGGGTGCAGGTGGGGGAGCGCAGCCTTCACGAGCCGGAACAACCCGAACACGTTCACGTCGAACGTGGCCTCGAACTGCTCGTCGGTGATGTCGAGCAGGTCGGGCTGCCAGACCTGCTTGCCCGCGACGCTGACGAGCGCGTCGATGCCGCCGAGCCCCTCGACCGCCTCGGCGACGAGACGTCCGGCGTACTCGCGGTCGCGGAGGTCACCGGGGATCGCGACAGCGGTGCGTCCGGCGGCGCGGACCTGCTCGATGACGTGGTCGGCGTCCTCCTGCTCCTCCGGCAGGTAGGCGAGTGCGATGTCGGCGCCCTCGCGGGCGAACGCGATCGCGACGGCGCCGCCGATGCCGGAGTCGGCGCCGGTGATGAGCGCTTTGCGGCCGGCGAGGCGGCCGGTCCCGCGGTAGGTGTCCTCGCCGAGGTCCGGGACGGGCGTCATCCGGGACTGCAGACCCGGCTCGGGTTGCGTCTGCGGCTCGGGCGACACGTCGGGGTAGCGGGTGCGTGGGTCAGCTGGTTCGTACTGGTCGTGCGGCATGCACCCACCGAACCCGCCGACCCCTGAGAGGTGGTCAGGAGCGTGCGTGATCCGGATTCGTCGGACGCTCGACAGGACTCCGTCCGAGAAGCACTGAGGCTCGGCGGCGTACGGTCTCGGCCATGCCGAACCAGCAGATGCGGGGCGTGAAGAACCCCGAGATGTACGAGGAACTCCGCGCAGCGGGCAACTCGAAGGAGAAGTCCGCGCGGATCAGCAACGCCGCGGCCGCGAAGGGCAAGCGGGCGGTCGGGAAGAAGGGCGGGGAGTCCGGCTCCTACGACGACTGGACCGTCGCGGATCTCCGGAAGCGTGCGAAGGAGCTCGGACTCACCGGGTACTCGTCGAAGCGGAAGAGCGAGTTGATCGAGGCGCTTCGCGACCACTGAGGTCGTCCGCGACGGTCAGCGCGAGCTCGCAGAACATCGCGTCGGCCCACGAGAACCACTCCCGTGAGAACGCGGCGGGGTCGTCCACGTCGAACGACTCGTGCATGCGCCCGGTCCCGGCGTCCGTCGCGAGCAGCACGGCGAGGAGCTCCCGTCGGCGCTCCGGTGTCCCGGTGATGCCCTCGACGCAGAGCGCGATCGGCCACACCCGGTTCGGCTCGGTGTGCTGGCTCCCGATGCCCTCGGCCGCCGTTCCGCTGAACCAGTACGGGTTCGCTGGTGACAGCACCAGGCGTCGGGTCGCGGCGGTGACCTCGGGGTCGATGACGTCGGGCGCGTCGGACGGCAGTGAGAGCAGTGACGGCATGTTCGCGTCGTCCATGAGCACGGCGCCGCCGAGCCCGTCGACCTCGTACGCGTAGACCTGTTCGCCGTCGTGCTCGACGATGCCGTGCCGACGCACCCCGTCGAGGACGGCCGACCGCAGTGCGTCGGCGTCGTCGGCGAGCCGCTCGTCGCCGTACACGTCGCGGGCGATCTCGGCGAGGTCGAGCAGTGCCTGCGCGGCGTGCAGGTTCTCCGGGACGTTGTAGCCGTACGTGCACGCGTCGTCCGACGGCCGGAACCCGCACCAGGTCATGCCCGTGACGGCGACCGGGGTGCCGCGGCCGTCGCGGTCGAGCGTCTCGGTCGCGATCCCGACGTCCCGGACGAACCGGTACGCGGACGCGTCGTGGTCCTGTTCGGCGCGCCACTGGTCCACGATCGTGCGGAAGACCCGGTGGGCGCGCTCGTCGAACAGGTCGGTGCGACCGGTCGCGGTCCACAGCCGGTGGGCGAACTGGACCGGGTAGGCGAGGCTGTCGACCTCGTACTTCTGCTCCCACACCGACGGGTCGTCGCAGAGGTCCCGGTCATCGTGGTGCGCGCCGGTGGCCGAGCGGTTGAAGGCGTTGGCGTAGGGATCGTGGTCGATGCACCGGAACTGCCGCCGGACGACCCCGGTCAGGACGTCGGCGATCGCGGGGGAGTCGGCGGCGAAGCGCAGGTACGGGAGCATCTGCGTCGTCGAGTCGCGGAGCCACATCGCGGGGATGTCGCCGGTGATGACGAAGGCGGTGCCGTCGTCGTCGAGGGTGATGGTGTCGGTCAGCGTGCGGGTGAGGGCTTCCTCGACCCGGTCGCCGACACCGACACCGGCGGTGCCCCGGACCGCGTCAGCGGCGGCCCGGAGCACCGAGGTGGTCTCGTCGTCGAGGATCACGCGGAGACCGGCTCCACCTGGAGCACCGACGCGATCGTGCCGCTGTGGGCGCCCTCGTACGCCGCCAGGATCATGCCGAGCACGGCGATGCCCTCCCGCTCGGTGTGGATCGGACGCGTGCCGTCGCGCAAGCACGCGCCGAACGCGCCGATCTCCGCCGCGAACGTGTCCACGTCCTCGTAGGTCACGGTCTCGCTGGTGCCGTCGAGCAGGTCCCAGCGGAGCGTGGTGCCGTCGCTCGTCAGCGAGCCGAGCTCACCGACGGCGCTGAAGCGCTCGGTGCCGGCGGCCGGCTCGTACGCCCAGCTCGTGACGAGCTGGCCGACGGCGCCGTTGTCGAAGCGGAACAAGGCCTGCGCCGAGTCCTCGCCCTCCATGAACGTCAGGCGGTGGGTCGAGAGCAGCGCCGTCGCCTGGACGGGGACACCACCGGCGAGGTGCATGAGCAGGTAGCTCGGGTGGTAGCCGGTGTCGATGAGCTCGCCGCCGCCGCTCTTCGACGCGTGTGCACGCCAGCCCATGTTCTCCGGGTCGAAGTCGTTGCGGAAGCTGTCCGTCGTGCGGACCTCGTACACGGTGCCGAGGACGCCGGTCTCGATGAGCTCCTTCGCCTTCGCGACCGCCGGCATGAAGAGCTGGTTGTGCGCGCACATCAGCGTGACGCCCGCCTCGCTCACGGCGGCCTGCACGTCGCGCGCTTCCTCCGGGGTGAGGCAGAGCGGCTTCTCGCAGAGGACGTGCTTGCCGGCCCGTGCCGCGGCGACGATCGCGTCGCGGTGCAGGTGGTGCGGCAGGCAGATGTCGACGGCGTCGATGTCGGCGCGGTCGAGCATCTCCTGGTAGTCGGTGAAGTGGGGCACGCCGAGCTCGGCGCCGCGGGCCTCGGCGGTCGACGCGAACGCATCGGCCACCGCGGCGATGCGGATGAGGTCCGGGTGCTGGGCGTAGCCGGCGATGTGTGCGGACGCGATGCCGCCGCCGCCGATGAGTCCGACGCGGATGGTGTCGTTGGACATGGTGACTCCTGGTTTCGTGCTGGGTTGCTGGTGTCGGTCGGTCGCGCGGCCGGTCAGGCCGCGACGGGGATGCGCGCAGCGGCGTTCGCGGCGACGACGAGCCTCGTGAGCTCGACGGCGCGGGCGATGTTGTCGTCGGCACGCGTGCCGGAGGTGATGTGGTCCACCCACTGTCCGAAGGCGTCCTGACCGTCCTCGGGGACCGGTATGGTGACCGGCTCGTCGCCGTACGCCGACCCGCCGGCGGTGAGCCGGGCCTCCTGGTCGGAGAACGCGAGCCATCCGCCGGTGCCCGCCACGTCGATCGTGAACGGGGTGCCCGCGACGAAGCCGGCCTCGATGATGCCGATCGCCTGGGAGGCGTAGCCGACCGTGACGACCGCGTGGTCCTCGACGGCGCGGCCGGTGACGGAGCGGTAGACGGCCTCGACCGAGTCCGGGCGGGCGCCGAGGAACAGCTGCGTGAGGTACACCGGATGGCAGCCGAGGTCGGTCAACGCGCCGCCGATCGCGGTCGACGGATCGAAGAAGCGCTCCGGCAGCCACGGCCGGACCGCGCCGTCGTGCGACAGGCGGACGCGGGCGTGGTTGACCTCGCCGAGGCGGCCGGACCGGATCTCCTCGAGGATCGCCTGCGTGTACCCGTGGTACAGCCGGGGGAGCGAGACGATCAGCTTGACGCCGGCGGCGTCGCAGGTCGCGATGATCTCCTCGCACTCCTCCACCGTCGGGGCGAGCAGCTTCTCGGTGAAGACGTGCTTGCCGGCCCGGGCGGCGCGCGTGATCACGTCGCGGTGCACGTCGGTCGACGTCGTGATCGTGACGGCGTCGATGTCGTCGCGGGCGAGCAGCGCGTCGAGGTCGTCGGTGAACTCGACACCGAACTGTTCGGCGCCCTCGCGCCCACGGGCGACGTCGTCGTCCCACACGGCGACGAGCTCGGTCCCCGGGTGCTCGACGGTCTGGCGGGCGTAGTCACCGGCGTGGACGTGCCAGAAGCCGAGGACGGCGACGCGGATCGGGGTGGTGGTGCTGGGCATGGTTGCCTTTCGTGATGGTGGTGCGTGATCCGGCCCGGGGAAGCTAGACCCGGACCTTGTCGTAGTCCTTGGGCAGCTTGAACGGGGAGTAGGTCTGCATCATCGGGTTGACCCGCGCCTGTGCGCGCTCGACCGCCTCCTGCGGCGACGCGGTGCCGAGGAGCACGCTCGACCTGGCGTCGGCGAGCGAGTCCCACCAGGCGCCACCGACGGGCAGGGGCGGGCGGCAGGTGGAGTCGGGCATCGACTCGACGAAGAAGCGGATCGACTTCGCGGAGCCCTTCGGGTCCTTCAGCGCGGCGATGTTCGACGGGACGCTCGTGGCGGGGACCATGTAGGTCTCCTGGCCGCGCTTGCCGGTGAAGTACTTCATCAGCTCCCACACGGCCTTGTTCTTCTTGGAGCCCTTCGGCAGGCAGAGCGCGAAGCCGCCGGACCAGGTGTACTTGTCGTCACCGGCGGCCTGGGTCGGCAGGTACGCGACACTCCAGTCGAGGTCCTTCGGCCCGTAGTTGTCGAACGTCTGGATCGTCGAGGGAACGCTGACCATGAACGCCATGCGATTCGCCAGGAACGCGGTCTGCCCCGGCGGGTGTCCCGTGGGCTCGTACGTGGCGATGAACGTGTCGGCGGCACGGTAGCCGTAGCGCTGCGCCCACTCGTCGTAGAACTCGTAGATCTTCTTGACGCTGCCGGAGTCCATCGTCATCTGCGAGTCGGCCTGGTCGAAGTACGACGCCCCGAGTCCGAGGCCCCACGTGAACGGCCAGCCCTCGCCGTACCAGGGGAGGAGGCCCATCTTGCTGTAGTTGCCGCCCTCCTTCTTCGTGAGCTTGTCGCTGACCTCGGCCATCCGGTCCATCGTCACCGGGCCGTTCTGCTCCCAGTCGAACTCGTCGAGGTCGAGCCCGGCGTCGCGGAGCATCGTGCGGTTCACGAACATCCCGCGGGCGTCGGTGTCGTGCGGCAGGCCGTACGTCTTGCCCTGGTAGGTCAGCTCGCCGACGGTGAACCCGAGCCAGGAGGACAGGAACTCCTCCTTGGAGACGTCCTCGAACTCGGCGATCAGCTCGTCGATCGGCTCGATGAGCCCGATCGCCGCGTACTGCGCCGCGCTGAACCGGTCGAGGAGCCACAGGTCGGGAGCTGTCCCACCGCGGACGGCCGTGATGACGCTGGTGGCGTCGCCGGTGCCCTGCGAGGGCACCTGGTTGACGCGGACGTCGATCTCCGGGTGCAGCTGCTTGAACTGGTTGATGACCTTGGTCTGGAACGGCACGAAGGTGCCCGTGACGCCCCAGATCGAGACCGAGTTCGGGTTGCTGCCGGCACCGCCCGTCGCGCACCCGGCGGCGAGCAACGCGAGGGCACCAGCACCGCCCGTCGCGGCGGCGGCGCGGAGGAAGGTCCGGCGGTCGAAGGCGGCGCCGTTGTGTCGCGCGTTCACTTGAAGCTCCCGATCTGGATGCCCTTGAGGAAGGTCCGCTGGAAGAAGAAGAACAGGATGACGAGCGGCAGGATGATGAGGATCGATGCCGCCATCAGCTGGTTGAACTGGAAGTCCGCGCTGTTGTTCAGGCGGAACACCTGGAGGCCGATCGACAGGGTCTGCACGTTCTCGTCCTGCAGGTAGATGAGGGGCCCGAGGAAGTCGTTCCAGGCACCCACCGCGGCGAAGATGCCGACCGTGACGAGCGCGGCCTTGGCCTGCGGGAACACGATCCGCCAGAGGATGCGCCACTCGGACGCGCCGTCCATGCGTGCGGCGTCGAGCAGGTCCTTCGGGATCTGCAGCAGGAACTGCCGGAGGAGGAACACGTAGAACGCGGACCCGAACAGGCTCGGGACGACGAGCGGCAGGAAGGTGTTGATCCAGCCGAGCCGCGCGTACAGGTCGAACATCGGGATGAGCGTCACCGGGAACGGGATGAACAGCGTCGCGAGCACGACGTAGAACATCCGGTCCCGGCCACGCCACTCGATGCACGAGAACCCGTAGGCGATGACCAGGTTCGACACCATCGAGAACAGCGTCACGAGCACGGTGATGATCAGCGTGTTCCGGAAGAACGTGAAGAACGGCATCGCGTTCACGGCCTCGCCGAAGTTCGACCAGTCCAGCCACTGCGGGAACCAGGTCGGGGGGAACGCGCCGAGCTCGCTGTTGCTCTTCAGCGCGGAGATCACCATCCAGTAGATGGGGATCAGGAACAGCAGGCTCATCGCGATGAGCACCACGCGAGCGCCGATCGACGACCACGGGGAGCGGACGGAGCCGTCGGCGTTCCTGGAGCGGTCCGCGCGGGCGTTCCTGCGGTCCTTGGGGCGGACGTCCTCGATCGACGACGTCTCGGTGGACACTCGGTCCTTCTGCATCGTCATGGCGTCACTCCCCGCTCACGTCGTAGTTCACGAACCGCTTGGACAGCCAGTAGACGAGTCCGGAGAGGATCATCCCGGCGAGGAACAGGAGCACGGCCATCGCACTCGCGAACCCGAGCTGCGCGTAGCTGAACGCGTTCTTGTAGAGGTAGAGCATGTAGAACAACGTCCCGTTGTCCGGGGACCCGAGTCCGCCGGTGCCGGACGAGATCACGTACGCCTCGGTGAACACCTGCAGGCCGTTGCTGATCCCCGTGATGAGGTTGAACAGGATCGCGGGGGAGATCAGCGGCAGCGTCAGTGCGAAGAACTGCCGCACCGGACCGGCGCCGTCGACGCGTGCTGCTTCGTACAGGGTCTTCGGGATGCCGCGCATGCCGGCGAGGAACACCAGCGCCGCGTTGCCAGCACCCATCTGCGCCAGCGCGACGATCACGAGCTTCGCGGTCGTCGGGTCGCCGAGCAGGTTCGTCGCCGGGATCCCGACGAGCTTCATCGCCTGGTTCACGATGCCGGTCTGCGGGTTGACGAGCACGACGAAGATGAATGCAAGGGCGAAGGTCGGGATGAGGGACGGGATGTACAGCGCCGTCCGGTACCAGCTGATCTCCTTGACGTCCTGGTTCATCGCCAGCGCGATCACGATCGCCACGACGATGCCGACGGGCACCGCGATCACCGCGTAGAACAACGTGTTGCCCACGGCGGTGTGGACGAGCGGGTCGATGAACGCGGCGATGTAGTTGCCGAACCCGACGAAGGTCGCGGCGTTCATGCCGGAGTACCGCGTCAGGCTGATCACGAAGGAGTAGATCAGCGGGTACGCGATGAACACGAGGACCCCGACGATCCACGGGGAGATGAAGGCGATACCGATGCGGAGGCGTCGCTTCTCCGCTGCGGTCCAGGGGTGTTTCTTCCCCGCTCGTCGACCGGTGCGCTCGGTCGGTGGAGCGGGTCGCGCTGTGGTGGCCGGGCGAGCGGTCGTCGTCACGGGCGTCCCTTCGGGTTCCCGTCGCACACCGGTGTGACGACGGGCGCGACCACCTCGGTGTGGTCACTCGGCGATCTGCCCGTCCGGATCGGTTCAATCCAATTGATTGACAAATTCGCTTGGTCAGGAATGCTAGGGACCATGCACGAGCTTCGTCAAGCACCGGATCGCTGAGATGTCTGCAGGGCAGAACGCGACCCACATCGCGGCGCACAACCGCGCCGTGGTGCTCGACGTCGTGCGTCGCGACGGTCCCGTGACACGTTCGGCGCTGACCACCAGGACGGCACTGACCGCCCAGACCGTGTCGAACATCGCGGCCCGACTCCTCGCCGACGGCCTGGTCCGGGAGACCGGCGCAGCGGTCCGGGAGACCGGCGCGGCGGTCCGGGAGACCGGCGCGGCGGTCCGGGAGACCGGCGCGGCGGTCCGGGAGACCGGCGCGGCGGTCCGGGTCGCCGGCCCGGTCGCCGGCCGTCGGCTCGAACTCGCGCCGGACGGTCGGTTCGCCGTCGGCATCCACCTCGACCCCGCGCAGGTCTCCGTGGTGCTCCTGGACCTCGCAGGCGGGCTCGTCGCCGAGCAGCACCTCGGCGCGGCCGACGTCGACGATCCCTCGTCGACGCTCGACGCGATGGCCGGTGCGGTCGACCACCTCGTGACAGCCGCTGGGATCGACCGCGCGCGCGTGGCCGGCATCGGTGTCGCGGCACCCGGCCCCATCGAGCAGGACCGCGCGGCGCTCGGCGCTCCCGTGCAGCTCGCCTCGTGGTCCGGCGTCCCGATCGCCGCCGAACTCGCGGAGCGCACCGGGTTCCCCGTCCGCATCGAGAAGGACGTCGTCGCGAGCGCCCTCGCCGAGTGGTGGACGGCGCGGTCGACCGAGGACCTGGTGTCGGTGTACCTCGGGTACGGCGTCGGAGCGGGCATCGTGGTCGGTGGCGAGGTCGTCCGAGGCGGCACCGGCAACGCGGGGGAGTTCGGCGGCATCCCCGTGCACGCGCACGGCGGCTGGACCGAGCTCTGGGAGGCCTGTCAGCCCCTCCAGCAGGTCCGGCGCGGGGTGGGCGCCGGGTTGCTCCCACCGGTCGCCGAGGACCCGGCGTCGGTCCGGGCCGCGTTCGAACAGCTGTGCGCGCTGCCTGCGGCTCGGCCGCTCCTCGCCGAGGCCGGCGCGGCGCTCGGTTCGGCGCTCGTCCACGTCGTCGAGCTCCTCGACGTGCAGCGCGTGGTCGTCGGCGGGAGCGCAGCACTCGCCGGCGGCGCGACCCTCCTCGACGCACTGCACGCGCGGCTCTTCGAACGCCTGGGTTCGCGTCGCGCGCCAGCGGTGGCGTTCACGGCGCTCGGTGAGGACGTCGTCGCCCGCGGCGCGGCGTGTGCCGTGCTGCTCACGTCCGCCCCGGCCGGTCCCGTCGTCCCCGCGGTGCGGCAGGTCCGGACGGGAGGCCCGGCTCGGGCCCGCGACATCGCCCACCCCTGGTAGACGGTCGCGGAAGCGTCCGTCTCAGACGCCGAGGCGGAGGAGGAGCGGGCCCAGCAGGCCGATCACCCAGATCGCGACGATGGCGGCGGCGCCGATCGCGAGGCCGCGTCGCTTCCAGCGCCGCCTCGGCGTCGCCGGCTGCTCGCCCCACATCTGCGTGCGGACCATCATCCGGTTCGCCTCGCCGACGAGCTGCCGGATCTGCGGGTCGTCCATGTCGAGACGGCCCTCGCGCGCGTGTTCGGCGATCGCGGCTGCCTCGTCCAGGGACAGCCCGTCGCTCGTGCTCCCGGGACCGGTCATGACGTCATCGTCCCACTCCGGAGCGCACTCGGCACACGGGTGCGCTGCACGGCGAGGTCGAGGGGGATCCCGCGCTGCAAGTCGGTGACGTCCTCGCTCGTGATGACCGCGCCGTCGACGGTCGGCAGGTCCAGGTAGGTCCGTCGGACCACATGGGCGAGGGCGTCGTCCGACGCCGGGGTGTGTCCGTCGGCGAACTGCCAGTGCTCCGGGTTCCGACGGAGTTCGACGGCCTCGTCGACCGTGGCCGGGTCGGCGAGCAGCACCGCCCAGAGCTCGTCGTCGGTCAGCCCGGCGAACACGGAGGGGGTGAGCGTCCCCGCGTCGAGCACGCGCGTCACCAGCGACCGGAGCACGACGTTCGGGACGATGTTCGCCTCGGACCGCTGCGCCCGGGCCTCGCGCACCGCGAGGTCCACCACCGCAGCGGCGGTCGCGGCGTCGGTGTCGACGGTGCCGTCGACGAGCCGCAGCCGGCCGAGGAGCTCAGCGGGCGGCGAGGTCGTCCGGCCGTGCGCCTGACCACTGCGCAGGAAGGAGTCGAGGTGGTCGAGCTTCAGGCCACCGCTCCGGTTCGTCAGCGGGGACGGCAGTGCGCCGTCGTCCGTGCTGATCACGGCCTCCGGGTCGAAGCCGCCGTCGTGCAGCACGTCGGCGAGCCCGCGGACCGCCGCGCGACCGAGCGTGTGGTGGTCGAGGCCGCCGAGCCCCTCGAGCGTGTGGCTGAACGGCAGGTGCCCGACGTCGTGCAGCAGACCGGTGACCCGGGCGAGCGCGTCGTCCGGGGCGAAGTGCGCCACGAGGGCGAGGACCCCGAGCGAGTGCTCGAGGCGCGTGTACGTCTGCGTCGTGGTGATCGACGCCGCGCCCGCGTGGGCGATGAACGCGAGCCGCCGGACCGGCCACGTCGTGAGGAGCGTCCGTTCGAGGGGCGTCAGCCGGACCTCGATGCGCCAGAGCGGGTCGAACCACACACTGTCGATGCCCAGTGTGTCCACTGCGTCGCCGTGCACGTGACCTCCTCGACCCTGCCGACCTCACGCTACCGGGGGACGGCCCGTACGGTCGATGGACAGCGCCGTGCGCGTACGAACGGGCACATGGCACATCGATTCCGCGGTCAGGTCGTCGTCGTCACCGGAGCCTCGAGCGGCATCGGGCGAGCGGCGGCACACGAGTTCGCACGAGCGGGCGCGACGGTGGTCCTCGCTGCGCGCAGCCACGAGAGTCTCGAGGCCGCCGCGGAGGAGTGCCGACGGTTGGGTGCCGAGGCCCTCGCGATCACGACGGACGTCGCGGACGAGCAGCAGGTGGCGGACCTCGTGGGCACCGTCACGAGCCGGTTCGGACGGATCGACGTCTTCGTCGGGAACGCCGGCCTGTTCGTCTACGGCCTGTTCGAGCAGACCCCCACCGAGTCGTTCAAGCGGGTCGTCGACACCAACCTGTACGGGCACCTCAACGCGATCACGCACCTCCTGCCGCACTGGCGGCAGCGTGGCCGCGGGACCTACGTCTTCGTCGGGAGCATCCAGTCGCTGTTGTCCGCGCCGTACCAGTCCGCGTACGTGACGAGCAAGCACGCGGCGCTCGGACTGGTCGACGTGCTCGGCGACGAGTTCGCCCACACCGGCATCGAGTTCACCACGCTGATGCCCTCGACGATCGACACGCCGATCTACCAGAACGGCGCCAACTACACGGGCAAACGCTCCCACCCGCTGCCGCCGACGGTGTCCGTCGAGCGGGCAGGGCGGGCCGTGCTGCGTGCAGCGGCCCATCCGAAGCGGTACCGGTTCGTCGGACGGATCCAGGCGTCGCTCGTGCCGCTGCAGTACGTCTTCCCCGGCCTGTTCCACGCGATCACGGGACCGATGGTGGAGACCTTCGCGCTGCGCGGGAAGGGCGAGCCCACCGACGGCAACCTGTGGCAGCCGGCCGAGTCCGGCAACGCCACCGACGGCGGGTGGGTCGCGAAGCGACGGCGCGTCACGCGCCCGCTGCTCGTCGTCGGCGCGGTCGGGGCGGTGCTGGCCCTGGCCGCTGGCAGCCGCCGCCGGTGACGCCGGATGTCGGACGGGTCGCCGCGCGGCCCGGGACGACGTAGCGTCTGGAGCATGACCACGACGATCGAGACCGCGTTCGCAGCCGACTGGCGTGCGTGGCACGACGCGCACGAGGCCGCTCGCGCCGACGAGCACGGCTTCCTTGCCGTCACGAGCATCCGCTGGCTGACGTGGACGCCCGAGCGCTTCGACGACGCCCCCGGCGTGTGGTCGACGAGTGAGGACGGCCCCGTCGTGGCGCTCGCGGACGGGGAGTCGCTCGAGATCGACGGCGCCGTCGTCACGGGCACGTACCGGTTCGGGCCGCTCGCGGAGCGCTCGTCCATCACCGTGGTGTGGCGCACCGACGACGAGACGACCGTCGTCGAGGTGGCCCGCCGTGGCGGCAGCGACATCGTCCGCCCGAGGCACCCGTCGAGCCCGATCCGCACCGGGTACCGCGGCACACCGGCGTACGCACCGGACGAGCGCTTCGTCGTCGACGCCCGCTTCACCCCGTTCGACGAGCCACGCGAGGTCACGGTCGGCTCCGTCGTCGACGGACTCCAGCACGTGTACGCCGCACCGGGGACCCTGTCGTTCGACCTCGACGGGCCGCGGACGCTCCTGGCGTTCAACGGGCACGGCGACGGGTTGCACGTGCTGTTCACCGACCGGACGAGCGGCGTCACGACGTACGCGGCGAACCGGAGCCTCGACATCGACGCCCCTGATGCCGAGGGCCGCACCCGCATCGACTTCAACCGCGCGACGAACCTGCCGTGCGCCTACACGGCGCACGCCACCTGCCCGCTGCCACCGGCCGAGAACCGGCTCGACGTCGCGGTCGAGGCGGGCGAGCAGCTCCCGGCCTGAGCGGGTCGGCGGACACCTGAGTGGGTCTCCGGACACATCCGACCGGACCAGCACGCTGCCGGCAGGGCCGCGACCGTAGGCTCGCGACGTGGGCACGGGGGGAACCGACCACCGGTCGGACTGGAGGCGCGGGGCGGGCCGTGGGGGAGCCTCCAGTCCGGTGGGTGGGCACCGTCAGGGCGTCACGCGCGTCCAGCCGGACGTCGCGCGCCACGCGCGCGGATCGAACGTGAAGACGCTGCCCATGCCCGGCTGGTCGAGGTCCCTGGTGATCGCCGCCCCCATGAGGTCCGCGAGGAGGAGCGCGCCGACCGCGCCGTGCGAGACGATCGTGACGTCGGCCCCGTCCGCGGTGTGCCCGCGGACGGCATCGACGATGCGGGCCTGCGCGTCGACCGCGCGCTCCCATCCCCGGACCGACTCGGCGGGGCGGGCGAAGAAGGCGTCGACGACCAGTTCGAACTCCGACGGCGGCAGGTAGCCGGTCGCGCTCCGGTCGATCTCGCCGAGCAGCGGGTCGACCGTCGTGGCCCGGCCGACGGCCCGGGCGAGGAGGTCGGCGGTCTCGAGGGCCTTGCGCTCCTCGCTCGATACGATCCGTGCCGTGCCGGGACGCCAGGCGTGTCGGTGTGCAGCAGCGGCGCGGGCCCGGCCGGTGTCGGACAGGTGCCACGACTCGATCGGCGCAGCGGGATCGACGACGACCTCGGCGTGGGTCAGGAAGAACGAGGGCATCCGTCAATCATGGCAGCGGGTCACTCCAGGTCGTCGGCCGCGGTGGGGTCGACCGCGCGGACGCCGTCGACCTCGCCGAGCTGTGCGAGCAGCATGCCGGAGTCCCTCGGTCCGGTGACCTCCAGCCGGACCGAGGTCGTCTCGTCACGGTCGCTCTCCTGCTGGACGAGCCGGCCGACGTGCCAGCCGCTGGCGGTGACGAGCGTCAGGACCTTCGGCAGCACGCCTCGGCCCGAGTCGTACAGCACGTCGAGCGTCAACGACGACTCCGCTGAACGGGGGAGCGCGCGGATGAGTGCCGTGTAGCCGAACACCACCACGAAGTGCAGGGCGGTGACGACGAGGGCGAGCAGCCAGAGTCCGGTGCCGGCGGCCATGCCGATCGCCGCGGTCTCCCACACGGACGCCGCGGTGGTGAGCCCGCGGACGGCTCCACGGCGCGTCAAGATCAGCCCGGCGCCGAGGAACCCGACGCCTGAGACGATCTGGGCCGCGACGCGCGACGGGTCGAGGACGACGTGGCCGGCGAGCAGGACGTCGCTGAAGCCGTACTTGCTGACCAGCAGCATCAGGGCAGAGGCCGTGCCGACGATGGTCTGCGTGCGGATGCCCGCGCTCTTCGACCGGAGCTGCCGTTCGAGTCCGATGAGCGACGCGAGGGCGAACGCCAGCAGGACCTCGCCGATCTGCACCAGCCCCTGTCCGGCGAACGGCGCGGTCAGGTCGTGGATGGTCATCGCGTCGACGCTACGCCGCGACGAGGTGTGACGCCCGGTTTCGTCGCGTTGCACGAGGTTGCGGCAGCGCTGTCCGGCAGTGCGCGTCGTCGGTAGCGTGCGCCGCATGTGCCCGAGTGAGATCCCAGCAGACGACCGGTACGACGAGCTCATCGCGCCGCTCCGGCCCGTGATCGAGCGGATCGGGCTCGACGCGTTCGAGCGGGAGCGTGACGAGCGCCTCGCGACGGAGCAGCTCGGGTGGCTCGTCGAGGCCGGGTTCGCGCGGTGGCGGACCCCGGAGGACTGGGGCGGCGTCGGGGCTCGGCTGTCCGACCTGTTCCGCGCCGTCGCCGAGATCGCCGAGGTGGACCCGAACCTGGCGCACGTGTGGCGGAACCACTTCTCGTTCGTCGAGGACCGCGTGCACGCGGACGGTGGTGCCGCTGATCGGGACCTCGTCGCCCGGCTCGGTGGCGGCGAGGTCGTCGGGGGCGGCTGGAGCGAGACGCCGAACGCCACCGGGGAGCGCATCACCACGACCGCGCGCCGGGACCCGGACGGCGGCTGGCGGATCAGCGGCGCGAAGTTCTACTCGACGGGCAGCGTCTACGCCAGGTGGATCACGGTGATGGCGATCGACGAGGCGGGGGAGCAGGTCGTGGCGCTCGTCGACGCCGAGGACCCCGACGTGGTGGTCGGTGACGACTGGGACGGCTTCGGGCAGCGCATCACCGGCAGCGGCAGCGTGCGGTACACCGACGTGCACGTCCCGGACGAGCGCGTGCACCCGTTCGCCACGCGGTACCCGTACCAGGAGCAGTACTACCAGACCTTCATGCACGCGATCCTCGTCGGCATCGGGCGTGCGGCGCTCCGCGACGGTGTCGCCGCCCTGCGCGCCCGTGCCCGGGGACACCACAACGGAACCGAGGCCCGCCCGACCCACGACCCGGAGCTCCTCGGTGTCGTCGGGACCGTCGCCGCGCGGGTGTACGCGGCGGATGCGGCGTTCGTCGCGAGCCTCCGGTCGATCGACGACACCGTCGACCGCCACGCCGAACTGCGCGCAACCGGGGCGGATCCGGCGGGGGACGAGACGCTGACGGGGCTCCTGGAGCGGAGCTGGATCACGGTCGCCCAGGCGCAGACCGTCGTGACCGACTCGGTGCTGGACGCGACGACCGTGGTGTTCGACGCCCTCGGGTCGTCGGGGACCTTCCGTGCGATCGGCCTGGACCGGCACTGGCGGAACGCCCGCACCCTGTCGTCGCACAACCCGCGCGTGCACAAGCGGCGGATCGTCGGCGACCACCTGGTGAACGGCGCGAGCCCGCTCGACCGCCGGGACCCGACGGCAGCCGCCGCCCCGTCCACCGCTGGCGCCACGTCCGCGTAACGCCCGGTCGCGCTGTGACGGCCGAGGCGTAACGCCCCGTCATCCCGCGCAACGCGGTGACGCCCACGAGCAGCGCGCTCGTCGCGACCCGTACGGTCGTCCGCAACGGCCCGCCACCCGGCGCTGGGGAGGCGACGGTGGCGGGCCGCTCCCGATCCCGGAGGACAGATGACGGACACCAGCACACGCGTCGCATCGCCGATCCGCGTGCCAGACCCCGACCTCGCGACCGCGGTCCACGAGCCCGGAGGCATCGCCGGAATCGCGGACCGGATCCGGCGTACCGACGCGGACACGGTCGTCCTCGGTGCGGACCGCTTCGTCCAGGAACACGCCGACGGACCACGGGTCGACCCGACGTCGGCGGCGCTCGCCCTCGGCCGTGCGCTGCCGGCGCACCGGTTCCTGATCGCCGTCGCCCCGACACGGGACCACCCGTACAACGTCGCCCGTCGGGTGCTCTCCCTCGACCACGTGCTCGGCGGTCGCGTGGGGCTGCTCGTCGGTGCCCACGACCCCGGCGCGCACGATCCCGCTGCTGACGACGAACGCTCGCACGACCCCGCCGAGTTCGCACGGGTCGTCCGCGGTCTCTGGGCGACGTGGCCGTTCGACAGCATCGTGGGGGACCGCTCGACCGGGGTGTTCGCGGACACCGACCGCGTGCGGCCGCTCGACCACGACGGCGGCCCCGGCGGATACCGCGTGCGTGGCCCGTTGACCACGCCGTCACGTCCTGGTGGCTCACCCGTGCTCGCGGTTTGGGACGACGTGGACCTGCCGGACGCCGACCTGCGCCTCTCCGCCGCGACCCCCGTTCTGCCGGCCGACGCTGCGCAGCCCGGCCCGGCGACCACCGCATGAGCCGCGACGCCGACGCCGGCCTGGTCCTCGGCGTGAACCTGCAGGGCTTCGGGCAGCGACCGGCCGCATGGCGGACCCAGGACGTCGCGGCCACCGACCTCCTCACCGCGGCGTTCTGGGAGGACCTCGGGCGCACCGCCGAGCGAGGCCTCCTCGACATGGTCTTCCTCGCCGACCACCCCGCCTGGAGCGACCCGAACGTCCGGGCGTACGGGCTGCTCGAGCCGTTCGTCGCCCTCGGGGTGATCGCCGGCGCGACGACGCACCTCGGGCTCGTCGGCACCGCGTCGACGACGTACAACGACCCGGTGGAGCTCGCCGAACGGACGCTGTCGCTCGACACCGTCTCCGGTGGACGGGTCGGCTGGAACGCGGTGACGACGTACGACTCCTCGGTGTCCGCGAACTTCGGCGTCGCACGGAACCCCGATCGGCCGGAGCGCTACGCCCGCGCAGGGGAGTTCGTCGACCTCGTCCAGGCGTTGTGGGCCTCCGCCGCCACCGGGGCGACCGTGCACCACCGCGGCGAGTTCCTCACGCACGACGGTGTGCTCCGGGTCCCACCGTCGGCGCAGGGGCACCCGGTCGTCTTCCAAGCAGGGGGATCGCCGCACGGCCGCGACCTCGCCGCCCGGGTCGCCGAGGGCGTCTTCGCCGTCGAGCTCACCCCGGAGCCGGCCCGGGAGCACCTCCGCGCCGTGAAGCGCGCCGCCGCGACGTACGGCCGGCAGTCCTCCGACGTCACGGTCGTCCCCGGGCTCTCGCTCGTCCTCGGCAGCACCGAGGCCGAGGCCCGCGCCCGCTTCGACCACCTCGAGTCCCTGGCGCCGGACGGGTACGCACTCCGGGCGCTCGGGACCCACCTCGACGCCGACCTCAGCGGTCTCGACCCGGCGGCCCCCATTCCGTCGTCGATCCTCGACCGAGAGGTCGACCCCGTCACGTACGGCCCGTCGCTCGGCTACCACGAGACCGTCGTCCGCTGGGTCCGCGCGAACAACACGAGTCTCCGGGACGTCCTGCGGGGCTTCGGCGGGTACGGCGCGCGGATCGTCGTCGGCACACCGGAGCAGGCGGCGGACACAATCGAGGACTGGTACCGCACCGGCGCAGCGGACGGCGTCAACCTGATGATCGACGAGTTCCCCCGGGGGCTCGAGACCGTCGTGGACGAGCTCGTGCCGATCCTCCAGCGCCGCGGCGTGTTCCACCGCGAGTACGAGGACGTGACCTTGCGCGGCCGGCTGGCCGCGCGCCGTCACGCCGCGTGACCGCCGGACGGGAGGCGCGGGTCGGCCCCGCGCCGTGCCTCCCGTCCGCCTGCGCCGGACTGGAGGCGCGGGTCGGGCCCGCACCGTGCCTCCCGTCCGCCTGTCGTTGCGTCTGCAACCGGCGACAGAGTCGCTGTCGTACGACAGCGACCCTGTCGGTGGGCCGCGGGTGCAACTGTTGCAGGCGCGCAGGAGCGACAAGACCGATGTCGTACGACAGCGGCGCTGTCGTTCCGAGTCGGGCCCGCCGCCCGCCCGCCCCCGCCCCCGCCGCCCCGCCCCGCCCCGCCCCGCCGCGTGACGCCGCGTGACGCGCGCCCCGCCGGCCGACGTCACGTGACGAAACCCCCGGTCACGGACCGCAACACCCGTCGCTGAACGGCGCGAGCCGCCATAGCGTCGCAGCCATGACCGACTTCCTCGACCGCGAGCACGACAAGACCTACACCGCCGTCTACAAGCGTGAGACGCCCGACATCCTCGCCGCGTTCGCGCAGTTCGACGGTGCCGTGTTCCAGGCAGAGGACCGGGCGATCCCGCTGAAGTTCCGCGAGCTCATCGCCGTCGCGGTCGGCATCACCACGCAGTGCGTCTACTGCATCGACGCGCACTCGCAGCGCGCCGTGCAGGCCGGCGCGACCGAGGCCGAACTCGCCGAGGCCGCATGGGTCGCGACCGCGATCCGCGCCGGCGGCGGTTTCGCCCACGGCCGCCTCGGCTTCAAGTTCGGATCCGAAGCGTCCCCCGCACACACCCACTGAGACGGAGCCCACCGTGCCCGATCGCATCACCCTCGTCACCGCGCTGCAGGGTGCCGGGTGGCACCCTGCCGCCTGGCGTGCCGCCGACTCCGACGCGGAGCGGCTCACCTCGCTCCGGCACTGGCGTGACGTCGTCGTCGAGCAGGACCGGCTCGGCGTGGACGCCGTGACCATCGAGGACTCGTTCACCGCAGGACCCGAGCGGGATGGCGACCTGGACACGACCACCGTCGTCGGCCGCCTGGACGCCCTGCTGATCGCCGCCGCCGTCGCTCCCGCCACCCGGCAGATCGGCCTGGTACCGACCGTGAGCGTCACGCACACCGAGCCGTTCCACGTCGCGACCAGCCTGCAGACACTCGACCACGTGTCGCTCGGACGTGCCGGCTGGCGGCTCCAGGTGAGCTCGACGGCGCGGGAGGCTGCACTCTTCGGGCGCAGGACCCTGCCGGCCACGCCGGACGACGCCACCGTCGCGGAGCTCTTCGCCGAGGCGCGCGAGGTGGCCGAGGTCGTCGACCGCCTCTGGGACAGCTGGGACGACGACGCGATCATCCGCGACGTGACGACCGGGCGGTTCATCGACCGGGACCGGATCCACAACGCGGAGTTCGTGGGGGAGCACGTCTCGGTGCACGGGGCGTCGATCGTCCCGCGGTCACCGCAGGGCCGGCCGCCGGTCTTCGCGCTGGCCCACCGGTCCGACGCGGCCGCGCTGGCCGTGGACGTCGCGGACGTCGTGCTGGTCACGCCCGGCTTCGACGGACGGGAGGACCGGGAACTGCTCGCCGAGGTCCGTCACCTCGAACAGGTGGCCGGGTCCACCGCCCCGCGCCCGGTCCTCGCGGACCTCGCGGTGCTCATCGGCTCGTCGTCGGCTGCCGCCGCCGACGAACTCGCCGCCCTCGACGACCTGGCCGGGACCCCGTACGTCTCGGACACGTCGGTGCTGGCGACCACGGTCCCGGACCTGGTCTCGCGGATCGCCGGGCTGCGCGAACTCGGCTACGCCGGGGTGCGGCTCCGCCCGTTGCGCATCCCGACGGACAGCACCGCGATCGCCCGGCAGCTCGTCCCGGCGCTCGTCACGGCCGGACTCCGGGCCGACGTCGCCTCCCGACCGGCGGTCGACCTGCGCACCCGGCTCGGGATCGCCCCGGCCGTCAGCCGTCACAGCGGGGTCCGCACGTCCCGCACGCTCAGCACCGAAGGGGTCTCCGCATGACCACGAAGCGTCAGGTCCACCTCGCCGCGCACTTCCCCGGCGTCAACAACACGACCGTGTGGAGCGACGACCGGGCCGAGAGCCAGATCGCCTTCTCGTCGTTCGAGCACTTCGCGACGAACGCCGAGCGCGGGTTCTTCGACTACCTGTTCCTCGCCGAGGGGCTCCGGCTCCGCGAGCAGAAGGGCCGCATCCACGACCTCGACGTCGTCGGTCGACCGAACACGCTCGCGATCCTCGCCGCCCTGGCCGGGGTGACCGACCACATCGGGCTCGTCGGCACGCTGCAGACCACGTTCAACGAACCCGTCGAACTGGCGAAGCAACTCGCGACCCTTGACCACCTGACCGGTGGCCGCGCCGGCTGGAACGTCGTCACGAGCTCCGATGCCTTCCACGGCGCGAACTTCCGTCGCGGTGGCTTCCTCGACCCGGCTGACCGGTACACGCGGGCCGCCGAGTTCGTCGACGTCGCCCGGGAGCTCTGGGACTCGTGGCGCACCGACGCGGTCGTGGCGGACCGCGCTGCCGGACGGTTCGCCGACCGGTCCCGGATCCGCGACGTCGACCACCACGGCCCGCAGTTCGACGTCAGTGGCACGTTCCCGGTCCCGCGGAGTCCGCAGGGGCACCCCGTGGTCGTGCAGGCCGGTGACTCCGACGAGGGCCGGGACCTCGCCGCGAGCCGCGCCGACGTGATCTTCTCGCTGCACACCGAGTTCGCCGACGCGCAGGGCTTCTACCGCGACGTCGCCGCTCGGCTCGAACGCGTCGGCCGCTCGGAGGACGAGCTGCTCATCCTTCCTGGCGCGACCTTCGTGCTCGGCGACACCGCGGCGGACGCCGAGGAACGAGCCAGGGCGATCCGGCGGGCGCAGGTCAGCCCGGCCACGGCGATCGCGTTCCTCGAGCAGGTGTGGAACCGCGACCTCTCCTCCTACGACGTGGACGGCCCGCTGCCCGACGTCGAGCCGGACCTCGACGGCGCCGCGATCACCCGTGGTCGTGCACGCCACACCCGGGACGTCCCCGCGCTCGTGCAGGGTTGGCGGGACCGTGCAGAGGCCGAGCGACTGTCCATCCGGGACCTCGTGATCGAGGTCTCGACCCGCGGCGGGTTCGTCGGGACGCCGTCGCACATCGCGGCGGAGATCGACCGGTACGTCCAGGAGCGCGCGACCGACGGGTTCGTCGTCGTGCCGCACACGAACCCCTACGGGCTCGACGACTTCGTCGACCGTGTGGTCCCGCTGCTGCAGGAGCGTGGCGTGTACCGCTCGTCGTACGAGGACGGTGCCACCCTGCGCGAGACCCTCGGACTGCCCGGCATCCGGACGAGCCGCGAGGTGCTCGCATGAGCATCGGCAGCCTCGCCATCCTGGTCCCCGGCAACTTCGAGGACGACGACCCAGCGGCCGGCCTCGAGTCGACGCTGGAGCTCTTCGCGACCGCCGAGCGTCTCGGCGTCGACGGCGCCTGGGTCCGGCACCGGCACCTCGAACACGGCATCGGCTCCGCCGCGGTGTTCCTCGCCGCGGCGTCCCAGCGCACGAGGAGCATCGAGCTCGGTGTCGCGGTCGTCCCGATCGGGTGGGAGAGCCCGTTCCGGCTCGCCGAGGACTTCTCGCTCGCCGACGTGCTGTCCGGCGGCAGGGTCCAGGTCGGGCTGTCCACCGGCACCCCGCACGCCGACCTCCTCGGGGACCTGGTGTTCGACGGCGACTGGCGCTCCTTCGACCTCGGCTACGGCCGGGTGACCCGGTTCGTCGAGAACCTGCGCGGGTCGTTCCTCGGCGACGCAGACACCGTCATCGCCAGCCCGGGGAACGTCCAGCGCCCCAGACTGCAGCCGTACGCTCCCGGACTCGCCGACCGGGTCTGGTACGGCGCCGGGTCGCTCCGGTCCGCGGAGTTCGCCGGCCGCAGCGGCCTGAACCTGCTCATCGGGAACCTGACCTCCGGCGAGGGCACCGACGACTACGGCACGGCCCAGCGGAACCAGCTGCTGGCGTACCGGGCAGCGCTGCCCGACGGCGTCGAGCCCCGTGTCGCCTGGGGCCGCTGCCTGGTCCCCACCGACTCCGCCGACCGGGCGTCGCGCGAGCGGTACGCCTCGTGGCGTGACTCCCGGCTCGCGCGGCAGACCGCGCCGCAGGGACCTCGTCGCACCCTGTTCTCCGCGGACCTCGTCGGCACGTCGGAGCAGATCGTCGAGCAGCTCGTGCACGACGCCACCCTCGCCGAGGTCGACGAGTTCCGCATCGAGCTGCCCTACGAGTTCGCCGCCGACGAGTACGAGCAGATCGTCACCGACGTCGTCGAGCACGTCGCCCCCGAACTCGGCTGGGTCCCCACGGTGGTCACCGCATGACCCGGTACGTCCTGTCGCGCGTCGGCCAGGCGGTGCTCGTGCTGTGGGCGGCCTGGACGATCTCGTTCTTCGTCCTCTACGTCCTGCCGAGCGACCCCGCGCGGATCCTCGTGGGCCCTGACGCGACCGACGTCACGGCGGCCCAGCTCGACGCGCTGCGACACCAGTACGGACTCGACCAGCCGGTCCTCGTGCAGTACGTGCAGCACCTCGGCGCGCTGTTCACCGGCGACCTCGGCCGGTCGATCGGCAGCGGTCGCCCGGTCGCCGACGTCATCGGCGAGGCGATCCTGCCCACGGCACAGATCGCACTTACCGGGCTCGTCCTGGCGATCGTGTTCGGTGGCGGGCTCGCCGTCCTCGCGACCTGGACCAGGAACCGTGCACTCGGACAGTTCCTGCTCCAGCTGCCCCCGGTCGGCGTCGCCGTCCCCGGGTTCTGGTTCGCGCTGCTCCTCGTGCAGTGGTTCTCCTTCGGCCTGCACCTGTTCCCGGCGTTCGGCGGCGACGGGCCGGCGTCCGTCGTGCTGCCTGCCGTCACCCTCGCGCTGCCGACCGGCGCGACGATCGCGCAGCTGCTGTCGAAGTCGCTCGTCCAGACCCTGCGCGAGCCGTACGTCGACACCGCGTACGCGAAGGGCGCCGGCCGGTGGCGCGTGCAGCTCCGGCACGCCCTGAAGAACGCCGCGCTGCCCGCTCTCACCGTCACGGGACTCATCGTCGGGCAGCTGTTCTCCGGCACCGTCGTGACCGAGACGGTGTTCTCCCGGCCGGGCCTCGGCCGGGTCACCGCGACCGCGGTCCAGCAGCAGGACATCCCCGTCGTCCAGGGCATCGTCCTCTTCGCCGCGGCGGTGTTCGTCGTCGTCAACCTCGTCGTCGACCTGGTGTACCCGCTCCTCGACCCGCGTGTCGTCGTGGCGGGCAGCCGGAGGAAGCTCCGGGAACCGACCGGCGAACCGGCACCCCAGGGGGTCCTCGCATGACCGAGACCACACAGCTCGCGATCGGCGGCCGGACGGCCGTCCTCAGCGACCGGGTCCCCGGTCGCGGGACGACGCTCCGTGTGCTCGTCGCCCGCCCCACGCTGACCGTCGCGCTCGTCTGGCTGGCGCTCGTCGTCATCGCCGCGTTCCTCCCAGGAGCGCTCACCTCCCACGACGCCCTCGCCGCCGACCCCGCGGCGAAGCTCACCGCACCAGGTGCCGCGCACTGGTTCGGCACCGACCAGCTCGGCCGTGACCTGTACGCACGCGTCGTGCACGGCACTGCGCTCACGCTGCAGGCGGCGGTGCTCGCGATCGTCATCGGTCTCGTCGGCGGGTCGCTCGTCGGCCTCGTCGCCGGGTTCGTCGGCGGGGTGGTCGACGCCGTGCTCATGCGGATCGCGGACGTCCTGCTCGCGATCCCGAGCCTGTTGCTCTCGCTCACCATCGTGACGGTGCTCGGATTCGGCACCGCGAACGTCGCGGTGGCCGTCGGCGTCGCGAGCATCGCCACGATCGCCCGCATCATGCGCTCCGAGGTGGTCAGGGTCCGCACAGCGCAGTACGTCGAAGCCGCGGCCGCCGGAGGCAACCGCTGGTGGCGGGTGCTCGCCGTGCACGTGCTGCCGAACGCTGCCGGGCCGGTGCTCGTCCTCGCCGCGCTGGAGTTCGGGACCGCGATCCTCGCCGTCTCGAGCCTGAGCTTCCTCGGCTACGGCGCACAGCCGCCGGCACCGGAGTGGGGCTCGCTCGTCGCCACCGGTCGCGACTTCATCGCGACGTCGTGGTGGCTCACCACGATCCCCGGTCTCGTCATCGCGGTGACGGTCCTCGCCGGCAACCGCGTGGCCCGTGCCCTCGACACCGAACGGCGGGCCGTCCGATGAGCCTCCTCACCATCAGGGACCTGTCCGTCGACCACGGACACGGCGCGTCCCGGCGCACGACGCTCCACGGGATCTCCCTCGACGTCGGACGCGGAGAGCGCGTCGCGATCGTCGGCGAGTCCGGTTCGGGCAAGTCGACGACGGCCCAGGCCGTCCTCCGGCTCCTGCCCGCCGCGGCGACGCTGACGGGAGGCTCGGTGCGGCTCGCCGGGGCCGGCGCCGGTTCCGGAGACCTGGACCTGGTGACGGCGACCGACGCCGAGGTGCGTGGCGTCCGCGGGCTGCGCGTCGGCTTCGTGCCGCAGGACCCGACCGTGTCGCTCAACCCGGTCACCCGGGTCGGCGCCCAGGTCGCGGAGGTCCTCGCCATCCACGGCATCGCCACCGGGGCCGAGGCTGCTGCGCGCGCGGTCGAGGAGCTGCGCCGTGCGGGGATCGGCCGCCCGGAACTCCGTGCACGGCAGTACCCGCACGAGCTCTCCGGCGGGATGCGCCAGCGGGTGCTCATCGCGATCGCCCTGATCGGCGACCCGGAGCTCCTCGTCGCGGACGAACCGACGAGCGCCCTCGACGTCACCGTGCAGCGGACGATCCTCGACCACCTGGACCGGCTCGTCGCCGAGCGGGGGACCAGCGTCCTCTTCATCACCCACGACCTCGGGGTGGCCGCGGACCGGTCGGACCGGATCGTCGTGCTGTCCGAAGGACGGATCGTCGAGCAGGGAACGCCAGACGAGGTGCTCGGCTCCCCACGCGAGCCGTACACCCGAGCCCTGATCGCCGCTGCGCCGAGTCTCGACGACCTGACCGTGACCGCCCGGGCCGAGCCGAGCCTCCCGACCGGCGTTGCCGGACCCGTCGACCACCTGGTGGTCGCGACGGGGCTGCGGAAGACCTTCGGGCACGTCCCCGCCGTCGACGGCGTCGACGTGTCCGTGCCTCGCGGGCGCACGCTCGCGCTGGTGGGGGAGTCCGGCTCGGGGAAGTCGACGACCGCGCGACTGATCCTCGGCCTGGAACGACGCGACGAGGGCACCGTGCTGTTCGACGGCGAGCCCGTCGGGCGACGAGGTGCCGCGCTCCGTGCGTTCCGGCGCCGGGCGCAGATCGTCCAGCAGAACCCGTACGCGGCGCTGCACCCGCGGCTGTCCGTGGAGTCCGTCGTCGCCGATCCGCTCGCCGCGTTCGGCGTCGGCTCCCGACGGACCCGCGCCGCACGTGCGCGGGAGCTCGTCGACCTCGTCGCCCTCCCCGCCTCGGTGCTCAGGCGACGTGCGGACGAACTCTCCGGCGGGCAGCGGCAGCGCGTGGCGATCGCCCGTGCGCTGGCGCTCGACCCGTCGTTCGTCGTCCTCGACGAGCCGGTCTCGGCACTCGACGTGTCGGTCCAGGCCCAGGTCCTCGACCTGCTCGCCGAGCTGCAGGAACAGCTCGGCGTCTCCTACCTGTTCATCTCGCACGACCTGGCCGTCGTCCGTCGCATCGCACACGAGGTGTCCGTCCTCCGTGGCGGCCGCGTGGTCGAGCACGGCGACGTCGCCCAGGTCCTGCACGACCCGCAGCACGACTACACGCGTGCGCTGCTCGACGCGATCCCCGGTCGGTCCCGGCGCGCGGCACCCGATCTCGGCGTCACCGACGTCGCCGGCGTCACCGACGTCGTCACCCCCGAAGGAGCACGATGACCACCGCACGAACCCCGTACCGACTGGTGGCCGCGATCGCGGCCGGCACCGCGGCGGCCCTCGTCATGGCCGGCTGCTCGTCGGGCAGCACGGCGTCGTCCTCGTCGTCCTCGAAGCCGGTGGACGGCGGCGACCTGACCTACGCGATCGCGAACGACCCGATCTCGCTGAACCCGTCCGGCACCGGCGCCGGGAACGACACGCTCGCGATCACCCGGCAGCTCGTCGACTCGCTGCTCTGGCAGGACCCGTCGGACGGGTCGCTCAAGCCGTGGCTCGCGACGAAGTACACCGCGAACGACGACGCCACGCGCTTCACGTTCGACCTGCGCTCCGGCGTCACGTTCTCGGACGGCACCCGGTTCGACGCGACCGCCGTCAAGGACACCTTCGACGACATCGCCGCAGCAGGGGCCGCGAGCACCGCCGCGTCGTCCTTCTCCGGTTACAGCGGGACGAAGGTCGTCGACGACGACACCGTCGAGGTCGACTTCGACCAGCCGAACGCCGCCTTCCCGAACGCCACGTCCTCGGTCGCACTCGGGATCGTCTCGCCCGGCACGACGAAGGTGCCGTTCGACGACCGGTCGACCGGGTCCGAGGTCGTCGGGACCGGGCCGTTCACGCTCAGCTCGTACACGAAGAACACGTCGACCGTCCTCACCAAGCGCAAGGGGTACGACTGGGGGCCGGCCGCACGGACGAACGCCGGAGCGGCACACCTGTCGAAGGTGACGTTCCAGGTCGTCCCCGAGGCGAGCGTCCGCTCGGGCAGCCTGCAGTCCGGTCAGCTGGACGCCATCAGCAGTGTGCAGCCGAGCGACACGGACTCCCTGAAGACCCAGTTCGACCTGGTCACGCGGGCGAACCCCGGGCAGGTGTTCGGGCTGACCTTCAACCAGGAGCGGCCGCTCGTCGCCGACGTCGCCGTCCGCAAGGCGATCGCGCAGGCGGTCGACCCGAAGACCGTCAGGGACACCTCGCTCAACTCCCTCTTCAAGGTCGCGACGTCCGTGCTCGGTTCGACGACGCCCGGGTACACCGACACGTCCTCGTCGCTCCGGTACGACCCGTCGGCGGCATCGGCCGCGCTGACCGACGCCGGCTGGGTGGAGGGCTCCGACGGCATCCGCGCGAAGGACGGCCGGAAGCTGCAGCTCAAGCTGATCTGGATCACGAACTTCGGTCCGAACCAGACGTCCCTGGAGCTCATCCAGCAGGAGCTCGAGAAGGTCGGCGTCGGGCTCACGCTCGAGAGCGGCACCGTCCCGCAGTACCTCGCGAACCTCGGCAGCGGTGACTGGGACCTCGCGTGGGACAACAACTCGCGCGCGGACGGCGACGTCCTCCGCTCGAAGTTCTCGAGCAGTGGCGCCCAGTCGATCGGAGCTTCAGACGCCACGCTCGATGCCCTCTTCCAGAAGGAGCTCTCACAGTCCTCACCCACCGACCGCGACGCGACCTTCGCCGAGATCCAGGAGCGCATCGCGTCCCAGGCCGACTTCGTCCCCGTCCACGAGCTGACGAGCATCATCGCCACCGCGAAGGACGTGCACGGCATCGCGTACGGGGCGGACACCCGGCTCGACCAGCTCACCGGCGCCTGGAAGGACGCATCGTGACCACACCACTCGCCGTCCTCGACCTCGTCCCGGTCAGCGCGGGTTCGACCCCCGCCGAGGCGCTCCGCAACACCGTCGACCTCGCCCAGCGCGCTGAACGTGCCGGGTACGCCAGGTACTGGCTCGCGGAGCACCACCTCAACCCCGGGGTCGCCGGCAGCGCGCCGAACGTCGTGATCGGGGCGATCGCCGCGGCGACGTCCACGATCCGCGTCGGCAGCGCCGCCACCCTCGTCGGGAACCAGCGCGCGTTGCAGATCGCCGAGACGTTCGGCACGCTCACGGGGCTGTACGGCCCGCGCTTCGACCTCGGGCTCGGCCGGTCGGGTGCTCCGGCACCAGGGACCCCGAAGCCGCCGTCGCTCGCCCCGCGGTCCGACGAGGTCGTGGACGGGCTGCTCGTCCCCGCGCCGTTCGACTTCCGGATCGCGCCGAACAGCCGGTTCGCCCTCCAGGGGACGTTGCTCGGGCGGGTCCCCGGCGACGTCGACGCGTTCGAGGGTGAGGTGTCGCTCCTCAGGGCCTTCCTCGCGGGCACGTACGAGCCCGGCGGCGCGGACGGCGGGTCGGTCGTCGACGCCACGCCCGCTGCCGGCGCCGATGTCGAGCTCTGGGTGCACGGGTCGACCGGCGGGGAGAGCGCGCGGATCGCCGGCGCGCTCGGGTTGCCCTACGGCGCGAACTACCACACGTCGCCGGGCACGGTCCTGGCGTCGGTGGAGGCCTACCGTTCGGCGTTCCGGCCTGGGGTCCTGCCGGCGCCGCACGTCGTCGTGTCGGCTGATGTCGTCGTCGCGGACACCGACGCCGAGGCCGCGCGCCTCGGCTCGGGCTACGCGGCGTGGGTGCACTCGATCCGCTCGGGCGTGGGAGCGATCGCGTACCCGTCGCCGGCCGACGGGGCGGTGCTCGACGCCGAGGTCGCCTCCTCGGTCGGTGACCGGCTGGCGACCCGGTTCGTCGGCGCGCCGCCGGAGGTTGTCTCGCGGCTCGAGACGCTCCGCCGGGTGACGGGAGCGGACGAGCTGCTCGTCACGACGATCACGCACGAGCACGCCGACCGCGTGCGCTCGTACGAGCTCCTCGCCGAGGCGTGGGCAGCGCACGAGTCCGCCCCCGAGGCGGTCGCCGCGCGCTGAGCGCGCCGCGCTCGGCGCGCTCGGCGTCGGGCGTCGGCTGCGTCGAGTGCGCGGAAGTGGTGGCTGGTCCGCGTCTCGGATCGCACCTTCTGCGCACTCGGCCGTCGGCCGACCGACCTCCCGGCCGAGTGCGCGGATGTGGCGTCGCACCCGACTCGGGAATCGGCCTTTGTGCGCAGTCGTCGCATGAGGCCCGGCCCGGCCACACGCCGGACGGGAGCCTCGTGACGGTCCGGTCACGAGCCTCCCGTCCGGCATCGAGTGCGCGGAAGTGGTGGCTGGTCAGCGTCTCGGATCGCACCTTCTGCGCACTCGGCCGGCCGACCGACCGCCCGACCGCCCGGCCGAGTGCGCGGACGCGGTGTCGTACCCGCCCCGGGAATCGGCCTTTGTGCGCACTCGTCGCATGATGCCCGGCCCGGCCACATGCAGGACGGGAGGCTCGTGACGGTCCGGTCACAAGCCTCCGGTCCGGCGTCGAGTGCGCGGAAGTGGTGGCTGGTCCGCGTCTCGGATCGCACCTTCTGCGCACTCGGCCGGCCGGACCCGAGCCTCCCGTCGGGCGCCGAGTGCGCGGACGTGGCGTCGCACCCGACCCGGGAGCCGCCTTTTGTGCGCACTCGTCCCGTCCGCTGGCGGGCCCGGCTGGATCGCGCACCGCCCCTGCGCACTCGTCGCGCGGATCCGGGGCCGGCCGCACGCCGGACGGGAGGCTCGTGGCGGCCTGGCCACGAGCCTCCCGTCCGATGCGTGCCGAGCCCGCCGCCGATGGTTGCGTCCGCAAGGAGCGACGGGGTCGCTGTCGTACGACAGCGACCCTGTCGCTGTGCCGCGCGTGCAAGTGTTGCGTCCGCAACGAACGACACCCTCGACGTCGTACGACGTCGAGGGTGTCGTTCCGAGTCGGCCCGGCGAGCCGACCGACCCGCCGAGCCGACCGACCCGCCGAGCCGACCGACTCGGCTCAGCTGTTGTCGAGCGGCAGCCCCGGCGGGTTGATCTCGGACTGCTGCACGGCCTCGTTCGACAGGTTGTACGCCTGCAGCCACTTGGCGTACGTGCCGTCGTCGATGAGCTCGTTGATCGCCTTCTGGACCGGCTCCACGAGTCCGTTGTCCTTCTTCGTCGTCGCGGCGATGAGCCCCTGCAGCGACCCACCCGCACCGGAGTACGTCCCCGCGGTCGTGGTCGGGTTCGCGCTGCCCGCGCTCTGCGTGTTCTGGTACGCGATGCTCGGGTTCGGGCCGAAGGACGCGTCGATCTTGCCGGAGTCGAGCGCGAGCTTCGTCGAGTTCGTGTCCGGGTAGTACTTGACCGTCAGGGTCTTGCCGGCGGCCTCGAGCTGGTCCTTCCACTCGAGCAGGATCTTCTCCTGGTTCGTCCCGGACCCGACGGCGACGGTCTTGCCCGCGAGCACCGAGGGGTCGCCGTCGAACGTCCAGTCGCTCGACTTCAGGACCTGGAAGGCCAGGTTGTCCTCGCGGTACGAGGCGAAGTCGTACTTCTCCTTGCGCTGCTCGGTGTCCGTCACGTTCGAGAACCCGACGTCGACCGACCCGCTGTCGATGCCGACGAACAGGTTGTCCCATGTCGAGTTCTTCACCTGCGCGTCGAGCCCGAGCTTCGCCGCGACGAGCCGACCGAGGTCGGGTTCGGCACCCGTCAGCGTCTTCTGGTCGTCGCCGGTGTAGGCCAGCGGCGGGAACCCGGAGGGCAGTGCGCCGATGCCGATGACGAGCTCGCCCGACTTCTTGACGTCGGACGGCAGCGCGTCGTGGAGCTTCGTGTCCTCGGCGACGGTGAGCGTCGTCTCCTTCGCTGCGCCGTTCGAGGCGGCACCGATGGTGACCTTGCCGTCGGCGGAGGAGCCGGAGCCGGAGCCGGTGCCGGCGTTCGCTCCCGCGGCGCAGCCGGCCAGGGCGACGACGACGCCGGCGGCGATGACGAGGGCGCCGGTGCTGCGCCAGCGGGACAGGGTGGTGATGGGCATGGTTCTCCTGGGGTCGGGTGCTGTGGGGGTGGGGAGTCGGGGTCAGCGCAGGCGGCTGAGGAACGCGCGGGTCCGGTCGTGGCGGGGCGCGTCGATGACCTGCGACGGCGGACCCTGCTCGACGATCCGGCCGTGGTCAAGGAACACGACGTGGTCGGCGACCTCGCGGGCGAAGGCGACCTCGTGGGTGACGATCACGAGGGTCGTGCCGGACGCGGCGAGGGACCGGATGACGCCGAGCACCTCGCCGACGAGCTCCGGGTCGAGCGCCGAGGTGGGCTCGTCGAGCAGCAGCACCTCTGGTTCGAGGGCCAGCGCGCGGGCGATCGCGACGCGCTGCTGCTGGCCGCCCGAGAGCTGCCTCGGACGGGCGTCTGCGCGGTCGCCCAGTCCGACCTGCTCGAGCAGGGCGATGCCGCGGACCCGGGCGGAAGCGACACGGACGCCGGAGGCGACGAGCCCCTCGATGACGTTCTCGAGCGCGGTCAGGTGCGGGAACAGGTTGAAGTGCTGGAACACGAACCCGATCCGGGCGCGCTGCCGGAGGATCGCTCGCTCCGGCAGCTCCTTGTAGCGACCGCTCCCCGGCACCAGCCGCACGCCGATCGTCTCGTCGCCGATCGTGACGACGCCGCGGTCCGGCGGCTCGAGGTGGTTGATCGCGCGGAGCAGTGTGGACTTGCCCGACCCGGACGGCCCGAGGATGGCGGTCACGCTCCCGGCCGCCAGGTCGAGGTCGATCCCGTCGACGACCCGGTTGTCGCCGAAGGCCTTGACGGCCCCGCGGATGCTGATCGTCGCGCTCACGAGATGACCCTTCCGTCGTTGTTGTCCGAGGTGACCAGACGGCCAGCGGGCGCCGACGACCGGACCGGAGCCGAGCCTCCTGTCCGGATCCGCCGCCAGGCGGCGCGGACCCGCTGGAGCGGCGTCGGCGGCAGCGTGCGCACCGAGCCGCGAGACGTCCACCGCTCGACGTGGTACTGGACGACGGAGACGGCACTGGTCAGCGCGAGGTACCAGAGCGTCGCGACGACGAGCAGCGGGATGATGTCCGTCGGGTAGGTGCTCGACAGGTTCTGGACGACCCCGAACAGGTCCAGGAGTGACACGTAGAACAGCAGCGAGCTCGCCTTGAGCAGCCCGACGATCTGGTTCACGAACGCCGGCACGATCGAGCGCATCGCCTGCGGCAGCACGATGCGGAGGAACTGCCGGTGCCGGGGGAGCCCGAGAGCCTGTGCGGCCTCGTGCTGCCCGTGGTCCACGGCGAGGACCCCGGCGCGGACGATCTCCGACGCGTAGGCGATCTCGCTGAGGCTCAGCCCGATCACGCCGATCGCCAGGTCACCGAGCACGTTCGCGGTCGGCACCTCGACGTGCGGGCCGAACGGCACGCCGATCCCGATCGTCGGGTACAGGTTGCCGAGGTTGTAGAGGAAGACGAGCACCAGGATCAGCGGCACGGACCGGAACAGCCAGACGTACCCCCACGCCAGGCTCGACAGCACCGGGTTGCGCGACAGGCGGGCGATCGCGACGACGATGCCACCGGCGAAGCTGATCACGGCGCTGAGCGCCGTCGCGACGAGCGTGAGCTGCAGGCCGGTCAGGATCGCCGGGCTGAACAGCCACTTCCCGACCCGCGGCCACTCCCAGGACGGGTTCGTGAAGAGCGTCTCGACGAGGTTCGCGAGCAGCACGAGCACGACCGCCGCAGCGATCCACCGCAGCGGGTGGCGGAGCGGGATGACGGGGCGGTCGGTCGGACTGGAGGCTCGGGTCGGCTCCGCCCCGTCGGTCCTGATGGTCTTCTCGAACGGGTGGATCCCGACCTCCTCCGACGACTTGGTCACGTCGTACAGCGGGGTGTAGCCGAGCCGGGTGTACAGCCGGACCGCTTCGGGTTGACGCGGCCCGGTCGTCAGGTACACGCGCCCGAAGCCACGTCGTCCGGCCTCGGCCTCGAGTTCCTCGACGACGACCCCCGCGAGGCCACGGCCGCGCGCCTCGGGGGCCGTCCAGATCCGCTTCAGCTCGATCGTGTCGTCGTCGTACGGCTTGAACGCGCCGCCGGCCACCAGGCGGTCGTCCTCGTACAGGAGCACGAACGTGCCGAGCGGCGCGGTGAAGTGCTCGACGGGGTACCGGTTGATCTCGGTGGAGGCCGGCTCGCCGAAGTGGTCGCCGTAGCGGGCGTCGTACTCGCGCTCGAGGTCCGCGAGCATCGGTGCCGCTGCCGGGTCGTCGGGGCGGACGGTGCGGAACGCGAGGGCGCCGTGCCGGTGCTCCGTCGCGTGTGCCGTGTCGGTCATGGCGTGACGGTACGAGGCTGCCGTGCCGCGCGGCAACGCCCGCGCAACACAGCGGCACGGAACGGAACCCGGCGTCACGTCAGGACGGCGGATGACCTTCCGTGACGCGGAGGCCGCTCGCTATCGTGAGCCCATGAGCGCCCATCGCGTCACCGCACCAGAGCCCCCGGCCGACGGCAGCAAGCCCAAGGGGCCGGCGTCGTACTTCCCGAGCATCGAGAAGACCTACGGCCGCCCCGTGCAGGAGTGGCTCGACCTCGTCGCCGACCGGCTCGACACCGACCGGCACATGGAGGTCGTCGCGTGGTTGAAGTCCGAGCACGGACTCGGGCACGGCCACGCGAACGCGCTCGTGGGGTACGTGAAGAACGCCCTCAGCTGAGGACGGACCGCAGCCGCGGGAGCGTCGCGACGTCCTCGTGCGCGCCGCCGCCCTCGTGGCCGTTGAACTCCCACACCGTCATCTCCTTCGGGCCCCCGTGCGCGTTGTACGCGGCGTAGACGGTCGACGGCGGGCACGTCGGGTCCATCAGCGCGGTCGAGTACCAGGCCGGAGCCGTCGCGCGGGCGGCGTGCAGGACCCCGTCGAAGTACGCCAGCGTGCCGAAGACCCGGTCGCGCTTGGTCCGGTGCACCGTGAGGTACTGCGCGATCTCGCGGTAGGGGTACGCGTCGGTGATCGTCGTGCCCCGCGGGAAGTCGCAGAGGAACGGCACGCGGGGGAACACGCCGGCGAGTCCCTCGACGAGCCCGGACACCGCGATCGCCATGCCGCCGCCCTGACTGACGCCGAGCACGGCGACGCGGGCGGGGTCGACGAGGTCGATCGCCCGCGCGGCGTCGACGGCACGGACGGCGTCGGTCGTGAGCCGGCGGTAGTAGTAGGTCTCCGGCGACTCGATCCCGCGCGTCATGACCCCGGAGACCGCCGGGCCGGAGCCGTCCGGATCCGGGGTGTCCCCGGCCGACCAGCCGGACCCCTGCCCGCGGGTGTCCATGAGCAGGTGCGCGTACCCGGCAGACGCCCACAGCAGCTGCTCGGTCGGGAGGCCCCGGCCACCGCCGTAGCCGATGTACTCCACCACCGCGGGGAGCGGCGCGTCCGGGCTGGTTCCCGCTGGGACGGTCAACCACGCGTGGATCCGCTGCCCGGCCCAGCCGGCGAAGGTCACGTCGTAGGTGTCGAGCGTCGTGAGGCCCGTCGCGACCCGGTCGACGGCGACGTCGATGGGGTGCTGCCGGGCGTCGGCGAGGGTGGTGGTCCAGAAGTGGTCGAAGTCATCGGGCTCGACGACGCTCCCGCGGTAGGCGAGGAGCTCGGGCCCGGTCATGTCCGTGTACACGACACCGACCCTGGCACGGCGGCGCCGGGTCTGGCTAGGAGCGGACGAGTCGTGCGATCGCCTCGGACGCTTCCTTGATCTTCGCCTCGGGGTCGCCGCCGTCAGCCATCGCATCGGCGACGCAGTGACTGAGGTGGTCCTCGACGAGGCCCAGTGCGACCGACTGCAGGGCCTTCGTCATCGCGGACACCTGGGTGAGGATGTCGATGCAGTACTGCTCGTCCTCGACCATGCGCTGCAGCCCGCGAGCCTGTCCCTCGATGCGCCGGAGACGCTTCAGGTACGCGTCCTTGGACGAGATGTAACCGTGGTGGTGCTCGGTCATGGCGCCTCCTGTCGAGTGGTACCCCACCAGGGTATGCCATGCGGCCGGAACGGCCCGCACGGCTGCGGGTCCGCGAGCGCTCGATTGTCGGTGGTGCGCCCTACCGTGACCGTCGTGGTGGAACCCGTCGACGCGTGGTGGCGCCGCCGGCAGTGGTCGCGCGGTGTGCCGATGCCGTACGCCGTCGGGGAGTTCCGTGCCGCCTGGGCGTCCTACCCGGTGCTCGTCCGGCAGTACCACCCGGAGTGGAACGCCGGCATCGTCCTCACCCAGATCCCACCGGCGGCCGACGTGCTCCTGACCTGGGAGTGCGACGTCGGCCACGTGTTCGTCGCGACCCCCGCGGAACAGCGTGGGCGTCCCGGCCGAGAGCGTCGTCGTTCCGTCTGGTGCCCCGAGTGCGCGCTGATGGCGAAGCCGCAACGCTGGCCGACCCTGCCCGACGAGTGGCCCGAAGCCGTTCCCGCACCCCAACGTGCGGTGCGGGTGACCGGGCGCCAGACCCTGCCGGCCGCGCCCGGCCGTGGGATCGGCGCTTCCGGGACGTCGGTCGGCATGCCGACCGGCGCGGTGGCGTCGGAGCGGGTCCGTCGGCCCGGTGCGGTCCGGTCGTCCGGCTCTCGCTCGGCGGCTCCTCGTCGCATCTGCCAGAAGACCCCGCGACTGCCCTCCGGCGATGCCTTCGTCAGCGTGTGTGCGCCCGCAACGGCCTCCGCGGTGGAAGCCGAACTCCGGCAGGCGTTGTCCGACCGCTTCGACTTCACGTTCGACCGCAACGCGATCCGCCTCGACCGCCCGTTCCACGACCACGTCGAGGCGTGGCCGGACATCATCCTGCCCGAGCTCCGCGTCGCGATCGAGTACGACTCCACCGGACGGCACGGCCTCGAGCACGTGGGGCCCCGCGAAGCGTCCGACCGCCGCAAGGACCGGGCGATCCGCGGTGTCGGGTGGGAGGTGATCCGGATCCGGACCGGTCGGCTGCCTGCGCTCGGCCCCCACGACCTGCAGGTGTCGGGGATCTCCGGCAGGACCATCGCGAGCCTGGTCGACACGCTCCGTGACGTCCGCGGCGCGCTCTTCGTCGACGCCTACGCACGCTGACCCCGCGCCCGAACGCCCGCGCCCGCCGACGCGCACGCCCGCGCCCGCCGACGAGCACGCCCGCCGCACCCCTCACCCGCGGAGCGCCAGGGCCTCGCTCGTCCACCGCGCGTGCGCCGCCCATGGATCCGGCACGCCGGCGGCGACGACCTCGACGTGCGCCAGCAACGCCGGCGTGGTGCGGAACCACTCCGTCCCCGGGTACCGCGTCGCTGCGAACTGCCCGTGCCGACGCCGTTCGAGCACGCGGTCGCCCCGCTCGAACGCCATCAGGTCCTGATGGCTGATCCGCCCCAGCCGCTGCCGCGGGTTCGCCGTCGTGCCGATCTTGATCCGGTCGCCGACGTCGTCCCGCTGCCGGAGGTAGTACACGACGTCGACCCGCGGGGGCGCGAGGTCGCCGTCGGGCACGTCCCCGTACGGCCACTCGCACACGGCGCACACCGATCCCGACGGCCACCGCACGCCGAGCCGCGATCCGCAGACGAGACACGGGCCGGGCAAGCGGTCCTCGGTCCCACGGGCGGAAGCGGCGAAGTCGGCCACGAGCCCCACGTGCGACTCGCACAGCGGCACCGGTGCGCCGGACGCGACCGGGCCCGCGCAGCCCGGGACGCAGCAGGACTGGAGCATGCGCCGAACGCTACCGGCGACGTCCGACGCTCCCACTGCCTCCCGTCGGGGGACCGCCGTCAGGACGCCGCGGCCGGCTCGGACGACCCCCGTGCCGCGCGGTCCACCCGCGCGAGCGACCGGTCCACCAGGGTGATGACGAGGAACAGTGCCGCCGTCCCCGCCATGAACCACGCCAGGTCGTGGAGTCCCGCGTCCGTCGTCCCGTGGTGGAAGAACGCCCCGCTGGCCGACGACGCGATCATCGCGCCGAGGTACATGAACGTCCGGAGGAGCCCCGCGGAGGCACCCACGCGCGCGGGGTCCGCCTGGTGGTAGAGCGTGTTCTGCACGGCCAGGTTCACGAGCCCCTGCGGGATGCCGAGCACGATCGCGACGACGAGCAGCAGCGCGATCGGCGAGCCGGACCCCGCGAACAGGACGACGACGCACCCGACCACCTGCGCGGCCGCACCGACCACGAGCTTGCCGCGGATCTCCGGACGTCGGCCGGTGAGCGTCGCGACCAGGATCCCGGTCGCGAACGTCGGCAGCAGGACGAGCCCCGCCTGCGACGGGGAGAGACCGCGACCGCCTTCGAGCCACTGCGTGAACCCGTAGAGGAAGCAGTACGACACCGTGGCCGCCAGCACGCCGCGGGCGTAGGTGACGAGCAACGGCACGTTGCCGGCGAAGACCCGCACGTCGATGAACGGGTCGGGCGCGCGCAGGGAGCGCCACGCGAAGGCGGCGCCGAACAGCACGGCGAGCCCGAGCAGCCAGAGCGTCTCGACACCGATCGACATGAGGAAGAGCAGGAGCGCGACGAGCGTGCCGGCGAACAGCACGATGCCGAGCAGGTCGATCCGGAGCCGGCCGGCACCAGGGGTCGCGGGCACCGTGCGCGGCAGGACCAGCGCCCCGAGCACCAGGCACGCGACCGCGAGCGGGATGTTCACCGCGAACGTCGCACGCCACCCACCGAGCCCGATCAAGAGCCCGCCGAGTGTCGGCCCGATGACCGCGATGGTCTGCGTCGCGACGGACAGCGCCGTGAGCACACCGGCGGGGGAGGCGATCCCGGTCCGGTCCGCCTCCGAGCGGATCAGGTACATCGACGCCGGGTAGCCCGCGCAGGTGCCGAACCCCAGGACGACGCGCGCGGCGATGAGGACCCCGAGGTTCGGCGCGAACACGCCCAGCACGCCCGCGATGCCGGTGAGTGCCGCTCCGATCAGGAACAGCCGTCGCGGCCCGAAGGTGTCCACGAGCCGTCCGACGAGCGGCTGTCCGATGCTCGTCGCGAGGTAGAGCGCCGACACGAGCCACGCCGTCTGCGACGGGGGAGCGCCGAACGCCGACGCGATGGGCACGAGGGCGACGGCGATGATCGAGGAGTTGATCGGGTTGAGGATCGACCCGAGCATCATCGGTGCGAGCAGCCGCCGGTCGAACCGGTCGGTGCGCGCGGCAGTGCTGGCGGACATGCCGCCACCGTACGCTCCTCAGCGCTGTTGTACAACCATGCTGTACAACAGGATCAGTCGAAGATCACGCCGATCGGCTCGCGCTTCTCCTCCTGGAAGCGGTCCTCCGCGCGGCCGAGCGCCCAGTACGCCGACAGGGACATGTCCGACTTCTCGAGTTCCCACTCGTCCTGCAGGAGTCGACGGATCGCCTTCATCGCGGTCCGCTCGCCGTGCGCGAAGACCTGGACCGGACGGGAGGCTCGTGGCAGCTTCCTGGCTTCGTCCAGCAGGAGCGTGCCCGGCTCGGCGCCGGCGGCGTCGCGGTACAGCCAGCGGAGTGCGATCCCCGCAGGGTGCGGGATGTCCTGCTCGTCGTCGGGGCCGGCGATCTCGACCAGGGCGACACCGGTCGCGGAGTCGTCCATCGCCTCCAGTGCCGACGCGATCGCGGGCAGTGCGCTGTCGTCACCGAGCAGCACGTGCGCGACGGCCGGATCGGTGCTCGGTGCGTAGCCGCCGCCCGGGCCGGACAGTGCGAGCGTGTCGCCCGGTTCCGCCGCGGCCGCCCACGGACCGGCGAGTCCCTCGTCGCCGTGCACCACGAAGTCGATGGCGATCGTGCGGGCATCATGGTCGATCGCCCGGACCGTGTACGTGCGGCGTGCCGGACGGTCCTGCTTCGGGAGGGTCTCGCGCAGTGCCTCGAGGTCGTACGGCGGCTGCAGCCCGAGCGACGGCTTCGCGAGCAGGAGCTTCACGTACTTGTCCGTGGTCTCGAGGCGTTCGGGGTCGGCCGCGTGGACGAAGTCCTCGAACGCGGGGCCGCCGAGGTGGACCCGGACCATGTGCGGCGAGAGGCGCTCGGTGCGCTCGACGACGAAGACGTGCTGGGGGCGGTTCGGTTTGCTCATCGTGGTGGAGCTTCCTCTCGGGGGATCGCAATCGCCTGGAAGTCCGACGGAGTGCTTGACGTCCGGCTCAGTAAGGTTAGCCTTACCTCATGGACAGTCCCGTCATCCCGTTCTCCGAGCTGCTGCGGAAGCGTACCCGTCGCTCGCACGGCTCCTCGGCGGGGAACGGCTTCATGGACGACCTGCTCGGCGGGAAGTGCGACGTCGCCGACTACGCCGCGCTGCTCGGACAGTACTCGTTCGTCTACGACGCCCTCGAACGTGCCGCCGCGCGCATGGCCGACCACCCCGTCGCGAGTCCGTTCGTCACCACGCAGCTGACCCGGATGCCCGCGATCCGATCGGACCTCGAGTACCTCATCGGCTCGGACTGGTCCGAGCTGGTCTGTCCGCTGCCGGCGACGACCGCCTACGTGCGACGGCTCAACGAGGTCGCCGCCGAGTGGCCGGGTGGGTTCGTCGCGCACCACTACACGCGGTACCTCGGCGACCTGTCCGGCGGGCAGATGATCGGCCGGATGCTCTCCGAGCAGTTCGGGTTCGACACGAACGGCGTGCTGTTCTACATCTTCGACCAGGTCGCCGACCCCGCCGCGTTCAAGGACACCTACCGCGGCCAGCTCGACGCCGCGCCGTGGGACGACGACGAGCGCGAGCGGGTGATCGCCGAGGTCGAGCTCGCGTACGAGCTCAACAACGGACTCCTCGCGGAGCTCGATGCCGGTCGCGGCCCGGACGTGGCGGTGACCGCGTGAGCGCCGGCGCCTCCGAGCCCTTCGACGACGATGCCCGAGCGGCGATCCTGCACCACATGAACGGCGACCACGCCGGCGACAACCTGGTGATCGTCCGGGCGAACGGTGCCGCCACCGCCGTCGCCGCCACGATGACCGAGATCGACGCCATCGCCGGGGTGTGGATCGCCCAGCTCGACGACGGCGACGTGGAACAGGTCATCGTGCCGTGGACGACGCCGCTCACCGACCGTCGGTCCGCCCGTGTGCAGATCGTCGAGGTGCACACCGCCGCGCAGGCGCAGCTCTCCGAGCCGAGCTAGCCGCCAGGGGTCCCGCCGCCGCCGTCCCGCTGCGACGCCGCTGTCCCGCTGAGACGCCGCCGTCCCGCTGAGACGCCGCCGGAATCCGCGGCGTCTCGCGGACCCGAACGTGTCTCGACGAGTGCGCGGCGCCTACCGTCGGATGCGCCGCGCCAGCTTCTGGATCGGGCCGGTCCGGGGTGCGCGCTCGGACGGGTCCTCGACCTCCTGCTGGTAGAAGTCCGCGAAGTCGACCATCATCGCCCGGCGCTCCGCGCGCAGGTACGCCCGACGCTCGCGGGTGAACGCGACGACGGTCGACCAGCACATCAGCACCATCACGACGCTGAACGGCAGTGCCGTGGTGATCGCGGCCGTCTTCAGCGCGTTCAACCCGCCGGCGAGCAGCAGCGCGACGGCGACGAGCGCCGTGACCCCGGCGAAGAACACCCGGATCCAGTTCTTCGGCTCGATCTGTCCGCCGGTCGCGATCATGCCCATCACGAGTGCCCCCGAGTCCGCAGAGGTCACGAAGAACACCCCGATCAGGACGATCGCGCCGATGACGAGCACCGACCCGGCCGGCAGGTCCCCGAGCATCTGGAAGAGCACCTGCTCGACGTTCACGGTCCCGCCGGCGCCGAGGAGGTCCCCGTTCCCGTTGAGCTGGTCCCACAGCGCGGTCCCGCCCATGATCGAGAACCAGAGGAAGGTCAGCAGGGTCGGGACGAAGAGCACGCCGAGGACGAACTGTCGCACGGTCCGACCGCGGGAGATCCGGGCGATGAAGATCCCCACGAACGGGGCCCACGACATCCACCAGCCCCAGTAGAACGTCGTCCAAGCGCCCTGCCACTCCTGCCCGGCCTTGCCCGCGAAGGCACTCGTGTCGAACGCGAGCCCGACGAAGCCCTGCAGGTACTGCCCGATCGACTGCACGAACTCGCCGAGCAGGAACTGGGTCGGCCCGAAGACGAGCACGACGAGGAGCAGTGCTGCGGCGAGCAGCAGGTTGATGTTCGACAGGTACTTCATGCCCTTGCCGACGCCGCTCAGGAGCGACCCGATGGCGATCAGCGTGACGACGACGATCAGCACGATCTGCAGGCCGCGGGTGTTCGCCGCGATGTCCGTGTAGTCGAGTCCTGCACCGATCTGCAGGACACCGAGGCCGAGGGACGTCGCGACGCCGAACAGCGTCCCGACGAGGGCGACCACGTCGATGAGGTTCCCCCAGCCGCCCGTCACCCGCTTGCCGAGGAGCGGCTCGAGCGCCCAGCGGATGGACACCGGGCGACCGCGGCGGTGGATCGCGTAGGCGAGCGCGAGCCCGACGACGACGTAGATCGCCCATGCGTGCAGGCCCCAGTGCAGGAACGTCTGGGACATCGCGCGCTGGGCGAGCTGCTCGTCGCTCCCGGTGACGCCTGGCCTGGGGGAGGCGTAGTGGCTGAGCGGCTCGGCGACGCCGTAGAAGACGAGACCGATGCCCATCCCGGCGGCGAACAGCAGCGCGAGCCAGGACATCGTGGAGAACTCGGGCGCTTCGTCGTCCTTGCCCAGCACGATGTCGCCGAACCGGCTGAACCCGATCCAGATCGCGAACAGGACGAACCCCGCGGCGACGATGACGTAGTACCAGCCGAAGTCGCGGACGATCGCGTCCTGCACCGTGGCGAAGACGGCCTCGGTCTGCTTCGGCGCGATGAGTGCGACGACGACGAACGCCAGCACCAGGCCGGCTGCCGGCCAGAACACCCAGCGCTTGACGGGCGGCTCCCGTCCGTCGTCGCCCTCCAGGACAGGAGGCTCGTCGTGCGCCACCTGGGCAGCCCCCGTCTCGTCGAGGGCCGCTTCGGCGCCCTCGGCCGGTTCCGCAGTGTCGCTCACACCCCCGGATTCTACGAACGGACCCCGACGTGCGTCCGGATGCGATGCGAATCCACGCCGCCCGTCCGGACGGTCGTCGTCACCGGAGCCCGGCTGCCGATACGCTGCTCTGGACCCGGAAGCGGTATACCGGGCCGACCCGAAAGGACGAGATGACGGCGATCGACGGATCGACGCGCTTCGGGAGCGCGCGCGACGATGTGAGCGGAGCGGTCGACAGCGACCTGCGTTCGGATGTCCGCTACCTCGGCAAGCTGCTCGGGCGGGTGCTGCGCGAGAGCGGCGGCGACGACCTGCTGCGCGACGTCGAGGCCCTGCGTGCCGCGGTGATCGAGGCGTACGAGGGCTCCGACGCGGACGGCGCGGCACGTGCCGAGGCGGTCGTGTCCGGACTCTCGGCGGAACGCGCCGAAGAGGTCGCACGTGCCTTCACCACCTACTTCCACCTGACGAACCTGGCCGAGGAGCACCACCGTGTGCGCGTGCTCCGGCTGCGCGGGGACGACGGCGGTGTCGCGGGGGACTCGTTCCCCGCGACGTACGCCCAGCTCGTCGACGAGGTCGGCGCCGAGCAGGCGGCCACGCGACTCGACGCGCTCCGCTTCCACCCGGTCCTGACCGCGCACCCGACGGAGGCGCGGCGTCGCGCGGTGACCACGGCCGTCCGCCGCATCACGGACCTCATCGACGAGCGCGACCGGGCGAAGAACTCGACGGCGCTCGTGGAGAACGAACGGCGGCTGCTCGAGGAGATCACGAACCTCCTCCGCACGTCCCCGCTCCGCACCACCCGGCCGACCCCGCTCGACGAGGTCCGCACGGCGATGAGCGTGTTCGACCAGACGCTGTTCGAGATCGTCCCGCAGGTCTACCGCCTGCTCGACGACCGGCTCCAGGGTGACGCCGCTGGCAGCGCTCCGGCCAAGGCCCCGGCGTTCGTCCGGTTCGGCACGTGGATCGGCGGCGACCGCGACGGCAATCCGCACGTCACGGCCGACGTGACCCGGCAGGCGGCCGAGATCGCGGCGGAGCACATCCTGCTCGGCCTGATGCGCGCGGCGACCCGCATCGGCAGCACCCTGACCCTCGACAGCAGCGAGACCCCGGCGGACGCCGGACTGACCGCGCTCGTGGCGGCGCAGGAGACCCTCGACCCCGGCATCGCCGAGCGCATCGGGATCCGCGCGCCGAACGAGACGCACCGCCGTGCGCTGCTCTTCACCGCCGCTCGGATCGACGCGACCCGTCGTGGCGACGCCGCGCTCGCGTACGACGGACCAGAGGCGTTCCTCGCGGACCTCCGCACCATCCAGGCATCGCTCGTCGCGGCCGGCGCAGCGCGTCCCGCGTACGGCGAGCTGCAGAACCTCATCTGGCAGGTCGAGACCTTCGGGTTCCACCTCGCCGAGCTCGAGGTCCGGCAGCACTCGCAGGTGCACCGGAACGCCCTCGCCGAGATCCGTGCAGGTGGCGAGCTCAGCGAGACGACCGAAGAGGTCCTCGCCGTCTTCCGGACCATCGCGGACCTGCAGCGTCGGTACGGCGTGCGCGCCTCCAACCGGTACATCGTGTCGTTCACGCAGTCGGCGGAGGACCTGGCGAACGTCCACGAACTCGCCGCCGCCGCGCTCGGGTCCGCCGAGGCGGCGCCGGTGCTCGACGTCATCCCGCTGTTCGAGACGTTCGCCGACCTGCACGCGAGCGTCGGCATCCTCGACGAGGCCGTCCGGACCGAGGCGTTCCAGCGACGCCTCGCCGCGACCGGTCGCAAGCTCGAGGTCATGCTCGGGTACTCGGACTCGTCGAAGGACGTCGGCCCCGTGTCGGCGAACCTGGCGCTCTACGACGCGCAGGCGAAGATCGCCGAGTGGGCCAGGCAGAACGACGTCGAGCTCACCCTGTTCCACGGACGCGGCGGGTCGCTCGGCCGCGGTGGCGGTCCCGCGAACGAGGCCGTGCTCGCTCAGCCACCAGGGTCCATCGACGGCCGGCTGAAGCTCACCGAACAGGGTGAGGTCATCTTCGCCCAGTACGGCGACCAGGACATCGCCGCCCGGCACCTCGAGCAGATGGCCTCCGCGACGCTGTTCGCGTCGTCGCCGTCGAACGAGGCGCTCACCGAGGCCGCTGCTGATCGGTTCGCCGACCTCGCCCAGCAGCTCGACGACGTCTCCCGCGACGCCTTCTACGACCTCGTGAAGGCCGACGGGTTCGCGCCGTGGTTCGCCACGGTGACCCCGATGGAGGAGATCGGGCTGCTGCCGCTCGGATCCCGTCCGGCGCGCCGTGGACTGTCGGTCGAGTCGCTCGAGGACCTCCGCGCCATCCCGTGGGTCTTCTCGTGGACGCAGGCCCGGATCAACCTCGCCGGCTGGTACGGCCTCGGGTCCGCGCTCCAGGCGGTGGGCGACGAGGAACTCCTCCGCACCGCCTACGCCGAGTGGCCGCTCTTCGGCGCGATGATCAAGAACGTCGAGATGTCGCTCGCGAAGACGGACGAGCACATCGCCCGCCGATACCTCGAGCTGGCCGACCGCGACGACCTCGCGGCGAAGGTGCTCGACGAGATGCTCCGCACGCGGGAGTGGGTGCTCCGGGTCTCCGGCGGTGCCGACGTGCTCGAGGACCGTCCGGTGCTCGCCCGCGCCGTGCGACTCCGCAGCCCGTACGTCGACGCCCTGTCCCACCTGCAGCTCCGCGCGCTGCGTGCGATCCGCAGCACCGGCAGCACCGATCCGGCCGATGCCGACCACCGGCTGCTGCTCCTGACGGTCAACGGGATCGCCGCCGGCCTGCAGAACACGGGCTGACCCCCGAACGCACCGGTCTGGAGGCCCGGTGCCGGTCCACGTGACCGGCACCGGGCCTCCCGACCGCCACCGGCTGTCGAATCGATTCGGTCCGGGGTAGCGTTGCGCGGGTGACGACGGAGCGCATGCGGACCCGGACCATCCCGACGACCCTGCCGCCGATCGTCCCGCTGGCCCTCATCGTCGGTGTCTCGCCGTTCGCGACGGACATGTACATCCCCGCGTTGCCGGCGATCGCCCGCGACCTCGGGACCACGCCGAGCGCCGTGCAGCTCTCCCTGACCGCCTTCCTCGTCGCGTTCGCGGTCGGTCAGCTGCTCGCCGGCCCGGTCAGCGACGGCATCGGTCGCCGGCCGATGCTCCTCTGGGGCACCGCGCTCTTCGCCGTCGCCTCGCTCGGGTGCGCCCTCGCGCCCGACGTCGTCACGCTCGTCGTCGCCCGGGTCGTGGAGGGCCTCGCCGGAGCCGCCGCTGCCGTGGCCGGGCGGGCGATGGTGTCCGACGTGACCGACGGGGCGGTCATGGCGAAGGTGTTCGGCACCCTCGCGGCGATCAACGCGATCGGGCCGGTCGTGGCGCCGCTCGTCGGGGGAGCGGTCCTGACGGTCGGCACCTGGCGCGTGATGTTCGTCGTGCTCGCGGTCCTCGGCGCGGTGTTCTTCGCGATGGTGGTGGCCCGGTTGCCCGAGACCCTCCGCCCGGAGGCACGCGGTGGTATCGGCCTCGGCGCGAACTGGCAGCGGATGCGCGAGCTCCTGGCGATCCCGCGGTTCCGCGCCTACCTGCTCTCCGGGGTGCTCTCGACGATCGGCTTCTTCGCGTACATCGCGACGAGTTCGTTCGTGTTCCAGACGCAGTTCGGGTTCTCGGAGGGGCTGTACACGATCGTGTTCGCCACGAACGCGACGATGATGATCATCACGACCCTCGTGTTCCGACGGGTCGTCGGGCGCTTCTCCGAGGACGGCCTGCTCACGTTCGGGCTCGTCGTCGGGACGATCGGTGGGGCCGGGGTGCTGGCCTCGGCGCTGCTCGGCCTCGGTCCCGTCCCGGTCTGGTGTTCGCTCGCCGTGGTGACGGGTGCATGGGGGTTCGTCCTGCCGGCCGCGATGACCCGCACGCAGCACGTCGGCGCCGCGCACCCGGGGACGGCCGCGGCGCTCCAGGGCGGACTGTCGTTCGGGCTCGGTGGCCTCGGAACGCCACTCGCGGGGGTGCTCGGCGGGACCGCGCTCGCGATGGGTGCGGTCATGGTCGTGCTGATGGCAGCGGCGGTGGTCGTGCAGACGGTGGCGACACGGAGAACTCGCTGACCGTACCGACGGTTGACGGAGTCGAACCGATAGGGTCCGTGGAGCACGCGCACCGACCTGAGGAGGACCACCGGCATGGAGATCGTCGTACACGAGGCGCAGGCGGACGCGGCGGTCCTGGAGTGCAAGGGGCGACTCAACATGGTCTCGGCCCCCGCGTTCCGGGAGACCGTTGCCAAGGTGGTCGGGGACGGTCGGCACCGTGTGGTGGTCGAGCTCTCCGCCGTGGACTTCATGGACTCGTCCGGACTCGGCGCCCTGGTCGGATGCCTGAAGACCGCGCGGCAGGCGGGCGGGGACCTGCGGATCGCGGCGCCGTCCGACCAGGTCTCGATGGTGCTGAAGCTCTCGAACATCGACAAGATCCTGCGGACGTACCCGGACGGGGACGCCGCGGTGTCCAACTGGGGATGAGCGGGCCCGCCGTGGGCGAGCACCGCCTCGAGTTCGCGTCCCCGCCGGACGACGTGAACGCGGTCCACGACTTCCTCGCGGAGGTGTGGGGCACCGAGCCGTCGGTCGGTGCCGAAGACCGCATGGCATTCGAGCTGGCGCTCGTCGAACTCGCGTCCAACGTCGTCGAGCACGCGGGTGGCGGCCACCGGGTCGCGTGCTCGCTGGCCCTCGCGGTCACCGGTGACGGCCTGGAGGCACGGCTCACCGACGACGGTCGGCCTGCGTCCGTCGACCCTGCGGCCGCCGTGCTGCCGGACGGGTCCGCGGAGAGCGGTCGCGGTCTGGCGCTGGTCGGCATGGTCGTCGACGAGCTGCGGTACGAACGCGAGGGCGACCGCAACCGTTGGACAGTACGCCGCGGCCGGTCCTCCGGCACCGCCTGACTGTCCAGAACGCGCACTGCGTGAGCCGGAACCCGCAAGGCTCCGACGGCGATTCCGTCGGGGTCACCGGCGCGTGTCACGATCCGGTCGATGACAGTCGAGTCCGACCCCAGGATGAGCTTCGAGACGTCTGGTGACGACCTCGGCGCGGCGCTCCGCATGTACGAGGACGCGTACGAGGGCACCGATTTCGTCGCGCAGTACACGGAGCGCGACTTCTCGTACCGGTTCCGCGTGGTCGGAGACGACACGATGTCCTTCCGGTCCAGTCGCTTCGACGCCCGGGTGTCCGGCGAGGTCGAGGTGCGTGACGAGTACGTCGTGATGTGGACGGCCGAGGGCGGCGGTCAGGTCGACATCGGCCGCGACGAGGTGACACTCGTCCCGGGGACGCCGATGATGTTCCCGACCGGACGCCCGTACGTCTTCGACCTCGCCGACATCCGGCAGAGCCTGGTGCAGTTCGAGCGCAGCTACCTGGAGGGCGTCGCGGCGGAGTTCCACGGCGCGCAGCCGGGGCCGCTCGTGTTCGACCACGCCGCCGCCCTCGAAGCCGATGACGTGCGGGTGTGGAACCGGCAGGTCCAGGCCGCCGCCGCGACGGTGCTCGGCAGCGCACCGGTCTCGCCGCTCGTGCTGGCGGAGACCGCCCGCGAGACCGCGACGACGCTGCTCCGCACCTTCCCGCACCAGCTGCTCACGCCGGACGTCCCGCTGCCGCAGGGCGCGACCGGCAGGGTCCGCGGGGCGGTGGAGTACATGCACGCCTTCGCACACACGCCGATCTCGACGACCGACGTCGCGGAACACGTCGGCCTGAGCGTCCGCGGTCTGCAGCAGGCCTTCCAGCGGCAGATCGGCACGGCCCCGAACGCCATGCTCCGCGGGATCCGACTGGACCGCATCCGGGAGGAGCTCCGCCGGGGATCGCCGGGGGAGCTGACGGTCGCGTCGGTGGCGGTGAAGTGGGGGTTCGCACACCTCGGGCGGTTCTCGGCTGCGTACGCCTCGCGCTTCGGCGAGTACCCGCGGGACACGCTGCAGGCCTGATCGGCCGCGGCGGACGATCCCCGTACGCTGCAGGAGTGAGCCGACCTCGACCCTGGGTGATCGTCCCCGGCATCTGGAACTCCGACGCCGAGCACTGGCAGTCGCACTGGCAGGAGTCCCGCGGAGCGGACGCCGTGCGGATCGCGCCGACGTCCTGGTCCGAGCCGGATCCCGACGACTGGTCGGCCGCGATCGACCGTGCGGTGGCGGCCTGTGACGAACCGCCCGTGCTCGTGGCGCACAGCCTCGGCGTGCTGGCGGTGGCGGCGTGGCTCGCGGAGCACGACGACGGCCGCGTCGCGGGCGCCTTCCTCGTGGCGCCGCCGGACCCGGATGCTCCCGGCTTCCCCGCCGCCGCGGCCGGCTTCACGGTGCCGACGCAGGGCGTGCGGACGCCGACCGTCCTCGTGGTGAGCGACGACGACCCTTACTGCACCGCTGATCGTGCGCTCGGGATCGCTTCGACGCTCGGCGCGGGGGTGCAGCGGATCGGCGCCTCCGGGCACGTCAACGTGGCGAGCGGCGTGGGGGACTGGGACGCCGGGCGCACCTTGCTCGAGGACTTCGCCGCGGCTCTGTAGGACCGGTCGCAGCCGCGCGGTGCCCGCCCGGACGACACGCCGTTCACGTTCGGGGCGATATGGCACGCGATGCCGCGACACTCCGCGGATGTCCGACGGGATCGAGCGCGCGATATTCATACTTCCCTCATGGAAACGCAGTCCGGTGCACGCACCCCCCTCGTCGACCCCTTCGGTCGCGAGCTCGAGGAGTGGCTCCGTGACGCACCGGCGACCCGGTCACCGTACGTGTCGGACCTCGTGGTCCCACCCGTCACGGGCCCGGTGCAGCGACCGGACGCCACCACGGACGCCGCACCCGAGCGCGACCACGCCACCGAGGAGCCGTCGTCGGCACCCTCGGACGACACGGCGTTCCGTCGCCCCCGCGACCGTGGGCGTCACGCCTCGGTCTGCGCGCCGTCCTTCCCCGAACCCCCGGAGCGGCTCGCGCTCCGCATCGACGAGCTCGAGGTCGAGGTGTCCGCGCAGAGCGGCCGTCCGGTGATCGAGCGCATCGTGATCCTCGAGGACGAGGTCCGCCGTCGCGACGAGGACCTCGCGCGCCTGTCCGCCTGGGAAGCCGTCGTCGCCGATCTCGCGGACCCCGAGGTCGACGCCGCTCGTGCGTACGCGCGCTCGGTCTTCGCCGACCTGCTCGCCGACGCCGCCGACGAGAACGACCGCCGGGACCGTGCCGCCGCCCGCCGTGCAGCGGCCACGGGCGCGGTCGCAGTCGTGACCGCAGGCTCGGTCGCCGTGGTGACGACGCCGACCGCGGCGCCGGCCCTGGTCGAGCCAGCAGCCGCGCCCGTCACCGCGGACCGGGTCGACGACCTGGACGTCGCGTCCACGGAGCGCGACGAGCCCGCACGACCCGTGCTGCGCCTCCCGTCCGTGTCGCCGGTGTCCGCGAACACCCGCCCGACCCCGCTCGTCCAGCCCGCGACCGGTCCGACGGTGGTGGACCGCGACGCCTTCGCCGCCGTCCTCCGTGCGCACCGTGTGGAGACGGCCGGCACGCCGGTCGTGTTCGCCGCGGAGCACGCGGCCGAGCTCCCGGCGGTCGCACCGTCAGCGGAGCCGCAGCCCGTGGCGACCACCGAGGCACCGGCGCAGTCCGGTTGGTGGTCCCGGGTCGTCGCCGCGGTGCTCCGGCTCGTCCGCCGCTGAACCCGGTGGACTGCCGCTCCTCGGTAGACTGACCGGATGCCGACGCTCCGCGATCTCCAGGCCGTGATCGAGTCCCTCTGGCCGGTCGACGGCGCGGAGTCCTGGGACGCCGTCGGCCTCGTCTCCGGGGACCCGGACGCGGTCGTCGAGCGCGTGCACCTCGCCGTCGACGCCGTGCCGGACACGGCGCGTGAAGCCGTCGCGGTCGGTGCCGACCTGCTCCTCACACACCACCCGCTGCTGCTCCGCGGCGTGACCACGATCGCGGAGTCGACTTACAAGGGTTCCGTGCTGGCGACGCTCGTCCGCGGTGGTTGCGCGCTCGTGGCCGCACACACCAACGCCGACGTCGTGCGCTCCGGCACCTCGGCCGTGCTCGCCGACCGGATCGGGCTCACCGACCTGCGTCCGCTCGAGTCCGGTGCCGCAGCGGACACCGGGATCGGCCGGGTCGGCGTCCTGCCGGAGTCCGTCACGCTCGGGGCGCTCGCACGGCGCATCGTCGACGTGCTGCCCGCCACCGCGTCGGGGGTCCGCGTGTCCGGCGCGTACGACCAGCCCGTCCGGACCGTCGCGCTCTGCGCCGGCGCCGGGGACTCCCTGCTGGGTAACCCGCTCGTGCAGGCCGCCGACGTGTACGTCACGAGCGACCTCCGTCACCACCCGGCATCCGAGTTCCGCGAGCAGGCGATGCTCGCAGGCGGCCCGGCACTCATCGACACGTCCCACTGGGCCACCGAGTGGCTCTGGCTCGACGTCGCCGCCGAAGAACTCCGTCGCGCCGCCGGTGTCCGCGTGACGGTGAGCGACCTCCGGACCGACCCGTGGGACTTCGCGGTCCTGCCGAACGCCTCCGCCCCCACCACCGAGCACCACAACGAAGGAGCCTGATCATGAAGGCAGCACCCGAGGACCAGGCCATCCTCCTCGACGTCCAGCGTCTGGACAACGACATCACCCGCATCGCGCACCGCATCAGCTCGCTGCAGGAGGGCGCCAAGCTGACCGAGCTCGGCACGACGGCGGCGGGTCTCCGGAGCGAACTCGTCGCCGCGACCGGCAAGGTCGAGGACGCCGAGCGCGACCTCGCCCGACTCGAGTCCGACACCGCGACGGCCCAGGCCCGGGTCGAGCGCGACACGACCATGCTGCAGAACGTGTCGAGCGCCAAGGACGCCGCCGGGCTCCAGAACGAACTCGACTCGTTGCAGCGCCGCATCGGGGACCTCGAGACGTCCGAGCTGGAGATCATGGAGACGCTCGACGTCCTCCGTGCGCGGGTCGGCGACGTCGAGGCGAAGCTCGCCGACGTCGAGGCGCAGCGCACCGCCCTCGTCGCGGAGCGGGACACCGAGATCGAGCGGCTCGAGGGCGACCGGGTCTCCGCGACCCAGAGCCGCGCCGACGTCGCGGCGAAGGTCCCGGACGACCTCCTCGCGCTGTACGAGCGCCAGCGTGCGCGGTACGGATTCGGGGCGTCGCTCCTGCAGGGCGGTGTGTCGACGGCGTCCGGCGTCACGCTCACCGGCGCCGACCTGCAGGCGGTCCGTGCGGCCGCGCCCGACGACGTCGTGCTCTGCCCCGACAGCGAGGCGATCCTGGTCCGGACGGCCGAGTCCGGCCTGTAGACGCACGTCAAACCGGACGGGAGGCCCGGTGCCAGCTGGCACCGGGCCTCCCGTCCGTGACGTGGTGCGAACGGGCCGGCCGTACGCCGGGTTCTGTCCCGCCTTGCAGCGGTGACGGCCATCTCTCTCGGACCGACGTTGCCGTCGGCCTCCAGCGGTCTACCCGAGGACTCGGCGAGCAGCCTCGACGTCCTCTGTCTGACCTTGCTCCGGGCGAGGTTTACCGAGCGAGTCCGGTCACCCGGACCCCTGGTGGTCTCTTACACCACCGTTTCACCCTTACCGACGTCGCCGCCGGCGGTCTGCTTTCTGTGGCACTGTCTCGCGGATTGCTCCGGGTGGGTGTTACCCACCGCCCTGCTCTGTGGAGCCCGGACGTTCCTCGGCACTCCCGGGGGAGTGACGCGACCGTCTCACCGACCCGTTCGCAGTGCCGAGTCTACCGGTGCCGAGTGGTCGCGACACGCCGCGTGCGGGCGTCGAGCGGTCACGCACTGTCGCTCCCAAACCCGCCGGACGACGGTTCGTGACCACTCGGCGAAGCGTCAGCGGCGTGTTGCGACCGCTCGGCGGCACACTCGCGCCGGGCGCTACTTCGAGTTGAACGCCAGGGTCGCGGCACCGATGATGCCGGCGTTGTTGCGGAGCGTCGCGGGGATGATGTCCGCCTGCAGGTCGAGGAGCGGCAGGAACTCGTCGTACTGCTTCGACACACCGCCACCGACCACGAAGAGCTCGGGGGAGAGCAGGGCCTCGAGCCGCGAGTAGTACTTCTGCAGACGCTTCGCCCAGTGCTTCCAGGAGAGGTCGTCCCGCTCCTTCGCCGCGAACGAGGCCTTCGTCTCGTAGTCGACCCCGTCGATCTCCAGGTGGCCGAGCTCCGCGTTCACGATGAGCACGCCGTCGTTGATGAGCGCGGTGCCGATGCCCGTGCCGAGCGTCGTCATGATGACGAGGCCGTCCCGGCCCTTGGCGGCGCCGAACTGCTGCTCGGCGAACCCGGCGGCGTCGGCGTCGTTGACGAAGTGGATGGAGCGGCCGAGTTCCTTCTCGAAGAGCGCCTCGGCCTCGAAGCCGATCCACTTCTTCGACACGTTCGCCGCCGACATGGTCTTGCCGTCGCGGACGATCGCGGGGAAGCACACACCCACGGGGACGTCCTGGTCCGGGCCGAGCTCGTCGAGGATCTCGACGACGACGGACACGATGTCGTGCGGCTTCCCGCCCTCCGGGGTGGCCTTCTTGATCCGGTCGGTCGTCAGTTCACCGGTCGTCGTGTCGACGATCGCGCCCTTGATGCCCGTACCGCCGATGTCGACGCCGACTGCGAGTGAGGTCATGAGGAGCGGTTGCCTTTCAGGAGACGGTGAGGAGCTCGGCGCCACGTTCTGTGACGACGAGGGTCTGTTCGAACTGTGCGGTCCAGGACTTGTCGCGGGTGCTGACGGTCCAGTCGTCGGCCCAGATGTCCGCCTCGATGCCGCCGAGCGTGAGCATCGGCTCGATGGTGAAGACCATGCCGGTCTCGATGACGGTGTCGTACTGGGGCGCGTCGTAGTGGGGGATGATCAGGCCGGAGTGGAACGCCCGGCCGACCCCGTGCCCGGTGTAGTCGCGGACAACGCCGTAGCCGAAGCGCTTCGCGTACGACTCGATGGCGCGGCCGATGACGTTCACCTGCCGACCCGGGGCGACGGCCTTGATGCCGCGTTCCATCGCGATCCGCGTGCGTTCGACCAGGTCCGCGACCTCTGGCGCTGCCTGCCCGACGACGAACGTGCGGTTCGTGTCGCCGTGCATACCGTCCTTGTACGCGGTGATGTCGATGTTCACGATGTCGCCGTCCTGCAGGACCGTGTCGTCCGGGATGCCGTGGCAGATGACCTCGTTGACCGACGAGCACAGCGACTTCGGGTAGCCCCGGTAGCCGAGCGTCGAGGGGTAGGCGCCGTGCGCGACGACGTACTCGTGCCCGATGCGGTCGAGCTCGTCGGTGGTGACACCGGGGCGGATCGCGGCGGCCACCGCGTCGATCGCCCGGGAAGCGATGCGCCCGGCGGTGCGGATCAGCTCGATCTCGGACGCGGAGTACGTGTCGCCGAGCCCGTGCTCGTGGGGCTCGACCCTGCCGACGTACTCGGGGCGTTCGATGTCCTTCGGGACGGGCCGCTGGGGGGAGATGCGGCCGGCGGTCAGGTGTCCGTGTTCGTCCCGGGGCATGCGCTCCACTCTAGCCGCGCGGAGCACGAGCCCGTGCCGCGAACGGCGAGGGTACGTTTGGCGGCATGAGCGACGAGCGCATCGAGTCCCAGTGGTGGTTCAACGACAAGACCCACGCGGTCGAGCAGGGACCGCAGTCCCCGCAGCGCGACCGGATCGGCCCGTTCGAGACCCGCGAAGCGGCCGAACACGCGCTGGAGCGCATCAAGGCCAACAACGAGAAGTGGGACGACGAGGACGCCTGACGCGTCGCACCCCGGCGAAGACACCGCACCCCGTCACGACGGGGCGCGTTGTGCGCAGCGGGGCGCGATCCGGACGTGATCGCTGACGGACGGAAGGCCCCGTCAGGGGCGGTATGTGATCGGCAGCCGCCGGTCACGACCGAACGCCATGCCGGAGATCTTCGGACCGATGGCGCCCTGTCGGCGCTTCCATTCGGACCGGTCGACCAGGCGGGTGACCTCGGCCACGGTGGCCGCGTCGAACCCACGCGCCACGATGTCCGCCGCGCCCTGCGCCTGCGTGACGTAGAGGTCGAGGATCGCGTCCAGGACCTCGTACGGCGGCAGGGAGTCCTGGTCCTCTTGTCCGTCGCGGAGTTCGGCCGACGGCGGCTTCGTGATCGAGTTCTCCGGGATCGGCTCGGTCTCGCCACGTGACGCGGCGACCGCGTTCCGCCAGCGGGCGAGCTCCCACACCATCGTCTTCGGGACGTCCTTGATCGGCGCGAACCCGCCAACAGAGTCCCCGTAGATGGTGGAGTACCCGACGGCGAGCTCGGTCTTGTTGCCCGTGGTCAGCACCAGGTGCCCGTCGAGGTTCGACAGTCCCATCAGGATGAGCGCACGGACCCGGGCCTGGATGTTCTCCGCCGCGAGCCCGGTGAGGGCGAGCTGTTCGTCGAAGGGTGCGACGAGGTCGGCGATCGGGTCCGTGCGGTACTGCAGGCCGAGCCGAGTGGCGACGTCGTCCGCGTCCGACCTCGAGTGGTCCGACGACCACCGCGACGGCATCGAGACGCCGAACACGTTCGACTGGCCGATGGCGTCCACGGCGATGGCGGCGCACACCGCCGAGTCGATGCCGCCGGAGAGCCCGAGGACCACCGAGCGGAACCCGTTCTTCTGCACGTAGTCCCGGGTGCCGAGCACGAGCGCGTTCCAGATCGCGGCGGTGTCGTCCAGTGGTGCCGCGATGTCCCTGGGCAGCGCCGGGCGCCCGGGGAGCTCGCCGGGCGTCGTGTTCGGCGTGTCCAGGACGATGCGCTGGACGTGGTCGGTCTCGACGGGGTCCGTGGCGGGTGCCGGGTCGATGTCGACGACGAGCAGGTGCGGCTCGAACTGCGGGGCCCTGCCGAGGATCGTGCCCTGCTCGTCCACCACGACGGAGTCGCCGTCGAAGACCAGGTCGTCCTGGCCGCCGACGATGTTCACGTACGCGACGATCGTGTCGGACTCGGTCGCACGCCGGGTCACGAGTGGCAGCCGGACCTCGTCCTTGTCCGCGACCCACGGCGACGCGTTCACGACGAGCAGGAGCCCGGCGTCGGCGTCGAGCACCCGTGCGACCGGCCCGCCGTCGCGCCAGAGGTCCTCGCAGATGATGATCGCCACGTCGACGTCCGCGATCCTGGCCACGAGCAGGTCGTCGCCGGGGATGAACACCCGGTACTCGTCGAACACCGAGTAGTTCGGCAGGTGGTACTTCGCGGTGGTGGCGACGACGCGTCCGTGCTGCAGGACGCTCGCGCAGTTCTTCGCGACCGCGGTCGGGGCCGTGCTGACGTCGACGGCCCGCGGCTCGAACGGCCCGTCCGGGTGCCCGACGACGACGGCGACGTCACCGAGTCCCTCGTCGGCGAGCCGTGCGGCGAGCGTGACCACCGCGGCACGCGCGGCCCGCAGGAACGACGGACGTGACGCGAGGTCCTCGATCGGGTAGCCGGAGATCGCCATCTCGCCCACCGCGACGAGGTCGGCACCCCGTGCGGCTGCGGAGCGGACGGCGTCGACGATCCCGGCGGTGTTCCGGGCGAACGCGCCCACCACCGGATTCGTCTGGGCGAGTGCCAAGCGGAGACGGGGCATGACCACTAGCCTATTGAGCACGGCCGTCGTACGGCCGTGGTGGAACGCGGAAAGGGCGTGCATGGACAAGCAGACGGACTTCGTGCTCCGCACCATCGAGGAGCGGGGCATCAAGTTCATCCGACTCTGGTTCACGGACGTCATCGGGACCCTGAAGTCGGTGGCGATCGCCCCGGCAGAGGTCGAGGGGGCGTTCGCCGAGGGGATCGGTTTCGACGGCTCCGCGATCGAGGGCCTCAGCCGCTCCTACGAAGCCGACGTGCTCGCACACCCGGACCCCTCGACGTTCCAGATCCTGCCGTGGCGCGGGGAGATCGACCCGACCGCGCGGATGTTCTGCGACATCGCGACGCCGGACGGCCAGCCCGCCGTCGCCGACCCCCGCAACGTCCTCAAGCGCACGCTGGCGCGGGCGAGTGAGCGCGGGTTCACGTTCTACACGCACCCCGAGATCGAGTTCTACCTGCTGAAGGACCGCGACTGGAAGGACGGCGGCCCGAAGCCCGTCGACCAGGCCGGCTACTTCGACAACGTCCCCGGCGGCAGCGCCCACGACTTCCGTCGTCGCGCCGTCCGCATGCTCGAGGACCTCGGCATCTCGGTGGAGTTCAGCCACCACGAAGCCGGCCCCGGCCAGAACGAGATCGACCTCCGTTACGCCGACGCGCTGACGATGGCGGACAACATCATGACGTTCCGCACCGTGGTGAAGGAAGTCGCGATCGAGCAGGGCGTCTACGCGACGTTCATGCCGAAGCCGATCTCCGGGCAGCCCGGCTCCGGCATGCACACGCACGTGTCGCTGTTCGAGGGCGACCAGAACGCGTTCTACGAGCCCGGCGGCGAGTACCAGCTCTCCCCGACGGCGAAGCAGTTCATCGCGGGCCTGCTCAAGCACGCGCCGGAGATCACGGCGGTCACGAACCAGTTCGTGAACTCGTACAAGCGGCTCTGGGGCGGCGACGAGGCCCCCTCGTTCGTCACGTGGGGCCACAACAACCGCTCGGCCCTGGTGCGCGTCCCGCTGTACAAGCCGAACAAGGGCCAGTCGTCGCGCGTCGAGTACCGCGGCATCGACTCGGCGGCGAACCCGTACCTGGCGTACTCGCTCATCCTCGCCGCCGGACTCAAGGGCATCGAAGAGGGCTACGAGCTCCCGGCGGAGGCCGAGGACAACGTCTGGAGCCTCAGCGACTCCGAGCGCAAGGCCCTCGGGTACGCGCAGCTCCCGGCGAGCCTCGATCACGCGCTGTCGCTGATGGAGGACTCCGAGCTCGTCGCCGAGACGCTGGGCGAGCAGGTGTTCAACTACGTGCTCCTCAACAAGCGGCAGGAGTGGAAGCGGTACCGCGACCAGGTCACGCCGTTCGAGCTCGACACCAACCTGGGGATGCTCTAGCAGGAGATGACCGGCAGGACGAAGACGTCGCGTTCCGAGTTGGCCCGGCTGGGCTTCGCGGAGCTCTCCGAGACGCTCGAGCGTCTGGCCGACCTGGAGGCCCGGTTCGGCTCCGACATGCGGCTGCCGGTCAGCGAGCGGCCGGGGCTCTGGGAGTCCACGGCCGATCCCGACGGCGCGCTCCGGCGCATCGAACGGCTCATGGAGAACCACCCGGACGAGGTCAGGGCCGTCCTGGCGGACGACGACGCCACCGAGCGGTTCGTCCGCCTGCTCGGGGCCTCGGTCGGTCTGGGGGACTTCCTCCAGCGCCGCCCCGCCGAGCTCGCACTGCTCCTCGACCCGGTCACCGCGCCCTGGTCGCAGCAGGAGTACACGGCGTCCCTGACCGAGGCGGTCGACGGCGGCACGGGTGAGGACGCCCGGCTGCGGCTCCGGGTGCGCTACCGACGGCACCTGGCGCAGATCGCCCTGTTCGACGTCCTGCACCCGTCCCCGACGAGCGCGTTCCCGGCCGTCGCCGCCGGGCTCGCCGACCTCGCGGGCGCTGCGCTCGACGTCGCCGTGGACGTCGCCAGGCGAGAGGTCCCGTTCTCCGAGGCCGACGTCGCCGCCACCCCGCTCGCCGTCATCGCGATGGGCAAGGCCGGTGCGCGGGAGCTCAACTACGTCAGCGACGTCGACGTCATCTTCGTGACCGAGGCGACGGACACTGTCGACACCGACAAGGCCGTCCGGATCTCCACCCGCATCGCGATCGCCGCGACGCACGTGATCACCGACCTCGCCGTCGAGCCGGCGCTGTGGGAGGTGGACGCCAACCTGCGGCCAGAGGGCAAGGACGGCGCGCTCGTCCGGACCCTCGACTCGCACGTGGCGTACTACGAGCGCTGGGCCAGGGAGTGGGAGTTCCAGGCGCTGCTGAAGGCCCGCGCGATCGCGGGCACGCCGGACCTCGGGGAGCGCTACGTCGCGGCGGTCGCGCCGTTCGTGTGGAACTCGTCGAAGCGGCCGGGGTTCGTCGAGTCCGTGCAGCGCATGCGCGAGCGCGTGACCGACAACATCCCGGACGCCGAGGTCGACCGGCAGCTCAAGCTCGGACCGGGGGGCCTGCGCGACGTCGAGTTCACCGTGCAGCTCCTGCAGCTGGTGCACGGCCGCGACGACGAGAGCGTCCGCGTGCGCTCGACACTCGAGGCCATGGACGCCCTCACCGCGGCCGGGTACGTCGGACGACCGGAAGCCGCACGCTTCGGCCCCGACTACGCCCTGCTGCGGGTCCTCGAGCACCGGATCCAGCTGCGGCGGCTGCAGCGGACGCACATGATGCCCGCGGACGAGGACGAACTCCGGGTCCTCGCGCGCTCGAGCGGCGTCGCGACGTCCGCGAGCGCGCTGGAGACCCGCTGGCGTGCCGTCAAGCTCGAGGTCCGCGGCCTGCACGAGCGGCTCTTCTACCGCCCGCTGCTGTCCGCCGTGGCCGCGTCCGACGGTGACATCGTCCTGACCAACGACCAGGCGCGGGACCGCCTCGGTGCGATCGGCTTCGTCGACCCGGACGGTGCGTTGGCGCACATCCGCGCGCTCACGCCTGGCACGTCGCGTCGTGCGACCATCCAGCGGAACCTGTTGCCGGTGCTGCTCCGGTGGATGGCAGAGGGCCCGGCACCCGATCGCGCGCTCCTGGCGTTCCGCCGGTTGAGCGACACCCTGGGGGAGTCCAGCTGGTTCCTCCGCATGCTCCGCGACTCGTCAGGCGCCGCGCACAGCCTGACGACCGTCCTGTCCGAGTCCGCGTTCCTGTCCGGGCTCCTCGAACGCTTCCCCGAGGCGGTGGCCTGGCTCGACGAACCCGAGTCGCTCCTGCAGCCGCGACCGATCGCGTCCCTGCTGTCCGAGGTGCGCGCGACCACGGCGCGGCACGGCGACGACGTGGCAGCGGCGTCGTCCCTGATCCGGTCGATCCGCCGGCGCGAGACGCTGCGGCTCGGGATGGCGGCCGCGCTCGGCAGGCTCGACGTCGACCAGCTCGGGCCCGCCCTCAGCGACATCACCGAGGCGACGCTGACCGGCGCGCTCGACCTGGCACGACGCGACGCTCCGGACGACCTGGAGTTCGGCATCATCGCGATGGGACGGTACGGCGGGCGCGAGCTCGGGTTCGGGTCCGACGCCGACGTCCTCTACGTCTACCGCGCGCCCGAGGGCACGGGTGAGGCCGCCTCCCGTGCGGCACAGGTGATCGTCCGCGAGCTCAACCGCCTCACCGACGACGCCATCTACCCGTTCGACCTCGACATCGACCTGCGTCCGGAGGGCAAGAACGGCCCGGTGGTGCGCACCCTCGAGTCCTACGGCGCCTACTACGCCCGCTGGTCGCTCACGTGGGAGGCACAGGCGCTCCTCCGTGCCAGGGGTGCCGTCGGGGACGAGCAGCTCCTCCGCGACTTCGAGCACCTCGCTGACCGCACCAGGTACCCCGAGCACATCGAGGAGCGCGAGGTCCGCGAGGTCCGTCGCATCAAGGCCCGCGTGGAGTCCGAGCGGCTGCCCCGCGGTGCGGATCCGGCGCGCCACCTGAAGCTCGGTCGCGGGTCGCTCAGCGACGTGGAGTGGTTCGTCCAGCTCCTGCAGCTCCAGTACGCCCTCTCCGTGCCGGCGCTCCGCACGACGTCGACGCTCGACGCCCTGGACGGAGCCGTCGCCGAGGGACTCGTCGCGGCCGAGGACGGGGAACGTCTCGCCGCAGCGTGGCGGTTCGCGTCGAGGACCCGCAGCGCGCTCGTGCTGTGGTCGGGCAAGACCACTGACGTGCTCCCGGTCGACCGCATCCAGCTCGAGGGTGTCGCGCGGTTGATGGAGTACCCGCCGGGGTCGGCGACGCAGCTCGAAGAGGACTACCTCGGCGTCACCCGACGTGCTCGACAGGTGTTCGAGCGCGAGTTCTACGGCGCCTGACCTCCGCCCGACACGCCCGGGATGTCGATCTCGTCGCGAAGGTGACATGTCGTCGAAGGTTAATTCCTCGTGTCGCCGGTCGTCCCCCGAAATCGGACGTCTTGTACCCCTCTCAGCAACGGATGGTGCGCCGTTACCGTGCTGTGACGAAGCGTGCGGCAGACCGCAGCGCGCAGTGCGGGGTCGGTCCGCGACCCGCCCGGTGACCATGCTCTGAACTGGGCTTTCGCGGCGACGCGATCCGGGTCTCCCGTCTGCTCGTCCACACCGTCGGGGTGACCGGCGGGGTGAAAGCAGTCCGCACATGTGCTGACAGCAACCGAGGGGACAGGAGGAGTGCGCCCGGAGGGGGACTTCGGTGTACCCCGTAACGTGCTCGTAACGCCCCCGGACGGGGGACACGTTGCACCGGTCGCCTCGGAGATGCGTCAATGGGTCTCACCCGAACCGACCCCCGATTTCCCGATGGCGCGGAATCACCACCCCGAACGTTGAAGCAGGGATCGATGTTCACCTTCATTCTGCAGATCAGGCAGATGGTCGACGGACACCCCGAGTTCTACCTCTTCGCCGTGTACTCCGCGGTGATCTGGTTGCTCTGGTTGCTCAAGGTCGTCCTGTCCGCCCGTTACCGCCCCTTCACCGGCACCTACGTCGGGACGACGAGCGTCGTCGTCCCCGTCGTGGACGAGCCACTCGACCTCTTCCGGGACGTCATCGGCCGCATGGTCGAGCAGCGCCCCGGCGAGATCATCGTCGTGATCAACGGCAAGAGGAACGAAGCGCTCGAGGAGGTCTGCGAGGAGTTCGCCCCACTCGTCCGCTGGACCCACACGCCGATCCCCGGCAAGCGCAACGCCGTCAAGGTCGGCACCGAGATGTCGAACGGGGACATCACCGTCCTCGTCGACTCGGACACGGTGTGGACCCCCGGCACACTCGAGGAGCTCCTCAGGCCGTTCGCCGACGAGTCCGTGGGCGGTGTCACCACCCGGCAGCGCATCCTCGAGCCGGAGCGCTCGTGGATCACCCGTTGGGCGGACTGGCTCGAGAACTCGCGTGCGCTCTACTCGATGCCCGCACAGAGCGTCCTCGGACAGATCGGCTGCCTGCCCGGCCGCACGATCGCGTTCCGCCGGAACATCCTGATGCGCGTCATGGACCGCTTCATGCACGAGAAGTTCATGGGCGTCTTCCTCGAGGTCTCGGACGACCGCACGCTGACGAACCTCACCCTCAAGGAGGGCTACCGGACGGTCTACCAGTACACGTCGCTCGTGTACACGGACGCTCCGCTGCAGGTGAAGAAGCTCTTCAAGCAGCAGCTCCGCTGGGCCCGTGGCTCGCAGTACAACACGCTGCGCATGATGCCGTGGATGCTCGGTCACGCACCCGTGCTGGCGCTGTTCTTCATCACGGACATCATCCTGCCGTTCATGCTCTTCGGCGTGATCGCCGGCTGGATCTACCGCGCACTCACCGGCCAGGGGGAGAACCTCTACCAGGGGATCCTGCACCAGTACGGATTCTCGACTGGCTTCATCTACGTCGCGGCACTCATGGTCGTGTCCAGCGTCCTGAGCATGGCGATCCGGCAGATGCGGCACCTCGCCGAGAAGCCGAGCGACTTCTTCCGGCTGCCGATGTTCATCATCGTGTCGACGTTCTTCCTCATGCCGATCCGCCTCATCGGCTTCTTCCGGCTCGCCCACGCCAGCGGCTGGGGGACCCGTGCGGGGGCCTACGCCGGTGGTCCGATGGAAACCGACCCGGCGCAGCCGCAGGCCGTCGCCACCCAGACGCCGGTCAGCCCGATCGACCGTGCTGCCGGGTACACGACGGCGGACGCCGGGGCGCATGCCGCGCTGACCGACGACCAGCTGGCGGCGGACCGGGCCTTCGACGACCTCTTCGGGCCGAACGCCCGTGGACTCGACGGCCTCGACGTCACCACCAACTCGACCTCGACGGTCCTGGCGACCCGGCGCTCGGCGGCAGCCGCGGCAGCGCCGGCGGCAGCCGCGGCAGCGCCGACGGCTCCGGCCGCAGCGGCGAAGCCCAGCAAGGTCCGTCGGTACAACCCCTACGCGGCGATCCCGTACTGCATCGGGATCGCGATCTTCGCCCTGGAGGCTCTCACCATTGTCTGACCTCTTCCGTTCCACCAGTTCGTGGTGGGCACCATCGAGCAAGCACGCCAAGCGCACGGCCGTGGGGACGACCGCGATCGTGGTGGCGCTCGGCCTCATCACGTGGTCGGTGTGGATCTCGCCGTCCAGCCCGGTCTCGACGGCGGTGCACCACGCCCTCGGCGTCAAGACCTCCCAGGAGAAGGCCGTCGACGCCGAGGCGCTGCAGGCCAAGCTGACCGCGGCCCAGAAGCAGATCTGGAAGCTCGAGGGGCAGCTCAAGTCCTCGACCGCCCAGTCCGGCTCCCGCGGCGACCAGGTCGCGCAGCTCAAGGCCCAGATCGCCTCGCTGCAGTCCGCGCTCGGGTCCGCGAAGGCACAGGCGGCAGCCGGGTCGAAGTCCGGTTCCGGGTCGACCGGATCCGGCTCCTCCGGTTCGGGCTCCTCCGGCTCCTCCGGGTCCGGCACGCACAACGCCTCGACCGGCCACGGCGTCACGAACCCGAACACCGGTCCCTCGAAGGACCCGAACCCGACGACCCCGGTCGCGGTCCCGTCCAAGGCAGACATCCTGAACCAGCCCACGCGCTGGTACGGCCTCTACACCGCGCAGTCGCCCTTCAACTGGTCCGAGTACGACCAGGTGTCCCAGCAGGTCGGCAAGGCCACGAACATGGTCGGGTTCTTCCAGGGCTTCGACCAGGACTTCAACGCGAACGCCGTCCAGCGTTCGTGGGCCAACGGTCGCCTGCCGATGATGACGTGGGAGTCGGCACCCGCGCAGACCGGCAACGACGAGAAGTACGTCGCCGGGTACACGAACAAGGACATCATCGACGGCAAGTTCGACGCGTACTTGACCAAGTACGCCCAGGCGCTCCAGGCGAACGGGCAACCGATGGTCATCCGTCTCGACCACGAGATGAACGGCTCCTGGTACAACTGGTCCGAGGGCGATGCCCAGCAGAACGCCGCCGGTTCCTACGTGAAGATGTGGCAGCACGTGCACGACGTGTTCCAGGCCAACGGCGCGAACGACTACGTGGTGTGGAACTGGGCGCCGAGCCGCATCGACAAGCTCGGCAACGCGAAGTACCAGACGCTCGACTACATGAAGAACTACTACCCGGGCGCGGACTACGTCGACTGGGTGGGCATGTCTGGCTACTACCGCACCGCCTCGGAGACGCCGTCCTTCGCGAACACCTTCGGTGCGACCGTCGGGCAGCTCCGTCAGGTGGCACCCGGGAAGAAGATCCTCCTCAGTGAGATCGGCGCCACCGAGACCGGCACGACCGTGTCCAACGGGCAGAAGTCGAAGTGGATCACGTCCCTGTTCGACGCGCTGGCCGATCCCGCGAACGACGACATCATCGGCTTCTCGTACTTCAGCGAGACCGCCACGACCGTCGTCGACGGTGTCCGCTCGACCAACGACTGGCGACTCAACTCGCGCTCCGACAGCCTCCAGGCCTTCGTGGACGGCATCAAGCGCACCGACATCAACTTCGACCTGCAGGAGGTAACCCAGTGAGTGCTCCCAAGAAGAACGCGGACAGCCGCCCGGCCCCCGTCATCAGCGTCATCGGCACCGGCTACCTCGGCGCCACCCACGCGGCCGCCATGGCCGAGATGGGCTTCGAGACCATCGGCGTGGACGTCGACCCCGCCAAGCTCGCGGCGCTGTCCGCCGGCGAGGTCCCGTTCTACGAGCCCGGGCTGCCCGAGCTCATCACGAAGCACGTCGCGAGCGGCAAGCTCCGGTTCACGGCGGACATCGCCGAGGCCGTGGCAGCTGCCGACGTCCACTTCGTGTGCGTCGGCACCCCGCAGAAGGCCGGCTCCCACGCCGCGAACCTCGCCTACGTCGAGAGCGCCACGCGTGGGGTCGCGGAGAACCTCACCCACCCCGGCCTGATCGTCGGCAAGTCGACCGTCCCCGTCGGCACCGCAGCGCGGCTCCGTGGCATCGTCCGCGAGTTCACGCCGAGCGGGATCACCGCCGAACTCATCTGGAACCCCGAGTTCCTCCGCGAGGGCAAGGCCGTCGAGGACACGCTCCACCCGGACCGCCTGGTCTGGGGCGGCGCGTCCGCTGCGGCCGACGCCGTCATCCGCGAGGTCTACGCCGCACCGATCAGCGAGGGCACCCCGGTCATCACGACGGACCTCGCCACCGCCGAGCTCGTCAAGGTCAGCGCGAACGCGTTCCTGGCCACGAAGATCTCGTTCATCAACGCGATCTCCGAGATGTGCGCCATCACCGGTGCCGACGTCACGACGCTCGCGGACGCCCTCGGGCACGACGCCCGCATCGGTCGCAAGTTCCTGAACGCCGGGCTCGGCTTCGGAGGCGGCTGCCTCCCGAAGGACATCCGTGCGCTCATGTACCGCGCGAACGAGATCGGTGCCGGGCAGGTCGTCGGCCTCATGCAGCAGGTCGACGAGATCAACATGGGCCAGCGTCAGCGGGTCATCGACATGGCGATCGACTCCGCCGGCGGCTCGGTCCTGAACCGTCGCATCGCGGTCATCGGCGCCGCGTTCAAGCCCCTCACCGACGACGTGCGGGACTCGCCGGCGCTCAACGTCGCCGCCGCCCTGCACCTCCGTGGCGCTCAGGTCACGCTGTGGGACCCCGAGGCGATGGACACGGCCAAGCGGTCGTTCCCGACGCTCAGCTACACCGCGTCGATGCCCGAGGCCCTCGAGGGTGCGGACATCGTGCTCGTGCTCACCGAGTGGGACGACATCATCGGCGCAGATCCCGCGGTGCTCGGCGAGCTCGTCGGACGCAAGGTCGTCATCGATGCGCGCAACTGCCTCCCGGTCGAGAACTGGGTCAAGGCGGGCTGGACCGTCCGTTCCCTGGGACGGCCCACTCCGATCGCGGGTGCACCCGTGAGCGTCGCCGCGGGGACGAACGACACGTTGGCCACGAGCCGCTAGTCGCCGCAGCAGACGGGGTCCGTGCCGGGGCGGCACGGACCCCGTTTCGCGCGCTCGGCCCCGCGCCCCGCCCCCGCCCCCGCCCCCTCGTGGGCCGGATCGCGCGTAGGAGGTCGAAACGCGCGTAGGAGGCCCGAACTCCGGGCCACCTACGCGCGTTTCCGCTTTCCAGCGCAGCCGCCATGGGTCGAAACGCGACAGCCTGGAGGCCCGGTGCGGGTTCGCCGGACCGGCACCGGGCCTCCAGGCTGGTCGCGTCCACAGCGCGAGGCGAGACTCGGTCTGCGCGACGGTTCACGGGGCGGACGTCCCGCGTTCTGTCGCCAGACGCGAGACTCGGACACCACGCGAAAGGGCCCCGCACCTGACGGTGCGGGGCCCTTCGTGCGACTGCCTAGACGCCGAAGTACAGCTCGTACTCGAACGGGTGCGGACGCTGCGCGAGCGGGAGGATCTCGTTCTCGCGCTTGTAGTCGATCCAGGTCTGGATGAGGTCCTCGGTGAAGACGTTGCCCTTCGTGAGGAACTCGTGGTCGGCCTCGAGGGCGTCGAGCGCCTCGTCGAGCGAGCCGGGGACCTGGGGGATGCCCTTGGCCTCCTCCGGGGGGAGCTCGTAGAGGTCCTTGTCGACCGGCTCGTGCGGCTCGATGCGGTTCTGGATGCCGTCGAGGCCCGCCATGAGCTGCGCCGCGAAGGCGAGGTACGGGTTGCCGGAGGCGTCGGGCGCGCGGAACTCGATGCGCTTGGCCTTCGGGTTGGTGCCCGTGATCGGGATGCGGATCGCCGCCGAGCGGTTGCCGGCCGAGTAGACCAGGTTGACCGGGGCCTCGAAGCCCTTCACCAGGCGGTGGTAGGAGTTGATCGACGGGTTCGTGAACGCGAGCAGCGCCGAGGCGTGCTTCAGGATGCCGCCGATGTACCAGCGCGCCACGTCGGAGAGACCGCCGTAGCCGTTCTCGTCGTAGAACAGCGGCTTGCCGTCGCTCCAGAGCGACTGGTGGGTGTGCATGCCGGAACCGTTGTCACCGAAGAGCGGCTTCGGCATGAACGTGGCGACCTTGCCCCACTGGTCGGCCGTGTTCTTGACGATGTACTTGAACTTCAGGATGTCGTCCGCGGCGTGGACCATCGTGTCGAACTTGTAGTTGATCTCCTGCTGGCCGCCGGTGCCCACCTCGTGGTGCGAGCGCTCGAGCTCGAAGCCCGCCTCGATCAGCTTGAGGGTGATGTCGTCGCGGAGGTCAGCGGTCTTGTCGACCGGGGACACCGGGAAGTAGCCGCCCTTGTACGGGGTCTTGTTGGCGAGGTTGCCGCCCTCTTCCTCGCGGCCGGTGTTCCAGGCGCCCTCTTCGGAGTCGACCGAGTAGAAGGACTTGTTCTGGGTGACCGAGTAGCGCACGTCGTCGAAGATGTAGAACTCGGCCTCGGGGGCGAAGAACGCGGTGTCCGCGATGCCCGTCGACGCGAGGTACTTCTCCGCCTTCTTGGCGACCTGGCGCGGGTCGCGGCCGTAGATCTCGCCGTTCCGCGGGTTGTAGATGTCGAAGATCATGATCAGCGTGCGCTCGGCGCGGAACTGGTCGATGTATGCCGTCGTCACATCAGGGATGAGCTGCATGTCGGACTCGTGAATCGACGCGAAGCCGCGGATCGAGGAGCCGTCGAAGAGCTGACCGACCGAGAAGAAGTCCTCGTCGACCGTGGAAGCCGGGATGTTGAAGTGCTGCTGCACGCCGGGCAGGTCGGTGAATCGGATGTCGAGGAACTTGACGTCCGTGTCCTTGATGAAGGCCAGGACCTCGGAGGAATCGCTGAACATGTGTGTCGATCTCCTGGGGGTTTGGGTGATGTGGAGGTGCAGCGGGTGCACTCTCCGACGAGGCTATTGACACGGGGTTTCCCGGACGTGACTGCGTTGTTTCCGGCGTGTTACGCGCCTGCTGTCGCCTACCCTTGGAGCATGGCCCGTTCCACTCCGTCCTCGTCAGCCGCCGCCGCACACGGTGCGGGGGACTGGCCGGGCAAGCTCCTGGGGCTGCCGGAATCCGGGCCCCGCTCGATGGGCGGGTTCGGTCGGCGGCTCGGTGGGCTCGCGATCGACTGGGCGCTCGCATCGGTCATCTCGCTCGCGATCGGGACGTACGGCGCGGCGGGCAACTTCGTGACGCTCGGGATCTTCGCCGTGCTGCAGGTGCTGTTCATCGCGCTGCTGTCCGGCTCGTTCGGGCACGTGTGCGTCGGGCTCCGGGTCGTCCCGATCCGTGGGGGCTACGTCGGGGTCTGGCGCCCGGTGGTCCGCACGGTGCTGCTGTGCGTCGTGATCCCGGTCCTGATCCACGCGAAGGACGGTCGGCCCCTGCACGACGCCGCGGCCGGCACGGTGCTCGTCCGGCGCTGACGCGCGCTGCGCTACGCCGCGCTGCACCCCGCTACACCGCGCTGCGGTCTGCACCGTCCTGCCGGGGACGACTGGCCACGACATCCCGCCGGTTCGACGTCGATCGGTCACAAGCCGTCGGGCCGGACACGCGCGACCAACTACTTGCGACCGATCGACGAACGTGAGCGGGGTGTTCTGACCGATCGCCCGGTGCCGGTGCCGGGTGCCGGTGCCGATCGCCCGGTGCCGGGTGCCGGTGCCGGTGCCGGTGCCGGTGCCGGTGCCGGTGCGCGTGTGGCACCGCGCCGAGGACGGTTGGTGGGCGACACCGCGCTGACGAAGGTCGGTCCGTGACCGCGCTGCACGCCTCCACACGCAGAACGCCCCCGGCCGCTGCGGCCGGGGGCGTTCGTGGTGCGTGGGGTGCGACTCAGCGCGGGCGACCAGCGCGGACCCGAGTCGGGTCGATGCCCTTCGGGATCGCGGACGCCGGGTTCTGCGTGAGCGAGTCGAGACGGTTCGCGACCGCGAGGACCTCGTTGCGGTTGAGCGACTTCTTGAACTTGTTCATCGCACGGGGGAGCTTGTGCAGGGTCACGGCGTCCTTGCCGTCGCCGACGTGGACGACGTGGATCGGGACGTTCGGCACGATGCGCTGGACCTTCCGACGCTCCTCGTCGACCTGGCGCGTCAGGTTGCCGAGCTGGCCCTCGGTGATGAGCACGACGCCGGGGGTACCGACGGCACGGTAGACGGCGGCCTGCGAACGACCGTGGACCGCGACCGGCATCTCGCTGGAGCGCCACTGGCGACGGAGGGAGTTCGAGAGCACGGCGCCGACAGCACCCGGCTGCCCGTCGATCTGCGAGTACGCGGCGCGTTCCGCCAGACGCCCGAGGACGATGAGGAACAGCAGCACGCCGAGGAGCACCCCGGCAACGATCCACAGGACGACCGCGAGCCAGTTCTGCCCCGGCAGCAGGAGTGCGAGCAGCACACCGAGCACGACGGGCACGACGAACGCCGCTGCGAACCACCAGATCGACGTCGGGTCTGCCCGACGCGTCATCTGGAAGACCTGGAACATCTGCTTGAGACGCCCCGGCTCCTTCGCCTTCGTGTCCGTCGAACTGCTGCGTGCCATGCTCCCAGGATACGGCCTGACGGGCTTCCCGTGGACCGCCCGTGATCAGGCTGTGGGCGAACGGGGTTCTCCACAGACGCCCAGACCCGGCCTGGAGGCCCGTCCTACCTCCGCGACGCTGGTCACCATGGACGCGATCACGCTCGAACACTGGTGGACCGGACCCGACTCCGGTCCCTTCGCGACATGGGTCGCCGACCGCTCCGCGGCCGACCCGGTCCACTGTGTCCGCGTCACCGAGGTCGGACGCGGTGCCGACGGGCGGCTCGTCGTGCACACCGGTCCCGTGCGCGGGGCTCCGCTGCCCGATGCGCTGGAGCGGATCGGGCAGCCGACCGTGGGCGTCGCGGTGACGCTCACGGTGCCGTTGCTCGACCTCGTCGTGGACGCCGTCTCCGGGGCCATCGTGCTCGGGGTCGCGCGCGCGGACGACGTCCTCGTGGACGACGCCGGTGCCACCGTGCTCGTCGATCATCCGCCTGACGCCGTGGACCTGATCGGCAGTGGGATCGTCCGGACATCGGAGACCGCGGGCGCGACCGCGCTCCTGCACGCGGCGCGGACGGTCTGGGAGCGGGTCGACCCGCGCGCACCGTGTCGTGCGGTCCTCGACGCCGCGATGGCGGAGGCGATCGGCGGGGGTGTCGCAGAGGCCCGGGAGCTGTTGCGCGTCGTCACGAGCACGGCGGCGCCGCGACCGGTGCGATGGGATCCGCCCCGTGACGACTTCGACTTCGTCGAGCCCACCCCGCCGCCGGGTGACGACGTGGTCGCACGTCTCCGCGGTTGGATCGTCGACGGCGTCCCGGTTCCAGGTGGCGGCAAGCTCCCGGTGCGGCGGGTGGTCGTCGGCCTGGTGGTCGCGGCCGGACTCGCCGTGGCCGGTGTGTTCGCGGTCTCGGGCCCGTGAGTGGACAGCGCGCGAGGCGACCGCACACGAACGCCGACGGCCCCGGCTCCCACCAGGGGGAGACGGGGCCGTCGGTCGGGCCGGAGCCGCGGGTCAGTACCCGAGGTTCGGACCGAAGTTGCCCTCTTCGAGGCGGTTCTTCACCGCGACGAGGTACCGCGAGGCGTCCGCACCGTCGATGATCCGGTGGTCGTACGACAGCGCCAGGTACACGAACGAACGGATCGCGATGGCCTCTTGCCCGTCCACCTTCACGACCGCCGGGCGCTTCGTGACGATGCCGGTGCCGAGGATGGCCGACTGCGGGAGGAACACGACCGGGGTGTCGAACAGCGCGCCGCGCGAACCGGTGTTGGTCAGCGTGAACGTGCCGCCGGCGAGCTCGTCGGGCTTGAGCTGGTTGTTCCGCGTGCGCTCGGCGAGGTCCGCGATCGACTGCGAGAACTGCGCCAGGTTCAGCGACGCGGCGTCCTTGATCACGGGGGTGAGCAGACCGCGCTCGGTGTCGACGGCGATCGAGACGTTCTCGGTCTCCGGGTAGACGATCTCCTCGCCCTCCACCGTCGAATTGATCTTCGGGTGGGCCTTCAGCGCCTCGGACGCCGCCAGGGCGAAGAACGGCATGAAGGAGAGCTTCGAACCCGTCTTCTCCAGGAACTGCGCCTTGTTGGCGTCCCGGAACTGGGCGACCTTCGTGACGTCCACCTCGACCACGCTGGTGAGCTGCGCGGTCGAGGTCATCGACTGCACGGCACGCTCGGCGACGACCTTGCGGAGGCGGGTCATCTTCTCGCGGGTGCCACGCAGCGGCGACACCTCCGCGACGAACGGGCCGGACGCGGCAGCGGGTGCTGCCGAGCCACCGGCTGCCGGAGCGGCCGAGACCGCGGCGAGCACGTCCTCCTTGCGGATGCGACCGCCCACACCGGTGCCGGTGACGGTGGACAGGTCGACGCCCTGCTCGTTCGCGAGCTTGCGGACGAGCGGCGTGACGTAGCCGGAAGCGGCACCCGTCTGCGTCGGGTTCGGGACGGCAGCGGAGGCGGTGGGCGCGCTGGCGACCGCGGCGGCCGGGGCCGGGACGGCGGCCGGCGGTGCCGGAGCTGCGGCGGGCGGCGGGACCGGGGCTGCCTGGGGGACCGGGGCTGCTGCGGGCGGCGCTGCCGGGCCGCGGGGGCGGCGGGCTGCGTCTGACCGGCGGGGGCCGGCTCGGGCTCTGTGGGCTGCGGAGCGGGGGTCTCGGACTCCTGCTCGGTGCTCGGGGCGGCCTCGGGCTCGGCCTCCTCTGCAGCTTCCTCGTTCGACTCGGACGATCCGGCGTCGGACGAGCCGCCGTCGGACGACCCGCCGTCGGACGCGCCGTCGCCGATCTTCACCAGCGCGGTGCCGACCTCGACGGTCTCGTCTTCCTGGACGAGGATCTCCTCGACGACGCCGGCGATCGGCGACGGGATCTCGGTGTCGACCTTGTCGGTCGAGACCTCGAGCAGCGGCTCGTCGACCTCGACCCGGTCACCGACGTTCTTCAGCCATCGGGTCACCGTGCCCTCGGTGACGCTCTCGCCGAGCGCCGGGAGGTTGACGGATTCGCTCATCGGTGGGACTCCTCTTCGCAGGGGTGGTTCGTGGTGGTTGGTGTCGTTGTCACGGTGCGCGCGCTCACAGTGCGTGGAGCGGCTTGCCCGCGAGGTGCAGGAACGCCTCGCCGAGCGCTTCGTTCTGCGTCGGGTGCGCGTGGATGAGCGGGGCGACGTCCTCGGGGTGCGCCTCCCAGTTCACGGCGAGCTGTGCCTCACCGATGAGCTCGCCGACTCGGGCGCCGATCATGCTGACGCCGACGACGGGACCGTCGACGACGCGGACGACCTTGATCGAGCCGGAGGTGCCGATGATGTGGCTCTTGCCGTTGCCCGCGAGGTTGTACTCGTAGGAGTCCACCTTGTCGGCGCCGTACTCGGCCTCGGCCTTGGCCTGCGAGAGTCCGACGGACGCGACCTCGGGGTCGGAGTACGTGATCTTCGGGATGTTCTTGTCCTCGATGATCACCGGGTTCAGGCCGGCGATCTCCTCGGCGACGAAGATGCCCTGCTGGAACCCGCGGTGGGCGAGCTGCAGGCCGGGGACGATGTCGCCGACGGCGTAGACGTTCGGCAGGTTTGTCGCGAGGCGCTCGTTCGTGGTGACGAAGCCACGGTCCATCGTGACGCCGACCTCGTCGAAACCGACGTTCTGCGTGACGGGGCCACGGCCGACGGCGACCAGGAGCACGTCACCGTCGAAGGTCTTGCCGTCCTCGAGGGTGACGACGACGCCGTTCTCGTGCTGCTCGACACCCTGGAAGCGGACACCGAGCGAGAACTCGATGCCGCGCTTGCGGAAGGCCCGCTCGAGCTGCTTCGACATCGACTCGTCCTCGGCAGGGATGAGGTGGGGGAGCGCCTCGACGATGGTGACCTCGGCGCCGAAGGACTTCCAGACGCTCGCGAACTCGACGCCGATCACGCCGCCGCCGAGGATGACGACCTTGTTCGGGACGTAGTCCATGCGGAGCGCGGTCTCGGAGGTGATCACGCGGCCGCCGATCTCGAGCCCGGGGAGGGACTTCGAGTAGGAGCCGGTCGCGAGGACGACGTTCTTGCCCGTGATGGTCTGGTCGCCGACCTGCACGGTGTTCTGCGAGGTGAGCTTGCCCCAGCCCTCGACCACGGTGATGCCGCGGGCCTTGATGAGGCCCTGCAGACCCTTGTACTTCGAGTTGATGACGCCCTGCTGGTACTCGATGACCTTCGGGACCTCGACACCGGCGAACTCGGCGATGACGCCGTACTTCTCGGCCTCACGGGTGCCGTCGGCGATCTCGGCCGCGTGCAGGAGGGCCTTCGTCGGGATGCAGCCGCGGTGCAGGCACGTCCCTCCGAGCTTGTCCCCCTCGATGAGCGCGACGCTCATGCCGAGCTCGGCCGACCGCAGCGCTGCGGCGTACCCGCCGCTGCCGCCACCGAGGACCACGACGTCGTAAGTCTGTTCCGTCACCTGGTGCAACTCCCTCGTGCGTGTGAGCCCGGGCCCGGTTCTGGTGGGTTCGAGCCCGTGCATGGACACCGCGGCGGCGGTGCCCGACGGTCGGACCGCATGGTTCCGGTCCCGTCCCGTCCGTTCCGACGGGGGACGCGCAGAACACGCCCGCCCCGCCGGAACCAAACCTACTACTTGGACTGGAGCTCTTCTGCGAGTGCGATGAGTGTCCGGACCATCACGCCGGTGGCGCCCTTGCCGAGCCATCCGTATCCGCCGCCCTTGTTCTCGGACGGGCCGGCGATGTCGAGGTGCGCCCACGGCACGTCGCCCTCGACGAACCGCTCGAGGAACTTGCCGGCGAGGAGCATGCCGCCCGCCGGGTTGCCGACCGTGGCGTTCACCATGTCGGCGACCTCGCTGGCGAGTCGCGCGTCGAGTTCCTCGGGGAGCGGCATCGGCCAGATCGGCTCCGCGACGGACGCCGCGACCGCCTGCAGCTGCGCGACGAGCGCGTCGGTGCCCATCAGGCCGGTGGTCCGGTCACCGAGTGCGACGACCTGTGCGCCGGTGAGTGTCGCGATGTCGACGACGGCGTCCGGCTGCTCGAGCGTGGCGGCGACGAGGCCGTCACCGAGGACGAGGCGACCCTCGGCGTCGGTGTTGGTCACCTCGACCGTCTTGCCGTTCTTGAGCGTGAGCACGTCGCCGGGGCGGGTGGCCGAGCCGGACGGCATGTTCTCGGCGAGGCAGAGCCAGGCCGTCACCTTGACGTCGAGGCCCAGGCGCGCGGCCGCGACGGTGGTGGCGAGCACGGTGGCGGCACCGGTCATGTCGGTCTTCATGCCGAGCATCGAGGCTGCGGGCTTCAGGGAGAGGCCGCCGGAGTCGAACGTGATGCCCTTGCCGACGAGCGCGAGGTGCTTCGACGCGGTCGACGGCGCGTACCGGACGACGACGAGCCGCGGCGGACGGACGGACCCCGCGCCGACGCCGAGGATGCCGCCGAAGCCCTGCTCGGCCAGCGCGGTCTCGTCGAGGACCTCGACGGTGAGGGGCAGGTCCTCGGCGAACGACGCAGCGACGGACGCCACCTCTGACGGGCCGAGGTCGCCCGCCGTGGTGTTGACGAGGTCCCGGACGAGCGCGGCCGCGTCGGCGACGATCGCCGGACGGAAGGCGGCATCGGCCGATGCCGACGTGGCCAGGACGGTGATCGACTGGTCGCCCCGCTGCGGGCCGGTGGTCCCCGTGCCCTTGTGCCGCGTGAAGGAGTACGCGCCGAGCGCTGCGCCCTCCAGCGCGGCGGCGACGAGCTCGTCGGTGTCGGTCGGCAGCGCGAGCACGATCGACGACGCCTGGGGGAGCTGGCGGACGGCGCTGCCCGCTGCGGCGCGGACGGCCGAGGCGTCGGTGCCGGAACCGAGACCGACGAGCGCGATGCTCGACGCCTCGACACCGGTCGCGGGGATGCGGACGAGCTGGTCCTTGGAACCCGTCGCGCCGATCGCGGCGAGGTCGAGCCCGTCGAGTGCGGCGACCGCACCCGTGGTGGGCGACACGACGGTCGCCGGAGCGCCGTCGGTGCCCGGACGGACGCCGACGACGAGCACGTCGGCGGCGATCGAGGAGGGGGATGAACTGTCGGTGGAGAGCGTCGGTCGGACCATGCTCCAACCCTATCCACGCGGTGTTCGCTGTCGGCGTGGGCTGCGCGGCAGGTGTGGGCGAACCGCCCGCCTAGCATGGGGACGGTGAACCACCCCGAGGACCTCTACACGTTCGACGAGTCCGCCCCGACGGTGCCGGCAGGCCTGCACCTCGTCGCCGGGCTCACCGGGTTCGCGGACGCCGGTTCGGCCGTCGCCCAGGTGACCACGTCGATCCTCGAGCGGCTGGACACCCGCCTGGTCGCGGAGTTCGACCCCGACGTCCTGCTCGACTGGCGCGCGCGTCGGCCGGTCATCACCTTCGAACACGACCACATCAGCGACGTGGAACCGCCGCGCCTCGCGCTGCACCTCGTGCGTGACGAGCTCGGCCAGCCCTTCCTCTTCCTCTCCGGGTACGAGCCGGACTTCCAGTGGAACCGGTTCGTGCGCGCGGTCACCGAACTCGCCGCCGAGCTCCGGGTCGTCGACACCACATGGGTGCAGTCGATCCCGATGCCGGTGCCGCACACCCGGCCGATCAGCCTGACGGTGTCCGGCACGCGGGCAGACCTCATCGAGTCCATGAGCGTCTGGAAGCCGCAGACGCAGGCGCCGGCGAACGTGCTGCACCTCGTCGAGCACCGGCTCACCGAGCTGGACCAGCAGGTCACCGGCCTCGTGCTCCTCGTCCCGCACTACCTGTCCGACACCGAGTTCCCGGACGCGGCCGTCGCGGCGCTGTCCGGCATCTCCGCGTCGACGGGGCTGATCTTCCCGACGGACGCCCTCCGCGAGGAAGGGCGCGAGTTCATCGCACGGGTGGACGAGCAGGTGGCGGGCAACGCCGAGTTGCAGCGCCTGGTCAGTGCGCTCGAGGAGCGTCACGACACGTACATGGAGGGCAACTCCGTCTCGTCGCCGTTGACCAACGTCGACGGCGAGGTCCCGACGGCGGACTCGATCGCGGCAGAGCTCGAACGCTTCCTGGCGGACCGTCGCGTCGACGGCGACGCGAGCGAGGACTGAGACCGGACCACCTGGAGTCCGCGACGGACGTCGCGATCGTGCACCGGTCCTCCCGTCCGGCCTGGAGGCTGTGCACCCGTCGGGCGCGCATCGCGCGTTCTCCACAGCCCGTCCTGGCGGCGGGGCCGCGCCGATAGCCTGGTCGGGTGAACTCCCGCCGTGCCTTCGTCGTCTGGGGCGTCGCGGTGCTCGCCTACGTCCTGGCGGTCGTCCAGCGGTCCTCGCTGGGCGTGTCCGGCGTCGACGCGCAGGACCGCTTCGCGGTCTCCGCTGCGGTCCTCTCCACGCTCGCGGTCGTCCAGATCGCCGTCTACGCGGGGCTGCAGATCCCGGTCGGGATCGCGCTCGACCGCATCGGCCCGCGCCGACTCGTCCTGCTCGGCGCACTGCTCCTGGTGGTGGGGCAGGCGATCGTGGCGGTCTCACCGACGATCGGGCCGGCGATCGTCGGCAGGGTGTTCGTCGGTGCGGGGGACGCGATGACCTTCATCTCGGTGATCCGACTGCTCCCGATGTGGTTCAGCGGGCGCATCCTGCCGCAGATCTCGCAGTGGACGGGCAACCTCGGGCAGGTCGGGCAGATCGCCTCCGCGTTCCCGTTCGCCCTGCTCCTGCACACCGCCGGGTGGTCGATCGCGTTCGGCGTCGCGGCGGCCGCCAGCGCCGTCGGGCTGGTCCTGGCGTTCGTGTTCGTCCGGAACGGACCCGTGCCGGTGCGCACCGACACGATCCCGCTGCCGCACTCGTGGGGCGGCGCGTTCCGGACGTTCGGGCACGCGCTCCGTCGACCGGGTACCCAGCTCGGCTTCTGGTCGCACTACGTCACGCAGTCGTCCGGCACCGTCTTCAGCCTGCTCTGGGGCGTCCCGATGCTCCGCGGGCTCGGCTACTCCGCGACAGAGGCCGCTGCGTTCCTGACCGTCATCGTCGTCGTGGGGTTCGTCGTCGGTCCGATCCTCGGCGTGCTGTGTGCCCGGTTCCCGTTCCGCAGGTCGAACCTGGTGCTCGGCGTGGTCGTCGTGCTCGGTGTGGTGTGGACCGCGGTGCTGCTCTGGCCTGATCACCCGCCGACGTGGCTGCTCGTGCTGCTCGTCGTCGCGATGGGCATCGGCGGGCCAGGGTCCCTGATCGGCTTCGACTTCGCGCGGTCGTTCAACCCGATGGGCTCACTGGGTTCGGCGAACGGCGTCGTGAACGTCGGCGGCTTCCTGGCGGCCTTCGTGATGATGTTCCTGATCGGTACCCTGCTCGACGCCGTCTCGCGGGTCACGGGCGACACGGTCTTCGCGTGGTCGAACTTCCGGATCGCCCTCACCGTGCAGTACGTCGTGGTCGGGATCGGCGTGGGGATGCTGTTGCACGCCCGTCGACGGACCCGCGCGGTGATGCACGCCGAGGACGGAATACGGGTGGCCCCGCTCTGGGTTGCACTGGTTGCACGCCTGCGGAAGCGGACCGTGCAATAATGAACCCGGACCCGTTCGGGTCCCCCGTGTACAGGTGCTCTTCCGGAGCGCCGGATTCGCTGGGGGACTTGACATGGGTCCTAGTGCTGCCCGGAGAGGCAGTGCCGCCAGGAACGACTGAGCCGGCGACGCGGGGGACTGCGGCGCAAGCCCTGAGCGGCGAGGGGCGCCACGACCCCAGGAACGTGGCACGAGGAGAGAGGTGATCGCATGGCTGCCCGGAGCACGACGATCGATCCCACGAAGGACAACGCCGACACGGTGGACCAGGCTGCGGCCGAGGACACCGACGGAACCGCTGCGCCCAAGAAGGCTGCGGCGAAGAAGGCCCCCGCCAAGAATGCGCCCGCGAAGAAGGCGGCGACCAAGAAGCCGGCGACCAAGAAGGCCGCTGACGACGACGTCGAGGACGAGGAGACCGTCGAACCGGTCGACGCGGACGAGACCGAGGACGACGCCGAGGAGAAGCCGGCGACCGCCGCAGCCGAAGCCGCCAACGCGGTCGCTGCCGGGGCGCTCGTCATCTCGCAGTCCGACGACGACGAGGCGCCGGTCTACTCGACCACGATCACGGGTGCGACCGCCGACCCGGTCAAGGACTACCTGAAGCAGATCGGCAAGGTCGCCCTCCTCAACGCGGAGCAGGAGGTCGAGCTCGCGATGCGCATCGAGGCCGGCCTGTTCGCCGAGGACAAGCTGCAGCACTCGACGGGCCTGTCGAAGCCGGAAGAGCGCGAGCTCCGCTGGGTCGCTCGTGACGGCCAGCGCGCGAAGTCGCACCTGCTCGGTGCGAACCTGCGTCTCGTCGTGTCGCTCGCCAAGCGCTACACGGGTCGTGGCATGCAGTTCCTCGACCTCATCCAGGAAGGCAACCTGGGCCTGATCCGTGCCGTCGAGAAGTTCGACTACACCAAGGGCTTCAAGTTCTCGACCTACGCGACGTGGTGGATCCGCCAGGCGATCACCCGCGCCATGGCCGACCAGGCCCGCACCATCCGCATCCCGGTGCACATGGTCGAGGTCATCAACAAGCTCGCGCGTGTCCAGCGGCAGATGCTGCAGGACCTGGGTCGCGAACCCACTCCGGAAGAACTCGCCCGCGAGCTCGACATGACCCCGGAGAAGGTCGTCGAGGTCCAGAAGTACGGCCGCGAGCCGATCTCGCTGCACACCCCGCTGGGCGAAGACGGCGACTCGGAGTTCGGTGACCTCATCGAGGACACCGAGGCGGTCGTCCCGGCCGACGCGGTGGGCTTCACGATGCTGCAGAAGCAGCTCGAGAGCCTCCTCGACTCCCTGTCGGAGCGCGAAGCCGGCGTCATCCGGATGCGCTTCGGCCTCGGGGACGGCCAGCCGAAGACGCTCGACCAGATCGGTGACACGTTCGGCGTGACGCGCGAGCGCATCCGCCAGATCGAGTCCAAGACGATGGCGAAGCTCCGCCACCCGTCGCGGTCGCAGTCGCTGCGCGACTACCTCGAGTAGGCCGTCCGGTGCGTTTCTTCATCCCGATCCTCATCGGGCGGATCCTCCGTGCCCTCGCTCGTGCGCGGGGCGGGGGATCCGCGTACCCCGGGTTCATCGTCCTGAAGCTCGTCCCGGACTTCCTGCAGCACGTCACGAAGCAGTTCCCGAACGGGGTCGTCTTCGTGCTCGGGTCGAACGGCAAGTCCACGACGACGCACATGATCTCCGAGATCGTGCGCGCCCACGGTCTGCGCGTCTTCACGAACCCCTCCGGCGCGAACCTGCCGCAGGGCATCGCGTCGGCGCTCCTGTCCGAGGTGTCGCTGACCGGCCGGCTCAAGGCGGACATCGGCATCCTCGAGGTCGACGAGGCCTTCGCCGTCGAGCTCGCCGGCATCCTGTCGCCGTCGACCGTCACGATGCTGAACGTCCAGGTCGACCAGCTCTACCGGTTCTTCGAGACCGAGCGCGTCGCGGCGATGATGCTCGACACGGCGGCGCTGTCCTCGGCGAACGTCATCACGAACCACGACGACCAGTTCCTCGACGCCTACATCGGTGTCGACGGCCAGCGTGTGCTCCGCTTCGGCGCGAGCGCCGAGGTCGTCGCAGCTGCGCCGAACGGCCTGCAGAACGCCGACGACTTCGCGTCGGCCGATCGCGCGGCGACCTCGGCCGACGCGGAGGTGATCGAGAACCGCGGCGACGCGGCGACCATCGCGTTCGACGGGGCGACGATCCCGGTCCGGCTCCCGGCGCGCGGCCTGCACTACGCGGTCGACGCCGCTGCCGCCACCGCGACGGCCAGCGCCGCGCTCGGGACGCAGTTCCGCGCGGACGCCGTCACGAAGGCCTTCACGACGATGAAGCCGGCGTACGGCCGCGGAGAACGACTCCCCATCGCCGGCGAGTCGGCCGAGTTCACCATGTTCAAGAACGCGGCCAGTCTCCAGCTGAACCTCGACGCGCTGCCGGACCACCCCGAGCAGGTGCTCATGGCGATCGACGAGGGCACGCCGGACATCTCGTGGATCTACGACATCGACTTCTCGAAGCTCGACCACGTGGACGTCGTCTCCGGTGACAAGGCGTGGCAGATCGCCATCGCGCTCGAGCACGCCGGTGTCCGCATCGGCACCGTCGAGCCCGACGTCGAGGCGGCGATCGCGCTCATGCAGGGCCTCGGTGCGACGACCAGCGGCACGAAGAACTTCATCGTCAACTACGAGATCATGATGATCGCCCGGAAGGCCCTCGGCCACCCGGACATGGAGAAGACCGCATGACGGCCGATCGCCTGACCATCCTGCACGTCTACCCGCGCCAGATGGGGGTGTCGGGGGACCGCGGCAACGTCGTGGCCCTGACCCGCCGCGCCGACGCCGCTGACGTCCCCACCGAGGTGCTCGAGTACGCACCGGGTGACGCCCTGCCGACCGCGGCCGACGTCGTGGTGATCGGCAACGGTCCGCTCAGCGCGATGCGCTCCCTCGGCGACGACGTGGCGCGCATCGGTGCCCCGCTCCGCGAGTTCGCGGCTGCCGGTGTGCCGGTCGTGGCCGTCGGTGGCGGGTTCGACCTGGCGACGAACGAGATCGTCCCGACCGACGGCTCGCCGCTCGCGGGCTTCGGCGTGTTCGACGCCCGGGCGGTCCGCGGTGCCGAGCGTCGGGTCAATTACTTCGTGCTCGAGACGCGCTACCCGCTCCTGCCCGGTGCCGCGAAGCGGCTCGCCGGGTTCGAGGATCACGCCACCCGGATCGAGCTCGGCGCCGGTGTCACACCGTTCGCCGACGTCGTCTCGGGCGGTGGCAACCAGGCGGGTTCCGCGGTGGAGGGCGCGATCGCCGGAACCTCGTTCGGGACGCACACGCAGGGACCGCTCCTGCCGCTCAACCCGGACCTGACGGATGCCGTCCTCGCCGCTGCGGCCGCGCGTGTCGGGCGTGCGTACGCCCCCGACACGGAACGCACCGCGACGATCGACCGCTACGCGCGCGAAGCGCGCGCGACCGTCGACCGCTACGTCGACAAGGCGTTCAAGCGCATCGCGTGACGATGGTGCGTCATCGGAGGTGACGACGGAAGGCCGGGCCGATCGGGCTCGGCCTTCCGTCGTTCCCGATGGCAACGGTCGGCAACACATCGACTGATCCACAGGATGTGACATGTTGGAAGCCGAACAAAGAGGTTTCCATGCACCACACCAAGCACGCCCTCGTCCTGGTCGGCGCACTCGTCGTGACCCTGACCACCGCTGGGGCAGTCATCCAGCCGTCGCCCGCCGAAGCCGCGACGACACGGATCGCCGACCCCTGCGGATCGGTCCCGACGACCACGACCGAGTTCGACGGCGTCCCGGGCACGATCTTCTACAAGCGCCTGCAGTGTCTCGGCAGCATGGCTGGCTACTACGGCTACAAGGGGCCGATCGACGGCGTGATGGGGCCCAACTCGTGGATCGGCGTCTCGGAACAGCTCGCCAAGGGCGGGTACTTCCGAGCCGGCGACCTCCACGACTGGGAGAGCCCAGAGGTCGTCCGCGCGCTCCAGCGGTGGGCGGCCGCGCACGGCCAGTACAGTGGTCCGGTCGATGGCATCTGGGGCCCGAACAGCTACCGCGGCGCTGCCTGGGCGCTGAACCGCGCGTTCTGAGACGGCCATGCGACGAACGGGAGGCCCGGTACCAACTGGTACCGGGCCTCCCGTTCGCTGTGCGGTCGCGTCGGACGCGACCTACTTCGACTCGTAGAGTCGGCTGCTCTCGTCGTGCCACTCGATCGCGGTCGCGGCGAGCTTGTCCTTGAACTCGGCGCCGTGGTGGGCGCAGAAGAACAGTTCACCGCTGGCCATGGTGGCTCGGATGTAGGCCTGCGCCCCGCAGCTGTCGCAGCGGTCGGCAGCCGTGAGCTGGTGGCTGCTGAGTTCGTCGATGGAGGGGTCCTGCACGGTCTGGGTCATTGCTGTGCTCCTCACGGATCGCAGGTGGTGCCTTGATGGTCCACCCATTTCAACACGTGCTGCCTGGATACGTCGCATTGCGGACCCCCCATTTCGCTCAGCGCGGATCGACTGTCCCCAGTCCGAGTGTCCGGACGGCGTTGTCCGGGGTGCTCGGTAGGCTCAGGAGGTGAGCTCCGACTACTCCGCACGCCATCTCTCCGTCCTCGAAGGGCTCGAGGCAGTACGGAAGCGTCCCGGCATGTACATCGGGTCGACCGACTCCCGCGGGTTGATGCACTGCCTGTGGGAGATCATCGACAACTCCGTCGACGAAGCCCTCGCCGGGCACGGAGACGAGATCGGTGTCCGGCTGTTCCCGGACGGGTCCGTGCAGGTCTCGGACACCGCTCGTGGCATCCCGGTCGACGTCGAACCGAAGACGGGCCTGACGGGTGTCGAGGTCGTCTTCACCAAGCTGCACGCCGGCGGCAAGTTCGGTTCGGGGTCGTACGCGGCCTCCGGTGGGCTGCACGGCGTCGGTGCCTCGGTGGTGAACGCGCTGTCGGAGCGCCTCGACGTCGAGGTCGACCGCGACGGGAAGACCTACGCGATGTCGTTCCACCGGGGTGAGCCCGGCGTGTTCGACGACGCCGCCGGGATCGGACCGGACGCGCCGTTCACACCGTTCACCTCCGGCAGTGAGCTGAAGGTCGTCGGCAAGGTCAAGAAGAACGTGACCGGGTCGCGCATCCGCTACTGGGCCGACCGGCAGATCTTCACCAAGGACGCAGCGTTCAGCATGTCCGACCTGGTGAACCGGGCGCGCCAGACGGCGTTCCTGGTCCCCGGGCTCGGGCTGACGATCACCGACGAACGCCCAGCCGCGATCGAGGCCGCAGCGGCGCGTGCGTCGGCCACCGGTGTCGAGGCGACGGCCGGTCCCGTGGTCGAGCGCTTCCGGTACGAGGGCGGCATCAGCGAGTTCGTCGAGCACCTCGCGCCGGACTCCGCGATCACCGACGTCTGGCGCGTGCAGGGCACCGGCACGTTCACCGAGACCGTCCCGATGCTCGACGACAAGGGCCACATGGTCTCCACGGACGTCGAACGCTCGTGCGAGGTCGACCTCGCACTCCGCTGGGGCGGCGGGTACGAGACGGTGTTCCGGAGCTTCGTCAACATCATCGCGACGCCGAAGGGCGGCACCCACCAGGCCGGCTTCGAGAGCGGCGTGATGAAGGCCGTCCGGGCCCAGGTCGAGGCGAACGCCCGCAAGCTCAAGGTCGGCCAGGACAAGCTCGACAAGGACGACGTGCTCGCCGGCATGACCGCCGTGCTCACCGTCCGGCTGCCGGAACCGCAGTTCGAAGGACAGACGAAGGAGGTCCTCGGTACCCCGGCGGTCCGCAAGATCGTCGACCAGGTGGTGTCGAAGCGCATGACGGAGATCCTCACGTCGACACAGCGCACCGAGAAGGCCCAGGCGGCGACGCTGCTCGAGAAGGTCGTCTCGGAGATGAAGTCCCGCATCTCCGCTCGCGCCCACAAGGAGACCCAGCGGCGGAAGAACGCGCTCGAGAACTCGTCGCTGCCGACGAAGCTCGCCGACTGCCGCTCGAACGACGTCGCCGGTACCGAGCTGTTCATCGTGGAGGGCGACTCCGCGCTCGGCACCGCCAAGCTCGCGCGCAACAGCGAGTACCAGGCGCTGCTGCCGATCCGCGGCAAGATCCTCAACGTCCAGAAGGCGTCGGTCTCCGACATGCTCTCGAACGCCGAGTGCGCGTCGATCATCCAGGTGATCGGCGCCGGCTCCGGCCGGACGTTCGAGCTCGACCAGGCCCGCTACGGCAAGGTCATCATCATGTCCGACGCCGACGTCGACGGCGCGCACATCCGCACGCTGCTGCTCACGCTCTTCTTCCGCTACATGCGGCCGATGATCGAGCAGGGACGCGTGTTCGCAGCCGTCCCGCCGCTGCACCGGGTCGTCGTGGTGAACCGCGGCAAGCCGAACGACACGCTGTACACCTACTCCGAGCAGGAGCTCCAGTCGGTGCTGAAGAAGCTCGAGAAGTCGGGCAAGAAGTACCAGGAGCCGATCCAGCGCTACAAGGGCCTGGGCGAGATGGACGCGGACCAGCTGGCGGAGACGACCATGGACCGTGCGCACCGGACGCTCCGACGGGTGAACGTGTCCGATGCCGAGGGTGCCGCGAAGGTGTTCGAGCTGCTGATGGGCAACGACGTCGCCCCGCGCAAGGAGTTCATCCTGGCGGGCGAGGGCCTCGACCACGACCGCATCGACGTGTAGCGGGGGCGCCCCGCCCTCTCCCGCCAAAGCGACAGGGTGCCGCCGGATACCGGCGGCACCCTGTCGCGTTCGCGGGACAGTCCAGCGCGCGCCGCGCCGCGCCGCGCGAAAGCGACAGTGTCCCTCGTTCTTTCGGCGCCACCCTGTCCCTTCCGCGGCACGATCCGCGCAGCCTGACGGGACAGCGTCGCCGTGCCGGCACCAACTGGCCCGAGCGGGCGCTGCCGCGGCGCGCGCCTACGCCTCGCCGCGCGTGCCGTCGAGCGTCGCCGCGCTGCCGCCGATCGAGCCGATGACGGCCTCGAGCGGGCTCCCAGACCCGTCCCGCTTCGACAGCCAGTCCGGCAGGGTCCGCGCAGCGCCGTCCGACCCCACGGCGTGCGGGGGAGCGATGCCCGCCCACGCGACGCTGAGTCCGTCCTCGCCCTTCAGGAACGCGTGTGCCCGGACGCCCTGGGTCGCGCGGCCCTTGCCGGGGAACTCCGACAGCGACGACACCTTGGCGCGCCCGGTGTCGGTGCCGGGCAGCGCCGACGACGACGTGGACACCGTGGCGACGACGGCATCCTCTGACGGGGCGACGGCGCCGAACCAGATGACCCGGGCGTCGGCGGCGAGGGAGACCCCCGCGACACCTCCCGCCGGGAGCCCCTGCGCCCGGACGACGGACGCACCGAAGCGCAGCAGCTGGGCGTTCGAGGTGATGAACACCAGGTCGTCGGACTCCGGCGACTGGGCGGCACCGACCACGGCGTCCCCTGGCTTCAGGCCGATGGCGACGAACTCGGGCTTGTCCGGCCACGCCCCCGGGACGACGCGCTTCACGACGCCCTGCGCAGTGCCGATCGCCAGCGAGTGCTCGGTGGCGCCGGAGAGGTCGACGATCGCGACCACGGCCTCGGACCGGGGGATGCCGAGGTAGTCGTTCACCCGGACACCCGCGTCGAGTCGTACCGCTGCCGGTGGGACGGCCGGGACGTCGACGGGGGAAAACCGCACCATGCGTCCGGTCGAGGTCAGCGCGCCGACCTGCCCGCGCACCGTGCTGACCACGGTGGCGAGGACGGCGTCGTGCTTGGACCGCTTCGGGACCCGCACGATGCCGAGCTCCGACGTCGGGATGTCGACGCGGATGAGCCGGCCGGTGGTGGACAGCAGCACGCGGCACGGAGAGTCCGCGACCTGCAGGTCCTCGGGGTTCACCACCGCCTTCTTGCCACCGCGGACGGGAGCGTCGGCTTCGGTCAGGAGCGTCCGCCGTGGCGTCGCGAACTTGTCCGACACCTCGGTGAGCTCGAGCGCCACCTGGGCACGGAGTCGTTCGTCGGATGCCAGCAGTTCTTCGAGCGCGGCGATCTCGCTGAGGAGCTGGTCGCGCTCGCCCTCGAGCTCGAGGCGCGAGAATTTCGTGAGGCGGCGGAGGCGGAGCTCGAGGATGTACTCGGCCTGCACCTCGGACAGGTCGAAGACGTCCTGCAGGCGGGAACGCGCGGCTTCCGAGTCGTCCGAGGACCGGATGACCTCGATGACCTCGTCGATGTCGAGGATCGCGACGAGGAGGCCCTCGACCAGGTGGAGCCGCTCGCGCCGGCGTGCAAGCCGGTACTCCGAGCGCCGCGTGACGACCGCCAGCCGGTGCTGTACGTACACGTCGAGGAGCTCACGCAGCCCGAGCGTGCGCGGCGACCCGCCGACGAGCGCGACGTTGTTGATGCCGAAGCCCTCTTCGAGCGGGGTGTGCTTGTACAGCTGCTCGAGCACGGCGGAGGCGTTGAACCCGGACTTGATGCCGATGACGAGCCGGAGCCCGTGGTTGCGGTCGGTGAGGTCGTTGACGTCGGAGATGCCGACGAGCTTCTTCGACTGGACGCCGTCCTTGATCTTCTCGATCACGCGTTCCGGGCCGACGAGGTACGGCAGCTCGGTGACGACGAGACCGGTCTTGCGCGGGGTGAGGTTCTCGACGGCGACCTTGGCGCGCGTCCGGAACGTCCCGCGCCCCGTGGCGTAGGCATCGCGCACGCCGGAGAGCCCCACGATCGTGCCGCCGGAGGGGAGATCCGGGCCCGGCACGAACTCCATCAGCTCTTCGAGCGTGGCCTGCGGGTTCATCAGCAGGTGCTTGGCGGCCTCGACCACCTCGCCCAGGTTGTGCGGCGCCATGTTGGTGGCCATGCCGACCGCGATGCCCGACGCGCCGTTCACGAGCAGGTTCGGGAACGCGGCCGGGAGCACACCCGGCTGCATGATCTGGTTGTCGTAGTTCGGGACGAAGTCGACGACGTCTTCCCCGAGGCCCTCGGTCATCGCCATCGACGGCTCCGCCAGGCGCGCCTCGGTGTACCGGGCAGCGGCCGGACCGTCGTCCAGGGACCCGAAGTTGCCGTGTCCGTCCACCAGCGGCACACGCATCGTGAACGGCTGCGCCATCCGCACCAGGGCGTCGTAGATCGCGCCGTCGCCGTGCGGGTGCAGCTTGCCCATCACCTCACCGGTGACGCGGGCGCTCTTCACGTGGCCGCGGTCCGGCCGGAGGCCCATCTCGGCCATCTGGTACAGGATCCGGCGCTGCACCGGCTTCAGTCCGTCGCGGGCGTCCGGGAGCGCGCGCGAGTAGATGACGGAGTACGCGTACTCGAGGAAGGAGCCCTGCATCTCCTCGGAGACGTCGACGTCCTCGATGCGCTCACCGTCGGGCAGACCGACTGCGTCCGTGCGTGCCATGGGACCTTTCTGGGAGGATCGGGGGGTGCCCCAAAGCCTACCGACGGCCCCCGACGACACCGCGAACCTCGCCGACGTGCTCCCGAGTTGCCTGGTGGCGCTCGGTGCGGTCGACGACGCATGGGTGCGTGAGCACGGACTGGAGGCCCGGATCACCCTCCGCCCCGCCCGTTCCGCGGTCGTCGTCCTGGTGGACGGTCTGGGCGCCGGTGCGCTCGGCGCGCGTGCCGGGCACGCCCGGTTCCTGGCGGCCTCCCGGAAGCGCCTGCGGAGCGGGTTCCCCACGACGACCGCAGCCGCGCTGTCGACCCTGACGACCGGTCGGTCTCCCGGCACGCACGGCGTCGTCGGGTACAGCGGGTGGAACCCTGACACCGAGGTGGTCATGAACATGCTCGGCGGGTGGGACGACGAGGTCCCGGCCGGCTGGCTCCGGTCGTCGACCCTCTTCACCGCGGCGTCCGAGGTCGGCGTGGACCCCGTCGTCGTCGGCCCAGCGCGCTACCGGTCGTCCGGGATGACGGCGAACGTGCTCGGCGGCGCGCGCTACGTCCCCGCCGACACGATCGCCCAGCGCGTCGACGCCGCGATCGAGGAGACCCTCGTCGGCAGGTCGCTCGTGTACCTCTACGTCCCGGAGCTCGACTCGATCGCCCACAAGCACGGGTGGCAGTCCGATCGATGGACCGCGTCGCTCGAGGCACTCGACGGGGAACTCGCACGACTGGACGCACGCGTCGCGGCGGACGTCGGCGTCGTCGTCACCGCGGACCACGGCATCCTCGACGTGCCGGAGGAGTCGAACATCGCGATCGACCCCGACCTGCTCGTGGACGTCGTCGGCGTCGCAGGGGACCCCCGCTGCCGGCAGCTCACCGTGGCGCCCGGCACCGACGTGTCGGCCCTCGTCGAGGCCTGGCGCACGAAGTACGGCAAGCGGGCGTACGTGGCCAGCAAGGACGAGGCGATCGCGGCGAACTGGTTCGGCGCCGTCGCCGACGAGGTCCGGCCGAGGGTCGGCGACGTGGTCGTCGTCGCACGCGGCTCCTGGGCGTTCAACGACGACCGCGAGCTCGACCCGCGGAAGGACCCGAAGCGGATGATCGGCCAGCACGGCGCGCTCACCGATGACGAGGTCGGCGTACCCCTGCGCCTCGCAGGGGCCTTCGCGACCTGACGGATCCGTGCTGCTCAGGTTGTGTGAGCCGGTGAACCCTTCGTGCCGGTGAGGACGACATCTGCGGCTCCGCTGAAATCCGCGCCGTCGACGCGCGCACCGGTCAGGTCGGCACCTTCCAGGTCCGCATCGGACAAGTTCGCCCCCACGAGGATCGCGTTCCTGAACGACGCAGATCGCAAATCAGCGCGCTTGAGGTCCGCTCCGGTGAGGTCGCAGTCGTCGAAGTTCGCACTGCGCAATCGTGCGTCGACGAAATTGGCCAGAGGAGCCGAGGCTCCGCTGAACCTCGCGCCTTCCGCGTCGACGTCGCGGAGGTCCGCAGGGCACAACGGTGCGCCGCCTGCATCGCGGACGACCGCTCCGTCCTCGTCAACGAGTGGGACAAGCCTGGCCGAAGTGAAGTCGGCTCCGGTCAGGGTGGACCGACGCAGACCGATCCCATCGAGCACCGCTTCCGAGAAGTCAGCGGCGTCGAGTTCCGATCCGGACAGATCCATCCTCGCGATCGATCCGTCCTCCCGGAGGATGGCGTCCATGTGGGCCGAAGCGAAGACCGAACCCCTTGCCCAGAACACCACCGGGGTCTTGGACATCCACATGCTGTTGCGAGCGTTCAGCTCGTGGGCGAGCACCGGTTGGGTGGTGTCGAGATCGATGGTCGCCGAGGTTGCGTTTGCTTTCGTCAGGACCAGGTACTCGATCGTCGTGTCACTGATCTGGGCGTGACGGAGATCGGCCTGGAACATGTGCACCCACTTGAAGGCGGACCGCCAGATGTACGTCCTTGTGAGGACCGCGTCGTCGAGGTTCACGGTGTTGGCTCGCACAGAGTGGAGCTGCGAGCCGGGCAACCGCGCTGAGCTGAGGTCGAGCACGGGCTTGGGGAGTAGGACCGAAAGCTTGCTGACAACGACGACGGCGGCTCGGACATCGGTCGGCGCTCGCTCGGTTTCCGGCGAGGTGATCGGTTCGGGCTGCCCTCCGTCCGTGCGCGCTCGCAACCACGCGGTCAGGACATCGACAATGGTCTCGCGATCGCGCTCTGAGTCGCGGGCGATGCGTTCCAACGCGTAGAGCCCTCCGAGACGCACTGCCATCGCATCGGACCCGAGTTGCGCAACGGCCTCGGTGTACCGATCCGTGAGGTTTGCGTCGCGATCCAGATCATGGTTGGCGCGTGCGATGTCGTCGCGTCGCTTTGTGAAGAGCAAACCGACGACAGCGATGAATCCACCGATCGTCCAGAGCACCGACTGCCGTGCGTCCTGGAGAGCTTGGACCCTCTCGACGGGCTCGAGGTCTCCCGTTGCGTCGCGGTCCACCCACCAGCCCGGAACGATCAGTACGGCACTGATGGCGATGCTCAAGAACACCATGACGGCAAACGGCCACCAGTAGTTCGAGAACGCCCAACGCGCCGGACGCGCGACTCGACCCACGACGCCGATCAGGCCATGTCGTCGTCGGGGCGGGTGCCGAACACGATCTCGTCCCAGCTGGGCATCGATCGGCGGTTGCGCTTCTTGCGCTCCTGCCGTCCCTCCGACTCCGGTGCCGACGACGGACGCTGGTCCGCCTGCGGTGCGGTGTCCGACTGGTCCTCGAAGCCCTGCAACGGGATGTCGACGACGCTGATCGACCCGCGCGACTCGTCCTGCTGCTGGTCGGCGAGTGACACGGACTCGCGCTCCCCGCGGCGACGGCGGAGCGCCTCGAGCAGGTCGGCGGTCTCGTTGCCCGGCGCGCGTTCCTCGATCTGGGCCGCACCGATGCGGGGGAGCGGCGCCCGGAGCGGGGCGCGCTCGGCGACCTCCGGGTTCGTGACGTCCTCGTCCGGCTCGTCGACGCGGAACGCGCCGGAGTCGAACCGGGTGCCGTCGGTGTCCTGCTGGTCGAACTCGACGGCGCGGAGCCGCGGTGCGAGCCCCTCGTCCTCGGTGTGCGACAGTCGGTGCGCGTCGCCGTTGTCCGGCGTCAGCGTCGAGGTCTTCGGGTCGAAGTGCCACTGGGCGTCGTGCTCGACCTCGGCAGCGGTGTAGCGGACCTGCACCTGCCAGCCGTTCTCGGCGTGCTTCCAGCTCGACCACGCGACCCCGGCGGCGTCGCCCGACTCGAGCCTGGCGGTGATCGCCTCGCCGAAGGTGTCCGGGGTGGTGTCGTCGACCGGCGTGACCGGGACGCGGTGCGCGGCATCGAGGATGAACGCGCGCTCCGCGAGGACGGGTCCCTCGAAGCGGCGGACGTACTCGACGTCGACGTCGAGCGCTGCGGCGACCTCTGCTGCGTCGGCACCACCGCGGATGCGGGCCTGGACGTCCTTCGGGGACACGCGCTTCTGCGGCATGCCGTCCGGGTTCGCCTGCCGGACCTGCCCCGCCAGCGACGAGGTGACGGGCAACCGGAACTCGCTGCCGCCATCGGTCGCGAGCAGGAGTGCCCCGGATTCCACCCCGATGACTCTCACGTCTTGCATGGTTCCGCCTTCCCAGCGTCGCGTACGGTCGTGCCTCGTACCCGGGAAGTATGCAGCGCGTCGGACCGGATTCCGGGGAGGCGCGCGCCGCGCGCCGTCATCGGATCGTGGATGTTGCCGAGCGTTTCGTGGCCGACGGGAATGGATCGGGCCAACGCCTGGTTGCACGGGCACGACGAGCCACCCGACGTTCAGTTTGCATCAGGGCGGCGCGTGTTGGATACTGTCGCCGCCGATCTCCGGCGACGACCTCTCGATACGAGAAATGGATGGGCATGGCCACCGATTACGACGCCCCCCGGAAGACCGACGACAATTCCGACTCGGAGTCGATCGAGGCCCTCAAGGAGCGCGTGCCCGACAAGATGTCGGGGGTCGTCGATGATGATTCCGACAACCCGGGCAGCTTCGAGCTGGCCGGTCAGGACCTCAGCGACGTCGACCTCGACGTCGTCGTGCTCCCCCCGCAGGTCGACGAGTTCACGTGCGTGGAGTGCTTCCTCGTGAAGCACCGCTCGCAGCTCGACCACGAGTCGAAGCTCGGCCCGGTCTGTGCGGAGTGCGCGGCGCTCTAGGCACACGCAGATGAGGACGGCCCGCATCCCCGAGGGGATGCGGGCCGTTCGACGTCTGCGGGGCGGCCTCGCCCCGCGAGAGCGCAGATGCGGCGACGCGGGGTGGGGCCAGAGCGGCACTTCTGCGCACTCGATCCGGCGGACTGGCCGCCGGACGTGCGGGCCGCGGGACGGGAGGTGCGTGGCGGGCCGGCACCGTGCCTCCAGTCCGGTGGCGGCGGCAGGTCGAGTGCGCAGACATGGTGACGCGGGGTGGGAACGGGGGCCCGTTTCTGCGCACTCGATCGGGCGGGCGCGTCTCAGGACTGCAGTGCGGCGGCGACCTTCTGCGGGTTCCGCACGCTGACGAGCCAGTACGGCGTGGGGTCGGCGTCGTCCAGGACCTCGACCTTGACGACGCCCTTCACGTAGCCGCGGAAGAGCGTCCAGGCACGCGCGTCGAGCTTCGGGCCGCGCTGCGTCGTCGCCTCGGCACCGGTGTAGCCGCCGACCTCGCCGACGAGCGTGCGGGGCAGGTGTGCGCGTCCTGCCCGGAACTCGGTCTCCGTCACCTCGATCACGGGTGCGAGGACCCACAGGAGCACCAGGACGGCGATCTCCATGCACGCCGCGACGATGATGCCCGTCGCGATGTTGATCGGCAGGAAGACGAGCAGGCTCGCCGGGATGACGAGCGCCGTCGCCAGGTACAGGATCGGTGGCGCCCAGAGGCGCTCGCGGTACAGGGTCACGACCCCATTCGATCACGACTCGGGGCAGGTCACGGAACGGTCACGGTCTGCACTACCCTCGACACGTGACCGAACCAGTCGACGTGCTCTGGACCGGGGAGAACGCTCCCGGCTACGCCCACCCCGGTGATGCCGGTGCCGACCTCGTCTCGACCGAGGCGTTCGTGCTCGCGCCGGGCGAGCGACGCCTCGTGCCGACGGGGCTCTCGATCGCACTGCCTGAGGGGTACGCGGCGTTCGTCGTCCCGCGCAGTGGTCTCGCGGCGAAGCACGGCATCACCATCGTGAACTCGCCGGGGACCGTCGACTCGGGGTACCGCGGCGAGATCAAGGTCTCCCTGCTCAACACCGACGTCGCCGAGCCGTACGAGGTGCACGTCGGCGACCGCATCGCCCAGATGATCGTGATGCCCGTGCCGCGCGTGACGTTCTCGCGGGTGGACGAGCTCCCGGACAGCGTCCGTGGCCAGGGCGGCTTCGGCTCGTCGGGCTACGGTGTCACGAACCAGCAGGAAGGAACGCGAGCATGAGGATCGGCCGACGCAAGCGCGACGAGGTCGAGGTGGCCGCAGAGGTCGCCGCCGACGTCGAGGTCGCTGAGACGACACCCGAGGTCGAGCTCGCCGACGAGGCGGACTCGGGACTCGACGAGGTCGCGGAGTTCGCCCCGACGGGCAAGTCCGCTCCCGACGACCGCGAGGAAGCGGGTCCGCTCGACGAGACCGAGGCGAACCCGGTCCGGCCGTACGTGGACCTCGGCGGCGTGAAGATCCTGCCGCGCGAGGGCCTGCACCTCCGGCTCGAGGTCGAGGAGGGCTCGCAGCGCGTCGTCGCCGTCGGGCTCGACTACGACGAGTCCACGCTCCAGGTCCAGCCGTTCGCCGCGCCGCGGTCGACCGGTCTCTGGCACGAGATCCGCGCGCAGATCGCCGAGCAGATCGAGCGCCAGGGCGGCTCCGTGACCGAGGTCGACGGGCCCTTCGGTCCCGAGCTGCGCGCATCGGTGCCCGTCGTGGTGGACGGTGACGGCGGTGCCGCCGGCGCTCGTCCTGCGCGGTTCATCGGCGTCGACGGCCCCCGCTGGTTCCTCCGCGGCGTGATCGCGGGCAAGGCCGCTGAGCAGCCGGACGATGCCGAGGAGATCGAGGACCTGTTCCGCAGCGTCGTGGTGGTCCGCGGCACCACGCCGATGCCGCCGCGTGACCTGATCCCGCTGCACATGCCGAAGTCGACGCAGTCGGCCATCTGATCCGGAGCACCGTTGCCCGAGCAGCACGACGACCGTGACGACCGCTTCGCTGACGAGCGCGAGCAACCCCTGTCGCTGAACGCCCAGCTCCGCGACGCCGTCCGGAACGCCGGCATCGCGAAGGTGGCTCCCGGTGAGGCACCGTCCGGCAGGGCACTGATCGGCGCCGTCGGCGGTACCAGGGGGCTCGCGGAATCGGTGCTGCCCGGGTTCGCGTTCCTCGTCGTGTACGCGATCACGAAGGAACTCGTCCCGAGCGTCGTGATCCCGGTGGTCGTCGGGCTCGTGTTCGTCGTCCTCCGACTGCTGCAGCGGCAGTCCCTCGCGATGTCGTTCGCCGGGATCCTCGGCGTCGCCGTCTCCGCCGGCCTCGCGCTCATCACGGGCAAGGCCGAGAGCAACTTCATCCCCGGGATCATCATCAACCTGGTCTGCCTGCTGGTGCTCCTCGTGACGCTGGCGATCCGGCGTCCGCTGATCGGGCTGATCGTCGGGCTGCTCGCGCAGGGCGAGGACGGCGGTCCGATGGACTGGCGAGCCGACGCCGCCAAGCGCCGGGTGCTCACCGTCGCCACGTGGATGTGGGTGGGGCTCTTCGCGCTCCGACTGGTCATCGAGATCCCGCTGTACCTCGCCGCACAGGTGGAACTCCTCGCGGCGATCAAGCTCATCACGGGTGTCCCGCTCTACGCCGCACTGCTCTGGGTGACGTGGCTGCTCGTCCGGACGGTCTTCCGGCACGACCGGCGTGACCAGCACGACGACGACGCGGCCACGGTGTAGAGTTATCTCGACATCGAGATAGTTTTCCCCGGGGCACCGCAGCGTCGGGGGTTTAGGTTTGCCTTGCTGGTGGGACGGTCCACGGCCCGCGAGGATGAGGGCAAACCGATCAGTAGGGAGGCGGCACGGTGGCTGCAGTCAATAGCTTCGGCTCGAAGGACACACTGTCGGTTGGGGGTGTCGACTACGCGATCCACCGGATCGACTCGGTCCCCGGTCACGAGAAGCTCCCGTACAGCCTGAAGGTGCTGCTCGAGAACCTCCTCCGCACCGAGGACGGCAAGAACGTCACGGCGGACCAGATCCGCTCGCTCGGCAACTGGCGCCCAGAGGCCGACCCGGACACCGAGATCCAGTTCTCGCCGGCGCGCGTCGTCATGCAGGACTTCACGGGCGTCCCGTGCATCGTCGACCTCGCCACCATGCGCGAGGCGATGGCCACGATCGGCGGCGACCCGAACAAGATCAACCCGCTGTCGCCGGCCGAGATGGTCATCGACCACTCCGTCATCGCCGACCTCTTCGGCCGCGAGGACGCACTCCAGCGCAACACCGACCTCGAGTACGAGCGGAACGGTGAGCGCTACCAGTTCCTCCGCTGGGGTCAGACCGCGTTCGAGGACTTCAAGGTCGTCCCGCCGGGAACCGGCATCGTCCACCAGGTCAACATCGAGTACCTGGCGAAGGTCACCTACACGCGTGACTTCGACGGCGAGACCTACGCCTACCCCGACACCCTCGTCGGTACCGACTCGCACACCACGATGGTCAACGGCCTTGGAGTGCTCGGCTGGGGCGTCGGCGGGATCGAGGCAGAAGCAGCGATGCTCGGCCAGCCCGTGTCGATGCTCATCCCGAAGGTCGTCGGCTTCAAGCTCTCGGGTGAGATCCCCGCGGGCGTGACGGCGACCGACGTGGTGCTGACCATCACGCAGGAGCTCCGCAAGCACGGTGTCGTCGGCAAGTTCGTCGAGTTCTACGGCGAGGGCGTCAGCGCCGTGCCGCTCGCGAACCGCGCCACGATCGGCAACATGTCGCCGGAGTTCGGCTCCACCGCGGCGATCTTCCCGGTCGACGACGTCACGCTCGACTACCTCCGTCTGACCGGCCGCGACGAGGCGCAGATCGCCCTGGTCGAGGCGTACTCCAAGGCACAGGGCCTCTGGCACGACGCCTCGGTCGAGCCGGCGTACTCGGAGTACATGGAGCTCGACCTCTCCACCGTCGTCCCGTCGATCTCCGGCCCGAAGCGCCCGCAGGACCGCATCGAGCTGTCGAAGGCGAAGGACCAGTTCGAGGTCGACCTCGCCAACTACACCGACCCGGCCGTGCAGACCGACCTGGACGACGCGGTCGAGGACACCTTCCCGGCGTCCGACCCGATCGCCGCGGGCTCCACGAGCGAGGACACGACGACGCACGAGCACGTGTACGTCTCGAGCGCTCCGTCCACGGCGTCGCAGCCGACCAAGGTCGCGATGGACGGCTCCGACCCGTTCACGATCGACCACGGCGCCGTCGCGATCGCCGCGATCACGTCGTGCACGAACACGTCGAACCCGTCGGTCATGATGGCGGCGGGCATCCTCGCCCGGAACGCCGCGAACAAGGGACTGACCGCGAAGCCGTGGGTCAAGACCACCCTCGCGCCCGGTTCGAAGGTCGTCACCGACTACTACGAGAAGGCCGGTCTCACCACCTACCTCGAGCAGCTCGGCTTCTACACGGTCGGCTACGGCTGCACCACCTGCATCGGCAACTCGGGCCCGCTGCCCGAGGAGATCTCGCAGGCCGTGCAGGACAACGACCTCGCGGTGACCGCGGTGCTCTCGGGCAACCGCAACTTCGAGGGCCGGATCAACCCCGACGTCAAGATGAACTACCTGGCCTCCCCGCCGCTCGTCATCGCGTACGCCCTCGCCGGGTCGATGCACTTCGACTTCGAGAAGGACGCCCTCGGGCAGGACCAGGACGGCAACGACGTCTACCTGAGCGACATCTGGCCCGACACGGCCGAGGTCCAGCAGGTCATCGACGCGTCGATCGACACCGAGATGTTCACCCACGAGTACGGCTCCGTGTTCGAGGGCGACGACCGCTGGAAGAACCTGCCGACCCCGACGGGTGACACCTTCGAGTGGGACACCGAGTCGACCTACGTCCGGAAGCCCCCGTACTTCGAGGGCATGACGATGACGCCGGACGCCGTCTCCGACATCTCCGGCGCCCGCGTCCTCGCGAAGCTCGGCGACTCGGTCACGACCGACCACATCTCGCCGGCCGGTTCGATCAAGGCCGACAGCCCGGCCGGCAAGTACCTCGCCGAGCACGGTGTCGACCGCAAGGACTTCAACTCCTACGGCTCGCGCCGCGGCAACCACGAGGTCATGATCCGCGGCACGTTCGCGAACATCCGCCTGCGCAACCAGCTCCTCGACGGCGTGGAGGGCGGCTACACCCGTGACTTCACCACGCCCGACGGCGAGCAGTCGTTCATCTACGACGCATCGCAGCACTACCAGGAGCAGGGCATCCCGCTCGTCGTGTTCGGCGGCAAGGAGTACGGCTCCGGTTCGTCGCGCGACTGGGCGGCGAAGGGCACGAACCTCCTCGGCGTCAAGGCCGTCATCACCGAGAGCTTCGAGCGCATCCACCGCTCGAACCTCATCGGCATGGGCGTCGTCCCGCTGCAGTTCCCGGTCGGCGAGTCGATCGAGTCCCTCGGGCTCGACGGCACCGAGGTCGTCTCGATCTCGGGCCTCACGGAGCTGAACGAGGGCCGAACGCCGAAGACGGTCCACGTCACCGCGACGCCGAGCGAGCACTCGCCCGCCGGCAAGGAGACCGTGGAGTTCGACGCGGTCGTCCGCATCGACACCCCCGGTGAAGCCGACTACTACCGCAACGGCGGCATCCTGCAGTACGTGCTCCGCTCGCTCGTCTGAGCGACGTGACCACAGGTCGCTGACGCGACCACACGACGGACTGGAGGCTCGGTGCGCGACCCGCACCGAGCCTCCAGTCCGTCTGCTGGTTGCGCGAATAGCATGGGGCCTTCGCCGCACGAAAGGAGCGCCCGTGAGTCTGCTCGCCAGCATCACGTCGCCGCGCGACCTGAAGCGTCTCTCCGACGCACAGATGACGGAACTGTCCGCCGAGATCCGGCGGTTCCTCGTCGCCGAGGTCGCGAAGACCGGTGGGCACCTCGGGCCGAACCTCGGCGTCGTCGAGCTGACGCTCGCGATGCACCGGGTGTTCGACTCGCCGAACGACCCCTTCGTGTTCGACACCGGCCACCAGTCGTACGTGCACAAGATCGTCACCGGGCGGCAGGACTTCTCGCACCTCCGGGAGCGCGGCGGCATCGCCGGCTACCCGCAGCGGAGCGAGTCGGAGCACGACATCGTCGAGTCCTCGCACGCGTCGTCGTCGCTCTCCTGGGCCGACGGGATCTCCCGGGCCTTCCGGCAGACCGGGCAGCACGACCGGACCGTCGTCGCCATCGTCGGTGACGGTGCGCTCACCGGCGGGATGACGTGGGAGGCGCTCAACAACATCTCGGACGACAACGACCGCCGCCTGGTGATCGTGGTCAACGACAACGGCCGGTCCTACGCCCCGACGATCGGTGGCATGGCGCGCTACCTGAACTCGGTGCGCACCCGTCGCGAGTACCGCGCCCTGTACGAGAAGACCCAGGCGGCTGCGGCTCGCTTCGGTGCTCCGGGGCGTGCGGTGTACCGCGGGATGCGCGGCGGTCTGCACGGCTTCCTGTCGCGGCTGACGAACAACGAGGCCCTCTACTCGAACCTCGACATCAAGTACATCGGCCCGGTCAACGGACACGACCAGCAGGCCATGGAGAGCGCACTCCGGCAGGCCAAGGAGTACGGCGCCCCGGTCATCGTGCACGCGATCACCGAGAAGGGCCACGGCTTCGAGCCGGCGCTGCGCGACCAGGCGGACCAGTTCCACGCCGTCGGGCACATCGACCCGGAGACCGGTGAGTCGCTCGACACCGCATCGGGTCCGTCGTGGACCTCGGTGTTCGCGTCGTCGCTCGCGGACCTCGGTGACGAGGACCCGCGCATCGTGGCGATCACGGCGGCCATGCTCCGGCCGACCGGGTTGCACCTGTTCCAGCAGCGGCACCCCTCGCGCGTGATCGACGTCGGGATCGCCGAGCAGCACGCCGTCACCAGTGCCGCGGGGCTCGCGTACGGCGGACTGCACCCCGTTGTCGCGCTCTACGCCACGTTCCTCAACCGCGCGTTCGACCAGGTCCTGATGGACGTGGCGCTACACCGCGCCGGAGTGACGTTCGTGCTCGACCGCGCCGGAGTCACCGGTCCGGACGGGCCGTCGCACCACGGGATGTGGGACCTCGCACTGCTGCAGGTCGTCCCGGGGATCCGGATCGCGGCACCGCGTGACGCGGCGACCCTCCGCGAGGAGCTCCGCGAGGCGGTGGCGATCGACGACGCGCCGACGGTGCTCCGCTGGTCGAAGGGGCAGGTCGGGCCGGACATCCCCGCGGTGTCACGGCTGTCGGACGGCGTCGACGTGCTGCACGCCGCTGCCGCGTCGGACGACGTGCTGATCGTGGCCGTCGGGTCGATGGTGCCCGTCGCGCTCGAGGCCGCCGCGTTGCTCGAGGCGCAGGGCATCGGCGTCACCGTGGTCGATCCCCGGTGGGTCGTGCCGATCCCGGCGTCCCTCATCGACCTCTCGCGCGACCACCGACTCGTCATCACGATCGAGGACGGTGTGCGTGTCGGCGGTGTCGGGACGCGGCTGCGACAGGACCTCCGCGCGGCTGGTGTCGACACCGGGGTGAACGAACTCGGGCTGCCGGACGAGTTCATCGACCACGCCACCCGCACGCAGATCCTGCACGACGCCGGGCTCACGGCGCAGGCGATCGCCCGCGACGTCATCGACCAGGTCGTCGGGACGAAGCTGCCCCAGGCGAAGCCGGCGCGGTCGCGGGAGTCCGCTGAGCGCTGACGCGGGTCCGGTCGTCTGATCGCATCGCGCCCCCGTGCGAACATCGCGCCCCCTGGTGACGGGGCGCGATGTTCGCCCAGGGGCGCGACGTGCTGTGCTCGCTAGGTCGGCGACTGCTCCCGCACTGCGGCGAGGAGCGCGCGGGCCATCGGACTGAAGAACAGCGCCCGTCCGAGGTCCACTCCGTCGCGGCCTTCGCGGACGATCCGCACGCGGGAGTGGGTGGCGTCGACCCGTTCGAAGGACAGGACGATGTTCTCCGCGCGGAGTGCGAAGGACGTCCGTCGGCCGACGACCGCGCCGTCGGCTCGGACCTCCATCGCGGCGGCACCCGGGACGGCCTCGACGGCCTGGTTGAACAGCGCTGGGACGTCGGCGACGGGTACGGACAGCACCACGGACGGACCGCCGCTCGTCCGAGGTGCCCACCAGTCCTGCATGTCCCGGACGGTACGCCCCAGGTCGTTGCCGTCATCAGCGTGGGTCCTGGCGGCGTGGCGCCCCTCTACGAACATCGCGCCCCGTCGTGACGGGGCGCGATGTTCGTGAAGGGGTGCGGTCGGCCGCTACCGCCGCGGCGGTCCTGCGCGGGCGCGGTCGGCCGCTACCGCGGGGTCAGCGGGACGCCGGGCCCACGATCGCGGGGTCGTGGAACGTGCCGCCGAAGACGCGCTCGGACGCACCGGAACGGTCGAGGTACGGGCTGATCCCGCCGGCCTGGAACGGGTACCCAGCGCCGAGGATCAGCCCGAGGTCGATCTCCTCGACGTGCTCGACCACACCGTCCGACAGCATGCGGTGCAGCTCGTCGGCGAGAGCGTCCTCGAAGCGCTGCTGCATCGTCGCCGCGTCCACGGCGTTCGCGTCCTGCTTCGCGGGTGCGACGAGCTTCACGGCAGCGGGGTCGTAGCCCGTCGCGTTGCCCTTCTTGTCCCGCGTCAGGATGTGTCCGAACTCGGCGATCCGCTTCAGCCCGTCGCCGGGGTAGAAGCGCTCCGGCCAGGCAGCGTGGTGCGAGTCGAGCACGTGCGCACCGACCGGCAGGCCGACGAGCTCGAGCAGCTCGAACGGGGACATCGGCAGCCCGAGCGGCGCAGCACCCTCGGCGACGACCTCGAACGGCGTGCCCTCCTCGACGCCGCGCATGGCTTCGCCGAGCACGCGGGCGAGAACCCGGTTCACGACGAAGCCCGGCTGGTCGGCCGTGACGATCGCCGTCTTCTTGAGCGTCTTCGCGACGGACAGCGCCGTGGCGACGGCCTCGTCCGAGGTCTGCGACGCGCGGACGACCTCGACCAGGGGCATCACGGCCACCGGGTTGAAGAAGTGGAAGCCGACCAGACGCTCCGGGTGCTCGAGCACGCTCGCCATGGACCCGACGGACAACGACGAGGTGTTCGTGGCGAGGATCGCATCGGGGGCGATCACCTTCTCGATGGCGGCGAGCACGTCCTGCTTGACGGACATCTCCTCGAACACGGCCTCGATGACCCAGTCGGCGTCCGCGAACGCGTCGTACGACACCGAGCCGCTGACGAGTGCGCTGATCCGGTTGGCGTCGTCCTGCGAGACCCGGCCCTTCGCCAGCAGCTCGTCGACGGAGGAGCGGATGCGTGCGACACCGGCGTCCACGCGCTCCTGCGAGACGTCGGTGATGACCACGGGGACGCCGAGACGGCGGGCGAAGAGCAGCGCGAACTGCGACGCCATGAGCCCGGCGCCGAGGACGCCGACCTTCGTGATCTTCTTCGGTTCGACGTCGGTCGGTGCGCCGATGGGCTTCTTCGCACGCTTCTGCACGAGGTCGAACGCGTACATCGACGCCGCGAACTGGTCGCCCGAGATGAGGTCGGCGAGGGCGTCGTCCTCACCGGCGAACCGCTCGTCGAGCGAGCCGGACTTCGCCGCAGCGACCAGGTCGAGCGCACGGAACGGCGACTTCGGCACCGTGCCGATCTTCGACGCCACCTGGGAGCGGGCGACCTTGACGACCGTCCCCCACGCGGCCTTCTCGAGCATGCCGGGCTCGTTCTTCCTGACGACCTTCGTGCTGCCGGACACGACGCCGTCGATCCACGCCACGGCGGACGGCAGGAACGTCACCGACGGGATGAGCGCGTCGCCGATGCCGAGCTCCACCGCGGCGGGCCCGTCCATCAGCCGGTTGTTCTTCAACGGGTTCTCGACGATGACGCGGAGCGCCTTCTCCGGACCGATCAGGCGGGGGAGCAGCGTCGCGCCGCCCCAGCCGGGGATGATGCCGAGGAACACCTCGGGGAGACCGATGCCCTGCGCGGCCGAGGAGAACGCGCGGTAGGCGCAGTGCAGTCCGATCTCGAGACCGCCGCCGAGCGCGATGCCGTTGATCAGGGCGAACGACGGGACGCCGAGGTCGCCGAACTTCCGGAGCGTGGCGTGCCCGAGCGCCGCGAGGTCGTGGGCGACGTCCCGTGACGGCACGGAAGCCGCCTGGGAGAGGTCCGCCCCTGCGGCGAAGCAGTACTCCTTGCCCGTGACGGCGACGGCCTGCACGGTGCCGGCGGCCGCCTCCGTCTTGAGCGTGTCGAGCACACCCGAGAGCTCGTGGAGGGTGCGCGGCCCGAGCGTCGACGGACGCTTGTAGTCCTTGCCGTTGTCGAGCGTGATGAGCCCGAGCGTGCCGCCGGACGGCAGCGCAATGTGCTTCAGGTACGAGTGCGTGACGACCTCGTCCTCGGAGAGGGCGAGCAGTCGGTCGTTGTCGACGAGGGTCATGGTCATGCCGCCTTCCGTGCCGCTGACTTGCTGAAGTGCGGGTTCTCCCAGATGACGGTGCCGCCCTGGCCGAGCCCGATGCACATCGTCGTGATGCCGTACTTGACGTCGGGACGCTCCGCGAACTGCGCCGCGAGCTGCGTCATCAGGCGGACGCCGCTCGATGCGAGCGGGTGCCCGACGGCGATCGCGCCGCCCCAGGCGTTCACGTTCGTGGCGTCCTGCGCGATGCCGTAGTTGTCGAGGAAGGCGAGCACCTGCACGGCGAACGCCTCGTTGATCTCGAACAGACCGATGTCCTCGATCGACAGCCCGGCCTTGGCGAGTGCCTTGTCGGTCGCGGGGACGGGGCCGACGCCCATCACCTCGGGGTCGACGCCCGCGAAGGCGAAGGACACCATGCGCATCTTCGGCTCCAGCCCGAACTGCTTCGCGCCGGCGTCGGAGGCCAGGAGGCTCATCGTCGCGCCGTCGTTGAGACCGGCGGCGTTCCCTGCGGTGACCCGGCCGTGCGGTCGGAACGGGGTCTTCAGCGCCGCGAGTGCCTCGAGCGTCGTCCCCGGGCGGGGCGGCTCGTCGCTGGAGACGATGTCCCAGCCCTCGCCGGTGTTCACCTCGACGGGCACCAGGTCGGGCTGCAGCTTGCCGGCGGCCCATGCGGCGGCGTACCGCTGCTGGGACTGCACGGCGTAGGCGTCGGTGCGGTCCTTCGTGATCGCCGGGAACCGGTCGTGCAGCCGCTCGGCGGTCTTGCCCATCACCAGCGCGTCGGCGTTCACCATGCGCTCGGCGATGAACCGCGGGTTCGGGTCGGAGTTGAAGCCCATCGGGTGGCGTCCCATGTGCTCGACACCACCGGCGATGGCGATGTCGGCCGCGCCGAACGCGATCGCGCCGGCGAGGGTCGTGACGCTCGTCATCGCGCCGGCGCACATGCGGTCGATGGCGTAGCCGGGCACGGACTTCGGCAGGCCGGCGAGCATGCCGACGGTGCGTCCGAGGGTCAGGCCCTGGTCGCCCTGCTGCGTCGTCGCGGCGACCGCCACGTCGTCGACGGCCGCGTGATCGAGTGACGCGTTCCGGTCGAGCAACCCGCGCATCGCGTGCACCGCGAGGTCGTCGGCGCGGGTCCGCCAGAACACCCCCTTCTCCCCGGCACGTCCGAACGGTGTCCGCACGCCGTCAACGAAGACGACGTCTGATGCCTTTGGCAAAGCTGGCCTCCAGAAGATCAACATCGATCGAGCCGGACGATCGGGTCGTCCCGCCCTGGTCGGGGCGCACCCCGACGACGCAACCGACGCTATGCCCCACGGCTGAGGAGACGCACCTCGGTTGGTCGGTTCCTACGACGAGGCAGGATCCTCGGTGGACGACTCCTGTCCGGCTGCGACAAAGGCGTCGGCGATCCGCGACGCGGACTCCTCGACCTGCCAGGGCCGTGCGTCGAGCGCGACGAGCGCCGCCGCGACCGACTCGGCAGTGGCCGGTGTGGGCGGCTCCCACGCGATGGAGCGGAGGGAGTCCGGCGTGAGCAGGTTCTCGAGCGGCAGGTCGAGCTCCTCTGCGCGGGCGGTCATCGCGGCGCGTGCTGCCTTGTACCGGCGGTCGGCCTCCGGGTTGCGATCGGCCCACGCACGCGGCGGCGGGAGGGTCGGTTCCCCCTTGCCCCGGAGTCGCGGGAGGTCGTCGGTCGTCCGCCCGGCGTCGACCGCGGCCCACCAGCGGTCGAGCTCGGAGCGGCTGGCGCGGCCGGTGAACGCCTTCAGCGCGGCGAGGTCCTTGCGGGTCTCCGGAGCGGCTGCGGCAGCGGCGACGATCGCGGAGTCCGGGATCGTGCGACCCGGCGAGACGTCGGTCTCCTGCGCGAAGGCGTCACGGGCTTCCCACAGCGAGCGGGCGATCGCCAGGGCACGCTGTCCACGGAGGGCGTGCATGCCGGACAGGCGGCGCCACGGCTCGGCACGCGGGGGCTTCGGCGCCCGGTGCAGGACCGCGTCGAACTCCTGCCGGGCGATCTCGGTCTTGCCGGACTCCTCGAGCTTCGCGGCGAGGGCATCGCGGAGGTCGGGGAGGAGCTCGACGTCGAGCGCGGCGTAGACGAGCCAGGACTGCGGGAGCGGTCGGGTGGACCAGTCGGCCGCGGAGTGGGCCTTCGCGAGCGTGATGCCGAGGAGCTGCTCCACGACGGCGCCGAGGCCGACGCGGGGGAACCCGGCGATGCGGGCACCGAGCTCGGTGTCGAAGATGCGCGACGGGTCGAGTCCGACCTCGCGGAGGCACGGCAGGTCCTGCGACGCGGCGTGGAAGAGCCACTCCTCGTCGACGATCGCGTCCTGCAGTTCCTGGAACGAGCCGATCGCGATGGGGTCGAAGAGGAACGCGCCGGCGCCCCGGCGGAAGACCTGGATCAGGTAGGCGCGCTGCGAGTACTTGTAGCCGCTGGCTCGCTCGGCGTCGACGGCGACCGGGCCGTGACCGGACGCGATCGCGGCGACCGCGTCGAGGTAGTCCGGACGCGACTCGATGACCTTGACCGCGTCGTGTCCCTCCTCGAACGAGGGGACGACGGGGTTCGGTACGGGGTCAGTCACTTCGCGAGCCTCCTGGGGCCGAGCAGCGTCACGCCGTCCGACGACGGGGGCAGTCCTGCGAGCATGGCGACGATCTCCTCCCACGCCTCGACGTGCGCGACGAGGTCGGTGCCGTCGACGTCCGTGACGTGCGGGGTCCACGATGCCCGGAGCTCCAGCTGTGCGCCGTCGCCCTGGGCCGCGAGCTCGCCGTAGCCGCGGGAGATGATCTTGGTAGCGGTGCCCGAAGCGTGGTCGTGCGCCGCGCCGTGCGCCTCGAGTGCGTCGACGAGCCAGCTCCAGGTGACGTCGGCGACGAACTCGTCGACGCCGATCTCCGGTTCGAGCGGGGCCTGCGCGAAGGTCACGATGCGGAACGGCCCGTGCCAGCCCTCCGGTTCGGCGGGGTCGTACAGCGCGATGAACCGCCCGGTGCCGAGGTCCGAGTCGACCCCGTGCGCCGCCCCGGAGACGTCCGCCGCGAGGGCGATCGAGAACGGGGCCATGCGGCTGGGGGACGGGATCTCGGTGACCGTCGTCTCGGTGCGGGTCCCGCCCGATGACACGAACGCGCGGAGCTGCGCGAAGGCCTCGGGCTCTCGGGTTTCGGACACGAATGCAGACTAGGCTCCGGACCATGTCCCGTTCCGCGCGACCCGCCGATGAGCCGGTCCAGGACACCGCCAGGTCGGCCGGGCTCGTCGCCCTCGGAGCCGGCATCGCGGCCGCCGCCGTCGGGACCGCGGTGGTCGGGGGCTTCGTCGCCGCGATCGCCCGGATGGTCGTCACTCCCGACCGCAAGCGCACCGAACGAGTGCCCATCGTGGCCGTCGACCCGGTCCGGAAGACCGTCACGCTGGAGCGGACGCCCGACACCGAGCTGCAGGGGCGCTACAGCCTCTGGTTCGGTGGCGGCACCGGGCACATGCGCGTCGGCGACGTCCTCGGGACCACCTCGACCACGGTCACCCGCAGCATCATCGCCGTCGACGCCGGCGACCCCACGAGTGCCCGTCGTGGCCGATGGGGTGGCTGGTTCTACCTCACCCCCGGCGAGCTCGACGTCCCGGTGGAGGACATCGACGTCCCGACACCGAACGGTCCGGCACCTGCGTGGGTCGTCCGCGCCGACGACCCCGCTGCGCCGTGGGCGGTCCTCGTGCACGGTCGCGGCGTCACCCGCGCCGAGACCATCCGCGCCGTCCCGGTGTTCCGTGCCGCCGGCTACTCGGTCCTCCTCGCCTCGTGGCGGAACGACGGCGTCGCCCCGAAGAGCGACGACGGTCGGTACGGTCTCGGGAGCACCGAGTGGGAGGACATCGACGCCGCGCTCCGCTGGGTCGACGGCCAAGGGGCGACGAGCGTCGTGCTGATGGGCTGGTCGATGGGCGGCGCGGTCGTCCTGCAGACGCTGCTCCGGTCGTCCTTCGCGCGGCTCGTCGACGGCGTCGTGCTCGAGTCGGCCGTGGTCGATTGGCACGCGGTCCTCAAGTCGCAGAGCCAGGCGATGCGGCTGCCGCGGGTCGTCCGGAAGGTCGCACAGCGCGTGCTCCGGACGCCGGTCCTGCACCGGCTCGCCGGCCTCAAGCACCCGGTCGACCTCCGGGAGCTCGACATGGTCGCGAGAGCGGACGAGCTCACCGTCCCGATCCTGCTGCTGCACAGCGACGACGACGGCTTCGTCCCGTCGTCCGCCTCGCACGCACTCGCGCAGGCGCGGCCGGACCTGGTCCGGCTCGAGGTCGCGCACGTCGCGCGGCACACCAAGCTCTGGAACCACGACGCCGACTGGTTCGACGCCCGCATCCTCGCGTGGCTCACCGAGGTGGTCCGGCCGCAGAACGCGACCACCGCCCGGTAGTCGGCCCGAGACGGACGGGAGGCCCGGTGCCAGCTGGCACCGGGCCTCCTGCGCGCGCTCGCTCGCGTTCAGCGCACCGCCACCAGCGCGCGCACCTGGCGCTGCACCCGGCCGAGCATGCCGACCATGCCGCGGATCCGCAGCGGGCTGACCGCCTCGGACAGGCCCAGCGTCAGCGGGTAGTCGGACGGCACCGCGAGCACCTGCTGGGCCGTCAGGCCGGACAGACCCTGCGCGAGGATCGAGGCGAACCCGCGGGTCGTCGGGGCCTCGCGCGGTGCGGTCGCGTGCATGCGGACGACGTCGGGTGCGTCGCCGTCCTCGCCCACGGTGACCGTGATGAAGACGGGGGACTGGCACTCCTCGACGCGCTCGAGTTCGTCCTCGTGTCCTCGGAGTCGCTCGGGCAGTGCCGGGAGCTCGTTCGAGAACTCGAGGAGCAGCTGCAGTCGGTCGGCCTGGGACAGTTCGAGGAAGTCGTCGCGGATCTCGGCGAGTGCCTCCGGGAGTTCGGTGCTCATCGGTTCGGAAGGGTACCCGGCTCCGCTCCCTGGACGATGGGCACGCGCACCGCGCTGCCCCACTCCGTCCAGGAGCCGTCGTAGTTGCGGACGTTCTCGTGACCGAGCAGGTACCGCAGCACGAACCAGGTGTGGCTCGACCGCTCGCCGATGCGGCAGTAGGCGATCACCTCGTCGTCGGCGCCGATGCCGGCGCCGTCGCGGTACACGGCATCGAGGTCGTCGCGGCGCTTGAACGTGCCGTCGGGTGCTGCTGCCGTGGCCCACGGGATGTTCACGGCGGTCGGGATGTGTCCGCCGCGCAGGGCGCCCTCTTCCGGGTAGTCGGGCGCGGTCGTCCGCTCGCCGCTGTACTCCGGTGCGCTGCGGACGTCGACGAGCGGCTTGCCGAGGTGGTCGAGGACGTCCTCCTTGAAGGCACGGACCACGGTGTCGTCGCGCTCGACGACCGGGTACTCGACCGGTGCGGCCTCGGTGCGGTCGGTGGTGAGTGCACGGTCCTCGGCGATCCACTTCGCGCGGCCGCCGTCGAGGAGGCGGACGTCCTCGTGGCCGAACAGCTCGAAGACCCAGAGGGCGTACGCGGCCCACCAGTTGTTCTTGTCGCCGTAGACCACGACGGTGGTGTCGCGGCCGATGCCCTTGCCGCCGACGAGCCTGGCGAAGGCCTCGCCGTCGATGTAGTCGCGCTGCACCGGGTCGTTGAGGTCGGTGTGCCAGTCGATCTTCACCGCGCCGGGGATGTGTCCCGTCTCGTAGAGCAGCACGTCCTCGTCTGATTCGACGACCACGAGGTCCTGCGTGCCGGCGTCGAGCTGTTCCTGCAGCCATGCCGTCGACACGAGTCGTTCGGGGTGGGCGTAGGCGCGGAACTCGGCGGACGGGTCGACCGGTGCGGTCATCGTGGTTACCTCCTGGGTGCGGTGGCGCCGGACTAGGATCGGTGCTCGGCGTCGGGAGCAACGGTACGCGGACGTACCTCGTCCCCGATGCAACGTGACACCGCACGACACGCTTCCCGGAAGGCACTGCATGCCCCAGCACCTGGTCGACCGCGACCCATCGGTCTCCCCACAGCAGATGGCCGCGGCGCTGGTGCCCCCACCCCAGTTCACGGACGCGTCGTTCGCGTCGTACCGCCCCGACCCGGACTACCCGTCGCAGGCAGCGGTCCGCGACGCGGTCGAGTCGTTCGTCGCGACCCGACCGGAACCGGCGAAGCGTGGGCTGTTCGGACGCCGACGCGCTGCGACCACGGACACCGCGCCGAAGTCGGGCGTGTACCTCGACGGCGGGTTCGGCGTCGGCAAGACCCACCTGCTCGCCGCGGCCTACCACGCGGAACCTGGTCGGAAGACGTTCGGCACGTTCATCGAGTACACCGCGCTGGTCGGTGCGCTCGGGTTCCAGGGCACGGTCGACCTGCTCCGTGGGACCTCGCTGGTGTGCATCGACGAGTTCGAGCTCGACGACCCTGGCGACACCATGGTCATGACGCGGCTCATCAAGGAGCTGACCGAGTCCGGCACGCGGTTCGCCGCCACGTCGAACACGCCACCAGGGGCCCTCGGCGAGGGGCGTTTCGCCGCGCAGGACTTCCTCCGCGAGATCCAGGCGATGTCGGACCGGTTCGAGACGATGCGGATCGACGGCCTCGACTACCGCCGACGCGCGGTCGACGAGTCCGCCGCGGTCGTGTCCGACGTGTCGTCGTCGTTGCCGTCGTCCGGCGAGGTCACGCTCGACGACTTCCGCGCCGTCGTGGCGCACCTGGCGACCGTGCACCCGTCGAAGTACGTCGCGCTCGTGGACGGGCTCGACGCGGTCGGCCTCACCGACGTCGCGGCGTTCACCGACCAGACCGACGCGCTCCGGTGGGTCGCGCTCGTCGACCGGTTGTACGACGCCCAGGTGCGGATCGTCGCGTCGGGGACACCGCTCGACGACGTGTACCCCTCGTCGATGCTCGACGGCGGGTACCGCAAGAAGTACCTGCGTGCCGCGAGCCGCGTGGTGGCCCTGACCCGCGCCGTGGACTGAGCCACCCGCTCAGCAGAACGGTCACACCGGGGCCGCGCCGGGCCTCCAGGGCGGGTTGCGCGACGCCTGTCGGGCACCGTCCGGACGGACTGCGCGAACTCGTGGCCCCCGTCCAGGGGGTCGCGAGGCCCCGGTAACACGACGTTTACACAACGCCCCGTCGCGTTACACCCGCGAAACACATCGTGCTCCCTCGCGAAACGTCACCTCGCCAGACTCTGTCCTACCCGAGGCGGACACGTCGGTGCCCCCGATGCACAGCAAGCACCGCCGACGTGGTGACCGCACTGCAATCGAGAGGTGAGACATGCTTGATCAAGGCAACACGACCTTCGTGTTGGTGATGGCAGCGCTGGTGTTGTTCATGACACCCGGCCTGGCGTTCTTCTACGGCGGACTGGTGAAGGCCAAGTCCGTCATCAGCATGATGATGATGTCCTTCGGGGCGATCGCACTGGTGAGCGTCCTCTGGGTCGTCTACGGCTACGCGATCGCCTTCGCCAACCACGGTGACGGCACCGCGGTCTCCGGTGTCGTCGGCTTCTTCAGCATCGACTGGAACCAGATCGGCCTCGGGCAGGCGTTCGAGGAGGCCAAGGCCTCGACGATCCACGCCGCGTACCCCTCGATGGCGTTCGTCGGCTTCCAGGCCACGTTCGCGATCATCACCGTCGCCCTCATCTCCGGCGCGATCGCCGACCGTGCCAAGTTCGGCGCGTGGATGGTCTTCGCCGGCGTCTGGGTCACGGTCGTCTACTTCCCCGTCGCCTCGTGGGTCTTCAACCTCACCTCCGGTTGGGCCGCCACGTGGGGCGTCATCGACTTCGCCGGTGGGACCGCGGTGCACATCAACGCCGGTGCGGCGGGTCTCGCGCTGGCGATCGTCCTCGGCAAGCGCGTCGGGTTCGCCAAGGGCGCGCACAAGCCGCACAACCCGCCCTTCGTCCTCCTCGGTGCCGCGATCCTCTGGTTCGGCTGGTTCGGCTTCAACGCCGGGTCCGAGGGTGCTGCTGACGGCATCGCCGCGATCGCCTGGGTGAACACCCTCGCAGCCCCGGCCGCCGCCATCCTCGGTTGGCTCCTCGTCGAGAAGCTCAAGGACGGCAAGGCCACGTCGATCGGTGCCGCATCGGGCGCCGTCACCGGACTCGTCGCGATCACCCCGGCGTGCGCAGCGCTCACCCCCGGCTGGGGCATCCTGCTCGGGTTCCTCGCGGGCATCGTCTGCTGCTTCGCGATCGACTGGAAGTACCGTCTCGGCTTCGACGACTCGCTCGACGTCGTCGGCGTCCACCTGGTCGGCGGTATCTTCGGCACGCTGTTCCTCGGCATCTTCGCCAACGACACCGGCCTCATCTACTCGGGCTCGTTCGCGCAGCTCGGCAAGCAGGCCGCTGCCGCCGGAGCGGTCGGTGCGTACTCGTTCGTCCTGGCCTTTATCATCGGTTGGATCATCGAGAAGACGATGGGCTTCCGCGTGAAGACCGAGGACGAGGTCGCGGGCATCGACACGGCCGTCCACGGCGAAGAGGGCTACGTCCTCTACGAGGAGCGTGACGAGACCCCGGTCTCCGTGCGCTAGCGCTCCCCTCTCGAGCGACGGCCCCCGCGTGCGCGCGGGGGCCGTCGTCGTGCGTGGGGGTTTGGGTGGGGTGGGGTGCGGGTGCTTGTCGACTCGGAACGACATCGTCGCTGTCGTACGACATCGGCGTTGTCGTCCGTTCACACCCGCGGATGTCGGCGTGCGCAAGGAGCGACACGATCGTCGTCGTACGACAGCGACTTCGTCGTTCCGAGTCGGGCGGCGCGGGCGGGTGCTGGTGGGGCGTGCGGCGCGGGCGGGTGCTGGTGGGGCGGGCGCTGGGGCGGGTGGGGCGGGCAGGCGCGGACGGGCGCGGGCGCGTGCTGTGGGAGGGTGGGAGCATGACGACGACGTCGATGCTGACCAACCTCCGCGAGGTCGGGGGAGCCGGGTTCCAGGACGGCCGCACGCGCCGGGTGTACCGCGCGAACACCGAGCCGGACCTCCCCCCGAGCGTGTACCCGACCGGGGTCGCCGTGGTGGATCTGCGACGGGACGACGAGATCGCGCGGGTCCCGCATCCCCTCGCGAGCGAGCCCGGCTACCGGGGCGTGCCGCTCTTCGACCCGTCCACCGTCGAGTCAGGGGCGGACGCCGTGCAGCTCGAGGAGCAGTACGTCGACTGGCTGACCCGGCACAGCACGGGGATCGCGGATGCACTCCGCGCGATCGCCGACACCGACGGGGACGTGCTCGTGTGCTGTTCGGCGGGGAAGGACCGCACCGGGGTCATCAGCGCGCTGCTGGCCCGGCTGTGGGGAGCGTCCGTGGACCGCGTCGGCGAGGACTACGCAGCGAGCGCGGACGGACTCGCGGAGCGGTTCGCCGCCGAACGAGCGGTGAGCACCGACCCCGAGGCGACGGCCGTGGCGCAGCGCTGCGTCCCGGAGGTCATGACGACGGTCATCGGGCACCTGGAGTGGCGCTGGGGCAGCGTCGAGGACTACCTGCGGTGGATCGGGCTGACGGACGACGAGATCCGCGCGCTCTGAACGCGACCACATGACGGGAGGCTCCCACCGGGCACGGCCGGACCGCCGCTGGCGCGTCGCTCCGGAACCGGCCGGCGGGGCCCAGGTGCGCGTCCGACGCGCACCGAGCCTCCAGGCCGTGCTTCAGCTCACCAGGCGTAGTCCTCCGGGGAGGTCTTGTGCCCCGGGAAGATCTCGTCGAGGCGCGTCAGCGCCGACTCGTCGAGACGGATGTCGACGGCGTTGACGGCCGACTCCCACTGCTCCATCGTGCGCGGTCCCGTGATCGGTGCCGTGATGCCCGGCTGGTGCAGCAGCCACGCGAGTGCGAGCTCGCCGGGGGTGTGGCCGAGTTCCTTCGCGAGCGCCTCGTACGCCGTCAGCTGGTCACGGTGCCCCTCGACGTACTCGGCGCTCCGGCCGCTCAGCCGCCGGGAGCCCTGCTCGGTCTTCTCGATGATGCCGCCGAGGAGACCGCCCTGCAGCGGCGACCACGGGATGACGCCGAGGCCGTAGTGGCGGGCGGCCGGCAGGACCTCTCGCTCGACGTCGCGGACGACGAGGTTGTAGATGGACTGCTCGCTGACGAGTCCGAGGAAGTTGCGGTGCTTCGCGGCCTCCTGCGCCTGGGCGATGTGCCAGCCGGCGAAGTTCGACGAGCCGACGTAGAGCACCTTGCCCTGCGCGACCGCGATCTCCATCGCCTGCCAGATCTCGTCCCAGGGGGTGTCACGGTCGACGTGGTGCATCTGGTAGAGGTCGATGTGGTCGGTCTGCAGACGACGCAGCGACGCGTCGAGGGCCTGGCGGATGTTGTACGCCGACAGCTTCCCGCCGTTCGGCCAGTCGATCATGTCGCCGTAGACCTTCGTGGCGAGGACGGTCTTCTCGCGTCGGCCGCCGCCCTTCGCGAACCAGCGGCCGATGATCTCCTCGGTGGCACCCTTGCCCACCGAGCCGCCGTAGCCGTTGGCCGTGTCGAAGAAGTTGACGCCGAGCTCGTGCGCCCGGTCCATGATGGCGTGCGAGTCGTCCTCGCTGGTCTCCGGTCCGAAGTTCATCGTGCCGAGCACTGCTCGCGACACCGACAACCCTGTCCGTCCGAGGTGTGTGTAGTCCATGGATCGTGTCTACGCCGCCACGGCCGGACGGTGAGAGGCCCTGCGAGTACCGGTCACGGACCCCGTTCCGGGTTCTCCACGTGTATTCCGGCGGGGGAATGCGGAGGTCGCGGGGAGGGGTAACGTGCGGGAGATGATCACCCCTGCACCGCTGCGCGGCAGCCGGATCCTCGGGTTCGGCCACCACCAGCCCTCGCGCGTCCTCACCAACGACGAACTCTCGACGATGGTCGACACGAACGACGAGTGGATCGTGACCCGGACCGGGATCCGCACGCGACACATCGCCGGGCCCGACGACACCGTCACGTCGATGGCGACCGAGGCCGGTCGTGCCGCCCTCGCCGACGCCGGGACCGACCCCACCGACGTCGACCTCGTCATCGTCGCGTCGACCACGCACCGCGACCGTGCGCCGTACACGGCTGGTCGGGTCGCCGCGGCGCTGGGGATGTCGAACGGACCCGCGCCGATCGACATCAACACCGCGTGCAGCGGCTTCGAGTACGCCATGGCCCTCGCCGACCAGGCGATCCGCACCGGCTCGGCCGACACCGTGCTCGTGATCGGGTCGGAGCTGCTGTCCGGGATCGTCGACTGGACCGACCGGTCGACCTGCGTGCTCGTCGGCGACGGAGCCGGTGCGGCGGTCGTCGGTGTCTCCGACACGCCGTCGATCGGGCCCGTGTCCTGGGGAAGCGTGCCGCACCTGGAGCAGGCCGTGCTCGTGTCCGGGACGCCGGAGCGCTTCTCGCAGGAAGGCCGCTCCATCTACCGCTGGGCCATCACCGAGGCCGAGGGACACGCCCGCCGTGTCGTCGAGCAGGCTGGACTGACGATGGACGACATCCAGGTGTTCGCGTTCCACCAGGCGAACCTGCGGATCATCGAGCCGCTCGTCGCAGCGCTCGGTGGCGAATCGAAGTTCGTGATCCGGGACGTCGTCGAGTCGGGGAACACCTCGGCCGCGAGCGTGCCGCTCGGCCTGTCGAAGGCCTGGGCGCGTGGAGACCTCCCCGAGGGCGTCCCGGCGCTGCTGTTCGGGTTCGGCGGCGGGTTCGCCCACGCCGGGCAGGTCGTGATGACGCCGGTCCGCGCGCGCTGACCGGTCTTGCGCAACCGGCGGACGGGAGGCTCGTGGCGGGGTCGCCACGAGCCTCCCGTCCGCCGTCCGCTCGCGCTCAGAGCGCGGTGTCGGTCCGCTTGCTCTCCTGCTGCTCGTCTGTGCTCCCGCCGCGGCGGCGCCACGGCAGCTGACGCTGCTTCGGCTCCTGCTGCTGCAGGACGATCGGGAAGTGCGCCGGCGGCAGGCCGAAGCCGGTCCGCGAGGCCTGGATGACCCGACGGCCGAGCGCGTGGTTACCGAGCCCACCGACAGCCGCGCCGATGCCGAACGGCAGCGCCCGCCCGAGCATCGACGTGCCCTGTCGTGCGGCGAACCGCTTGATGAACATGTCCCGGACCTGCCCGCCGATCCCGCTCACGACCTGCTTGGGCATCGACGAGGCGACCATCTCGCCCCAGAACGCCGTGCGTGCCTGGCCACCGGCGGCCTGTCCGGCGAGCTGCTTGATGAGCTGCGTGCCCGGCGTGCCGAGGATCATCGCCATCACGAGGGTGCGTGAGCGCTCGGGGTCGTCGAGGGCGATGCCGTGCACCTCGGTGACCGACTGTGCGAAGAGTGCCGTCGTCTCCAGGAAGCCCATCGTCTCCACGCCGGTCAGGCCGAAGCTCGCGGCGACGCCGATGCCCGGGATCACCGCGCTCGCGCCGACGGCGGCGCCACCGGAGGTCACGGCGGTGAGGTAGTGCCGCTCGAGGATCTGGATGACCTCTGCGGGAGACGCGTCGGGGTGGCGGCGTCGGACTCCGTTGACATGGGCGACGACGACGGGGCGCTGCACGTCGAGGAGGCGGTCGAGCCAGCGCTCCCAGCCCTTCGCTGTGGTGGGGAGTTTCGCGCTCGTCGTCGTGGAGACCTCCGCGCTCGTCGTCCGGTCGACCGGGGCCTGGGGGAGCGGGACGATCGCCTGGTCCGACTGGTGGTTCTGCTTCGGGGCCATGGCCGCCACGCTACGCCGGGCATGTGGGAGGCTCGCTGGGTGGACCATCTCGTGCATGCCTCGTCTCCGGAACACGCGCTCGACGAGGTCCGTCGTGCCGCAGGGTTCCTCACCGTGCAGGAGACCGCTGCGCTCGCGCCCCGCGTCGCGGTGCTCGATCCCGGGTCGGTGCTCGTCGGCCGCGGCGTGGTGCTCGCCGACGACGTCGTGCTGTACCCCGGCGTGGTGCTCGAGACCCGCGGGTCCGGGTGTGTCGAGGTCGGGGCAGGAGCCCGGCTCGGACCCGGCGCGGTCGGTGTCGTCGCGGACGGCGGCACGGTACGCATCGGTGCGCATGCGCAGATCGGGCCGGGTGCCGTGACGATCATCGCTTCGCAGGGTGCGGACGTGGTGGTGGGGGCCGGGAGCCGCGTCCTCGGCGGTGCGCAGGTGGAGGGACCGGCACGGATCGGTGACGGCGCGCAGGTGCTCGGTGCGGTGTCGGTGCGGGACGTCGTGCTCGACGGGGGCGGGACGCACGCGGAGCCCGATCCGGACCGACGGGGTGCCGTGGTGAAGGGGGCGGGGCGGGTGCACGGTGCGCGGCTGGCGGTCGGTGAGGTCGTGGCGGTCGGGGTGGGGCCGTGGGTGGTGGAGCGGCAGCGGGCATACCACCCGGGTGCGGCTGACGACCCGGGTGCGGGCGCGGCTGCTGACGCGGGCGCCGCTGCGACCGGTGACGTCGCCGTGTCTCAGGATGCGGCGTGGCGGTCGAGGAACGCGTAGACCTCCCCGTCGTCGACCCCGGGGAAGCGGCCGGACGGCAGCGGCGCGAGGATCTGCGCGTGCAGCCGCGCGCTCGGCCACGCCGAACCGGCCCATCGGTCCTCGAGCGCTCGTGACGGCCGCCGGCAGCACTGCTCGTCCGGGCAGCGCGAGGTCTCCCGATGCGTCGTCTCCCGCCCGCGGAACCACTTCGCGTCGTCGAACGGCACGCCGAACGTGATCGAGAACCCACCCTCCGGTGTCGATCCGGTCTGCGTCGAGCACCAGAACGTGCCGGTCGGGGTGTCCGTGTACTGGTGGAACTCGGTCGTCCGGTTCGCCCGGTCGCCCGCGCGACGTGCACCCCAACGACGACACACGACTTGACCCTCGACGGCACCGGTGACGTCGACGGGCAACGCTAGTCCGTCGTTCTCGTACGCCTTGTAGACCGCGCCGTCGTCACCGACGCGGAGGAAGTGCACGCGCATGTCGAAGTGCCGCGTCATGAGGTTCGTCATCCGCAGCGCCGCGGCTTCGTGCGTGACACCGAACGCGTCGCGGAAGTCCTCCACCGCCAGGTCCTTCGCGCGCTTCGCCTGCCCGAGGAACGCCACCGCCTGCGCTTCGGGCATCAGACAGCACGCCGCGAAGTAGTTGATCTCGAGCCGCTGTTGCAGGAAATCCGCGTACGAGTGCGGCGGCCGGTGCCCGAGGATCCGGTGCGCCATCGCCTGCAGCGCCATCGAGCGGAGGCCGTGTCCACCGGGGATCGACGACGGCGGCAGGTAGATCCGGCCGTTCGCGATGTCCGTGACGCTCCTGGCCGATCGGGGGAGGTCGTCCACGAAGAACAGGTCGAACCCCATGGACTCTGCCATCCGACTCACCTCCCGGTGGGTCAGAGCACCGGACGTGTGGCCGACGGAGCGCACGCACTCCTCGGCGATGGCCTCGATCTCCGCGATGTGGTTGTCGCGTTCACGCATCCGGGCACGCTGCTCGGTGTTTCCGCGCCGTGCTGCCTCCGGTGTCGCGATGGCCTCGGACGCGCGCCGTTCGAGCTCGCGATGGAGGCCGACCAGCGCCCGCAAGGCGTCGTCGCCGAGGCTCCGCCCGGGTCGGACGGTCGGGAGGCCGGTGGTCGCGTACACGGGAGCGGCCTGCGCCCGACGGAGTTCCAGTTCCAGGGCAGCACGGTCGTTCGGCGGTTCGTCACGGAGCAGGTCGGTCACGCCGACGCCGAGGGCATCCGCGAACGCCTGGAGCTCGGACACACGGGGTTCGCGCCGTGCGTTCTCGATGAGGGAGAGGCGGCTCGCACTCATGCCGAGCACGGCGCCGAGTGCATCGAGCGTCAGACCCGCCGTCGTCCGGTAGTGGCGGATCCGGGCGCCGAGGAGGCCGGCGCGGTCCAGGTCGTCGTCCATGGGCACACGGTACGCGTGGCTCCACGTTCCGGCAAGAAGTGCCGATCTTGACGGCGTTCTCGAGTCTCCTGGGTGCTGTCTGGCCGTGAGACTGCTTCCACAGCACGGTCTTGACGACCGGGCGGTGCAACGACGACCTGACGAAAGGCGCCACCGATGATCATCACCGAAGCACCCCGAACCACCGCCACGACCGTGGACGTCGTGTCGTTCGACGCAGTCGGTCTCGAGGACCTGGCGGCGGTCGGCGGCAAGAACGCGTCGCTCGGCGAGCTCATCCGCTCGCTCTCCGCCGTGGGCATCCGCGTCCCCGACGGCTTCGCGACGACCGCCGCCGCGTTCCGCCGCCACCTGGCGACGTCGGGGCTCGAGCACTGGATCGCGCGGCAGCTGGAGGGCCTGGACGTCGAGGACACCCGAGCGCTCGCGCGTGTCGGTCGGGCCGTCCGGGAACGGATCGCAACGACCGATCTCGGCATCGCGTTCGAGTTGTCCGTCCGCGCGGCCTTCGAACGCCTGACCCGGGGCATGCCCGACGGTGTCAGCTTCGCGGTGCGGTCGAGCGCGACCGCCGAGGACCTGCCCGATTCGTCGTTCGCCGGGCAGCAGGAGACGTTCCTCAACATCCGCGGTGTCGAGTCGGTGCTCGAAGCGATCCGGCAGGTGTTCGCGTCGCTGTACACCGATCGGGCCATCGCCTACCGCGTGCACCGCGGGTTCGTGCACGACGAGGTCGCGATCTCCGTCGGTGTGCAGCGCATGGTGCGGTCCGACCTGGCCGCATCCGGGGTGATGTTCACGCTCGACACCGAGACCGGCTTCGACCGGGCCGTCTTCGTCACGAGCGCGTTCGGACTCGGTGAGGGCGTGGTCCAGGGTGCGGTGAACCCGGACGAGTTCACGGTGTCGAAGACGGCGCTCGCGGCGGGCCGGCCGGCCGTGCTCTCCCGGCTCGTCGGAGCGAAGGCGACACGGATGGTCTTCACCGAGGACACCGCCGTCGGACGGACCACCGCGTTCGTCGACACCGACCCGCTCGACCGTCGACGGTTCTCGCTCACCGACGCCGAGGTCACCGAACTCGCGCGGACGGCCGTGGCGATCGAGCGGCACTACGGCCGTCCGATGGACATCGAATGGGGCAAGGACGGACTCGACGGACAGCTCTACGTGCTGCAGGCCCGGCCGGAGACGGTGGCGTCGCGATCCCTCGCCGGTGTCGTCGAGCGGCACCGCCTCGCCGCGGCCCCGACGGAGGCACCGTTGCTGGAGGGCCGGGCGATCGGCGCGCGGATCGGTGCCGGTCCGGTGCGAGTGCTCGCATCCCCGCACGAGATGCACGACTTCGAGGAGGGCGAGGTACTGGTCGCCGACATGACCGATCCGGATTGGGAGCCGGTGATGAAGCGAGCATCCGCGATCGTGACGAACCGCGGTGGGCGCACCTGCCACGCCGCCATCATCGCCCGTGAGCTCGGCATCCCCGCCGTCGTCGGCACCGGCTCCGCGACGTCCGTGCTCACCGACGGGGACGCCGTCACGGTGTCCTGCGCGGAGGGGGAGACCGGGCGCGTGTTCCCCGGGGTGCTCGACGTCGTCACCGAGCGGGTCGAGGTCGATGCCCTGCCGGACCTCGGGGTCGACCTGATGCTCAACGTGGGGTCGCCGGAGCAGGCGTTCGGGTTCCAGGCGCTGCCGAACGCGGGCGTCGGGCTTGCGCGGATGGAGTTCGTCGTCAACCGGCAGATCGGTGTGCACCCGAAGGCGCTCCTGCACCTGGCCGATCAGCCGACCGAGCTGCGCGAGCAGATCGAGGACCGCATCGCGGCGTACGGGGCGCCGCGGGACTACTTCGTCCGCCGACTCGCCGAGGGCATCAGCACGCTCGCGGCGGCGTTCGACCCGAAGCCGGTGATCGTGCGGCTGTCGGACTTCAAGTCGAACGAGTACGCGCACCTGCTCGGTGGCGCGGCGTACGAGCCGGACGAGGAGAACCCGATGATCGGGTTCCGCGGCGCCGCCCGGTACCTGTCCGACGACTTCGCCGAGGCATTCGCGCTGGAGTGCGAGGCGATCCGGACGGTGCGGGACGTGATGGGGTTCACGAACGTGCGGGTGATGATCCCGTTCGTGCGGACGGTCGAGGAAGCGTCCGGTGTCGTCGAGCGCATGGCATCGAACGGACTGGTCCGTGGACGCAACGGTCTGCAGGTCGTGATGATGTGCGAGATCCCCTCGAACGCTCTCGACGCAGACCGGTTCCTGGACCACGTCGACGGCTTCTCGATCGGCTCGAACGACCTGACGCAGCTGACCCTCGGCGTCGACCGGGACTCCGGGATCGTCGCGGAGTCGTTCGACGAGCGGAACCCGGCCGTGCTGCGCTTGATCGACATGGCGATCGATGCCTGCCGTGCTCGCGGCGCCTACGTCGGCATCTGCGGGCAGGGGCCGAGCGACCACCCTGACCTCGCTGAGCACCTCATGGCGCGCGGCATCAGCTCGATGTCGCTCAACCCCGACAGCGTCGTCGAGACGTGGCAGCGTCTGGCTACCGGAGTGGAACGCCAGCACGGATGAGCGCGACACGGATCACCTCCGGGTCCATGAGATCGGCCCAGCTGAACCGGATGACCGTTCGAACCTCGGGGAAGGAGCGCACGAAGTCTTCTCGACGCTTCTCGTCCCAGTGCGCTTCGGCGACGGCAGCTCCGTTCCCGTACTTGGCACGCCCGTCCACCTCGACGACGACGCCCTGCGCCGGGAACCAGAAGTCGACGACGGCGCGCCGAACACCTAATCGAGCGAAGACGTGCTGCTGGACCGGTTCCGGTGTCCCGAGCTGCCGGAACCGGACCCGTGCGATGGATTCCGCGGGGGAGTCCGACAGTGACGACGCCATCTCGATGGCCACGCGCGCACGGTGCACGGCGTTCGGCGGAGCCGCCGCGAGTTCGTCGAGGAGCATCTCCGGGAACACCTGACGTGCAGCCAGTGCCGCGTCGAGCATGGGGACCGACACGAATGCAGGTTCGGTCGCAGCGACGTCGACGAGCGTCCGGACGAGCGCCGTCACGTGCGCGCCGCAGAACTCCGTCGGCGTCGTCGGTGGGCTGCCGGTGTACCGGGGAACCGGGCCGGTCCGATCGGCTTCGACGTGCACGCTGGTCAACCGTGTCGCGTCGGCGTGGGTCCGTCGCGGATCCGTGACCTGCACCTTTCCCGGAGGTGGGGCGACGAAAGGGCAGATCGTGGACCGCCGCGGCGGACGCGTGCGAGATCGCCCGCGGTGGGCGGATCATCGAGGCGGTGGCGCGGAGGAGCAGCAGGTGCCGCGCTTCCGGTCTGAGTGCGGCGAGGGCGTCGGGTTCGACGAGGACCCCCGGGCGGAGCGCGACGAGTTCGCCGCGGCGAGCACGACGCTGGAGGGCGCGGCGTTCGGCGCTGTCGTGGTCTGCGGTGCGGATCAGTGGTGTCTGCATGACGCGATCGTGCATGCGGAAACGATCCCGCTCGTGGCCTGCCCACGGGGCGGACGCGGGCCGATCTGTGGACGACGAGCCGAGCCTCCAGGCTGTGGAGGGTTTGTGCGTGCGCAACCTGCGACAACGTCGATGTCGTACGACAGCGACTCTGTCGCAACCCCGCGTGTGCAACTGTTGCGCACGCCGCCCAACGACAGGATCGCTGTCGTACGACAGCGATCCTGTCGTTCCGAGTCGGAACCCGGGCAGGGGAGCCGGACCCCGGGCAGGGGAGCCGGGCCGCACAGGGCAGAGGAGCCAGGAGCCAGGAGCCGCGCAGCCCACCTACCGCCGGGCGAGCTCCGCGCGCAACGGCAGGTCCTGGTCCTCGAGGATGAACTGCGCGCCGACCGACGTCCGCGCGTTCACCACGACCGGCGCGAGCAGGTTCACCGTCGTGCCGGCGTCACCCGGGGTCGCCACGACGAGGAGCATCGCGTCCGACGGCGCGGTCAGCCCGATCGTCGCCGCCTGCTCGTCGGACAGTGCCGGCGCGTAGTCGGGCAGGTGCACCGCTGCGTCGAGCAGGAACATCTTCGGCGCGGATACCCCGGACTCCGTGGTCCCCGCCCCGACGAGCGTGAAGAGGCCGTCGGCACCCGAGACCGGCGTCAGCGTGAACGCGACGAGGGGCTCGAGACCGAACGGTGCGACGGCGAAGGTGAGGTCGATGTTCATCGGAGGTAGTCCATCAGGGTCGGCTGCAGGACCTTCGCGGTGACGGCGAGGGCTGCCTGGTAGTTGGTCTGCTGCACCTGCAGGTCGAGGACGGCCTTGGCGAGGTCCTTGTCCTCGATCGACGAGCGGCGTCCCTCGAGCGTCGTCGACGACGACTTCAGGGAGTCCTGCGCGGCGATCGCGGCCGCGTGCCGGACACCGACGTCCGCCTGCACACCGCGCACCGTCTGGAGGTGCGCGTCCACGTCGTTGATGCGGGGGTTCACGTTCACGCCGTTCTGCAGGTCCCCGACGATCGAGTCGATCATCGAGAACACGGAGGTCGACCCGGAGCCGAACACCGCGGCCCCGGAGGTGTCGACCCGCACCGTGGTCCCGTCGCCGATGCGCCGGTCGACGGTCGCGGTGGACGGCGCCCACCCGGTGGCGGGGTCGTATGCCGTCGACGAGGTCGCTGACCCGGCGAAGACGGACCGGGCCCCGTAGGTGGCGTTCGCGCTGGCGGCCAGGTCGCCCTTGAGCGCCTGGAACTGGGTGACGAACGCGTCGCGGTCGGTGTCGCTCATGGTGCCGGAGTTCGCCGCCTGCACGGTGAGGTCCCGCACCTTCGAGAGGACCGAGTAGACGTCGCCGAGCGCGCTGTCGGTGTTCGCCAGCCACCCGACCGCGTCGTTCGCGTTCCTGGTGTACTGCGCGTTCGCGGCCTGCTCCTTGCGGACCTGCATCGACGACGCGGTGCCGACCGGGTCGTCCGACGGCTTCCCGATGTTCTTCAGGGTGGTGGCCTGCTCGGTGAGCTGTGCGAGCTTGGCGGCACCGGCCTGCAGCCGGCTCGTGGCCGCTGCCATGGACATCTGGGTGGTCACACGGGTGATCACGGTCATCCCCTCCCGACGAGGCCGACGCGGTTGATGAGGGTGTCGAGCATCTCGTCGACGGCCGTCAGGACGCGTGCCGCGCCCTGGTAGGCGTGCTGGTAGCTGAGCAGGTTGACGTTCTCCTCGTCGAGGTCGACGCCGGCGCCCGACTGCTGCTGGGTGCGCGCGTTGGTGAGGGCGAGGCCGGTGAGCGTCGCCTCCGACGTCGCCGAACGGGAGGCCGTGCCCACGCCCGCCACGAACGTCGCCCACGCCTTGTCGGGTGCGTCCGCGGCCTTCCCCAGCTCACCGAGGGCGTCCGCCACGGAGCCGTCGTACTCGCCGGCCGCGTTCCGCGTCGCGATGCCGCCGGCGTCGGTGGGGACGACGGTGAGGCCCTGCGCTGCCGGGACGCCGGCGGTGAGCGCGAAGAAGGCGGCACCGGTGGTCCCGTTCGCCGTCGTACCGGTGGCGTGCACGGCGTTCACCTGTGCGGCGATCGTCGTCGCAATCGTGTCGTACGCGGCGGACGCCTGCGCGAGCGCACCGCCGGTGCCGCTCGCGTTCGCCGGTGCCAGCAGGGACACGTTGCCGGCGATCGATCCGCCGTCGAGGGCGACGGCGGAACCGGAACCCGAGGTCCAGGTGAGGGTGACCGGCGCGCCGTCCGCGAGCCGGGTCCCGCCGCCGAGCGCGACCGAGCGGGCATCCGAGCCCTGCACCAGCGGGTTGCCGCCGATGAGCACGTCGACGGTCCCGTCGGCGTTCGCGCGGGTCGTGCCCCCGGCGAGGGAGGCGATCTGCTCGGTGAGCTGGTCACGCTGGTCGATGAGCTCGTTCGCGTTGCCGCCACCGGCGAGTGCGGTGCGGATGCGGCCGTTGAGGTCGGCGACCTGTTTCGCCGCGTCGTTGAGCTGCGAGACCTGTCCGGCGACGGTGCCGCGCACACTGGTCCACTGTGCGTCGACGGCCTTCGACCCGGCGGCCAGGGTGGACGCGACGGTCTTCGCGGCACCGAGCAGCGCGGTGGCGGCACCCGGGTCGTCGGTGTGCGTGGACAGGTCGCCCCACGCCGACCAGAAGTCGTCGAGCTTCGCGGAGAGCCCGTCGTCGCCCGGTTCGTTCAGCCCGGTCTCGAGTTGGTCGAGTCCGGCTGCCCTGGCCGTGGCGTACGCGGAGGACCCGGCAGCGGCGCGGACGCCGGCGTCGAGCGTGAGGGAGCCGAGTCGTGCGATGCCGTCGACGGAGACGCCCTGTCCGGCGAGGGCCGCCGTCCCGCGCATGAACCCGGTCTGCGCCGCGGGGATCGACGTCTGCGTGACGCGCTGGCGGGTGTACCCGGCGGTGCCCGCGTTCGCGATGTTCTGCCCGGTGACGTCGATGCCGGCACGCGCGGCGGCGAGGCCGGAGTAGGCGGTGGCGAGCGAGCCGAAGGTGCTGACCATCGTCTACAGGGTCCCGTCGAACAGTCGGGCCTCGCCCGTCGCGTGGCCCGAGGTCCCGGTGGCGTCGTACGTCGCGGTGTCGCCGACCGTGCCGGCGAGGGTCTCCTCGGTGGCCTGCGCCGCGGTCCGGATGAAGCGGTCGTTCTCGTCCCGCAGGGCCCCGATCTGCGTGGTCAGCTCGACCATCGCGTGGAGGTGCGACGCGAGGATCTCGCCCCACGGGCCACCGGGCGCCGCGGCGACGACCTCGCGCAGCGGAGCGTCGGGGTCCACGCCCCACTCCTCGGCGACGGCGGCGCTCTCCGCGCTCCGTTCGAGTCCGGTGGCGCGGAGCCGTTCGAGCACCTGCTCGACCTCGCGGCTGGCGTGCGACACCCAGCGGGAGCGCCCGGCGGCGAGCAGCAGCTGCTCCTCCTCGAGCTTGAAGGTGAGCAGTTCGAGCAGTTCTCGTTCGCGCCAGAGCACGGCGGACAGGTCGTTCACGCTCATCATCTCCTCCCGGTGTCGGTCCGACTGTGTGTCGGTCATCCTGCGGTGTCGGTCATCCTGCGGACAGCGAGGACTATCGGCAGCCCGGGGTGCCCCGTAAGCGCGACCCCGTCGGTGGCGGGGCACGAGTCGGCACGGTCTCCTCCCGGTGCCTCCAATCCGGGGGACAGGAACGACCGTTCCCGTACTCGGGTCCCCCCAAATGCCGACCGGGAAACGCCCCGTGTCCCCCCGCTTTGGGGACGTGTGAGGGGGTGTTCAGGGGTTTGCCAGCCGATACATTCAGAACGCACCCCGGGGGACAAACCGGAACGCGTCGCAGGGACGCGGGTGCACCGCCCGGAGGGACCCGGGCGGGTCTTCGGCGTACCGACCGGCCTCCACGCGGCCGGTGATCGCCGCGCCCACGGACGGGTCACACCAGTCGAGACGACCAGGGGATCAGCATGGACCGCACCGAACGCAACGCGATGATCGTCGAGCACCTCCCGCTCGTCGGCTACATCGTGTCCGACGTCCGGGCACGTGCCACCCACCTCGACCGCGACGACCTCGCCGCCGTCGGTTCGCTCGCGCTCGTCGCGGCCGCCGACGCATTCGACCCCACCCTCGGCGTGCCGTTCGGTGCGTACGCTCGCACCCGCATCACCGGCGCGATCGCCGACGACATGCGCTCGTCGGACTGGGCGAGCCGCGGCACCAGGAAGCGCATCCGCGAAGCCCTCGCGACGCAGGAGGCGCTGTCCTCCCGACTCGGTCGCACGGTGTCCGTGCAGGAGATCGCCGACGCGATGGGTGTCGACCGCCAGACGGCCGCCGACGCGATGAGCGACGCCGGCCGGGTCGTGACGCCGATCGACGAGACCGTGCACGACACCGTCGCCGCCGACCTGCCGCTCCCCGGCGAGGACCTCGTCGAGGCCGAGCGGCGCCGCTACCTCCGTGCTGCCGTCGAGGCGCTGCCCGAGCGGATGCGCTTCGTGGTCGAGGCCGTCTACTTCGGAGACCGCTCGGTCACCGACGTCGCCGCCGAGCTCGGCATCACCCACTCCGCCGTGTCCCAGCAGCGCTCCGAGGCGATGCGGCTGCTCCGCGACGGTCTGGCCACGCACTACGGCGACGGCGGCGAGACCCCGGAGCCCGTGTCCCGTACCACCGCGGCACGTCGCAGCGCGTACCTGGCGAAGGTCGCCGCGAACGCAGCGGTCGGTGTCGCCCGTGCGGTGCAGGACGCCGCGACCGGCCACCACGTGGTCGCCAGCTGAGCCGTGGGAACCGCCCGGAGAAATCCGGACGGTTTCCCTAACGCCTCCGGCCGCCCGGCCGAGAGGACACCATGTCAGCCCACGGACGGGCTGACGAAGACCCAGATTTCACGGAGGAAACCACCATGGGTATGTCCATCAACACCAACCTCTCGGCACTCAACACGTACCGGAACCTCAACTCGACGCAGAACGACCTGTCGAAGTCCCTCGAGAAGCTCTCGACGGGTCTCCGCATCAACCGTGCTGCCGACGACGCGGCCGGTCTGTCGATCTCCGAGGGGCTGAAGTCCCAGGTCGGTGGCCTCACGGTCGCCGCCCGCAACGCGCAGGACGGCATCTCCGTCGTGCAGACCGCTGAAGGTGGCCTCACCGAGACCCACTCGATCCTCCAGCGCATGCGCGACCTGGCCGTGCAGGCCGGCAACGACTCGAACAACGCCGACTCGCGCAAGGCGATCACCACCGAGGTCGGGCAGCTCCAGCAGGAACTGCAGCGGATCTCGGACTCGACCAACTTCAACGGCATCAAGCTGCTCGACGGCAAGGCCGGTAGCGCCGCCGACGGCAAGCTGCAGTTCCAGGTCGGGGCGAACGGTGACACCGCCAGCCAGATCACGGTCGACCTCGCCGGGGCCGACGTCAGCTCGATCGCGGGCAAGCTCACCACGGACACGTACAAGGCGGACGGTACCGTCGACGTGGCCGGGGCGATCAAGTTCGACACGGCGACCGACGCGCAGGCGGCGATCTCCACGATCGACGAGCAGATCAAGGCCGTCTCGTCGGCTCGTTCGAACATCGGTGCGGTCCAGAACCGCTTCGACCACGCCATCAACGTGACGAACGTGGCCAAGGAGAACCTGACCGCGGCCGGGTCGCGCATCACCGACGTCGACATGGCGGAGGAGATGGTCAAGTACACGCGCGACAACATCCTCAGCCAGGCCGGCACGTCGATGCTCGCGCAGGCGAACCAGAGCACGCAGGGCGTCCTCTCGCTGCTCCGCTAGGCGCGACGGCGCCGCTCACCGGGGACGGTTCGGACCTCCCGGCGAGCGGCGCCTCCCGCACCACCAGTTCACCCGACTGAGGACCAGGAGCCAAGATGTCCACCTCGTCCGTGTCCAGCGGCAACTTCGCCATCGACGGACTCGTGTCCGGGCTCGACACGACGAGCCTCATCAACTCGCTCATGTCGATCGAGTCGGTGCCGCAGACGCTCCTCAAGACCAAGGTCACGACGACCAACTCGTTCATCTCGTCACTGCAGACGATCAACGGGCTCGTCCAGACCCTCGCGACGAAGGCGGCCGACGCTGCGAAGGCCACGTCGCTCGACGTCTTCGGGGTCACCAGCTCGAACGCCGGGGTCACGGCGACCACAGGTGCGAACGCCACGGCCGGGTCCCTGAGCTTCACCGTGGCCTCCACCGCGTCCGCACAGGTGGGCGTCACGGCGGCGATGCGGACGTGGTCCACGGACGCGCAACCGATCACGATCACCAAGGCCGACGGCACGACGACGACCGTCACCCCGGCATCCGGCTCGATGGACGACGTCGCTTCCGCCATCACGAAGTCCGGAGCGGGCATCACCGCGACGAAGGTGTCCGCCGGCACCGACACCGACGGCACGAAGCTCTACCGGCTGCAGCTCACGTCCACCGCGACCGGCGCGGCAGGCGCGTTCACGATCCACCGCGGCACGGCCGCCGACGTCGCCGCCGGAACGGCGACCGACGTGCTCACCGAGACCGGCGCCGCCGTCGTCAAGCAGGCATCCGACGCGAGCGTGACGCTCTGGGCGGGGACGGCCGCGGCGCAGACGGTGACGAGTGCGACGAACACCTTCGCGGACATCGTCCCGGGGCTGAACGTGACGGTGTCCCAGGTCACGAGCGACCCGGTCACCGTCTCGATCGCGCAGGACACCAGCAAGGCACAGGCGGTGGCGTCCGGCCTGGTCGACGCGATGAACGCCATCAGCTCCTACTACGCGTCGAACACCACCCTGACGAGCACGACGAGCGCCACGGCCGGTACCACGACGACGACGGCCGGGGTGCTCCTCGGTGACTCGACGACGCGCGACGCCGTGCAGCGGCTCACGAGTACGATGTCCGCCCCGGTCAACGGGAAGTCCCCGTCGGCGATCGGCATCTCGATCACGAAGGACGGCGACTTCACCTTCGACGCCGACGTGTTCCAGAAGGCCCTCGCGACGGACCCGCAGGGGACGCAGGCGATCCTGTCCGGGGTCGCGACGAACGTCGGAGCCGCCGCGACGTCGGCGTCCGACAAGTACACCGGCTCCCTCACCACCGCGATCACCGGCCAACAGGCCGTGGTCAAGGACCTCAACGACCAGATCGACCGCTGGACGGACCGCCTCGCATCGCGCAAGTCGGCGCTGCAGACCCAGTACGCGGCGCTCGAGACCAGCCTCAGCAAGCTCCAGTCGCAGTCGAGCTGGCTCTCCAGCCAGCTCTCCTCGACGTCGAGCTGAACGGGAAGACACCATGTACGACAAGAACACGCTCCGCCGCCGCGCGCAGTACACCAGCGAGGCCGTCCTCTCCGCGACGCCGGCACAGCTCGTCACGATGCTCTACGACCGGCTGCTCCTCGACCTGCACCGTGCAGAGGCCGCGCAGACCACGAACGACTGGGACGCCGCGCGCGAGCAGCTCCTGCACGCCCAGGCGATCGTCGGCGAGCTGTCCGCGACCCTCCGCATCGACGCGTGGGACGGCGGTGAGGGACTCCTGGCGATCTACAACTACGCGTCCACCTCGCTGATCACGGCGAACGTGCACCGGGACGTCCAGGCGACCCGCGACTGCATCCGGATCCTCGAGCCCCTGCGACAGTCCTGGCACGACGCCGCGGCCGCCCTGCCGGCGACGCCGGCGCCGGCGCAGCACACGATCGGCGGAGCGCTCGGTGTCGCCTGAGCAGACCACGCGCGACGAGCAGCGGGCCGCTTGGGAGGCCGTGCTCACGTCCCTGGAACAGGCGGCGGTCGCCGACGACCCGGCCCCGTGGCACGAGCCGACCGGGCTGGGGCCGGTGCCGCGGGACCTGGTGGGGCGGGCCTCCCGGCTGCTCGCCGCGCAGCGGGACCGCATGCAGGTGCTGGAGCGGGACCGGCGCAGCACGCTCGAGCACCTCGGGGCGCTCCGCGCGGTCGACGCGACGCGCGAGCCGCAGCGTTCGGTGTACCTCGACGCCTCCGCCTGAGCCCCCCGTTCGGGGCAACCGCTAACACCCCGGGACCCGCGCTCCGATAGCGCCCGACGAGCACGGATCGCTCGACCACCCGGCCACGGATCGGCCACCACCGCACGGTGTCATCGCACAGGACGACGGCACCTTGACGAGGGGACCCTCCGTGTTCGATTCCGTGACGTCGGCGGCGCTGCAGAGCGCGCTCGACGGGCTCTCGATGCGCCAGCGCGTGATCGCGAACAACATCGCGAACATCAACACCACGAACTACCACGCCGAGAAGGTGCAGTTCGAGGACGCCCTCGCCAAGTCCGTCGTCGAGGGCAACGGCAGCACGACGCCGACCATCGCGCGGAGCCTCGAGCCCACGAACACGAACGGCAACAACGTCAACCTCGACGAGGAGACGCTCTCCAACGTCGACACGGTGCTCCGGTACCAGTTCGCCACGCAGGCGATGAACTCCGAGCTCACCAGCGTCCGTGCGGCGATGCGGACGAACTCGTGACGACCTTCGACGCGATCGGGATCGCGAGCACCGGCCTCACCGTGCACCGGAAGTGGCTCGACGCCATCTCCGACAACATCGCCAACGTCAACACGGTCAAGTCGATGGACGACACCGCCTTCCAGGCCCGGTACGTCGAGGTGCAGGAGGGCAACGGCGTCTCCGGCGCCTACGTCAAGGGCGCCGCGTTCGGCAGCGCCGCCGGCCGGGTGACCTACGACCCGGACAACCCGCTCGCGAACGCCGAGGGGTACGTCCGCATGCCGGACATCGACCTCGGCACACAGATGGCGGACCTCGTCATGGCCCAGCGCGGCTACCAGGCGAACGCCGCCGTGGTCGACCGTGCCAAGACCGCCTACGAGGCGGCACTGCAGATCGGGAAGAACTGATGCCCATCGACGCCGTGAACGGTGTGACCACGAACGCCCTCTCCGGGGTGTTCGGCACCAACCAGGCCACCACGCCCGCGACCACCGCCGAGCCCACCACGGGCACCGACGGGTCCTTCGCGGCAAGCCTCGGCAACGCCGTCGACGGACTCCAGGAGCTGCAGAGCACGTCGAAGACGCTCGCGCTCAAGGCCGTCACCGGCAACCTCGACGACATCCACGACGCCACCATCGCGTCCACCCGTGCACAGGTCACGCTCGAGCTCGTCGCAGCCGTGCGCAACAAGGGCGTCGACGCCTTCAACGAGATCATGAGGATGCAGGCCTGATGCCCGCCGCACTGCAGAACGTCTTCGGCCGCCTCGGCGCCTACGTCAAGGGCTTCTCCGCCGCCCAGCGCACCATCGCGATCCTCGGCGTCGCGGCGCTCGTCCTCGGCGGCATCGCGCTCGCGTCCTGGCTCGGCAAGCCGTCGTACGCGCCGCTCTTCACCGGGCTGGCCGCTGCTGACGCGAGCTCGGTCACGGACCAGCTCACCACCGACGGCGTGCCGTTCCAACTCACCGACGGCGGGGCGACCATCCTCGTGCCGCAGTCCGCGGTGTACACCGAGCGGCTCAAGGCGGCGTCGAACGGCCTGCCGTCGTCGAACGAGGGCGGCTACTCGCTGCTCGACAAGATGGGCGTGACGAGCTCCGAGTTCCAGCAGGACGTCACCTACAAGCGCGCGATCGAGGGCGAGCTCGCGAAGACGATCTCCGCGATGGACGGCGTGCAGACCGCCACCGTGCAGCTGGCGATCCCGGAGAAGTCCGTGTTCGTGTCCGAGGAGAAGGACCCGACGGCGTCGGTGTTCATCGCCACGAAGAACGGCGTCCAGCTCACCACCGACCAGGTGCAGTCGATCGTGCACCTGACGAGCGCCGCGGTCGAGGGCATGCAGCCCACCGACGTGTCCGTCGTCGACGCGAAGGGCCAGACCCTGTCGGCCGTCGGCACCGGCGCGACCGGATCGGGTGCCGACCAGGCAGCGGACTACGACGCGTCGACGTCGAAGAAGATCCAGGACCTGCTCGACACGACCCTCGGAGCCGGCAACGCCAGCGTCGTCGTGTCCGCGACGATGAACCAGAACACCGGGACGCGCACGTCGGAGTCGTACACGACGCCGACTTCCGGACCGGTCGCGCTCAACGAGTCGTCCACGAAGGAGCAGTACGGTTCCGGCGCCGGAGCGTCCAGCGGCGCGACGGGCGTCCTCGGCCCGGACAACATCGCCGTCCCGAACGGCACCGCGACGAGCGGCACCGGTGACGGCGGGTACACGAACGAGTCGGCGACGAAGAACAACGCCGTCGACCACACCACCGAGACGACGCAGATCCCGTCGGGTGGCGTGCAGCGCCAGACCGTGTCGGTCGCGCTGAACAGCAAGGCGACGTCCGTGCAGGACGCGAACCTGCAGAGCATCAACGACCTCGTGTCAGCCGCTGCTGGTGCCGACACCGCCCGCGGGGACCAGGTGAAGGTCGCGATGATGGACTTCGACACGAGCACCGCCGACGAGGCCGCGAAGGCGCTCAAGGCACAGCAGGAGGCCGACCAGCAGGAGGCGATGTGGTCGGCGATCCGCACCGCCGGCATCGTCATCGGCATCGCTCTGGCCCTCATCGCGCTGATCATCGTGCTGGTCAAGCGCGGTCGGCGGCAGGAGCGCGAGAGCGTCGACGTCGGCGAGCTCGACGCCTTCGGGAGCGCGTTCGAACTGCCGCTGGCGGTCGACGCAGCCGAGCAGCGCGCCGGGCTCTCGTCCGCCGGCGACGCCCCGACCGTCGCGCTGCCGACGCTGCCGCACGACGACGCCCCGACCGAGGTCCTCACGACCGACGAGATCACCGCAGAGCGCCGCCGTCAGGACATCTCCGCCCTCGCCGAGCGCGACCCGAAGCGCACGGCCGAGCTCCTCCGCGGGCTCCTCGACGACCGGACCACGGTGTGAACGCCCCCGCCCCAGCGTCCGGCGACCGCGCGTTGACCGGTGCGCAGAAGGTCGCGCTCATCCTCATGCAGATGGAGACCGAGCGTGCCGCCGAGGTGATGAAGCAGTTCTCCGAGCTCGAGGCCGAGGAGATCTCCGCCGAGATCGTCCGGATGCGCCGGGTCGAGGACACCGTCGTCGACAAGACGCTGACCGAGTTCCACCGGATGACGCTGACCGGGCGCACGCAGCGTCGCGGCGGCAAGGAGACCGCGCTCGGGCTCCTCGAGGCGTCCTTCGGTGCCGAGCGCGCCGCGGGTGTCATGGACCGCCTGGCCTCGAACCTCGCCGGGCAGTCCTTCGACTTCCTCGACGACGCCGAACCCGGCCAGATCATCACCCTCCTCGAGGGCGAGCTCCCGCAGACCATCGCCCTGGTGCTGGCACACCTCAAGCCCGCCCAGGCGAGCGCCGTGCTCGCCGGGGTCGACGAGCGTGCCCGCACGGACGTCGCGCAGGCGTTCGCCACGATGGGCTCGGCGACCCCCGAGGCGGTCGGCATCGTCGCGGGCGTCCTCCGGCAGCGCGCCGGCGCCGTCGTGTCGCCGCGCGAGAGCATCGAGGTCGTCGGGGGCATCCAGCCGCTCGTGGACATCATCAACCGATCGGACGTCGCCACCGAGAAGGCCGTGCTCGACGGTCTCGAGGCGCGCGACCCCGAGCTCGCCGAGGACATCCGTTCCCGGATGCTCACCTTCGAGGACATCGTCAAGCTCGAGGCGCGGGACATCCAGCAGGTGCTCCGCGGCATCGACTCGAAGATCCTCGCCACCGCGATGAAGGGCGCTGCCGGACCGGTCGTCGAGACCATCCGCGCCAACGTCTCCGAGCGCAACCGCGAACTGCTCGACGACGAACTGCAGGCGATGGGCCCCGTCCGCGTCTCGCAGGTCGAGGAGGCGCGCGCCGAGGTGGTCCGCTCCGTCCGCGAGCTCGAGGCGCAGGGCGTCATCACCGTCCACCGCGCGGAGGAGGACGAGCTCGTTGAGTGACACCACCTTCGAACGGGTCGCGTTCCCCGTCGTCGCCGATGCCGGGCTCCGCGACCGCGTCGCCAGCGCCGAGGTCCGCGGGCACGCCGCCGGGTACGCAGCAGGGCTCCGGGCCGCGCAGGCCGAGACGGACGCACTGCGCGCCGAGCTCGCTGCAGCGCACGACCACCGCGCCGCGCAGCTCGAAGCCGAGACGGCCAGGCGGCTCGCCGTGCTCGGCGCGATGACGGACGCGCTCGTCGCGCGCACGGTGCCGGTGCTGGAGTCGGCGGAGCGATCCGTCGTGGAAGCCGCCGTCGAGCTGGCCGACGCCGCCGTCGGGTACGCGATCCGGTCCTCCCGTCCGGTCCTGGAGGCCGGGGCCGACTCCGGCGCGGAGGCGACGGTCCGCCGTGCGCTCGCGTCGATCGACCACACGGTCGCGATCGACGTGCGGCTCAGCCCGGTGGACGCCGCGGCGGTCGCCGGACTGGACCTGCCGGTCCCGGTGCGCGCGGACGCGACCCTCGCCGACGGCGACGCGGTCGTCGACCTGCCGGACGGCATCCTCGACGCCCGCATCGGTGTCGCACTCGCCCGCGCCAAGGACGCGCTGGGGGTGACCGCATGACCGCGACGCTTCTCCGTCCGCGCGGCCTCGACGCCGCCGTGGCCCTCGCCGCACCGCAGCGCGTCGGCGTCGTCACGAGCGCCGTCGGCCTCGGGCTGACGATCGCCGGACTCGACGCGCGCATCGGCGAGGTCGTCCTCGTCGGGCACGACGACGGACCGCAGACCGCCGTCGAGGTCGTCGCGACGGACGCGACGGGCGTCCGCTGCATGCCGCTCGGGCGACTCACCGGGACCACCGCGGGGACGCCGGCTCGGCCCACAGGGCGCCCGGTGCTCGTGCCGACCGGACACGGCCTGTTCGGACGGGTGCTCGACGGCCTCGGCCGCCCGATCGACGATCGTGGCCCGCTCGACGCCGACGACTGGGTGGAACTCGACCACGCGACGCCGAACGCCATGGCGCGCACGCGCATCGACACGCCGATGCAGCTCGGGGTCCGGGTGCTCGACACCCTGACGACCGTCGGGCGCGGGCAGCGCATGGGCCTGTTCGCGGGGTCCGGCGTGGGCAAGTCGTCGCTGCTGTCGATGATCGCCAGGGGGAGTGACGCCGCCGTCAACGTCATCGCACTGGTCGGGGAGCGCGGCCGCGAGGTCCGGGAGTTCCTCGAGGACGACCTCGGTGCCGAGGGCCTCGCACGCTCGATCGTCGTCGTGTCCACCTCGGACGAACCAGCACTCATGCGTCTGCGTGCCGCGTTCGTCGCCACCCGCATCGCGGAGTCGTTCCGCGACGCCGGGCAGGACGTCGTGCTGATGATGGACTCGCTCACCCGTGTCGCGATGGCGCAGCGTGAGATCGGGCTCTCGGTGGGGGAGCCGCCAGCCACCAGGGGGTACCCGCCGTCGACGTTCTCGGTCCTCGCCGGCCTGCTCGAACGCGCCGGCACCGACCGCGTCGGGAGCATCACCGGGCTCTACACGGTGCTCGTCGACGGTGACGACCACAACGAGCCGATCGCCGACTCCGCGCGGAGCATCCTCGACGGGCACGTGGTCCTCGACCGGAAGCTCGCCGTGACGGGGCACTTCCCGTCCGTGGACGCCCTCGGGTCGATCTCCCGCGTGGCGTCGAAGGTCACCACCGACCACCAGCGCGCCGCTGCGACGGGCCTGCGGAAGGTGATGGCCGCACGGAAGGCCGCGCAGGACCTGCTCGACGTCGGGGCGTACCAGCGTGGGACGAACCCGCTCGTGGACGCGGCCGTCGACCACCAGGACGCGATCGACGCGTTCCTCCGCCAGGGCATGGACGAGCGTGCGACCGCGGACTCGTCGTGGGGTCGCCTCGGAGCACTCGTCCAGCAGCTCGGGGGTGTCTGATGGCGCGCCGCTTCCCGCTCGCCGGGCTCCTCCGACTCCGGCACGCCGAACAGGACCAGGCCGCAGCGGTCCTCGCCGCCGCGAACGAACGCGTCCGTGACGCCGCCGACGCCCGGATCGCCGCGCGTCGGAACCTGAGCGACCAGGAGGCCGCGATGCCGATCGAGGACGCCGCGACCCTCAGCGCGGTCGCCGCAGCTCGTGCCGCGACCCGCGGGATGCTCGAGGAACTCGACGCCGTGGTGCAGCACCGTCGCGCCGACGCCGATACCGCGCAGGGGTCGTACAACGCCGCCCGTCGCGCGGCGCTCGGGCTCGAGAAGCTCGAGACGCAGCACGACTCCCGTGTCGCGGCCGAGGATCTGCGCACCGAACAGACCACCCTCGACGAGATCGCGGCACGGGGCCCGCGCGACCTCGGGAACGGAGACGGCCGATGAGCCTCGACACCGTGCTGAGCCGGATCTCCGAGATCCGCTCCCAGATCGACACGCTGCAGAGCGGGACCGCCACGGCGGCGGCGGCCACGTCGACGTCCTCCGCTGACTCGGCGGCGTCGTCGACCGCCTTCGCATCGGCACTCGCCGACGCCTCGGGCACCGCCGCGCCGACGACCGCCCCGGCCACGTCCGTCGATGCGGGCAAGGGGACCGTCGCCACCGGCAGCGGTGCGACCGGGGACGACGTGGTCACCGACGCGAAGAAGTACCTCGGCGTGCCGTACGTGTTCGGTGGCACGACGACCTCGGGCATGGACTGCTCCGGACTCGTCCAGACCGTCTTCAAGGACCTCGGCGTCACGATGCCGCGCGTCGTGCCTGACCAGGCGAAGATGGGCGTCGCGGTGCCGTCGCTCGCGCAGGCGCAGCCGGGCGACCTGATCATCCCGAAGGGCGAGGGCCACGTCGTCATCTACGTCGGCGACGGAAAGGTGCTGCACGCGCCCCGCCCCGGCAAGGACGTCCGCATCGTCGACAACTGGTACAAGGACTCGGACATCGCGACCATCCGTCGCATCGTGCCGTCGGCCCAGGACGCCGCCGCGACGAAGGCCGCCTCCGCTGCCGGGGCCGGTTCGTCCGGGACCGACCTGCAGACCGCTGCCCTGATGTCCCTGCTGCAGTCCGGGAGCGCCGCCGCATGACCATGACGTTGCCCACCGCCCAGGGCGCCCCCACCGCTGCGGCACCCGCCCGTGCCGGCTCGTCCGCGAAGGACGACCCCGCAGCGGGCACCGGGTTCGCCGCCGCGCTGACCGCCGCGGGCGCCGCAGCGCCTGCCGCCGGGCGTGGTCCGGCGAGGGACGAGGACGGACGTCCGACGGCGAGCACGACCACTGCCGAGTCCGGTGCTGCCGCCGACGCCACCACGACGGAGTCCACGGCGGGCCAGCCAGTGCCGTCACAGACCGTGCCGACGCAGCCCGTGCCCGGGCAACCCGCACCCGCGGATGCCGGCGCCCTCGCCGCGTTCCTCGGTCTCCCGGTCGCCGCGCCGCTCGCGGCGCCGTCGGCCGCCGCTTCCGCCGTGGCGCCGTCGGCCGACGCCGCCCCGAGTCTCGCGGCCGCCGCCCCGAGTCTCGCGGCCGCCGCCCCGAGTCTCGCGGTGGGCGACGGTTCTCGGGCTCGGGAGCGCGAGAACGGTCGCGTGGCCCGAGACCCGGCCGCGGCGCTGGCGGGTGCGGCGCAGCCGGCGTCCGGGCGCGCCGCGCAGCCGAGTCTCGCGGAGGGCGACACCCCTCGGGCCGCGCAGGGCGAGAACGGTCGCGCAGCCCGAGTCTCGCCCAGCGGCGCGGCTGCGGTCGGCACGGCGCCGAGCGGCGCGGCTCCGGTTGTCGATGGCGGCCTCCCGGCCGCTCCGGCCACCGGCGCGCCGAGTCTCGTGCCGAGCGACACTCCTCGGGCCGCGCAGGCTGAGAACGGTCGCGCAGCCCGAGTCTCGCCCACGGTCACCCCACCGACCCCACCGACCGCACCGACCGCACCGACCGCACCGACTCCCGCGGCCGCGGCCGCGGAGACGACCGTGCCGCAGCACGGGGCGGACGCGATCGTCCGCACCCAGGGCGAGCCGAGCCTCCAGGCCGGCCCCACCGGACGGACGCCGGAGGCGACCTTCGCGCTCCCGGCCCCGACGTCCGCGGCACCGACGACCACCGCACCGACCGCCGCGCCCGCTGCCCAGCCGGCACCCCTCGCACAGCAGCTCGCGCGGCCCGTCTTCACGCTCGCGCAGGCCGGCCACGGTGACCACGTGGTGACCGTGCAGGTCGTGCCGGACACGCTCGGCCCGGTCACGGTCCGCGCGCACGTCACGGCGCAGGGGATGCACGTCGAGCTGTTCGCCGTCTCCGACGCCGGGCGCGACGCGGTGCGGCAGGTGCTGCCCGACCTGCGGCGCGACGCGGCCACCACCGGCGTGGCGACGACGCTCGACCTGTCGTCGCAGAACCACCCGGACCGCCAGGCGGGCGAGTCCGCCGGTCGCGACGGGCGGCCGGCCGCCGGTCCGCCGGTCGGCGACGACCTGGAGGCCCGACCCGCCTCCGCCAGGACCCTCCGGTCCGTCCCCTCCACCGTCCGCACCGCGGGACTCGACGTCCTCGCCTGAGCCGCTCCACGACAAGGAAGAACCATGCCGATCGACTCGATCACCGGCAGCGTGGACCAAGCCACGCAGGCCGCAGCCCTCGCCGCGAACGCCGCCTCGAAGAAGTCACAGACGATGGACTCCGAGGTGTTCATGAAGCTGCTCGTCACGCAGCTGCAGAACCAGGACCCGTCCTCGCCGATGGACACGAACCAGATGATCAGCCAGCAGACGCAGCTCGCGATGATGGAGCAGATCACCAACCAGACCACGACGGGGAACGAGAACTTCTCGTTGCAGATGCGCATCGCCGCGGCGAACCTCGTCGGCAAGCAGGTCACCTACACGGACGCGTCCTCCGGTGCATCCGTCACCGGGACCGCGAGTGCCGTGTCGTACGCGAACAGCGTGCCGACCGTGACCGTGAACGGGAAGGAGGTCGATCTCGACGTGATCTCCGGTATCAAGACCGCCTGACCCGCTTCCTCCTCTTCTCCCTCCGTCTCGTTCTGAAAGGAACACACCATGCTCCGCTCGCTCTACTCCGGTATCTCCGGACTCCGCTCCCACCAGGAGATGCTCGACGTCACGGGCAACAACATCGCCAACGTCAACACCGTCGGGTTCAAGGCCTCGTCGACGGTCTTCCAGGACACCCTGTCGCAGATGACCCAGGGCGCCGGCGGGCCGCAGACCGGCATCGGCGGCACCAACCCGGCGCAGATCGGCCTCGGCGTGCAGGTCGCCGGCGTGTCCACCAACTTCGCCCAGGGGTCGGCGCAGGCCACCGGCAAGGCAACCGACCTGATGATCTCGGGCGACGGCTTCTTCGTCACGCGGCTCGGCAACGACACGATCTACAGCCGTGCGGGCGCGTTCGACTTCGACGCGAACGGCCGACTCGTCAGCGCCGACGGCAAGATCGTCCAGGGCTACTCCGCGACGAACGGTGTGATCAACGACGGTGGGCAGCTCACCGACATCGTCCTGCCGCTCGACGCCGCCGCACCGGCGACCGCGACCTCCTCGGCCACCGTCACCGGCAACCTGCCGTCCGACACCGCCGTCGGCGAGACACTCAACCGCGACGCCACCGTGTTCGACCAGAACGGCAGCAAGCACACGCTCTCCCTGGCGTACACGCGGACCACGACCGGGTGGAGCGTCACGGCGTCGAACGGGCAGGGGACCTCGGCGACCGGCGCGATCACCTTCGCCGCGGACGGTTCCGTCGCGTCCGGCGGCACGCTCGCGGTCGGCGGCATCACCGTCGACATGACCCAGCTGTCCGGGTTCGCGGCGCTCAACACCGCATCGATCTCGTCGCAGAACGGGCACGAGGCCGGGTCGCTGCAGGGCTACTCGATCTCGAAGGACGGCACCGTCGTCGGCACGTTCTCGAACGGGTCCTCGCTCGCCATCGGCCGCATCGCGCTCGCGACGTTCGCGAACCCGGCTGGCCTCGAGAAGACCGGTGCGTCCGGCTACCGCGCGACGGCGAACTCGGGCCAGGCCACGGTCGGCGCGCCCGGCTCCGCCGGTGTGGGGTCGCTGGCGTCCGGCACGCTCGAGATGTCCAACGTCGACCTGTCGCAGGAGTTCACGAACCTCATCGTTGCGCAGCGCGGGTTCCAGGCGAACGCGCGCATCATCACCACCTCGGACGAGGTCCTGCAGGAGCTGACGAACCTGAAGCGCTGAGCCGTTCGGCGGCGCCGTGGCGTCGGGCGCCGGGCCGTTCGGCGGCGCCGGTCCGTTCGGCGGCGCCGGTCCGTCGGGCGCCGACGTTCGACCAACCGGGAGCAGTCCGCACCACGATTCGCCGTGGTGCGGACTGCTTCCGGTTGTGCGGTGGGACGCGACTCCATGCCGCGAGATCGGTCAGACGTGTTTCTGCCACGCGCCGGACCACCAGGCCGGCTCGAACCCGATCGACGTGTTCACCGCGAGCATGTGGGTGTTCTCCTCGGCGTTGGCCGTGACGACCGCCGGTGAGTCCGGCACCGCTCGTGCCCATGCAGCGAGGGCAGTGCACTTCGCCAGGTCCTCGACCGGGGGACGGCCGTGGACGAGGGAGCGCGACGGCCACCGTGCCCTCCACTGGGGCACGCGGCCCGAACCGGGCTGGGGGATGATGACGACTGCCATGGACACCACCACGACGACTCCTCCGCGTCACCGTGACGGCTCGGTGCTGCCTGCCGGAGGGGCGCAACGCCCGACGCCGTGGCTCAGGGCGGCGCGGTGGGCCGGACGGCTGCTGCTCGTCGTCACCGCCCTGGCGGTCGTCCTCACCCGGGCGACGCGCGCGGAGTGGACCGCGCAGGGCTACGACGCCGACGGGTTCCCGGTGAGCTGGGTGCCGAACACGACGCTCCTGCTCGTGCTCGTCGTCGGGATCGCCTGGCAGTGGGTCTGTGGACTCGCCGCTTCGCCTGACGCATGCTGGCGGGACGGGGACACACTCGTCGCGCCGACGGTGTTCGGTGACCGGCGGATCCTGGTGCCCGGCGCCCTCGTGCTCCCGTTCCGCCTGCTCGATCAGACGGGCGTCGTCCACGGGGGGCTCGTGATCGATCGACGTCTGCATGTCGTCGCGCTCGTTCCCGCGCTGTGGTCAGGAGGTCGTGGACGTCTCGACCGTCTGACGGACCGTCGTGCTGACGGGACGTTCCTCCGTGCCGTGGGCGAGTACGCGCTCGGGTTCGTCTGGCTGCTGTCGGTGGTCGTGGTCGTCCTCGGGCTGATGGCCCTCGTCGACGTGCTCACCGGGGCGATGGGGCGCTGACCGTCGACCGAGCACCTCGGGGTACACGAGTGGCCGCTCCGCGCTCCGAGCGGGGAATTCGGGGGACGATCTCGCGGTGACCCCCAAACGGGGCACAGGATGATGCAGGATGTTCGCGGACACGTCACCGATTCCCCTCGGGACGTGCGTCCGCCCCTGACGACTCCCCAACCCGAAGCCCTCGAGGAGCACGACATCCACACCCGAAGCACGTGCACGCCCATGCGCGGCACGACCCCCACGTCCAGTACGCCCACCATCGATCGGCACCAGCGGTGAAGCGCGGGCGCATCGTCCTCGCGGCGGCCACCGCCTCCGTCCTGTTGGTCGGGATCCCGACCGCTGCCTCCGCCCACGCGTGGGGCTGGGGCGGCCGGTGGCACCACGCACCGCCCGTCGTGTCACCCGAGCCGTCCGACGAGCCGACGAGCACACCGAGCGACGAGCCGTCCGGCGATCCGACGGACATCCCGACGGAGACCCCGACGGCTGGGCCGACCGACGCTCCGACGCCCGCCCCCTCCGCGACCCCCGAGCAGGCCGCGCCGGAGCCCGCCGCGGACGACGCAGCCGTCGCACCCGACTCGTCGTTCGTCGAGGACTTCAGCACGTCCGCGGTCACCGGCCTCGTCCAGTCCCTGTACCCGCAGTCGTGGCAGCCCTACCCCGACGGCACGTCCGGCATCTACGAGCCGAGCAAGACGGTCTCCGTCCACGACGGCGTGATGGACGTCCAGCTCGGCGGTGCGGGCGCTGCCGGCACCTTCGGGTCCAAGGACGGCGCATGGGACCACGTCGGCGGCTCGTTCTCCGTCCGGGCAAAGGCCACGGGCGGCGACGGCAACGGCGCGGCGTTCATGCTCTGGCCGAGCTCGAACGTCTGGTCCGACGGCGAGATCGACTTCCCCGAGGGCAACTTCGAGTCGAGCCCGTCCGCGTTCCAGCACTCGATGACGCCTGGGCAAGAGAACGAGCGCGTCCAGGTCGGCAGCGGCGTCTCCTGGCGTGACTGGCACACGTACACGATCGACTGGGTCCCCGGCGAGTCGGTCACGTACAGCGTCGACGGCCAGGTCCTCCAGACCCTGACCGAGGACGTGCCGACGACCGCGCACCGCTTCATGTTCCAGACCGGCAACTGGGGCGACGACGGCAACCTCCTCATCGACTGGGTCTCCACCACCGAGTGACGCAGCCCGGACACGGGCCGGACGGGAGGCTCGGTGCCAGCTGGCACTGAGCCTCCCGTCCGTCGTCAGGTCGCCGTTGCGGCGGTGAGGGGTCCGTGGTTCGCTGGAGCGGACAGATGGGGGAGTCAGTGATCTCGACGAGGCCGGACCCGGGGAACCCGTGGCCGCACGACATGGTCCTCACCATCCAGAACGATGCGCACGCCCTCTTCGACCTGCTGTGGGTCCGGGAAGCGTGGGCGCTCGAACCGGTCGGAGCGGATCTGCCGCCGTTGCTCGTCGCCACGCCGGAGCCGGAGTCTGCGCTCCCGGGCGCCGATCGAGCGGCGGGATCGGCAGCGTGGCCCGCGCTGTGGCGCGCGTGCCTCGCCCATGCCGGGTCGCAGCCCGATCCGCGAGCGTTCGAACGGTTGCACGACCCGTCGATCCCACAGGCCGAGCGTCGTGCCCTGCTGGAACAGGTGTCCGGACCGTCGTGGCGGGACGAGTTCGGTGATGCAGCGTTCACCCGGCGGTACGACGAGTGGACATCGGCACGGTTTGACGAGATCACTTCGCCGGAGGTCTTGCGACGGTCACCGGAACGCGAGCGTCTCGAGCAGCTCGTCCCAGCGTGGCGAGCCGGACTCACGACGATCGTCGAGATCCCGTGCCGGGGGACGTTCACCCGACGGGTGGGATCGCATGGTCTCCTGGTGACCGCCGAGACCAGGAGCGAGCCGGACGGCTACGCGGCAGCGCTCAGCTCGTTCGCGTGATCACCGGCCGCGGGCCGCTCGGGCTCGCGCCTTGATCGCGGTGATCACCTCGGTCTTGGCATCGGCGTAGTCGTTCATGTCGTCCCACTGCCGGTCGAGCAGTGCACGCTTCGTCTCGGTGTAGAGCGCCCGGTCCGCGGCGTCGGCGCGCAGGTGATCGCGCAGGAGCCGGTACTCGTCGACCGCGGGCGCACCGTGCTCGTAGACGTGCACGTGGGCATCCCGAGCCGGCGTGCGCACGAGCCGATGCCCGGGTTCACGGACGCGGAGCTCGTAGCCGGCGGCCAGGAGCTGGTCGAGGTAGTCCTCCTCGGCGGTGATGTCCTCGACCGTGACCAGCACGTCGATGATGGGCTTCGCCGCGAGGCCGGGCACCGCAGTGGAACCGATGTGTTCGATCCCCGTCTCCGGCCCGGGCAGGACCTGTCGGATGCGCCGCTCGTGCTCGCGGTAGCGGTCGGCCCAGGCGGGATCTGCGTCGTGGAGGGAGACCTCGATCGCCTCCGGCCCGCCGACGATCTCGACGGTCGTCACGTCCGGTCGGCGCGGAGCTCGTCGGGCGGTCACGCCACCCGCTCCCAACCCGTCGGGAGGGCGACCGGGCTGCTGTCCCTCGGCAACCAGGCCTCCCACTCGGCGTCGAACGGCCACGACCGTGCGGACGCTGCATCGCGGGCCGCCTCGCCCGCCGCCCGGATGCTCGTGGCGCGCTCCTCGGACCAGAACCCCGACGATTCCAGGAACGCGAGTTCGTCGACGTCCTTGAACGACACCTGCCAGCCGTCGGCCGCCTGCCGCGCGACGACGTCCAGCGTCCAGTCCTGCGTGTCGAACCCGAAGTCCGATCGGACCCACGGCGTCTCGAGGTTCACGTACCAGTCCGGCTCCCACTGGACGCCGTCGTGCCAGCGCCACACGGACCACGGCACGTCTCGCTGGTGCACCCGGACCACGGTGGATCCGAACCACGTCGCTTCCCGGTACGAACCGTCCCAGTCGTCGGGCAGCACGAGTCGTCCGTTCGGGCCGCTGCCGACCCCTGCGCGGTTGCGGACCTCGGAGTCGGGCGTCGTGGCGACGACCGAGAACTCGTCCGAGTCGACGACGACCGTTCCGGCGACGGTGAACCCGACGGCGCGGCCGTGGTGTCCGTACTCGTTGATGCTCCTGAGGGCGACCGGTGTCCCCGGTTCGAATCGACCCGCGTCGTCGCGGAGTGCTCGTGCGGTGTCCATCGCGTTCGAGCATGCCATGTCGACGGGCTCGGTACCCTCGTGGGTGTGGCGACGACGGCGAAGTACGACGCACTCTGGTCGGCGGCGCGGGCACGATTTCTCGACGGTGCGCTGCAGACGGATCGAGAGCCCGTCGACGGCGACCCCAGGTGGGGGATGAGCCTGGTGGTGCTGCCCGACCGCGAGACCGCCGAGGTCCTGGAACGGCAGAGCGCTGCACTCGACACCGCCTACCGCGGGAAGCACCACCTCACGGCGCGGGCCGACCTGCACGCGACCGTCACGAGCCTCGAGCCGTACCGGGAGACCATCGCGCAGCACGCCGTCGACCACTACGTCGCCGCTGTCGAGGGATCGTCGGTGGCTGACGACCTCAGGATCCGGCTCCGAGGCCTGGGCGGCTCGACCGCCGGTGTGTTCGTCCAGGGGTTCGACGACGGCACGCTCCTCCCACTCCGGCAGCGCATGCACGCGGCAGCGGCAGCGCTCCACCACGGTGCAGCGCCGCCGATGGCCTTCGTCCGGGACACCGCGCACGTCTCGCTGAGCGTGCACCGCCAGGCGATCCCGGAACCGGCGGTCGTCGAGCTCGTCGAGCGTTCGCGGAACGAGGACTTCGGCGTCCTCTGCGCCGGTCGGCTGGCCCTCGTCGCATACCGGTCGCGTCCGGGCGGCCTGCGTCTCGAGGTGCTCCACACGTTCCACGGCATCTCACCTGCGCCGCGGCCGCAGTCCGCTGATCCGGAAGCCCCGGCCCACGAGAGCGGGCCGGTACCGACTGGCTAGGGTGGTCGCGTGAACGCTCAGGGCCGACCGACTCGACCACGAGGCGACGAACGCCGCCGTCAGATCCTCGACGTCGCGCTGCGGTTGTTCGCCGAGCGGGGTTTCACCGACGTGAGCGTCGCCGACGTCGCGGGAGAGGTCGGCATCACGACGGCCGGGCTCCTGCACCACTTCGGGACGAAGAACGCCCTGCTCATCGCGGTGCTGCAGGAACGCGAGACCCGCAACGGTCAGGTGGACGAGTCCCTGCGGGCCGAGGGCAAGGACTGGCTCGAGACGTTCGTCGGCCGGCTCGAACAGAACGAGGACCACCCGGCGCTCGTGCAGCTGTTCGCGCTGCTGTCCGCGGAGAGCATCACGCGCGACCACCCGGGTCACGACTGGTTCGTCGAGCGCTACCGCGTGCTGGCCGAGACGTCATCGCACGAGATGGACCGGCTCCTCGACCCGGCGAAGCTGCCGCAGGGCGTGACAGCGACGACCGTCAGTCAGTGGCTCGTCGGACTTGCGGACGGACTCCGGCTGCAGCAACTCCTCAACCCCGGCTCGGTCGACCGGATCGAGTCGGTGCGCGCCTTCGTCGGCATGCTCGAGCAGTACCGGCGGGATGGCCCCGCTTGACTTACTAAGTACTTAGTAGGTTAGAGTCACGGCATGCGAGCCGTGATGGTGCTGTTCGACAGCCTGAACCGCAAGTTCCTCCCGCCCTACGGGGCCGACTGGGTGCACGCCCCCAACTTCGAGCGTTTGGCACGCCAGACGGTGCGGTTCGACAACTGCTACGCGGGCAGCATGCCGTGCATGCCCGCCCGGCGCGAGTTGCACACCGGCCGCCCGAACTTCCTGCACCGGTCCTGGGGGCCGCTGGAGCCGTTCGACGACTCCGTACCCTCGATGCTCTCCGACGCCGGTGTGTACACGCACCTCGTCACGGACCACCCGCACTACTGGGAGGACGGAGGAGCGACGTACCACAACCGCTTCGACACGTTCGAGTTCTTCCGCGGGCAGGAGGGGGACGCGTGGAAGGGGCACGTCGCCGAACCCGAGGTCCCGGCGAGCACCCGACGCGTCCGTCACGCGCTCTGGCGGCAGGACCTGGTGAACCGGCAGTACCTGCAGAACGAGGCCGACCACCCCCAGACACTCACCGTCGACGCCGGCCTGGAGTTCATGGCGACGAACCGTGACGAGGACTCGTGGATGGTGCAGATCGAGTGCTTCGACCCGCACGAGCCGTACTTCTCGTACCGCGAGTACCGCCGTCACTACGGCTCGCTCGACGAACCCGGCACCGCGACGGTCGACTGGCCCGACTACAAGCGCGCGGACGAGACCCCCGAGGTGATCGAGCGGACCCGGGAGGAGTACGCGGCGCTGTTGTCGATGTGCGACGCGTCCCTCGGCCGGGTGCTCGACCGCTTCGACGAAGAAGGCCTCTGGGAGGACACCCTGCTCATGGTGTGCACCGACCACGGCTTCCTGCTCGGTGAGCACGGCTGGTGGGGCAAGAACATCCAGCCCTGGTACGACGAGAACATCCACACGCCGTTGTTCCTCTGGGACCCGGTGTCCCGCGCCGCCGGGACCGCCACCGATGCCCTCGTCCAGACGATCGACTTCGGCCCGACGCTGCTCGACCTCTTCGGCGTCGACCGGACCGAGCGCATGCAGGGCCGCTCCATCCTGCCGATCGTCCGCGCGAGCGCAGACCGCGCGGATGTCGACCGCGACGACTCGGTCCGCACCACCGCGATGTTCGGCTCGTTCGGCGGCCACGTGAACATCACCGACGGCCGGTACGTCTACATGCGTGCCGCCGCCGCCGAGAACGCTCCGCTCCACGAACACACCCTCATGCCGACCCACATGAACTCGCGCTTCACCCCGGCCGAGCTGCGCGACGCCGAACTCGTCCCGCCGTTCGACTTCACCCGGGGTGTGCCGGTCCTCCGTGTCCCCGGCTCGGCGTTCGGCGACCCGTCGTCCTTCGGGACCGTCCTGTTCGACCTCGCGACCGACCCGGAGCAGGAGCACCCCGTCATCGACGACACGCTCGAGCTCCGCATGGTCGGGTTGCTGCTCGACGCCATGCGCGCCAACGACGCCCCGCCGTCGCAGTACGAACGCCTCGGCCTGCCGCAGGCGGGCCCTGCCGACGGTTCGCACCTGCTCGCCCGCGCCCAGCTCGACCGGTACCGTGCCGCACTCGAGCCGATCCCGGCGGCTGGCGAGTTCCCGACGGACCGGCCGAGTGTGCGCACCCCGATCACGAGCCTCCTGTCCGTCCCGCAGGCACGTGCCGTCCTGGAGGACGCGCTCGGCCCGGTCGTCGGCCAGCTCGCCGCCCAGACCGGCTCGTCGACCCTGCTCGACCTCGCCCCGTTCACCCCGGCCCTCCGCGCCGCCGCGATCCGGCGCATCGACGCGCGCCTCGCGGCGATCTCCTGACCGGCAGCCGAACCACCCCGGGCCCCGGCCCGACACCACCCGACCCCAGCACCAGGTATCTCGACGAGGAGTTCCGATGGCACAGCAGGCACCACACGCCGCCACCCCGACCGACGCACCAGCGACACCGCCGTCCGTCATCGTCCCGAGGCGGTGGCGACGACTCGCTGCCGTCGTCGCCCCGCTCTGGGCCGACAACAACGAGGGCAGCATCCTCAGCACCCTCGCGCCGGTCATCATCGCGGCGATCTCGCTGCCGCTCGCCGCCGTCGGCGTCCTGACCTCGATCGCGAAGTTCATCAGCATCGTCTTCGGCCCGTTCTGGGCGTTCGTTGCCCGGAAGACGAACCGGAAGGCGACGTTCGTCATCACGACCGCCATCACCGGTGTGCTCACGGCGCTGACCGGCCTGGCGCAGAACTACGCGCACATCATCCTGTTCTACGGCCTGTCCGCGGTGTTCATCGCGGCAGCGCTGCCGATCGTGAGTGAGATCACGACCGACCTCTTCGACGAGAAGAGCCGCGGCCGAGCCTCCGGCTACACCTGGGGAGCGATTTCGCTGCTCGGCTCGATCGCGGGTCCGCTCATCGGCCAGCTCGCGAACGTGCACGACGGCTGGCGCTACGGCTTCTTCATCTGGGGCGGCCTGACGATCGTCGCCTCGCTCGTGCTGCTGTTCTGCTTCACGGACCCCGGCCTCGGCGCGAGCGAGCCGACGACGGCGATGATGACCGTCGAGCAGCGCGCCGAGAACGAGCGCATCACGTGGGCGAAGGTGCGACGGATGTTCGGGATCCCGACGTTCACGCTCATGCTCGTCCAGCGCCTCATCTCCGGGCACCTGCTGATCGGGTCGTTCGGCATCCTCTTCCTCGTGCAGACGTACGGCTTCAGCACGGCCGTCGCAGCGGTCGTCACCCTGCCGTTCGGTCTCGGCTACCTCGTCGGGACGTTCGGCGGCGGCATCGTGACGGACGCCCTCCAACGGCGGTTCCCCCGTGCGGGCCGGATCGCCGTGCTGCAGTTCGCGCAGCTCGGGTTCGCGGTCGCCTCGCTGATCGCGACGCAGTTCGACTGGGGCACCATCTGGGTGTTCGCCGGCCTGTGGTCGGTGATGGGGTTCATGCAGGGCCTGAACCCCGGTGTGAACCGGCCGATCGTCGCGTCCGTCGTGCCGCCGGAGCTCCGCGGTGCCGCGTTCGCGCTCATGCTCTCCGTGTTCGAGGGGCTGGCCTACGCGCTCTTCAACCTCTCCGCCGGGTTCCTGGCCGAGGCGATCGGCCTGAAGGCGGTCATGTTCTGGATCCCCGGCGTCTTGATGCTGGTCAACGCGGCCTTCGTGACGCTGCTCTACCGGACCTACCCGCGGGACGTGGACCGGCTCGACGCGCTCCTGCAGGCGCGCACCGGTTCGGTGGCGACCCACTAGCGGACTGGAGGCTCGCTACCAGCTGGCACCGAGCCTCCAGTCCGGCTCCTGGCCGCGCCGCGCCCGTAGGCTGCGGTCCCATGGACGACGATGTCACGCTCCTGCGGTACCGCTACCCCGACGGTCGGCTGCAGGCTGCCTTCCCGTTGCGGCGGATCGAGGAGACCGACCAGCGGTTCGTCGGGTGGTTGCCGGTCGGGTCCGAGATCGCGTACTGGTCGACCGAGGCCGGCGACGACCCTCGGGTGGTCCCGTTGGCGGAGCGGTTCCGGCAGCGGCTCGGGTACTCGCGCCGGACCTGGTCCGGCGGGAGCGTGCTCCGGGTGATCCCGTGGGACGAGCCCTGGCAGGTGCTCCACTTCTGGGACGAACACGGGGTGTTCTCGGGGTGGTACGTGAACCTGGAATCCGAGAAGCAGCGCGACCACCTCGGCGTGACGTCGGTGGACTGGCACCTCGACCTGCTCGTCTCCCCGGACTTCGTCGTGACGTGGAAGGACGAGGACGAAGCGGCTGCCGCCGTGCAGACCGAGTACCTCCGGGAGCGGGACCTCGAGGCCGCACGGGAGACCGGACAGGCGATCGCTCGGGACCCCGAGGGCTTCGTCGACGCGATCGGGCACTGGGAGGGCTTCCGGCCCGCGCCCGGACTCGATCGCCCGCTCGCGCTGCCGGACGGGTGGGACGCCCCGGCGTCAGGCTGAGCGGAGGAGGTCGAGCACGCCCTCGGGGTAGACCTGGTCGCTCGTGTCGATGGGGACCCACCGCACGGGACTGCCCTCGTCGAGCACGACGAGCGAGGCGTCGAGCGGCACGGAATCGAGACCGGGCGAGCCGACCGCGAAGACGTGCACGAACTCGTGCCCCGGGTGCCCCTCGAACGTGAAGATGTTCTCCAGGACGCCGAGTGGCTCGACCGTGTCCAGGTCGACGTCGAGCTCTTCCCGGAACTCCGCGGTCTCCCCGAACTCGATCCCGCCCCCGACCGGCCGGTGGAACCGGAGGTCTCGGACGCGGTCGTGGTTCTCGGACAGCAGCACGTGGCCGTCACGAACCGGGAGTCCGACGGCGATGTTCCGGATGGACGACATCGTCCCACCCTGTCAGCGCATCCGCGGTCTCGCTAGGGTCGTGCCATGGCGGAGACCGGCGCGTTCGTGTTCCTGCACGCCTCGAACCGCGCGGTCGACCGGGCGTGGCCGGTGGCGTCCGGCCTGCCGGACAAGCGGTTCGCGCGGATGCCCGGCTACGACTCCGAGTCGGCCGCGGCCGTACCGTTCGACCAGGACGCATGGGAGTCACGGCTGCTCCTGGCGTGCCCCGACGGCGCCGTGGTCGTCGCGCACTCGTTCGGCGGGCCGGTCGCGATGCGTGTGGCCGCCCGGCGCCCCGATCTGGTGCGGGCGCTCGTGCTGTTCGAACCGGCGGCGTACGCACTCGCACGGGGGACCCCCGCGGTGGAGGACCACGTCCGACGGGTGCAGCCCGTGCTCGACCGTGCCGGGTCGCTCGATGCTGCGAGCTTCGCGGTGGCCTTCGGGAACGCGATGTCGGGCCGGCCCGGCGCGTCTGCACCGACCACGCCCGCGGGCCTGCTCGCGGCCGAACGGCAGCGCATGCTGCCCGGCCCGTGGACGCTCGACACCCCGGACCGCACGGGAGTCCCGACGCTCGTCGTCACCGGTGGGTGGAACGACGAGTACGAGACGATCGCCGCGCACGTCGACGGGGCGGTGCACGTGGTCCTCGCCGGCCACGGACACCGCCCGCAGGATCACCAGGACGCGACGCGGGGCGTGCTCGACTTCGTGCGAGCGGTTTCGCCTCGGTAGCCTGGCGCGATGCCGATCATCCCCGATGCCGTGCCCGCCGACGTCGAGTGGGAGAACCTGGTCGACGCGCTCTGGGCCGACGAAGCCGTCGATCCCGAGTCCCGAGTCGCCCTGATGCGCGAGCTCGCCGGCTCTGCACCGCACCCCGCGCTCGGCGCGTTCGAGCTCGGCGGCGCCTACGACTCCTCCGGGCACGAGGCCGAGGCAGCCGAGCAGTACGCCGCTGCGGCCGACGCCGGCCTGGCGACGGTCGATCCGCTCCGTGCGGCGCGGATGGCCGTCCAGTACGCGTCGACGCTCCGCAACCTCGGTCGGCTCGACGAGGCCATCGCGATGCTGCGGGACGCTCCCGAGCACGAGTCGACCGGCACGGCACCGCGGGTGTTCCTGGCGCTCGCGCTGCACAGCGCCGGCCGCCACGACGAGGCCCTCCGCGTCGCGATCGAGGCCATCGAGCCGACGCTCCCGCGCTACAACCGATCCGTCCGCGCGTACGCGGCGGCCCTGACGGACCTGTAGGCGACGGACGGGAGGCTCGGTGCCGGCCGGCGGGGAGCCTCCAGTCGGTCGTCGTGACCGCTTCAGGGCCGTTGGTCGCTTCGGTCAGGTGGGGTCCAGACGGGCTCCGGGCCGACGGCCGCCGCGATGCGGCGGCTGATCACACCGAGCTGCCGGACCTGCGCGTTGGTCAGGGCGCCGAAGACGACCTCGTCGACGAGCGCGCGGTGGCCGGGAGTGGCCTGCGCGACGGCGGCGTGCCCGTCGTCCGTGAGCACGGCCAGTGTGAACCGGCCGTCGCCCGGATCGGGTCGCCGGTGCACCCAGCCCTTGCCCTCGAGCCGGGTGACGGCGCGGGACAGCCGTGACAGCGTGCAGCTGGCGTACCCGGCGAGGACGCTCATCCTGAGGGTCCGGTCGGGAGCGGTGTCGAGGGCGTACAGCACGCCGTACTCGAAGTGCGTGAGCCCGCTGTCCCGTTGCAGCTGCGCGTCGAGCGCGGTGGGGAGGCGTTCGAGGACGGTGGCGAACGCCGCCCACACGGCCTGGTCATGTTCCATGACTCGATAGTACTTGCTCAGGCAAGTCAACCTCGCTACGGTGACTTGCCTGAGCAAGTCATCGACGGGAGTGACATGGACATGCAGCTGCGCGGCAGGACGGCCTTCGTGAGCGGATCGACGGGCGGGATCGGGTTCGCCGTGGCGTCCGCGCTGAGTGCCGAGGGGGTCCGGGTCATCGTCAACGGACGGTCGGCGACCCGCGTCGATGCGGCGGTCGACCGCCTGCGTGCCGCGTGGCCGGACTCGTCGCCCCGCGGGATCGTCGCGGACTTCGGGGACCCGGCGTCGGTGCAGCGACTGCTCGCGGAACTCGACGAGGTCGACGTCCTCGTCAACAACGTCGGCCTGTTCGGGCTCACGGCGTTCCCGGACGTCGACGACGACGAGTGGCAGCGGTACTTCGACGTGAACGTGATGAGCGGCGTGCGGCTGTCCCGGCACCTGCTCCCCGGCATGCTCGCGCGGGGCCGGGGTCGCATCGTGTTCGTCAGCAGCGAGTCCGGTGTCTCAGTACCAGCGGACATGGTCCACTACGGCACCACGAAGGCAGCGATGATCGCGCTCGCGAACGGCTTGGCGAAGACCACGCGGGGGACCGGGGTGACCGTGAACACCGTGCTCGGCGGCCCGACCTACTCGGACGGCGTCGCGAGCGCGGTCGAGGGGATCGCTTCGTCGCAAGGGGCCACGGTCGACGAGGTGAAGGCCGCCGTCATCGCGCAGAACCGCACCACGCTGCTCGAGCGGTTCATCGAGCCGTCCGAGATCGCCGACATGGTCACCTACCTGGCGAGCCCGCGGGCGTCGGCCACGAACGGTGCAGCGCTCCGGGTCGACGGTGGGGTGCTCACGACGACCCTCTAGTCGTATGGTTGCTGCGTGTCGATCGTCAGGGTGCACAACTTCGCCATCTCGCTGGACGGCTACGGCGCGGGTGCCGACCAGTCGCTCGAGCAGCCGTTCGGCCACGCCGACGGACGGCTCATGCAGTGGTTCTTCGGGACGCAGACGTTCCGCGCGATGCAGGGAGCGTCGGGCGGGAGCACCGACCTCGACGACCGGTTCGCGCGCACGTGGGCCGACGGCATCGGTGTCGAGATCATGGGCCGGAACAAGTTCGGACCTGTCCGCGGGCCCTGGCCGGACGAGTCGTGGACGGGCTGGTGGGGCGAGGACCCGCCGTTCCACACCCCGGTCGTCGTGCTGACGCACCACCCCCGGGAACCGCTGTCGATGGCGGGCGGGACGACGTTCCACTTCATCGACGCGAGCCCGGCCGAGGCACTCGCACAGGCACGCGCTGCGGCACCCGGGCTGGACGTACGGATCGGGGGCGGCGTCGAGACGGTCCGGGAGTTCCTCGCAGCGGACCTCATCGACCGCATGCACGTCGTGCTCGTCCCGATCGTGCTCGGACGGGGCGAGCGGCTCTGGGACGGTCTCGAGGGACTCGAGGACCGGTTCACGATCGAGGCGACCCCGTCGCCGTCCGGTGTCGTCCACCTGACCTTCGAGCGCCGGGAGATCACCCCCGCCGGGTGAACCGAGTCGTCGTGCGCCGGCGGATCCTCGGCGCATGGAGACGGGTCGTGGACCGGGCGTGGTCGCTCGCATCGGGGCCTGGACGCAGGTCGGTGTGGGGATCGGGGTGGGCTTCGGCGCGCTCGCGACACCGGCGTCGTCCGCGACGGTTCCGTCGGTGGTGGTGGGCATCGCCCTGATCGTGATGAGCGCGTGGAGTGTCGTCCTCGGCAACGCCGGGCGTCGCTCCGGCGCGTCCCTCGCCCGGCGGGTGCTCCTGGCGACGAGCGGGTTCGTGGTGCTCGGCGTGGGGATCTGGTCGATCGTCGCTCCGGCACCGACGCCGGACGCGCTCGTGACCCGCACCGGTGTCGCGTTCGGTGCGGCCGCGGTCGGGTACGCGGTCGTCGCCGCGACCGTGGCCGACCGGGGGAGCCGCTGGAGCTGGGGCGTCCTCGCTGTCGCGCTGGCGGTGTTCGGGCTCGTGCTCGGGGCCGGCCCGGTCGTGGTCGACCAGTCGGCGCTCGTCGTGATCGCAGCCGTCTTCGTCGAGCTGAGCCTGGTCACCGCGGCCGCGATGCTGATCGCGGGCACACCGGCTGACTCGCCCGATCGGGGTGGTGTCGCGGGCGGTGACCCGGGATAGACCTTGGTCGAACGGTCGGTGACCGAATCCCCGACCGCCGACGGAAGGAACGCACCATGGCCGATCTCATCGTGATCTCGTTCACCGACGACGCCGACGCGGTCGCCGCGTACGAGGAAGTCCAACAACTGCAGAGCGACCTCGTGGTCGAACTGGCCGGACTCGCCCTCGTCCACCGCGACGAGAAGGGGAAGACCCACGTCGAGACCCCCGGGCCGGCCGGCAAGGTCGGTGCGGGAGCCGCTGGAGGGGCGCTGTTCGGTACCCTCCTCGGGCTGCTCTTCTTCGTGCCGTTCTTCGGGCTCGTGATCGGAGGTGCGCTCGGCGCGCTCTTCGCCGGCCTCGACAAGACGGGGATCAACGCGGAGTTCCGCGAGCGCGTGAAGAGCGCGGTCGCCGACGGGCGGTCCGCCGTGGTCGTGTACGCGACGAAGATCACCGAGGACAAGTTCGGTGAGGCGTTGTCCCGCTTCGGCGGCACGGTCGTGCAGACCTCGCTGTCCGAGGCCGACGAGCACGAGCTCGCGCACGACATGGCCGGCAAGGACTGACCGGCACCACCAACAGGAGGGCCGAGACCATGGGCGCGTTGATCCTGGGACTCATCGCGCCCGTGCTCGGCATCCTGCTCAGCCCCCTCGCGATCATGGCGCTCGTCGCCGAACTCCTCTCCCGGCGGTTCCGGGCGAACGGCATCGCCTACCTGATCGGGTGGGCGCTCGCCCTGACCGTCATCACCGGCGTGTCCGTCGCGGTCTTCACCGCGATCGACTTCTCCCCACGCACCGATGCGCCGACCTGGGCCGCGATCGTGCGGCTCGTCATCGCCGTCGGCCTGATCCTCGCAGCGGTGTGGGTGTTCCGGCGCGGGGGCCGTGACCTCGAGAAGATGTCGACGGCGGAAACGCCGCGGGAGGTCGCCGACGCGGCACCGCAGCTGCCCGGATGGCTGCAGAAGGTGAGCGAGTTCACCCCGGCGCGGTCACTGGCCCTCGGGTTCGGCATCTTCGCGATCAACCCGGTGGACGCGTCCTGCGCGATCATCGCGGGCCTCGACATCGCGGGCGCTCCGGTGTCGCTCGGCGCTGGTGCGGTGGTCGCCGTCGGGTTCGTCGCCCTGGGGATCGCACCGATCGCGGTGCCGGTGTGCTTCGTGCTCGCCCGGGGTGACGCCGCCGCACCCCTGCTCAACCGCCTGCGGTCCTGGATCGGCGGGCACACCAACGTCCTGAACGCCGCACTCGTCCTCGTGATCGGGGTCCTGCAGTTGCAGAAGGCCGTGTCGGCGCTCATCAACTGAAGGGAACCCCCATGGGCTTCGCAGCGCTCGTCGGCGAACTCCTGCCACAGGCAGTGACGATCGCCATCAGTCCGCTCCCGATCATCGCCGCGATCCTGCTCCTGCTCTCACCACGGGCACGTTCGGTCGCGAGCGCGTTCCTGGTCGGGTGGGTGCTCGGCATCGCCGTCGCGGTGACGGTGTTCACGCTGGTGGCGTCGTCGATCCCGGCGGCGGACCCGGACGCGGCGAAGCCCGTCGCCGGCGTCGTGAAGATCGTCCTGGGTGTCCTCCTCGGGCTGCTCGGCGTCGGCCAGTGGCGGAAGCGTCCTGCTCCCGGGACGACCGCGGCCCCGCCGAAGTGGATGGGTGCCATCGACTCGCTCCGCCCCGTGCAGGCGGCAGGTCTGGCGTTCCTGCTGGCCGCGGTCAACCCGAAGAACCTGATGATGGCGGTAGCGGCCGGTACGACCGTCGGGACCGCTGGGGCCAGCGCGGCTGCGAGCACCTGGGCGATCGTCCTGTTCGTGGTCCTGGCGTCGCTCAGCATCGCGATCCCGGTCCTCGGGTTCCTGGTCGCCGGCGACCGGGTGTCCGGTGCGTTGGGGACACTCCGGGACTGGCTGACGGCGAACAACGCCACGATCATGACGGTGCTGCTCCTGGTGATCGGCGTGACGACGATCGGCAAGGGCATCGCGGCGTTCTGACCGCACGACGACGGCGCGGTCCCTCCTCCGGGAGGGACCGCGCCGTCGTCGTGCGGTCAGCGGTCGTGTCGGAGTTCGGCGATCTCGAGGCCGAGGTCCGCGATCCGCGCGAGGAGTGCGTGCAGTTCGGTCTGGTCGTGGAGCTCCCCGATGACCAGGGTCTCCGCCGGGCCGATCTGGACCAGGTCGAACTCCGGGAAGGCCGCGGCCAACGTGTCGGACCAGGCGTACGGCAGACGGATCTCGTAGCGGCTCATCGTCTGCCCTCCTCCTCGTCCGTCACGTGGTCGCGGTCGCATCCCGGTGTGTCCGCGCTGCTCAGTCGCGGGCCATCGCGGCGGCGAGGTGTGCCTCGAGGTCGACGTACGCGTCGTCCGCGATGTCGAACACCACCTTGTGGATCGTCCCGTCGTGGAACGCGAAGCGGTCGCCCGCGTAGGCCGAGGTCACGGCGTCACCGCTGTCGTACCCGATGCACAGGCCCTCGCCGCAGAGCGAGAAGTGCCCGAGGACGGTGCGGATCGGGATCTCGCCGACCTGCTCGTCGTCGATGAAGAGCGCCAACGGTCCGACGCCCTCGCGGTACTGCCCCATCGACTCCTTGGTGAACGAGACGCCGACCAGGTGTCTGCCGGACGTCGGCGCCGGCGCCTGCACGAGGTCCTCCGGTGGGATGCCGAGGAAGTTGTAGACGTAGCTGAGCTGGCCGTCCTTGACGTACAGGGCATGCCCGCCGAAGCGTGATCCGTGCGCGAACACGACCCCCTCGGTGTCCGGGGTGAAGTCGATGTCCGCGACGATCTTGTACGAGACGCCGTGCACGTTGGCTGCCGAGCGCTCCGGCACCTCGGTCGTGCCGGGGTAGTACGTGTACTGGCCCGTCGGTGGCACTGGGACCTTGAACTCCATGTTGACGAACGTCTCGAAGTCCTTCGGGTTCCCGATGATCTGCAGGTCGTTGAGGGGCAGGACCTTGCCCGCCTTCGCCTCCTCGAACCACAGCGCGACGAGCTCCTCGACCTTCTCCGGGTGCTCGTCCGCGAGGTCGTGGACCTCGGCACGATCGACGTCGGTGTGGAAGAGCTGCCAGCGGTCCTCGTCGAACCCGCTGATGCCGGACACCGGACCGTGCTCCGTGACGGCCTTCCAACCGTCGTGCCAGATCCCGCGGTTGCCGAGCATCTCGTAGTACTGCGTGTGCTTCTCGGTCGGGGCATCCGCCGAGTCGAAGCTGTACCGCATGGAGACGCCGTCGAGCGGGTTCTGCTGCACGCCCGCGTAGGTGTCCGGGAACGTCACGCCGCACGCGTCGAGGATCGTCGGCACGATGTCGGTCGAGTGGTGGTACTGGTTCCGGATCTCACCGCGGGACGCGATGCCCGCCGGCCACGAGATCACCAGCGGGTCGCAGATCCCGCCCTGGTACACGTACCGCTTGAACATCCGGTAGGGCGTCGAGAACGCCATCGCCCAGCCGGTCGGGTAGTGGTTGTAGGTGTCAGGGCTGCCGAGCTGGTCGACCATCGTCAGGTTCTGCGCGAGGTCGTCCGGGTACCCGCCGAAGATCTTCCCCTCGTTGACCGAGCCGTTCGGGCTGCCCTCGCCGGAGGCACCGTTGTCGGCGCAGTAGATCACGATGGTGTTGTCGAGCTGACCGGATTCCTCGAGGTAGTCCACGATGCGGCCGACCTGTGCGTCAGTGTACTCCGAGAACCCGGCGAACACCTCGGCCATGCGGCAGAACATCGCTCGCTCCTCGTCGGAGAGCGTGTCCCACGGCCGGACCTCGTCCGTCTCCGAGAAGGTCCCGGGAGGCATCGGGTTCTCATCGGTGAGCTGCGTGCCCTCCGGCAGCAGTCCTCGCTCGATCATCCGGGGGAGCACCCACTCGCGGTAGGCCTCGTACCCGTCGTCGAAGGCGCCCTTGTACTTGTCGATGTACTCCTGCGGCGCGTGGTGCGGGGCGTGGTTCGCGCCCGGGCAGAACCAGAGGTACCAGGGCTTGTCCGGCTCCGTCTGCTTGGTGTCGCGGATCATCTTCAGCGCCTGGTCCGCCAGGTCCTTGGACAGGTGGTAGCCGTCCTCGGGGAGGTACGGCTGGTCGATGTAGTGGTTGTCCTCGGCGAGGGACGGGTACCAGTTGTTGGTCTCGCCCCCGATGAAGCCGTAGAACCGGTCGTAGCCCTGCGCGAGCGGCCAGTTCTTCTTCGACGCACCAGCGGTCCACTCGTCGATCGGCACGTTGTGGTTCTTGCCGACCCAGAACGTCGACCATCCGGCGTCGCGGAGGACGTTCGCCATGGTCGCGTTCTCCGGCGGGATGTGCGAGTTGTACCCGGGGAACCCGGTCGAAGACTCCGAGATGGTCGCGAAGCCGTTCGAGTGGTGGTTCCGTCCGGTGAGCAGCGTCGAGCGGGTGGGGGAGCACAGCGCCGTCGTGTGCCACTGCGAGTACGTGAGTCCGTTCGCCGCGAGTCGCTCCATCGTCGGCATCTGGATCCGGCCGCCGTACGGCGACCACGCGGCCTGCCCGGTGTCGTCGTACAGGACGACGAGGACGTTCGGTGCGCCCTGCGGTGCCTTGGGCGGGATGAAGGCATCCCAGTCCGAGACCGAGTCCCTGACGTCGAGTTCGATCTTCCCGGAGAACTGCTCTGTCATGATCTGCTCCTGTTCAGTCGTTCGGCACCAGGATCCGTTCGCGTCGCGGACCCGCACACGCCCAGATCGGGTGAGATCGCCGGTGCCGGTCGGGTCAGCCGATCTCGTCGGTCAGCGCCGTGAGGAACCGCGGCGGGTCGGACGACACCGAGCACGTGAGACCGGCGTGACCGATCTCCTCGGCGACGGCGCGGACCACGTCCGAGCGGGCGTTCTCGCGGTCGTCGTAGGTCGACCAGAACCGGATGGTCAGATCGGTCCACGCCGGCGTGACCGTCCGCAGGAAGACCTCGGGGGACGCACCATGCAACCCGGTCGTGCCGTCGACGGCCCGCACGATCGCCGGACAGAGGCGGTCGAGGTCGGCGACGGCGTGGACCCGCGCCCTGACCTCGCTCCGGACCGATCCGGACTCCGTCGCGTTCACGAGGCAGCCCTCGAGGAGCATCGTGTTGGGGACCCGGATCATCCGTCCGTCCGACGACCGCAGCAGGACCGAGCGTCCGGTGAGCTCGACGATCCGCCCGCTGGCACTTCCGATCTCGATCGCATCGCCGATGCGCACCGGCCGCCGCGCCTGGATGACCAGCCCGGCGCCGAAGTTGGCGGCGATCCCGCGGAGCGCCAGGAACGCGACCGCGGCGATGATGATGACGGCGGCGAGCACCGGCTGGAGGGGCGCGCCGAGGACCGTCAGGACGATGCCGATCGTCAGCAGCAGGATCGCGTACCGCACCAGTCGGGCGACCAGGTTCGTGCCGCTCGGGCCGAGCCCGCTCCACTTCGAGAGCGCCGCGGTCACCCCGCGCCGCGCCCAGACGGAGACGAACCAGCCGCACACCAGCACGATGACGGCCAGCACCACGTCCCACGCGCCGAAGGACGAGCGCTGCAGCAGACCGTTCACGAGATCCTGCATGACCGGACCGTAGGTCCAGGCGCGTCCGCCGGGCTCGCCCCGACGGGGTGAACCTGCGGGCCGTCGCCCCGTCAGGCCGCGGCGGGCGCGCCCTCGTCCACTGCGGCGAGGCCGTTCAGCGTCCGGGGGTAGCCCACGAACGGCAGCAGCACCGTGAGCACGTCGAGGAGGTCGGCGCGGGAGTTGCCGACGTGCAGGTTCGCCGCGACGTGCCCCTCGACCTGACCGTCGGCGCCGCCGAGGCCGACGAGCATCGCGAACGTCAGCAGTTCACGCATCCGGACGTCGAGACCCGTGCGCGTGTAGTGGTCGCCGAAGCAGTTCGCGGACAGGAAGCGTTGGAAGTGCAGGGCGTCGTCCGGCGCGTTCGCGTACATCGACTCCACGCGGTCGCCGACGATCTCGGTCTGCTTCGCCTTGCCGACCTCGAAGCGGTCATCCGGCGTCGTGGTCGACTGGCCGGGGAGCGGCAGTTCGACGCCGCGCTCGGTGAGCACCTCGTTGGTGATCCGCAGGAAGTCGACCACCCGTGCGATGCCGACGTAGGCGACGGCCTGGTAGACGACCTCCTTGACCTCGATCGGCGTGACGTCGTTGTCGAGCGCGGCGCCGAGCATCGTGCGGAACTCGGTCTGCGCACCGACCGCGATGATCGCCCCGAGCTGGACGACCAGCCGGTCGTGCCGGTTCATCGACGCGGCACGGAGCGTCTCGTCGAAGGCGAAGTCGTCGAAGAACGCGACGAACTCGGTGTCGGTCTCCGCGAAGGTGGAGGCGTGGTTCGGGAAGAGGGTGTCGTGCTCCGCACGGGCGGCGTCGTCAGCTGGCATGTCCTCGACGCTAGGGCCCGATCGGTGCCGGGAGGAGGCACTGCCAGTACACGGAAGCGAGGTCAGGAGCGCGCGGTTCGCGCCCCGGTCAGGATCCTCGGCAGCCTTGCTGCGAGCCGCGCACAGGCACCGCCTGCCATGCTCTGAGGCCCATGGAACTCATCGCACCCGAACTCGTCGTCGTGCTCGCCACGGCGATCGCGGTCGCCACCGCCGTCTCCGGGCGCATCCGGATCGCACCGCCCGTGCTGTTGCTCGTCTTCGGCGCCGGGATCGCGTTCATCCCGGTGTTCGGCCGCCTGGAGCTCCCGGCGGACGCGGTACTGCTCCTGTTCCTGCCCGCGCTCCTGTACTGGGAGAGCCTGACCATCTCGCTGCGGGAGATCCGCGCGAACCTGCGGGGCATCGTCCTGATGGGCACGCTCCTCGTCGTGGTCACCGCGGGCGGGGTGGCGACGCTCCTGCACCTGCTCGGCATGCCGTGGGGCCCGGCGTGGGTGCTCGGTGCCGCGGTGGCTCCGACGGACGCGACGGCCGTCGGCGCGCTGACCCGCTCCCTCCCACGCCGGAACACGACGGTGCTCCGCGCGGAGAGCCTGGTGAACGACGGGACGACGCTCGTCGTCTACGGGATCGCGGTGGCGGTGACGGCGGGCGAGCAGACCCTGACGGCGTGGAACGTCAGCGGGATGCTGCTGCTGTCCTACGTCGGCGGCATCGCTGCCGGGCTCGTGGTGTCCTGGCTCGGCATGCAGGTCCTGCGGCGGGTGCATGCCGTCGTGCTGGAGAACCTGCTCACGCTGCTCGTCCCGTTCGTGGCGTTCCTGGCCGCGGAGGCGATCGGTGCGTCCGGTGTCCTCGCCGTCGTCGTGGCGGGGCTCGTCGTCAGCCAGGTGGCCCCGAAGCTCGACCGTGCCGAGACCCGCCAACAGGTGCGGTCGTTCTGGTCGTTCGCGACGTTCCTGCTCAACGGCGCGCTGTTCGTGCTCGTCGGCATCGAGGCGACCATCGCGGTCCGCGCGCTCGGCGTCCGGGAACTGTGGCTCGGCCTCGGCCTCATCGGACTGGTCTCGGTGACGGTCGTGGTGCTCCGCTTCGCCTTCCTCAACGCGTCGTGGGGCGCCGTCAAGCTCGTCACGCTGCGCACCGGCGGCACGCCACGAGAGGGACACCGCGACCGGGTGGTCAGCGGCTTCACCGGGTTCCGTGGGGCGGTGTCGCTGGCGATGGCCGTCGCGGTGCCGCGCATGGTCGAGAGCGGTGCGGCGTTCCCGGACCGCGACCTCATCGTGTTCGTCACGGCAGGCGTCGTCGTGGTCACGATCGTCGGGCAGTCGCTCGTCCTCCCCGCGGTCGTCAGGTGGGCGGACTTCGGCGGTCGCGACGAGGTGGCCGACGAGCGTCGGGACGCCGAACGGACCGCGATCGAGGAAGCGCTCGACGCCCTGCCGCGCCTGGCCAAGCGGCTCGGGGCCGACGACGAGGTGGTCGAGCGCATCCGCGGCGACTACGAGGGGCACCTGGCGCTCGTCCGGGCGGAGCAGAGCGACGAGTCCGACCACCCGTTGCTCGCGAAGCGCGGCGATGCGGTGGAGCTCGAACTCGAGCTCGTCCGGCACAAGTCGGCGACCGTGCTCCGGATGCGCGACGAGGGCGACATCGACGACCTGGTATTGCGGCAGGTCCGGGCGGAGTACGACGCCGAGGAGACCCGGCTGCTCCGCCAGGGTGAGCGCGACTGACCAGCAGTCGACGACTCAGCCGAGCGCGCCTGACCCGCACCCCACCCGGCCGAGCCCGCCTGACCCGCGGCTACCCGGCCGAGCGCGCCACGGTCCGCTGCACCCCGGCGGCCGGCGCGATGACGACCGCGATGACGAGCAGCGCAGCCGGCACGAGCATGGTGAGCTGCAGCCCGAGGTGCTCCCCGAGGAAGCCGAGCGCCGGCGGCCCGACGAGGAACGCGATGTAGCCGGCAGCGGCGACGACGGACACGCGGCGGTCGCCGTCGGCGGGGTGGTCACCCGCCGCGGAGACCGCGAGCGGGAAACCGAGCGCGATGCCGAGGCCCCAGACCACCGCCGCGATGGCGGTGATGAGCGGGTTCGGCGCCAGGACGACACCGAGCACCCCGATCGCACCGACGGTCGCGCACACCCGGATGACGGTGCCGCGTCCGAAGCGGGTGACGAGGGGCGTCCCGGCGGACCGACCGATGAACATCGCGAGCGCGAAGCCGGTGAACACGAGGGAGCCGAGGACCTCCGGAGCGTCGTGCTCGTTCGTCATGAGGAGCGGCAGCCAGTCGCTCGCGGAACCCTCGGCGAACGCCATCGCGAGCGTGATCACCGCGATGAGGAGCAGCTGCACGGTGACGACACCACGGCGACGAACGGGTCGGGTGTCGTCAGCGGCGGGGACCTCGGCCCGGGGCAGCGGCCGGAGGTTCGTGGCGGCGAAGACCGCGAGCGCTGCCATCACGGCCGTGGCGATGGTCAGGTGCACGACGACGGGGGTCTGCGCGGCGGTCATCGCGATCCCGACGACTCCGCCCGCGACGGTGCCGAGACTGAAGCACGCGTGCAGCATCGGCACGACCGGGCGGCCGGTCGCACGCTCCTGCGCAGCGGCCTCGACGTTCAGGCCGATCTCGGCGACGCCGGCGCCGAAGCCGATGAGGAACAGTCCGCCCCAGACCCCGACGGCGAACTGCGCCGGTGCCAGGACCCCGACGAGCAGCATGCCGAGCACCGGCAGCGCTGCGCCGACGAGCACGAGCGGGCGGGTCCCGAGTCTGCGGACGAGCGCTCCAGCGCCGAGGATGCCGATCATCGACCCGATCGACAGGCCGAACAGGACGATGCCCATCGCCTCGATCGACGCGCCGAGGTCCGACCGGACGGCCGGGGTGCGCGTGACCCACGACGCGATGCCGAACCCCGTCATGGTGGACACCGCGAAGAGCGCCAGCCGGTGGAGTCGGGTGGGTGTCGGCGCCGTCGCTGTGCTCACGCGCCAACTCTCGCACGGCGGACCCACGCCCGCCACGGCAGTGACGTCGCGAGCGCCAGTCCGATGACCACCGAGCCGAACCAGCCGACGACGGTGCCGGGGATCGGCACGAGCAGGCTCGTCCACAGCAGCATCGACAGCACGCCGAGCACGTACGCGGCCCCGGCCTTGAGGTACCGGAGCCGCTGCAGCCCGGCCGCCCGGTCCAGGTGCGAGGTCAGGCGAGCGAGGAACACCGCCCCGACCGCGATCGCAGCCCCCGCGACAGCCGCCTGTTCGAGCGCACCGATGCCGTCGGACCCGAGCGGGCCCGACCCGGACAGCGAGTACGCCCCGTCCAGGATCTCGAACAGCATGAACACGACGAGCCCGCGCTCGAACACGACGGTCGACGCGTAGGCGTGGATCCGCCAGGCGTCCCGCCCGGTCCCGATCGAGGACGTGTCCGTGGTCCCGGCGGGGGAGCGGAGCGCCCACTTCGCCACGGCCTTCGACCCGAGGTAGCCGACGGTGCCCGCGACGCCACCGAGGACGACCGGCACCACCGAGGCCGGCTCCCACGAGGAGGCGGACCCGACGAGCACGGACGTCAGCACCACACCGGTCGCAGCGGTGACCAGCGACCAGACGCGCGGCCGTGCGACGGCGGCGAGCCGGGCCTCCAGTCCGCCCAGCCAGGACCTGCGGGACGCGCGGTCCGTGTTGAACAGGTACTCGGCGAAGACGAGCCAGATGAACGACGCACCGAAGGCGGCGAGTGCGGGACGCACGTCCTGCAGGTGCGCCGCGAAGGTGCCTGGTGCGAACACCGCCTCGGACACGGCGGATGCCGGGTCCGAGGCGTCGCCGACGGCGACGGCCGCCGGCGGCAGCAGCAGTCGCATCGCGAGGACGCCGGCGACGATGCCGAGCGACAGGAACAGGCGTCGCGCCGGGGAGTGCAGCCGGCCGGCGATGCCGGCCATCGGGACGGACGAGTCGGCCGCCATCGCGATCTCGAGCAGGGCGAGTGCGATGAACGCGAGTGCCGCGGCCGGGCCGAGTGTGAACCAGGCGAGTGCGGCGACGGCGGTCGTGGTGAGCAGGGGGACGGTCAGCAGGGATCTGGCCATCACCCCATGGAGCGCTCCGAACCTGCGTTGGTCGTGCACCCGGCCTGGGCACGGCCTGGAGGCTCGGCGTGCGTTCCCGAGATCGGGTGACGGCCGGTCCCCACTTGCGCGGACGCCCGCGCTCCTAACGCGCGCAGCCGTGCGGCCGATAGACACCGCTGACCACCCACGGAAGGGCGGCCGCACACCCTGCCCCACGGACGGCGGCGGGGACGAGACACACCAAGGACGGGCCATGATCGTCGTCACACGACTCAACGGCAGCGGGTTCGCTGTCAACCCCGATCTCGTGGAGCGCATCCAGGAGACGCCGGACACGACGCTCATCATGGTCGACGGCGCGAAGTACATCGTCCGCGAGTCCATGGCAGAGGTCATCGACCGGATCGCCGCGTACCGCGCCCGGATCGTCACGATGGCGTACGGCACCGAGCCGCGCAGTGCCTCCGAACTGCGCACCGCCACCGGCCCGCAGCCGGTCCTCGCGCCGGTCGCACCGCTGCACGGGGAGCGCTGACGTGGACATCGCAACGATCGTCGGGATCCTGCTCGCCTTCGGCGCACTGTTCGGCATGGTCGAGATGGAGCACGTCGAGCTCGCCGGCCTGTTCCTCCCCGCGCCGATGCTGCTCGTCTTCGGAGCCACCATCGGCTGCGGCATCGCGAGCACCACGCTGAAGGACGCCATCGCGTCGTTCAAGTCGGTGCCGAAGGCGTTCACCGGCAAGGTCACCCCGCCGGCGTCGGTCATCGACGACGTCGTGGGCCTCGCCGAGGTCGCCCGCGCCAACGGCCTGCTCGCGCTCGAGCAGGAGGCCGACAAGCACTCGGACCCGTTCATGAAGAAGGCGCTGCAGAACATCGCCGACGGTACCGACGGCGACGAGCTCCGGATCCTGCTCGAGGACGAGATCGAGTCGAACGCCGCGCCGGTCCGCAGCGCCAGCTCGTTCTTCATGGGCCTCGGTGGCTTCGCCCCGACCGTCGGCATCATCGGCACCGTGGTGTCGCTGACCCACGTGCTCGCGAACCTCGGCAAGCCGGACGAGCTCGGCCCGCTGATCGCGAGCGCCTTCGTCGCGACGCTGTGGGGCCTCCTCACCGCGAACTTCCTCTGGCTGCCGATCGGCGGGAAGCTCCGCAAGCTCGCGCAGCTCGAGTCCGACCGTCAGACGCTCCTGATGGAGGGACTCCTCGCGGTGCAGGCCGGCAGCCAGCCGCGGCTGCTCGGCGAACGCCTCAAGGCGATGGTCCCGCCGGCTGCCAGGGGCGACGGCGCCGCGGCGAAGGGCAAGGGCAAGTCCGGCAAGGGCGAGTCCGTCGACGACCAGCAGCTGGCGGCCTGACGATGAGCGCGAACCCCCGTGGACGCGGTCGTGGACGGTTGAAGAAGGGCGGGCACGACGAGGCCGAGCACCCCGACGAGCGCTGGATGGCGTCCTACATGGACATGATCACCGTCCTGATGTGCATGTTCCTCGTGCTCTTCGCGATGTCGACGGTCGACCAGCAGAAGTACATCGCGCTGAAGACCTCGCTCGCGACCGGGTTCGGCGAGGTCAAGACGGACAAGATCGACACCGCGAGCGGCACCGTCGTGAAGAAGAACGAGGTCACCGACGGCAAGGGCTACTCGGTCGACAACGCGAAGGCCGACCACTCCACCGCGGCGTCCGGCAGCAAGGACACCAACACGGATCCCGCGTCGGCCGCGGTTCCGGCCGTCCCGGCGAGCGCGACCAAGCAGGACGTCGCCGCGGCGAAGCAGGAGCTCGACGACCTGAAGGCGATCGAGGCGGCGATCAAGGCCAACCTCGACAAGGCCGGGCAGACCACCAACGTGCAGTTCACCGTCGACGCCCGCGGGCTCACCGTGCGGCTGGTCGGCAGTGAGACGTACTTCGGCACGAACAGCGCCGACCTGTCCGACCAGGCGAAGGCGATCATGGACGCGATCGCACCGGTGCTGAAGACGGCGGACCACGACGTCAGCGTCGAGGGCCACGCCGACCAGCGGAACTCGACCGCTCCGTACGCGACGAACTGGGAGCTCAGCGCGGCCCGTGCGACCGGGGTGCTCCGCGACCTGGTCGAACGCGGTGGGATGCCGGCCGACCGGATCCAGAGCGTCGGGTTCGGGTCGAGCCGACCGCTCGCAAAGGGAAGCACCGACCAGGACCTCGCGCTGAACCGACGCGTCGACATCGTGGTGCTGTCGAACGCCGACCAGGACGTCAGCGCGCTGATGCCGGCGCTGGCGAAGGCGCAGGACGGGGCGCGATCCGGCTGACGCCCTCCGGCCCCCAGAAGTGGGCACAGCACTGACGGGTGGGACGGGTCCACCCGATAGACCCACCCGTGACCGAGACCCTGCCAGCGCCCGAGGTGTACGACTTCGCGCGCCCGTCGACGCTCGCCCGCGAGCACGCGCGGGTCCTCGAGCTCGCCTTCGAGACCTTCGCCAGGCAGTGGGGCACCCAGTTGACCGCCAAAGTCCGCGTGGTCAGCCAGGTCACGTGCGAGCAGGTCCAGATGATGACGTACGACGAGTACGCCGCGTCCCTGCCGGCGCTGACGGGCATGGCGCTGCTGCCGATCGCCGACACGACCCCGAAGGGCGTGCTGCAGGTCCCGCTCGACGCCGCCCTGACGTGGGTGTCGCACGCGCTCGGCGCCTCGAAGCCGTTGCCCGCGCCCGACCGCACCTTCACGCCGATCGAGCAGGCCCTCGTCCGGAAGATCATCGAGGACGCCCTCGACGACCTCCGCTACTCGTTCGGCGGGCTCCTCACGCACGACGTCGCCGTCGGCGGCTTCCAGTACAACTCGCAGTTCGCCCAGGCCGCGCAGAAGGGCGACCTGATGATCGTGGCGTCCTTCGAGATCCGTGTCGGCGACCGCATCGCCCCCGGCACCCTCGCCCTGCCGGCCGAGGCCGTGCTCCCGCAGCTCGGCGAGGCCGCGGCCACGGTGTCGTCCGCCGACGCCCGTGTGCTCCTCGACGCCCAGCTCGCGAGCGTCCCCGTCGGCGTCTCGCTGCGCTTCGCCCCGGCCGCCGTCCTGCCGTCGCAGGTCCTGCGCCTCGCCGTCGGCGACCTGCTGCCGCTGCCGCACCCGCAGCACCGTCCCCTCACCATCGCGGTCGACGGCGAGCCCGTCGGCACCGCCGCCGTCGGCGCGAACGGCTCGCGCCTCGCCGGCATCGTCGTCACCACCACATCGGAGCTCCCCGCATGACCGCCACCACCACCCTCCACACCGGTGCCGCCGAGGCACTCGTCGCGCAGCTCCCGACGGCGGCGCCCCTCCGCGCGCTGGCCATGCCGGGAGGCTCGACCGCCGCCGTCCTGGAGGCTGCGGTCGACGGTGTGGTCGCGTCCTTCGTCGGCGGGCTCTCCGCAGACCTCGCGGTGGTCCTCACCGACCTGGACCAGATCGCCGCTGCCGGCGGAACCGACCACGGCCTCGTGGCGGTCACCGACGTGCTCCGTCCGTCGCTCGAGGCCGCGGTGTCGGCGCTCGGCGTCGGCGTCCTCGGCGAGGCCCGTCGTGAGTCCGCCGCGTCGCTGTTCGCCGACCCGGACACGGTGGTGTTCGAGCTCACCGCCGGCGGGCTCCCCGGCGGCTGGTTCGGCATCCGCATCCGCGAGAACGGCACCGTCGGCGCCGCGCCGGTGCAGCACGTGTCGATCCCCGCCGGGAACCTCGGCCGGATCAACAACGTCGAGATGACCCTGACCGTCGAGATCGGTCGCACCCGGATGTCCGTCCGCGACGTGCTCGGCATGGAGCCGGGCGCCGTCGTCGAGCTCGACCGTTCCGCCGGTGCCCCGGCCGACGTGCTGCTCAACGGTCGGCTCATCGCGCACGGCGAGGTCGTCGTCGTCGACCAGGACTACGCCGTGCGCATCACGAAGATCCTCGACGTCGCCGAAAGCCTCTGACCCGACGTGGACACGCTCGTCATCACCCTCCGCGTCGCGCTCTCGCTCGGCGTCGTGCTCGCCCTGATGTGGGTGCTGCACCGCCGCGTGTCGAAGGGCCAGTTCGGCGCGGGGAAGAAGCCGCGGGGACGTCGTTCCGCCGCGGTGGAGGTCGTCGCCCGACAGGGCATCGGCGGCAAGGCGAGCGTCGTCGTCGTGGACGTCGAGGGGGAGCGCCTCGTGCTCGGCGTGACCGAGCACGGCGTCAGCCTGCTCACGAGCGGCGAGGCACCCGCACCGGAACTGACGATCGTGACCGGTCCGGTCGTGCTGCCGAGTGTGCCGCGCGCCGCTCGGACCGAGCCCGTCGAGCCGGCGGTGGGGGCTGACGCGTTCCGTGCGGAACTGGCCAAGCACGACCAGGCCGCAACGAGCCTCCCGTCCGACCTGCCGATGCGTCCCCGGAACCGTGACCGCCGCGCCGTGCCGACGTCCGCGCAGCTGCAGGGCTCGATCCTGTCCGCCGACACCTGGCGGCAGGCCGCCGCCGCCCTCCGTTCCCGGCGGGCCGGGTGACCGCGGCGCGCACCGTGGGCCCCGCTCGCCGGTTCCGGGCCGACGCGCCAGCGGCGGACCGGCCGAGCCGAGTGGGACGCCTCGTCCTGCTGGTCCTGCTCGGGTTGGCGATGGTCGCCGGGTTCCTCATGCTCACCGCGACCGGCGCGCACGCGACCGGGGTCGTCCAGCCCACCGCGCCGGCCACGCCGTCCGCGCCGGCGTCGCCGTCCACCGGCGGGTTCTCCGTCAGCGTGAACGGGCCGGACGGGCAGCCGTCCTCTGCCGTCGTGACGCTCATCGGGATCACGCTGTTGAGCGTCGCCCCGGCGCTGATGCTGATGATGACGTCGTTCACGAAGATCTTCGTCGTCCTCGCCATGACCAGGAACGCGCTCGCGCTGCAGTCGATCCCGCCGAACCAGGTGCTCGCGGGCCTGGCGCTGTTCCTGTCGCTGTTCGTGATGGCGCCGGTGATCGGGCACATCAACGACGACGCGCTCCAGCCCTACCTGGCGGGGCACATCGACTTCCAGCAGGCCGTCGACATCGGCACGAAGCCGCTCCGGACGTTCATGCTGCACCAGACGCGCGAGGAGGACGTCGCGCTCATCACCCGCGCTGCCGGTCAGGACAACCCGAAGACGATGGCCGACGTGCCGATGACGACGGTCATCCCGGCGTTCATCATCTCCGAGCTCCGCAGCGCGTTCATCATCGGGTTCGTCATCTTCATCCCGTTCCTCGTCATCGACCTCGTCGTCTCCGCGGCGCTGATGTCGATGGGCATGATGATGCTCCCGCCGGTGATGATCTCGCTGCCGTTCAAGATCCTGCTCTTCGTGCTGGTCGACGGGTGGGGGCTCATCATCAAGTCGCTCATCGAGAGCTACCAGGTGGTGCACTGATGGACCAGCAAGCCGTCATCGACCTCGTCCTGCAGGCCCTCATGGTCGCGGGCAAGCTCGCCGCACCCGTCCTCGTGACGTCGCTCGTCGTGGGCTTCGCGATCTCGCTGTTCCAGTCGGTCACGCAGATCCAGGAGGTGACGCTGTCGTTCGTCCCGAAGGCCCTCGCGGTGGCCATCGCGCTGGTCGTCTGCGGCAACTGGATGATCTCGGAGATGGTCGCGTTCACGCACTTCGCGTTCGACCAGATCCCGAAGCTCCTCGGGGTGGGCTGATGGAGCTCGCCATCGACTTCGACTCGCTCGAGGGCACCATGCTCGCGGGCGTCCGGATGATCGCGTTCTTCGTGATCGCGCCACCGTTCTCGTACAAGGCGTTCCCCGCGACGGTCAAGGTGATCCTCGCGCTCGGACTCGCCGTCGGCGTCGCGCCACGGGTCACCGCCGGCTACGCGTCGCTCGACACCGGGGCGTTCGTCATCGCCCTCGTGACGCAGCTCGTCGTCGGCCTGGTGCTCGGCTTCCTGGTGTACCTCGTGTTCGCGGCGGTGCAGTCCGCCGGCGCACTCATCGACCTGTTTGGCGGGTTCACGCTCGCGCAGGCGTACGACCCGCAGTCGCAGGTGAACGGGGCGCAGTTCACTCGGCTGTTCCAGATGGCCGCGCTCGCGCTGCTCTTCGCATCGGGCGGGTACCAGCTCATCGTCGCCGGACTCGTCCGGTCGTTCGACGCGGTGCCGCTCGTGGACGGGTCCTTCGCGCTCGGCGGCGTGGCGTCCGTGCTCGTCACCGCGCTGTCCCAGATGTTCCTCGCGACGCTGCAGATCGCCGGCCCGCTCGTGGTCGTCCTGTTCCTGGCCGACGTCGGCCTCGGGCTCCTGACCCGCGTGGCGCCGGCGCTCAACGCCTTCCAGATGGGCTTCCCGATCAAGATCGGCCTGACCGTGATCTTCGCCGGCGCGCTCTTCATGGCGCTGCCGTCGATCGTCTCGTCGCTGACCGGTGACGCCGTGCAGGCGATCACGGGGAGGGGGTGAGCATGTCCGACTCCGGTGAGAAGTCCGAGAAGGCCACCGCCAAGCGGATGAAGGAGGTCCACAAGAAGGGCCAGCTCGGCCGTTCCCAGGACCTCGGCGCGTGGATCGGCATCGCCGTCGCCGCGCTCATGGTGCCGGCGACCATCGGCAAGGCCGCCGCAGCCGGGCAGGCGCAGATGGACGCCGTGCGCGTCGTCATCGCCGACCCGACGATCGGCACGATGCGCGGGGTGTTCGACGAGGCGATGGGCTCGCTCGCGGCGACGCTCGGCCCGATGCTCCTCGTGGTGCTCGTCGGCGTCACAGCGGCTGCCGTCGCGCAGGGCGGCGTGCACTTCCGTTCCCTGGCCCCGACGCCCGAGCACTTCGACCCAGTGCAGGGCATCAAGCGGGTGTTCGGGACCCAGGCGCTCTGGAACGGCGTGAAGGCCCTCGTGAAGACCGCGGTCGTCGGCCTCGTGCTCTGGTTCGCCGTCCAGGGGCTCGTCCCCGTGCTCATGACGAGCGGCTCGCTGCCCCTGTCCGCCGTGCTCTCCGCCGCCGGTGAGGGTGCAGGGACCCTGCTGCGCGCGGCCATCGCCGCCGGGCTGGTGCTCGCCGCGCTCGACGTGTTCGTCGTGATCCGCCGGAACCGCAAGCGCACCATGATGACCAAGCGCGAGGTCAAGGACGAGAACAAGACCGCAGAAGGCGACCCGCTCGTCAAGGGCCAGCGGCGATCCCGGCAGCTCGCGATGAGCCGGAACCGGATGATCCAGTCCATCGGCACCGCGGACGTCGTGATGACGAACCCGACGCACTACGCCGTCGCGCTCAGGTACGAGCCGGGCAAGTCCGCGCCGCGTGTCGTCGCGAAGGGCGCGGGTCCCGTCGCGTCGCTCATCCGTGACCGAGCGCTTGAGGCCAGGGTGCCGATCGTCCGGGACGTCCCGCTGACCCGTGCCCTGCACGCGGCGTGCGAGCTCGGGCAGGAGGTCCCCGTCGACCTCTACACGCCGGTCGCCCGGGTGCTCTCCTTCGTGATGGCGCTCAAGGCCAGGGGCGCCGCCGCCGGGACGCACGCACCACCGCGGCCGACCACGCCGGACGAGGTCGCCACCGTCCTCGACCCGGCGACCCTGACCGGGGACCTCCGCCCCCGCAAGCTCCGCACGCCCCGCACGAACCCGTCTCCCGAAGAGGTGCCAGCATGAACCGCAAGGACCTGCCGAAGCTCGCCGTCCCGGTCTTCATCGTCGGCATCATCCTGCTGCTGATCCTGCCGGTGCCGTCCTTCCTGCTGGACTTCCTGATCATCTGCAACATCCTGCTGGCGCTGGTGATCCTGCTCACGACGCTGTTCGTGAAGAAGCCGCTCGACTTCTCGGTGTTCCCGTCGCTGCTCCTCGTCGCCACGCTGTTCCGGCTCGGGCTCAACGTCGCGTCGACCCGGCTCGTACTCGGCGAGGGCTTCGCGGGCGACGTGATCCAGGCGTTCGGTCACGTGGCGGTCTCCGGCTCGATCATCATCGGCGCGGTGATCTTCCTGATCCTCGTCGTCATCCAGTTCGTCGTCGTGACGAAGGGCGCCGAGCGCGTCGCCGAGGTCGGGGCACGCTTCACCCTCGACGCGATGCCCGGCAAGCAGATGGCGATCGACGCCGACCTGAACGCCGGCCTCATCACCGACGTGCAGGCGAAGGAGCGTCGCGCCGCGGTCTCCGCCGAGGCCGACTTCTACGGCGCGATGGACGGTGCGTCGAAGTTCGTCAAGGGCGACGCGATCGCCGGCATCCTCATCATCGTCATCAACCTGATCGGCGGCATCGCGATCGGGATGCTGCAGAACGGCCTCTCGATCACGGACGCGCTGTCGAAGTACGGCATCCTGACGATCGGCGACGGGCTCGTCACGCAGATCCCCGCGCTCCTGATGGCCGTCTCGACCGGCATGATCGTGACCCGATCCGGTGCGGAGTCCGAGATGGGCTCGTCGGCTGCGACGCAGCTCGGACAGTCCAGGAACGCGCTCATGATCGCCGGTGTGGCAGCTATCGCGATGGGGTTCATCCCCGGCATGCCGATCCTGCCGTTCCTGCTCGTCGGCGCGACGCTCCTCTTCACGGGCTGGCGCATCGGGCGGAACGCCGCCCGCGCCGAACAGCAGGCGGAGCAGCAGCAGGCACTCGAAGCCGCTGCACCCGCCGGCGACTCCCCGGAGGACCTCGTCGAGCAGATGCGCGTGCACGCCCTCGAGATCCTGCTGGCGCCCGACCTCGTCGACATGGTGTCCGGCGCGTCGGACGACCTGCTCGGCCGGGTCCGGGCACTCCGCCGGAAGATCGCGATGGACATGGGCGTCGTGGTGCCGCCGGTCCGCACCCGGGACAGCATCGACCTGCCGCCGTCGACCTACGCGATCCGGATCGCCGGCGTCGAGGCCGGTCGTGGCACGGCTCCGGCACGCAGCGTCCTGGCGCTCGGCGACCAGCTCGACGGGCTCCCGGGAGACGCCACCGTCGAGCCGGTGTTCGGGCTCGCCGGCAAGTGGGTCCCCGCCGAGCTCCGCCACGCCGCGGAGATGACCGGCGCCACCGTGATCGACCGTGTCTCCGTCCTCGTCACCCACCTGCAGGCGGTCATCGGCGACAACGCCGCGCGCCTGCTCACCCGCGAGGACGTCAAGGTCCTCACGGAGGGCGTCAAACAGGTCAACCCCGCCGCGGTCGAGGAACTCGTGCCGGGCATGCTCTCGATGGCCGAGCTCCAGCGCGTCCTGCAGGGGCTGCTCGTCGAGCGCGTCCCGATCAACGACCTCGGCCGGATCTGCGAGGCGCTGACCCTCCGGGCGAAGGTCTCGACCGACCCGGAGGGGCTCGTCGAAGCCGCACGCGCCGCGCTCGGCCCGGCGCTGCCTGCACGCCACCTCGAGGAGGGCGTGCTCCGCGTCATCATGATCGACCCGCTGCTCGAGCAGTCGATGCTCGAGGGGCTCCGGCCGTCCGAGCAGGGAACCCAGATCGTCCTCGACGCGCACCGCATCGAGCAGGTCCTGGGCTCCGTGCGCGACGCCGTCCGGAACGTCGAGGAGCAGGGCCTCTCCGCCGTGCTCGTCTGCGCACCGCAGCTCCGTCCGGCCGTGCACCGGATGGTGTCCGCGCAGTCGAACGGCCTGCCCGTGCTCTCCTACCAGGAGGCAACGGCAGCGGGATCCACCATCGAGACCGTGGGAGTGGTCCGTGCCGCCGACCCGATTGCAGCGTAGCGCCGCGACGCTCGACGACGTCCGCGACGCCGTCCGCGCCGAGTTCGGCCCCGCCGCCAGGATCGTCTCGGCCGAGAAGGTCACGAGCGGCGGGATCGGCGGGCTGTTCCGCCGTGCGCACGTGGAGGCGACCGTCGAAGTGCTCGACACCACCGATGTGCCGACGGCGCGGGTCGCGATCGCCGACGGTCCGGCGGTGCGCGTCGGGATCGCTGCCCTGCTGGCCGACGCCGACGAGGCCGAGGCCCGCATCGCCGCCGCCGACGGGACGTCGTCGACGCGTGCCGACGCGTTCGCGTCGGTGCTCGACGGCTTCGTCGTCGACGGGATCGCACCCGGCCCCGTGGCGGGCGCTGGTGGTCCCGTGGGCGCCGATCCGAGCCTCCAGACCGGTGCTGCGGTGATGCCGGGAGGCCCGTCCACCGTCACCGACGTCGACGCGGCCGCGTCGCGGCGCGTGCTGGCCGCGGGGCGGCCGTCGGTGCCGGCCGTGCTGTCGGCCGACGGTGACCTCGTCGTGCTCGTCGGCCGCGCCGGGGACGTCGACGCCGCCGCCGGGCTGTTCGCGGCGCGGCACGACCTGCGTGCGACGGACGCCAGCGATCGCCGGGGCGGGATCCTCGCCAGGGCCGACGGCGTCCGCGAGGGGTACGCGCTGCTCGGTGTCGCGACGTGGGACGACCGCCGCACCCTCGACGGTCTCGTGCCCGACCAGGTGTGGGTCGTCGTCGACGCCGGGCGGAAGACCGAGGACAGCCGCGCCATGGTGTCGGCGGTGGCGTCCACGGTGACCGTGGCCGGTGTGCTGTCGATCGGGGCGTCCGAGACCGCGACGCCGGACTCCGTGCACGAACTCGGCCTGCCGGTCCGCGTGCTCTGACGGATTGCTTCCGGCGGTCGCTAGGCTGTCCGGGTGCTGGTACTCACGCGGAAGGTCGGCGAGCGGATCCTCATCGGGGACGACATCGTCATCACGGTGCTCGACTCCCGCGGCGACGGCGTGCGCATCGGGATCGATGCGCCCCGCGGCGTGAAGATCCAGCGTGAAGAGGTCGTCCGTGCCGTGGCGGAGGCCAACGTCGAGGCGACCCGGACCGCGTCCGACGATGCCGAGGCGCGACTGCGCGAGGCACTCGGCGGCGGAGCCGGTCCGTCGTCTCCGTCGGCGGACTGAGGGTCACCTCGGACTGCGGGTCACCTCGGACTGAGGGTCAGGGGAGCAGGACCGCCGCCGCTGCCGCGCCGGCCCAGAGCATGCTCGTCAGGGTGCCGACGATGAAGCGCTCGCGCGCCTCGGCACTGTCGAGCTCGGAGAACCTGCCGAGCCCCTTGATCGCGATCACCGCCGCGATGAGCTCCAGGTGACCGATCGCGGCCGCGCCGATCACGGCGAAGCGCTCGAGGTCCCCGATGGCGGCACCACCGCGGAGGACCTCCTTCGTCGTCGGCGTCGCTCCCGTCGCGGTGGCACCGCGCGCGGCGGGACCGCTCGACGCGACCACGAGGATGCCGCCGTGCGTCCCAGCGGGGATCGTGGTCCGCGTCGAGAGCCGGAGTGCGGCGTTCGTGACGGCGCTGCCCGCGACGATGCCGAGGAGCGCGACGCTCAACCCGGCGAGGGTGCCGAGCACGGTGGACGGCGGCTCCGGTCGCACGCCGAACGCCGTGAGGGCGAGTGCGCCGAGCACGATGACCGCGGCGGGTACCGCGCGGACCACGGGGCCGAGCCGGGGGAGCACGGAGAACACGGCGGCCGCGAGGGTGACGACCACGAAGCCGACCCAGGCTGCTTCCACGCCGATCATGCCGGCTCGTCCGCGTCCGCGAGCAGCCGGACGAGGGCCGCGTGCAGGACGTCCTCGTCGCGCAGGTCTGCGGCGGCGAACCGCTTCGCGACCGCCTGGGGGGTGATGCCGAGCTCCTCGGCGGCATCGGGACGCGAGACCCCCTGCGCGAGCAGGTCGGCCAGCTGCCAGCCCTCCGGTGATCGTCGGGCACGGAGCCGCACGGTCTGTCGGAGGATCGGCTCCACGTCGTTCCCCCGCAACCGCCGATCAGGGTCGATCTCGACCGCGAGGTGCTCGGGGTTGCGCTTCGCCCGCTCGACGGCGTCGCGTGCGCGGATGAACGCGGAACCGGAGGCGGCCCGGGTGGAGGCGGGCAGTGGCTCGTCCACGTCGCCGATGCCGATCCCGATGCTCCACCCGCCGGTTCGGGTCAGGCGCAGCAGCGCGTCGAGGGTGGTCTCCGGCGAGCTCGTCAGCAGCTGGAACTCGTCGCCTGCGGTGCGTTCGGGTGCGAGCACGACGTCGTCGAGCGCGCCGAGGAGTTCGCGTATCGTCCCCTCGACGCGGTCGTCCCCGTTCCGACTGTCGACCTGATCGACGGTGAGTGCGTACATGGCCACCTCCGCGATCAACCATACAAGGTTGATAATGCCGAAATCAACCCGCTGAGGTTGATCACGGACGGGGCTTCTTCTCCTGCTCCGGCAGCCGTCCCGCGGCGCGCTCGGCGGCGAACCACGCACGGGCTTCGTCCTGGCGCCGCTGCTCCGCGCCGAGGGCGATCGGCGCGCGGACGTGCTCCGGCTCGTAGCCGAACGACTCGATGAGCTGGGGGACCAGCGGACGGATCCGGGCGATGAGCCGGTCGATGGACGCCGACACCGCACGGGCACGCTGTGCGGACAGCCGTCCGTGCAGCAGGTACCACTCGAGGTGCTGTTCGAGCAGCCCGAGCGCGAACAGGTCGCGGAGCCAGACCAGCGCGCGGCGGGTGTCGCCCACCGGCACCTCCTCGATGGCGTCGGTGAACGCCTCCCACTGCATGAGTTCCGCGTGCGCCTTGGACGCCTCGATGAGCTCGTGCTGCGACCGGTTGAGGAGCAGGGCCTGCCGTGCGCGGTCCTTGCCCGCGGTGTTCAGGCGCATGCCGATCTCGGCGACCATCGTGTCCACGCGACCGCTGAGCAGGTCGCGCTGCGTCGCGGGGTCACGGAGGTCGGCCACGCTCGCGGCGAGGGACCCGCGGTCCTTCGCGGTCTGCCCGAGGCGACGGATGCCGCTCGCGTCGGCGAGCTTCGTGCCGACCTGGGCGGCGACGAACTTCGCGGTCGAGGCGGCGTCGCGGGGCGCCTGCTTGCGGAACTCGGTGAGGAGCCGCTTGCCGACGAGCTGGAGGAGCACGGTGTTGTCGCCCTCGAACGTCACGTAGACGTCGAGGTCGGCACGGAGGCTCGTGAGCCGGTTCTCGGCGAGGAAGCCGGCACCGCCGCACGCCTCGCGGCACTCCTGCAGGGTGTCGAGCGCGTACCAGGTCGACATCGACTTGAACGCGGCCGCCTCGGTCTCCAGGTCCTCGCGGCGCTCCGGGGTGTCCAGTCGGCCGCTGAACACGTCGTCGAAGGTGCGCAGGAGCTTCTCGTGCGCGAACGACTGTGCGAACACCGTCGCAAGTCGGGGAAGGAGCCGGCGCTGGTGGCGTCCGTAGTCGAGCAGGACGCCCTCCTCGCCGCCGCCGGTGGGGAACTGCCGGCGCTGCATCGCGTAGGTCAGGGCGATCTGCAGGCCGATCTTCTGCGCCACCACCGCTGCGCCGTCGAGCGAGACACGGCCCTGCACGAGGGTGCCGAGCATCGTGAAGAACCGACGACCAGGGGACTCGATCGGCGACGAGTACGTGCCGTCCTCGGCGACGTCGCCGTAGCGGTTCAGCAGGTTCGTGCGGGGGATCCGGACGTGGTCGAAGTGCAGTCGGCCGTTGTCGATGCCGTTCAGACCGCCCTTGACGCCGTCGTCTTCGCCGCCGACACCCGGCAGGAACTCGCCGTCGTCGTCGCGGAGCGGCACGTAGAAGGCGTGCACGCCGTGGTCGACGCCCTGGGTGACGAGCTTCGCGAACACGACGGCTGCCTTGCCGTGCAGCGCGGCGTTCCCGATGTAGTCCTTCCACGCGCCGCGGAACGGCGTGTGCACGACGAACTCTTGCGTGTCCGCGTCGTACGTCGCCGTCGTCGCGATGTTCTGCACGTCGGAGCCGTGGCCGGTCTCCGTCATGGCGAAGCACCCGGGCACGTCGAACCCGATGATGCCGGGGAGGAACTCGCGGTGGTTCCGCTCGGTGCCGAGGTGGTGGACCGCGGAGCCGAACAGCCCCCACTGCACGCCGGCCTTGATCTGGAGCGACGGGTCCGCGGTCGTCAGCTCCTCGAAGGCCGCGAGGTTGCCGCCGTGGTTGTCCTGGCCGCCGAGCTCCGGCGGGTAGGGGCGCTGGATGGCGCCGTTCTCCTGCAGGATGCGGAGCTGGTCGAACGCGCGGGCACGGTGTTCGGCGATCGTGAGCCCCTCGACCTTGTGCAGGGCGGGGTCGCGGACCAGACGGCGGGAGATGCGGCGGTCCTCGGCCCAGCGGCCGAGCAGGTGCTCCGCGAGCAGGTCGACGTCGATGCGCACGTCCGTGTCGGTCCCGGCCTTCGGGGTACCGGCTGCCGGGTCTCCGGTGGCATCGGCCTTCGGGATCCCTGCGCTGCCGGTGCTGCCGGTGTTCGTGACGGGTGCGGTGTCGACCATCGTGCGCTCTCCTGAACTGCTCTGTCCTCGTGCTGCCGGTGTTGCCGTTCCAACCTAGGCACCCACGCCGAGTGCCGCACGAGAGCCGTGCGCGGCCGACAACGCGGCGCACGTGACGGAGCGGAGGGGTGGTGGGAACCCTCCAATCGCATCGCAACCGCCTACTCTGAGGACCACTCGACGATTGGGCGCGTCCCCCGGAAGCGGGGCAGACTGGCCGCCATGTCAGGCACCTCCGCCCCCGGGCACGACACGCAGCAGCGCAAACGGACGTTCTTCGGTCAGCCCTTCGAACTGTCCACACCGTTCGCGGTCGAACTCTGGGAGCGGTTCTCGTTCTACGGGATGCAGGGCATCGTCCTCATCTACATGTACTACACCGTCTCGCGGGGCGGCCTGGGCATCGACGAGCACGTCGCGGCCGGGATCATGGGGGCCTACGGCGGCGCCGTGTACCTCTTCACCATCATCGGGGCGTGGATCGCCGACCGATTGATCGGAGCGGACCGGACGCTGTTCGCCAGCGCCATCGTCGTGATGTGCGGACACATCGCCCTGGCCGTGCTGCCAGGCGTCACCGGCGTCGGCGTCGGTCTGGTGCTCATCGCGCTCGGGTCCGGCGGACTCAAGGCCACGGCGACCACCATCGTCGGCGGGCTCTACTCGAAGGAGGACCCGCGTCGCGACGCCGGGTTCTCGCTGTACTACCTCGGCGTCAACATCGGCGCGTTCTTCGGTCCGATCCTCACCGGCCTGCTGCAGTCGTCGCTCGGGTTCCACTTCGGGTTCGGTCTGGCCGCCGTCGGCATGGCAGCCGGCCTGATCCAGTACGGCATCCGCCGCGGCAAGCTGCCCGACAGCGTCCGGCACGTCACGAACCCACTCGAGAAGCGCCGCTACCCGATGGTCGGGGCGCTCGTGCTCGTCGGCCTCGCGATCGTCGTCGTGGCCGTCCTGACGGGGCTGCTCAACGTCGACAACCTGCCGCTCGTCGTGGTCGGGATCGTCATCGTCGCCACGATCGTCTACTTCGTCGTGATCCTGTCGAGCGGGCTGACGAAGGACGAGCGCTCCCGGGTGTTCGCCTTCATCCCGCTGTTCATCGGCAGCGCCGTGTTCTGGTCGCTCTACCAGCAGCAGTTCACCGTCGTGACGATCTACTCCGACCAGCGCCTCGACCGGAGCATCTTCGGGTGGGAGATGCCGGTGTCGTGGGTGCAGTCGATCAACCCGATCATGATCATCGTCCTGTCCGGCGTCTTCGCGGCGATGTGGACCAAGCTGGGCGACCGCCAACCGTCCACCCCGACGAAGTTCGCGCTCGGCACCGGGATCATGGGCATCGCGTTCCTCCTCTTCCTGCCCTTCGTCGGCACCGGGCAGAACGGCACACCCGTGCTCGTGCTCGTCGGCATCCTGCTCGTCTTCACGATCGCCGAGCTCCTGCTGTCGCCGATCGGGCAGTCCGTCGCGACGAAGCTCGCACCGCCGAAGTTCCAGACGCAGATGGTCGCGCTGTTCTTCCTGTCCGTGTCGCTCGGCACGGCCGTCACCGGTGTGCTGTCGAAGTACTACGACCCGGAGCACGAGGCGCCGTACTTCGCGATCCTCGGCCTCGTCGCCGTCGCGGTCGGTGTGCTGCTCCTCGTGTCCGCCCGCCCGGTGCTCCGCCTGATGCGCGGGATCCGATAGCCTGGACGTGGCCACAGCGACGCGCTGGACAACGGCCCCCTGAACGAGGAGAGATCACATGCTGGAGCTCGTCGGAGCAGTCGTCATCGGCATCGGCGTCGTCGGTGGTGTGTTCACGTGCATGGCCATCAGCGCCATGATGAAGAGCGGTTCCGAGGAGTACTAGGCCTCCACCGGCACCAGCTGACGACTCAGGACGGTCGCGCGCTCGAAGGGGCCGCGGCCGTCCTTCGTGTACACGGGCTCGTCGAACGCGACGGTCCACGACAGGGGCTCGCCGACACCGGGGTACCCCACGATCTGGTTGCCGCCCGGCGCGACGATGAGGCCGATCGGTTCCGGGCTGCCGTCCGCCTCGACCCACTGCTCGCCGCCCTCGGTGGTGTCCACCACGCGGACGAGTGCCCCGATCCCGAGTCCGGCCCCGCGGCCGCCGTCGGAGTCGCCGTCGCTCGGTCGCCGCTTACGGTTCCACATCACGCGGTCACGCTACCGCGCCACCCCCGGACGGCACCTGCAGGTGTGCGCTGCCCGCACCCGCCTGCCCGCCTGCCCGCCCGCCCGCCCGCCTCGAGTGGCCGCAACACCCCGTTCGCTGTGCGCCGAGTGGTCACGAAGTGTTGCCCGCGACGCTTCGGTCCGACGGGATGCGACCGCTCGGCAGCGGTGAGCGGGGTGTCGTGACCGGTCGACGCACCTGGCCGCGCCGGGCTCAGGACGCCGACGGGACGCGCACGATCTCGGTGATGGACGAGTGGCCGGTTTTCGGGTGCTTGCGCATCGACAGCAGCCGCTCCATCGAGGGCTCCAGCGCCGTGACCTTGTCGAGCGGGGCACTGACCACGAGCTGGAACCCGAGCCGGAGCCACGCCGTCACGGCACGCCCGGCGAACTCCGAGTCCGCCTTGATGAACGCCTCGTCGAGGAACACCGGCGCGAACCGGGGTCGGGGACGGGTCTCGTCGCCGAGCTGGTACCGGAGCGCAGCCCCCACGATGAACGCGACGAGCTCCTGCGTCTCGCCACCGGACTTGTCGCCGAGCGAGGAGTACACGCCGAGGTCGTTGCCGTCGGTGTCGTACCGCACGGCCGTGATCTCCATGTGCCGACGGACGTCGAGCACGGCATCGCGCTGAGTCGTCCGCCCGCGCGGGGCATCCGCGTCGACGCGGATGACCGCCATGAAGCGCCGGAGCCGCCGGAACCGGGTCTCGAGCACGTCGTCGGTGAGCTCCGCGTCCACCGAGGCCGACAGCGCACGGAGCTCCCGCCGGAACTGCGAGACGTCCTCGCGCGTGACCCGGCGGATGACGATCTTCAGGCGGTCCCGGTTCGCACCGAACGGCAGGTCGCGGAGGATCTCGTTGACCGGCTCCAGCCGCTCCTCGATCTCGACGACCGCACGGTCGAACGCCCCGGCGAGCGGGACCAGGTCCTCGCCACTCCACTGCGACAGGCGTCGACGCCACTCGCTGCGCCGTGCGTGCAAACCCGTCGCCACGATCTGGTCGAGGATCGCGCGGTAGTCGGGGTACGACGCGACGCCGGTGCCGAGGTTCGGGTCGTGCCACGCGTCCTGGTAGCGCTGGAAGGTCAGCGTCATGGCGTTGGACGCCGACGCCGCCCCGTCGAGGGCCTGCGAGAGTCGTTCCTCGAGTCGTCGACGCAGTCGCTTCGTCGCGTCGTCGAACCCGTCGACGGTGTCCGGTGCGCCGACCTCCTCGAACGTCTCCTCGAGCAGGTGCGCCTGTTCCTCGTCCGGCACCGCGGTCGGCGCGGACTCGAACCGCTCGAGGATCTCGGCGGCGGCGTCCTGCCCATCGACGAGCACCGCGTGGCGCTCCTCGAGCCGTGTGACCGTGAGCCGCGCGGCCGATCGACGGTCGGAGGCCTCATCGAGCGCCGCCCGCAGCTTCGCGACCGACGCCCGGAGCGTCCGCAGCCCGTCGTCGGCGGCGAGCACGGCCTCCCGTTCCTCGGCCAGGCGCGTCAGCGACGCGTCGACGCCGGCGACGTCGATGCTCTCCCACGTCGTGTCGACCCGGTGCTGGTGGGCGGCGCGAAGGGCCTCGAGCGCCGCGATGTCCTGCGCGACGTCGGTCCGGCGGGCCTCGAGCGTGGTGAGGTCCTCGGCGATGGACGCGAGTTCGGTCTCGACGGCGACGACGCGCGCCTCGTTCGTGAAACCGATGACGTTGGCCTGGCGGCGGTCGCCGTGCGCGCCACGTCGGCCGTCGCGGAGCTGCCCTGATTCGGTCACACGGCGGCCGCCACCACCCAGCTCGGCGGCGGAGGACACGCAGCGGGCGTCGATCCGGTCGGACTCGATGCGCGAGCGGACCCACGTGCTGAAGGGGGAGTCCTTGATCGCGAGCTTGCCGGACACCATTGACCGGTCACCGTCGAGGTCCAGGTGCGGACCGGACGGGACGCCCTCGAACTGCACCCGCACCCCGATGCGCAGCGAGTCGATCGCGGCGCTGAAGGAGTCGAGCTGGTCCTGGTCGACGAGCAGCGTGCGGGCGACGGGCGCGAGCACCGACTCGATCGCCGTGCGCCATCGTTCCTCACCGGGGAGGACGTCGAGCAGCTCGGCGACGAACGGCAGCGACGACGGGTCGATGCCGGCGGCGTTCGCCATCGCCACCCGTGCCTCGTGCATCGGCAGCGGCATCGCGCCCTGCCGGTGTTCGAGCGACTGGCGCTCCTGGCGCAGCGATCGCTCACGGTCGAGGAGCGGGTACTCCTCCCGCGTCAGGGCGTCCCGACGCTCGTCGAGCGCTGCGCGGGTGGCACCGAACGTGCCGAGGAACTCGTGCGAGTCCCGCTGGGCCGTGCCGAAGGCGGTCTCGGTCGTCGGCACCTCCCCGAGCAGCGCCGTCCGCGACTCGAAGGCCTCGCGCGCACGGAGCACGACCTCGCGCTCACGCGTGCCGCGGTCGATGCGGTCCTCGAGCTGGGCGAGCGCGTTGCCGCCGGAGTCCCGGAGTCGGGCCTCGGCCTCCCGCAGCTCGATCTCGACCGCGGCGTGGCGAGCGGACGCCGCCTCGACCTCGGCTCGTGCGACGGTCCGGGCGCGCGAGTTGCGCGAGACCTCGTCGTCGAGCAGCGCACGCTTCCTGGTGGCCGTCCAGTGTGCGAACGGGGACACCTCGGACCCGGTGGCGATGCCGTCGAGGGCCTCGGCGGCGGCGCGGGACCGTTCGATCTCCAGGTGCAGCTCGGTGATGGGGGAGAGGATCGCGACCTTGCGCTCCTCGGTGTCCATCGCCTCGTACGCCTCGTCGAGCGCGGCGAAGTGGGCCAGCGCCCGGTCGGCGGCCTCGTACGTGCCGGGGGTCTCGAGCACGAGCGACTTGTACAGCGAGTCGACCGTCGGCATGTGCTGCCCGGCCTGGATGCGCGCGAGCAGGCGCATCGCCCGGTTCCCGCCGCCGGAGTCGCCGATCCCGAGCCGTGTCTGCAGCGTGTACGCGAGCTCCTGGTAGGTGTCGCGGATGACGAGCCCCGGGACGCGTCCGGTGAGCTCGAGGTGGCTGAACCGGGACGGCACGAAGTCCTCGAGCCGACGCAGGTCGAAGTCGTCGTCCACGGTCGCCATCGTCATCTGGATGTCGCCGACCCCGCGGGCACGCTTCGGCACGATGTACGCGCGCAGCACCGTGAACTGCCGCTCGTCGTCGTTCCGGAACGTGACGGCGACCGCACCCCACGTCGCCGTCTCGTCACCGCGGAGGTTCACGTCGCGGAGCGCCCCGGACTCCGGGTCGCGCCGGGAGTCGACCTTGCCGCGCAGGTACGTCAGCAGGTTGCGCTGGTCCGCACTCCGCGCCCGACCGGTGGTCGCGTCGTTCGAGGCGCCGTTGAACGGCACGTCGGACGGCATCATCACGGCGAGGTAGGCGTCCATGAGCGTCGACTTGCCGGTTCCGGACGCGCCGGAGATGAGCGTCGCGGCACCGGACAGCTCGACCCGGCGGTGGCCGTGGAAGCCGCCCCAGTTGACGACCTGCATGGACTCGGCGCGCCACTGCGCGACGGTGTCGAAGAGCGCCGGCATGCCGGCGGTGTCCATCCGGAAGTCGGTCACGACTCGTCCTCGTCTTCCGTCTCGTCGGGGTCGGTGTCGGTCTGGAGGCTCGGCTCGTCGCCGTCATCCGGCCCACGTTCTGCGGTCGTCACGTTGGCCAGCCACTGATCGAGTTCCAGGAGCCGCTCCAGCGGGAGCAGGACCTCGACCACGCTCGCGATGCGGAAGCGGTCGGGGTCGCTCGTCTTGAGGAGCACCCGTGCGGTCACGAGGCGGTCGATGGCCTTCGCGACCCGGCCCTCGTCGCGCGTCCTGTCGGTCGCGGTGGCGGGCCGGAAGCCGGCGACGTGCCCGAGGATCTCGGCTCGGTCGACGACGACCTGGTCCGGCCCCGGTCGGGCGTCGGCGCGGAGTCGCATCCGGAGGTAGACGAGGACGATCGTCTCCTCGCGCGTGTACGGGACGTCCCGGAGCAGCGTCGGGAACCCGCGGCGCTGGCTCTCCGACCGGGCCTGGCGCTTCCACGCGACCTCGCGGTCCCGGTCGACGTGCAGTTCGAGGAACAGGTCGTTCAGCCGGGACCGGAGCTGGTACTCGGCGTCGAGGACCGCGCGCCACTCGTCCGCGTGCGTCCGCGCGCTGATGTACGAGTGCCGGAGCAGCGCGACGAAGGCGCGACGCTGGAGCTCGTCGAGCCGGCCCTCGTCGCCCTCGAAGAGGGCGAAGCTGGACTCGTCACGCTCGTCGTCCTGCTCCACGGGAGTGGGGTCGTCGTACTCGTCCGTCTCGTCGACGGGAGCTGACGTCGTGTCGGTCACCGAGCCTCCAGGGTGGTGTCGTCGTCTGCGGACGGATCCCGCGGGGTCAACGCGGCCGTCGGCATGGTGAAGGCGACCGCCGTGCCGTCCGGGCGCACGGTCTCGTGCGCGACGGCTGCGGCCGCGGTCTCGAAGTCGTCGCGACCGGTCAGCAGGTGCGCCAGACCGAAGAGCTCGACGGGACGCCGCTGCTCAGGGGGGAGCTCGTGGAACGCGCCGTCGCTGGTGGCCGCGGTGCTGAACCGGAGCGCTGCGCGCAGTTCGGTGAGGAGCGGGCCGCCGTGACGTCGGAGGGAGTCGACGTCGATCTCGTCGAAGACGTCGTCGTCCGGTTCCTCGATGGGCGGCGGGACGGCCTCGGTGTCCGGGTCGTAGAAGCGCTCGCGCAGGGTGCCGATCTCGGCGACCGGCGGCAGGAGCTCGAGGGGGAGCGTGCCGCGGGCGCTGCCGTCGCCCATCAGCGTCGCGAGCCGTCGGTTCACGCTCCGCAGGACCGCGTCGAGCTCGCGGTCACGGACGACGTCGTGCGCGACGATCTGGTCGCGCAGCGTCCCGGTGAGCAGGCGACGCTGGGCGAGGACGTCCTCGATGCCCTGCCGGAGGATGCTCACGGTGTTGCGGAAGGCCCGGCGCTCCGCGGCGTTGAGGGACTCGGCGAAGGGGTGCTCGAGGATCGTCGCGATGTCGTCGCGGAGGCGCAGGAGCAGTGCGTCGTCGCGGAGGAGCTCGAAGGCACCCTCGAACGCCCGGCCCTCCGGCGTGGCCTCCATGAGCGTGTCCGTGCGTGCGAGGTAGTCGTCGAGGATCTCGCCGATCGGACGGACCTCGTTCCGGAAGTCCTCGACGATCTCTCGGTGCATCGACGCAACGGCTTCCTCGACGCGCTTGAAGTCGCTCGGGAGCTGGCGGATGAGGTCGGTGATGTTCGTGTAGCCGTCGCGCATCCGGTCGTCGTCGACGGTGGTCGGGGCGTCGCCCGTCGCCAGCCGGTCGCGCTCTGCCTGGAGTTCGGCGATCTGTGCGTCGATGCGGCGGATCTGCACGTCGGGGTCCGGCTCCGCCCTGGCGGCCCACCGGTGCACCGCGTCGACGATCATCGCCAGGCGGCTCTCGCTGATCAAGGCCCGGTCGGCGGACAGGGCGTCGACGAGGCTCAGTGCTTCGAGGGCGTGGCTCGTCAGCGAGTACTGCTCGTCACCGTCGGGGGAGTTCGACCGCACGAGCCACTGCGCCGCGACCCACTCGCGGCAGAGCGCTCGGCCGTTCGGGCGCTTGTCGTCGTCCTGCGGGTTCTCGCTCGCCGGGACCCTGGCGCCGGTCGCCTGCAGTCGTGCGACGTGCTCCTCGACCTGCAGGTGCATCCGGTCGGCGGGGACGTACTGCACGTCGCGGTCGAACACCGTGCGGAACACCGCGAGGACGACGGCGCTCGTCGGGCGGGACATGAGGCGCAGCGTCGGGCGGTCGAGCACCGCGCGCACGCGTGCGTACTCGAGGTCGACGTCGGTCATGCTGCCCTTGCTCTGGTGATCGGTCGTGTCCGGTTGGGGGACGAAAAGAGCCCGACGCGGTTGCGTCGGGCTCTCTTGGTTGTTCTTCAGGCCCTGAATGGGCACGTGGGCGATACCAGACTCGAACTGATGACCTCTTCGGTGTGAACGAAGCGCGCTACCAACTGCGCCAATCGCCCCTGCACTTGCGTGCGGATCGATAGTAGCGGATGTCGGGCGGTGTGCCGAACACGGCGGTGCTTCCGCGCGCGTCGGGGTGCTTCGTGTCGCGCTCGATGCCCCTCGATCCGCATGAACTCGGGGGACACGCCCGGTGAACACCCAGGATTTTGGAGAAACGCGTCGGAGTCGGATACAGTTTACGAGTCGCCGCGAGAGCGGGTCAGACATGCGGATGTGGCGCAGTGGTAGCGCATCACCTTGCCAAGGTGAGGGTCGCGAGTTCGAATCTCGTCATCCGCTCGAGTACTGGTTCCCTCGGGATCCGGTTTCTCACCAGAGGGTATCCCACCGTTCGGGTACTCACGGAGACGTGAACCTCGATGGTGGGGTGGCCGAGAGGCTAGGCAGCGGCCTGCAAAGCCGTCCACGCGGGTTCGAATCCCGTCCCCACCTCCAGAATTCAACTCTCTCTGGGCGATTGGCGCAGCGGTAGCGCGCTTCCCTGACACGGAAGAGGTCACTGGTTCGATCCCAGTATCGCCCACCACCTGAAACCCCCGGCCGCGGCCGGGGGTTTCGTCGTTCCTGCTACCGGGTCGGCGACGTCGCTGCGTACGGATCCGCGGCCACGTTCCCGTACACGTCGGTTCGCCGGCGTCGGTCACGCACGACGCAGATGCCGCGTGCCACGGCGAGCGCGACCACGACCGCGGCGATTCCCGCGAAGAGCCACCTCCACGATGCGTCGTCCTCGATGAGCAGCCGTGCCGCCAGTAAAGCGAGCGGCGCGACGACGAGCAGGCGGCGCCACTCGGGCCACGTCGGCCGCCACAGCACCGTCATGCCCTTCTTCCACCGGCCGACCAGCACGTACGTCAGCAGGACCGCGAACGGCAGCAGCCCGAGCCAGTGCACGAGCGCGTCGGCGGCGTCCTCGTAGAACGGGTGCACGACCTCACGGGCGACTCCACCAGCCGCAGCGGCGGTGAGCACCACCCACATGCGGGCCTCCCACCGGCGAGGATGCCACCACGGTGTGCGCCACCAGGCCACCCGGGTCACGACCGCGCGCCGGCGATCGTCCGCGCGACGGGGAAGGCGGCGGTTCGCGGGAATCACGTGCTCGAGGCCTGGACGACGGCGATGGCGGACGCCACGAACGCGATCACCGCGGCGCTCCGCCACACGAGCCCGTCGCCTGTTCCACCGACGACGAGGACGGCGATGGATGCCAGGACCGCAGGGATCATCAGGATCGGCACGACGACCTTGAGGGACTTGACCACTGCGATGCGCGTGCGGACGTGCGCGTCGTCGGGCAGGGCGGCCATCGCCGGCTGGACACCCCACCGGACGATCAGCTCCTCGCCGCCGAGCAACCCGACGAGGACCAGCTGGGCCACGAGGAGGGCGTTCACGTGCGGTCCTCGGCATGATCGGCGCCGACGGTGGGGATGGTGTCCACGATGTTCCCTTCGTCCAGGAACGATCATCGCCCACGCTGCACCTGAAAGACATTTGCAGATCGCGACAACCGGACGTACGATCTGAAAATCCACTTCAGATCGAGGAGTCGCCGTGCAGGAGAACCGTCCCAATCTCGCCGATCCCGGCGTCCTCGACGCACTGTCGCACCCGGTACGGCTCGACGTCCTGGGGTACCTGGCGGCGTCGGGCCCCGCGACGGCGTCACAATGCGCCCGGGCGGTGGGCGACACGCCGTCGAACTGCAGTTACCACCTCAGGGTGCTCGCGTCCCACGGACTGGTCGAACCGGACCCGTCGGGCGACGGTCGGTCCAGGCCGTGGCGGACGAGCATCACCGGCTTCACCACCGACGACGTCGATCCGGCGGACGTGGCGGGACTGGACCGGATGTTGGCGGCGTCGGTCGAGCTCGACCACCACCTCCTGCGCGAGTACCTCCGCGGTCGGGACGCGGTCCCGGGGGCTTGGCAGGCAGCGGACGTCCACGCCAGCTACGGGCTCTCGCTGACACCGACCGAACTCGCCGAGGTCGTCGCGCGGCTCGATGCCGTCGTCCGGCCGTACATCCAGGCCACGCGGGCGAACACCCCCGGTGACGCCGAACACGTCCACCTCTCACTCAGCGCGTTCCCGCGGCTCGGGTTCGGCCCCGACCGATGACGAGCACGCCGCCGGCCACGCGCCGTGGCTTCGCAGGCTCGGCGATGGCGGTACCGGCGTTCCGACGGCTCTGGCTCGCGGGGCTCGTGTCGGACACCGGCGACTGGCTGATGTTCATCGCGTTGCCGCTCGTCGTCCTCCGGCTCTCCGGATCGGCCGTCGGGACGTCGTTCGCGTTCCTCCTCGAACTCGCCCCGCCCGTGCTGCTCGCCCCGGTCGTCGCGCGGGTCACCGACCGGCTGCCACACCGGCGCGTGATGGTCGTCGCGATGCTCGGTCAGGCCCTCACCCTCCTGCCGCTGCTCCTCGTGCACGACCGGTCGGAGCTGCCGCTCGTCTACGCCGTCATCGTCGCGCAGGCGTCGTTCGGCGCGTTCTTCCTGCCGGCCAAGAACGCGCTCCTCCCGACGCTCGTCGGGCTCGATCGGGCGAACTCGGCGAATGCCCTCGTCGGGCTGAACAACGACCTCGGCCGGATCATCGGTGGCCCGCTCGGCGGCGTGCTGCTCGCGGTCGGGTCCATCGGCACGGTGGCGCTCGTCGACGTGGCCTCGTACGTCGTCGCCGCTGCCCTCGTCCTCAGCGTGCCGCACGGGCGACGCGTCGATCCGGCTCCGCCTGCTTCCCCCATCCCGATCGGACCGAACACCGGCGGCGTCCTCCGTGCCCTTTGCGACCGTGCAACGCGGCACCTGGTCCTGGTGAGCACGGTCGCGTCGATCGCGCAGGGGCTCTTCCTCGTCCTGTTCGTCTTCTTCGTGACCGACGTCATCCGTGGCGACGCGGCAGACGTCGGCCTGCTGCGTGGAGTACAGGCGATCGGGGCGATCGGCGCCGGCCTCGCACTGGGGGTCCTCGGCGCGAGGATCAACGCCCTCCGGCTCGCCCTCATCGGTGCGAGCACGTTCACGGTGATCACCGTCCTCGTGTGGAACGCGTCGTTCGTCACCCACGCCGTGCCGGTCTACGCCGTGCTCTTCGCGACGATCGGTGTGCCCGCGGTGTTCATGGGCGCCGGACTCACGAGTCTGCTGCAGCAGGCGGTCGACGGCGCAGTCCGTGGGACGGCGTTCGCTGCGCTCGGGCTCGGGCAAGCGGTCGGTCAGGCGATCGGGATCACCGTCGCCGGTCTCCTCCAGGAACCGCTCGGCACCCTGCCGCTGCTGGAGGTCCAAGCCGCCGCCTACGCGATCACCGCGGTGCTGGCGTTCGTCCTGCTCCCACGGCGGTTCCGCAGCACTCCCGGCTGACGACCGGCATCGCGGTGGCCGACCGGCGCGGCCATCCGCCGGACGGGAGGCTCGGTGCCGGCCCGCACCGTGCCTCCCGTCCGGCGGATGCGGGCCTACGATCGCTGGTATGCGTGTGGCGATCACCGGAGGGACGGGCGTCGAGCGGGACGCTCGGGTGTGACGTGGCGAACATCCTGGTGGTCGAGGACGACCCGGAGATGCGGTCGCTCGTCGAACGAGGGCTGACCGGCGAGGGGCACACGGTCACCGTCGTGGGCGACGGGATCGCCGCGCTCGTCGCCGCGCGCGCACAGTCGTTCGACGCGGCTGCGATCGACGTGATGCTGCCCGAGATGACCGGGTTCGAGGTCTGCCGACGACTCCGAGAGCTCGGGGAGGACTTCCCGGTGGTGCTCGTCACCGCACGTGACGCCGTGGACGACCGGGTCTTCGGACTCGACTCCGGTGCCGACGACTACCTGACGAAGCCCTTCGCGATCGCCGAACTCAACGCCCGCATCCGCGCCCACCTCCGGCGGCGAGCTGCCGGGACCGCGACGATCGTGGAGGCGGGGACGGTCCGGCTGGACACCGTCGCGGTCCGGGCCTCGGTCCGCGGCCGCGACATGCCCCTGAGCGTCAAGGAGTTCTCGTTGCTCCGGTTCCTCGTCCAGGGGTCGCCGTCGCCGCGGACGCGAGCGGACGTGCTGCGGGAGGTGTGGGGGAGCGCCGAGCACTTCGACCCCACGATCGTCGACCAGTACGTCAGCTACGTGCGCAAGAAGCTGCACGCAGCAGGGGCCGACGTCGCGATCCGCACGGTCCGCGGCGTCGGGTACGCGCTCGAGGTCGTCGCGTCCTGATGAACGTCTTCCGTCGACTGTCCATCCGCGCCCGTATCACGCTCGGGAGCCTCGTCGTCGGGGCCGTCGTACTGTGCGGCGTCGCCGTGGTGCTGCACGTGCAGATCGAGCGCGCGTCGCTGGCGTCGGACGCGTCGCTCGCGTCCGGCGACGCCGCCCCGTTCGTCTCGGACCTCCTCCACAACCCGGACGAGCCACCGGGCCGGCCCGCCGAGGGTGTCCTCGTCGGCATCCGTTCCGCTTCGGGACGGTGGGTGGTCGACTCGCTCCCAGCGAACGTGCGGTCCGTGCTGCCCACGGACGTCCCCGAAGGCGGAGTGACGCTCCGCACGGATGCCGGGCACCGGGTGATGACCGTGGTGGGCGCCCCGGTGGTGAACGACGACGGGGCCTTCGTGGTCTGGGCGGCGCACGACGGTCGTGCCGGCGAGGAGACGGTCGCGCGCGTCGACCGGTCGCTCGCGGTCGGTACGGTCCTCGCGCTGCTCGCGTTCGGCGCGGCCGCGTGGCTCCTGTCGACCCTCGCACTCCGACCCGTCGGGCGGATGCGCCGCACCGCCGAGGACCTCAGCGCCGGCAAGACGAGCGGGCACCTGCCGGTCGGGACGTCCGACGACGAACTCGCGGCGCTCGCGCGGACGCTGAACGCCTTCATCGACCGGCAGCGGGAGAACGCCGAGCGGGAGCGTCGGATGGTCTCGGACGCGAGCCACGAACTCCGGACCCCGCTGGCCGCGCTCACCGCCCGGCTGGAGTTGGCGCACCGGTCGGCAGGCGACGCGGACGCGCTCGCCCGGGAGCTGCAGGCCGCTGAGGACGACGCCGCGCGGCTGGTGGCCCTCGCGAACACGATGCTCGAGCTGAGCCGGCTCGACGAGGCGGAGCCGGCGCCGCCGACCGCCGCCGCCGACCTCGTCACCGAGCTCATGGGCTCGATCGACCGGGCGCGGGCGGCACACGGCGCGGGAGACCGCGACATCGACTTCTCGGTCGCCGTCGACGCTCCGGACGAGCGGTACGGGGTCGAACCGGCAGCGTTCGCACGGGTCGTCGACAACCTCGTCGCCAACGCCGTCGCCGCGGGGGACGCCCGCGGCGTGGTCCGGGTGCAGCTCGAACAGGATGCGACGCGCCGGCTCGTGCTGCGCGTGGTGGACGACGGCCACGGGATCCCGGAGGGCTTCCTGCCGAAGGCCTTCGAGCGGTTCGCCCGAGCCGACAGTTCACGTCGGACGGCGTCGAGCGGGAACAGTACCGGGAGCGGTCTCGGGCTCGCGCTCGTCCGTGGGATCGCCGAACGGGCCGGCGGGACCGCGTCGCTCCGGAACGGCGAGGAGCGCGGCGCGGTCGCGACGGTCGTGCTGCCCAGCACCGAAGCCGATCCACGGCGAGCCTGATCACTCGAAGTCTCGAACGAAGTCCACGTCCCGTTCCGGGTTCCTCCCAAGGGCCGGTGTCGATGCTGAGCGTCACCCGATCACATGCTGGAGAGGAACGAGCCGATGATCGACACCGCTCGGCCCACGGCCCACCCGCTCGCAGCGGCCCCTGCCACCGAACCCCTCGCCGTCGCCGCGCGTCGTCGCGACCGGTCCCGACGTCGTCGCAGTGCGACGACCGACCTGCTCGGGATCCTCGCCTGGACCTCTGCCGCGGTCGCCGTCGCGTTGTGGCTCGCGTCACCCGGATCGCACTCGGTCGTCGGCATCGGTGGGTGGCTCACCGATGCCGGCATCGTCGCCGGGCTGATCGCGACCGACCTCGTCCTCGTGATGCTGGTGCTCGCCGCCCGGGTGCCGCTCGTCGACCGCACCTTCGGGCAGGACACGGCGATCGCGGTCCACCGATCGCTCGGCAAGCCGGTGCTGTACCTGCTGCTGGCGCACGGAGCGCTCCTGACGCTCGGTTACGGCGCGTCGGCGGGCACCGGGCCGATCGCCGAGACGATCGCGCTCTTCTCGACGCCGGACATGCCGCTGGCGTACCTCGGGCTCGGCCTGTTCGTCGCGGTCGTGGTGTCCTCGCTCGTCGCCGTGCGTCGGCGCCTACCGTACGAGGCCTGGCACGTCATCCACCTGCTCAGCTACGCGGCGGTGCTCGTCGCGCTGCCGCACATGCTGAGCGCGGGCAGCGTGCTCGCGGCAGGGACGTGGCAGCGGGCGTACTGGATCGCGCTGTACGTCCTCGCGCTCGGGCTCATCGCCGTGTACCGGTTCGCGGTGCCGTTCGTCGTGACCGTCCGGCACCGGATCCGCGTCGTCGGCGTGGAGCCCATCGCCCCCGGTGTCGTGTCGATCCACCTCGCCGGGCGCGACCTCGACCGACTCGGCGCGCGCGGCGGACAGTACGGCGTCTGGCGGTTCTGGACGGCGACGACCTGGTGGCACGCCCACCCGGTGTCGTTCTCGGCGGTGCCCCGACGTGACCGGGCCCGCATCACCGTCCGGGACCTCGGCGCGGGGTCGTCGCGACTGGGGCGGATCCGGCCGGGGGCGTTCGTCTCGCTCGAGGGTCCGTACGGCCTCTTCACGAGCCGCGCCCGGACGGCGCCGTACCTGGCGCTCGTGGCCTCGGGGATCGGGATCACGCCCGTCCGCGCGTTGCTGGAGGACACCGACCTCCGACCGGGCGAGGCGACGGTGCTCCTGCGAGGGCGCGATGCGCAGCAGCAGTACCTCTGGCGGGAGACCGCCGATCTGGCGGCGACGACGGGCACCCGGCTCTTCGCGATGGTCGGACACCGTGCTCGGTCCCGAGCGACCTGGATGCCCGAGGAGGACCTCCGTCGCGGCGTCACCCTGCTGTCGGTCTTCCCGCGGCTGCTCGAGTCGGACCTGTACGTCTGCGGGCCCCGCGCCTGGTCGGACCTCGTCGTCCGCGAGGCCCGGCTCGCAGGGGTCCCCGAACACCAGATCCACCAGGAACGGTTCAAGTCATGAGGGCGCGCGCCGTCGTCGGGGGGATCGTGTCGTCGATCGCGGTCCTCGTCATCGGCTGGCAGCTCGGCGGCCAGCCTGCCGTCACCGCGCCGTCGCAGAGTACGACGTCCGGCAGCTCCGCGTCGGGGAGCGGATCGTCGGGGAGCGGGTCCTCCGGCAGCACGGCGTCGGGCACCGGCGGGGCGTCCGTCTCGGGCACGTTCACCGGTGATGCCACCCAGACCCGGTACGGCCCCGTGCAGGTCCGGATCACCGTCGCGGGTGGCAAGATCACCGACGTCACCGCCCTGCAGCTCACCGACCACGACGGTCGATCCGTGCAGATCAGCCAGCAGGCGGCACCGATCCTCCGGCAGGAGGCCCTCGCCGCACAGTCCGCCTCGATCCAGGCCGTGAGCGGCGCGACCTTCACCAGCGAGGGGTACACGACTTCGCTCCAGTCCGCGATCGACAAGGCGGGACTGTGAACGACGTCCTGACCTTCGAGACGATGGGGACCGTCGTCAGTCTCCGCGGAGCGACCGCGGCGGCTGCGTCCGAGGTCCGCGCCGTGTTCGCGGGCTACGACCGCCGGTACAGCCTCTACGACCCGTCATCGGTCCTCAGTCGGGTGGCCGACGGCACGATCCGGCTCCCCGACACCCCGGAGCAGGTCCGCGACGTGTACGCACTTGCTCTGGACTGGCGGGAGCGGACCGGCGGCGCGTTCACTCCGCACCGCCCCGACGGCGTGGTCGACCTCTCCGGGGTCGTGAAGGCACTCGCCATCCGCGACGCGGGAGCGGTGCTGGACGAGGCGGGTGCCGACTGGATGATCAGCGCCGGCGGCGACGTGCTCGTCCGTGGGATGCACCGCGGTGTCGAGCCGTGGAGCGTCGGGGTGGTCGACCCGGCGCACCGCGACACGGTCGTCGGCGTCGTCCGTCTCGACGCGCCCCGCCGTGCGGTCGCGACCTCCGGGACCGCCGAACGCGGCGACCACATCTGGCGACGCACGGCTCCGACGTTCGTGCAGGCGACCGTGGTCGCCGACGACGTCGTCACCGCCGACGTGCTCGCCACCGCGATCGTCGCCGGCGACGAGGAGGACCTCGGTCGGTTCACGAGCGACGTCGACGTCGACGTCTTGGCCTTCGGGGCGGACGGGAGGGTCTGGGTCACGCCCGGTGCGTCCTCCTGGGTCACCACCGGTGCGGCACAGGTGCCCTGATCGGCCCGCGGAGCCGACGGCAGCCCCGACGGACCGTCGTCCGGCAGGGGCTGCCGACCAGTCAGGAACCGCTGGTCGGCGAAGCGCTCGGCGCATCCGTGGACTGCTTCGGGGCGTCCTTCGGCGGCTTCGGGGCATCGGTCGGGTTCGGAGCGGCAGCGGCGCCGTCCGGTGCGGGCCCGTCCTTCGGCGGGGTGGGTGCTGCAGCTGCCGGTCCTCCGCCGGCACCCGGAGCGCAGGTACCGGCCGGTCCGCCCGCCGCACCGGGTCCCGCCGCACCGGGTCCCGCCGCGCCGGGTCCTGCTACACCCGGCGTCGGTGCGCCCGTCGGCGCGCCCGTCGGTGCTCCGGATGGAGCGCCCGACGGCTTGCCCGAGGGTGCGCCGGACGGGGCTGCCACCGGCGTGCTCCCGCCGTCGCCACCGGCCGCTACCGCCGCGGTCACCCCGACGCCGCCGATCAGCACGGCGACGATCGCCGCGCCGATCCCGATCCGCCGCCCGAGACGACGGGGTCGGTCGGTGGCGGACGCCGGAGCCGGGGCCTCGGCGGCGGCGAACTGCTCGGTCGGCTGCGCGCCCTGGCCGAAGCCGCCTCGCGGGTACTCCCGTGTCGGTTCGTCGTGCTGGTTCTGGTTCTCGTTCTCGTTCGCCATGGTGTCTCCACTTCGTCGTCCGGCGGTGCCGGGGCGGCTGTGCTGCCGACGTGGACCACGGTCGAAGTCGAATCTGAAGCATGACTGAAGCACAGGTGCTCCCCAGGTCGTTCCAGGCTTCGTGATCGAATCGCGGACGTACGGTGTCCGCCGTGCCCAGTCCAGCCCGCGTCCTGCTCATCGACGACGACGAGACCATCCGTGTCTCCGTCGCACGCTCCCTCCGCGACGAGGGACTGGTCGTGCTCGACGCTCCCGACGGCTCCGGGCTCCACCGGGACCTCGCGGCGTTCGTCCCGGACCTCGTGGTCCTGGACTGGATGCTCCCCGGTGCGAGCGGGATCCAGCTCGCCGGCAGCGTGCGGACCTCGTCGGACGCTGCCATCGTGATGCTGACCGCCCGGGACGACGTCGAGGACCGGCTCAGGGGGTTCGCCGAGGGCGCTGACGACTACGTCGTGAAGCCGTTCGCGATCGCGGAACTCGTCGCCAGGGTCACCGCGGTCCTCCGCCGCCGTGGTCGGGTGCCCGCCGTGATCGAGGTCGGTGACCTGGTCCTCGACCCCGACGCCGCGGTCGCCCGTCGTGCCGGTGTCGTGCTCGAGCTCACCGCGACCGAGTTCCGACTGCTCGCCTTCCTCGCCGAGAGCCGCGGCCGGACCCTGTCGAAGGGGCAGATCCTGACGCAGGTGTGGGGGTACGACAGCGTCGACCCGAACCTCGTCGAGGTCCACCTCAGCGCGCTCCGGCGGAAGATGGAAGTGCACGGCCCACGACTCGTCCACACGGTGCGCGGTCTCGGGTACCGATTGAGTGCGGTGGCGGCGTGAACGGCGAGGCGCCCAGCGCGTCGGTCCTCCGCACCGGTTCGCTCCGGATGCGGACCGTCGTCGCGGTCCTGGTCCTGCTGGCTGTCCTCCTCGGCGCGCTCGGTGTCGTCGTGCAGGCAACCCTCGGCGACCGGCTCCGCGCCCAGGTCGAGGACCGGTTGCGCGACCGTGCTTCGGCGGCGGCCGCTCTCGTCGGGACGGTCGACGCAGCGGACCTCGCCGACCGACTGTCGATGCAGGGGCTCTCCGTGACGATCACGGCCGCCGACGGCGGTTCCGTGGAGGCCGGTCCCAGCCCGGACCAGCTGCGGCACGGTCCACCGGATCCCGGGACACTCCCCGCGCCGGCGGCCGCTCCCGCGCGCGACTCCACGGCGGATCCCTCCACGACCGGGACCGGCGCGACATCGCACGTGACGATCAGGTCCTCGCGGCTCACCGAGGGCGACCGGATCGTCACGCTCGTGTCGACCTTGAGCGACGGCTCGCGCATCCGGCTCACCGCCGGAACCGGCCCCGTCGACGAGGTCCTCGGCGAACTCCGATGGGTGATGCTCGCCGCGTCCGTCGGGTTCATGCTCGTGGCGGCGGTCGGCCTGGTCATCGTGGTGCGGCGGACGATGCGCCCGCTCGACGTGATGACGGACGCCGCACGCTCGATCGCACACGGCGACCGCGGGCGGCGCCTCCGTCCGGCCCGACAGGGAACCGAGATCGGTCGCGTCGCGGTGGCCTTCGACGAGATGCTCGACGCCGTCGAGGGTGCGGAACGACATGCCGTCTCGGCGGAGGCCCGGATGCGGTCGTTCCTGTCGGACGCCGCACACGAGCTGCGGACGCCGGTGGCCGGGATCACCGCTGCCGCCGACACCCTGGTGCGTGCACGCCCCGACGTGGTGGAGCGTGAAGAGCTCGCCGTGCACGTGGTCCGGCAGGCCGGTCGGGCGGCGCGGCTCGTGGACGACCTGTTGCTGATGGCGCGGGTGGACGGCGGCCTCGCACTCGAGCCAGCGTCCGTGGACCTCGGCGCCATCGCGAGGAGTGAGGCCGACCGTTCACGGCTCCGCTCGCCGGGCCTCACCGTCCAGGTCGCTGAGACGGATGGCGCAGTCGTCGTGTCCGCGGACGGCGACCGGATCGGCCAGGTCCTCGCCAACCTCCTGGCAAACGCTGCCAGGGCGACCGACGGCGCCGGGCACGTCGTGGTCGAGATCGACCGGCTGGGCGACGTGGGCCGTGTGCGCGTCGCCGACGACGGGCCCGGGATCCCGGCGGTCGACCGTGCGCGTGTGTTCGATCGGCTCGTCCGGCTCGACGCTGCTCGGGCGGCGAGCGGCGGGGGAGCAGGGCTCGGGCTACCGATCGCACGGGGCATCGCTCGGGCGCACGGCGGCGACCTCGTCTGCGCACCGGGAGTCGGCACCGTGTTCGTGCTCACGATCCCGGCAACGACCGACCAGCACACACCGACCGGGCAGGGTGGTCTGCAGCCGATCAGCTTGCCGACCGGAGGATGCGGGATCGTGACCTGAGCAATCGTCCAGACTGCCCGTCGAACGGTGGGGACTCGCTACGGTGTCCGGGTGGGGAACAGCAACGGAACGGGCCGGCGTCGTGGCGGGCTGATCGGCATCATCGTGGTGGCGGCGTACCTCGTGCTGCGGTTCGGCGTCCTGGCGTGGCGAGAGCACGAGGCCGGCATGTCGACGGGAGCCGTCATCGGGACGCTGTTCCTCTACGCCGCTGCGATCTTCGCGATCATCGAGATCGTCCTGGCGGTGCAGAACGCGTCGACCCGACGGCGGGAGGCTGCACTCGCCCTCGCCCATCCCGGTGCGCACCTCGCTCCGGCGCTCTTCACGAAGGACCTCGCGACCGACGTCCGCCGCACCGCCGCGATGCTCGGCGCCGAGCTCGGTTCGGACGTCCCGCGTCGTGGACACGCGACGGTCGTCGCCGACCACAACGGCATCGGCATCTACGTGGGCGGCACGACGCCGCGGCTCGTCGTGGGGATCCCGCGCAACCAGGTGCGCGCGGTCTCGACCGGGGAGACGAAGGCCGCAGGCCGGTACACCTTCGGCACCGTCGACGCCCTCCGGGTCATCGTGGACAACGGGCAGTGGACGACCATCGACCTGCCGCTCTACCGCACCGTGATCGGCTTCGCGAAGCACCTGCACGGCGAGGCGCTCGAAGCCCAGGTGCGCTCGGTCGCGGTCGCCGCCGGGGTGCGCCAGGAGACGCCGTTGCCCGGGACGACGCGGTGATCCGCCGGACAGGTGTCGCAGCACTCGGTCTCGCCGCCGTGCTCACGATGACGGGCTGCGCGACCGCGGGCTCGGCGCACCACGCCGCGACGAACGAACGAACGGCCACGGCGAATTCGACCGCGTCCGCGACCCCGACGGCTGCTGCGGACCCGGCCGGCCCGGCACCGGCAGCAGGGACCGTCGTGCTCGACACCGACCTGGCCACCGCGGACGGTCGCGCGTCGATCCATCTGCAGGTGGTCGCCACCGGCAACGACGACTACGTCGTGCGGACCTCGGCGTACCGGTCGACCCTCGGACAGCCGCTCGCGATCTTCTTCCGCCAGTTCGACGAACGGGTCGGTGACACCATCTCCGACGGGGTCAGCTTCGGCTACGACGCCTGGGGAGCGCCGGGGGAGACGGCGCAGGTCCCCGATCAGCAGTTCCGACTGCAGGAAGCGGGCGACGACCCGAGCTTCCTCAGGACCGCGGTGCTGGTCGACCGGCCGGAGACCTCCCCGTGGACGGTGCTCGGCGTCGCGCGGCTGGACTGGCACGTGCCGGACCGGCACCCGGGTCTCACGGTGCACGACTCCGGTCAGCGGCCCGGCGCGACGGGCACCGTCGAGAGCATCGACGGCGTGCCGAGGTGGTACCACGTCGCCGATGGCGACACCCTCGACGCGATCGGACACCGCTTCGGCGTGACCGTCGCCGACCTCCGGTACCTCAGTGCACGGCAGGCGCTCGGTCTGGCGTACGACCTGCGAGCCGGCGAGACACTGAACCTCGACCGGACGGAGCGCTGACCGGACGGAGCGCCGACCGGACGGATCACGCCGGACTGAGTCACCCGACCGAGGCGATCCGCTGCGGTCGGTCCACGGTCAGGCTCGGGATGCCGACCGACGATCGGCGGCACCGACGACCGCTGAGGAGCGCGCATGTCTGCCCCGGAGTCGTGGCGGAACGGCCACGTCTTCCCGCCTGCCTGACGGACGGTGGGGGTGGGGCGGCGGTGATCCGGGCCTCCCGTCCGGTGTCAACGATCCGTCGGCCGCCGGTCGGACGGTGCCGTGGAGGGTGTCGCGCGTCCGCGGACGCGGCCGGCGTCCTCGAGCCCCTGGAACCAGCGCGTGCGGCGGGCCATGTCCACCGCGGACGCCGGCATGTCGGCGAGCACGAGCGTCACGCCGCGCTGATGTAGTTCGCGGTCGAGATCCGCGAGTCCGTCGAGCACCGTCACGGACGTGTCGTGCATGCGGGGGAGTTCGAGGACGAAGGTGCGCACGTCGGTCGCCGCGTCGACGGTCTCGAGGAGCGTCCGTTCGTACTCGAGGACGTTCGCGGTGTAGACCGCACCCTCGATGCGCGCGCCGAGCGAGGTACCCGTGGCGACACCGGGGACGATCCGGACACGCTGGAGTTCGCGCAGCACCAGGAAGAAGGTGCCGAGGACGCCGACGAGCACCGCCGGCAGGAGGCCGGCGGTGAGCCCGACCGCTGCGGTCACCACGGCGAGCCAGAACTCCCGCCGACTGATCCGGGCGAGCCGGGCGAGCGCGCGGATGTCGATGAGCCCGATGACGGCGACCAGTACCAGGGCAGCGAGGGTCGCAGCGGGCATCAGCGCGAGCACCGGGCCAAGAACGAGCGCGACGAGCACGGCGAGCGCTGCGGTGACGATCCCCGCGAGCTGCGTCCGGGCACCTGCGCGCTGGTTGACGGCGCTCTGCGAGAACCCGCCGGCGGCGGGCAGCGACTGCGTGAACCCGGCCGCGAGGTTCGCCGCCGCGGTCGCGAGGAGCTCGCGGTCACTGTCGATCTGGGGCTCGTCGACCTTGCGGATGCCGCGGGAGACGGCCGCCGACTCGAGGAAGGCCATCATCGCGATGCCGATCGCGCCGGGCAGGAGCCCCGGCACCAGGGTGACGTCGGGGACGGCCGGGACCGGCAGCCCGAACGGGATCGGCTGGATGGTCTCGACGCCCCGTGCGGCGAGCCCGAACACCGCCGAGGCGATGATCCCGCCCCCGACGACGACGAGCGGCGCAGGGACCCGGGGGAGGAACCGACGCAGCACCACGAGTGCGAGTACCGACACGACCGACAGCACGATGGTGGTGAGGTGCGCCTTCGGGATCGCCTCCGCGACCGCGATGAGGGACCGGATGAAGCCCTTGCCCGACGGGGAGTCGTCGATGCCGAGGAGCTTCGGGAGCTGCCCGACTGCCACCGTCGCACCGACGCCGATCTGCACGCCGATCGTCGTCGCGAGGTTGATGTTCTCGACGATGGATCCCAGCCGGAGGAGCCGGGCGAGCAGCAGGACGATCCCGACCAGGAGCGCGAGGGTGGCGAGTGCGCGCTCAGGTGCGTCGGAGCTGGCGGCGACGCCGGCGGAGACGAACGTCGTCGCGGTCAGGGTCGCTATCGTCGACGTGGTCGACACGCTCATCGCCCTCGACCCGCCGAGCATCGCGTACACGAGCATCGGCGCCATGCACGTGTAGAGGCCGACCTGCACCGGGAGCTCGGCGATGGTCGCGTACGCCATCGCCTGCGGGATGACGACCGCTCCTGCGGCGAGCCCGGCGAGGACGTCGCGGCTCAGCCAGGAGCGGTCGTAGTGGCGGAGTGTCGGGGCGAGCCACGTCGGTCGGTGCGGTGTCGCCGGCATCGTCGGTCCTCAGAGGTCGATCGGGAACGTCGCGAGCAGGACGGCCCTGGACCACCACCCTGCGCCGGGACGGACGGCGAGCCATCACCTGCACCGGGTGAAAGGCGGTCAGAGCGAGCCCAGACCGTTCCCGATGACGACCGCACCGACGACGAACAGCACCACGACCGTGACGGTCCGGCCGTTTCTCGTGATCCAGTGGTCGAAGGCTTCGAGCCAGGTTCGCGCACGCGCGCGGCGGACGGCGCCGACGACGACCGGCACGATCACGGTGCTCGCGCCGAGGGCCGTGGCGATCGTCGTCGCGACGAGTACCTCGCCGCCCGTCGGTGTCGCTCCGGCGATGACGACGCCGATGGTGCCGGCCACGAGCACCGACTTGGGCCGCAGGTCGAGCGTGATCCCGAGCAGCAGCGCCAGGACGGGGCCCATGCCGCCGAGCGCGCCGGTGAGGCGGTGCAGCCCCGCACCGAGGCGGCCGGCCCCGGCCGGACGGCGGGCGGTGACGATCCCGAGCACGACGACCGCGACGCCGAGTGCGATCTCGAGCAGGCCGTGCACCCCCAGGGACACGTCGCCACCGAGCCGGACCGGCAGGAACGACGCGAGCAGTCCTACCAGGCCGGCCATCCCGATGGTGTACCCGACGGCGAAGGCCACGGCAGCCGATCGGCGTGGGTTCCGCAGCAGCAGCGTCAGGGCCGACGCGATGGGCACGGAGCTGAGCGCGAGGGCGAGCGCCAGGGGCAGCACCTGCCCGATCACGATGAGCACGCTGCTCCCTCGGTACCCGGTGTCCGTCGGGCTCGCCGGCGACGGTTCAGTTCTCCGGGCCGCCCTCTTCCGTCCGGCGGCGCACGATGCGCTCCCCGGTGGCCGGGTCCACGGCGACCGTGTAGGTGGACTCGACCCGGTGACGCCGGAGTCTGCTGATGATCCCGAGGAGGAGCACCAGGACGCCGGCACCGAGCAGGATGGAGCCGATCAGCTGGATGTCCACACCCACCAACTGGAAGTCGAGCGCGAACGCCATGATCGCGCCCACCACGAGGAGGAAGATCCCGCCACCGATGCTCATGTCCGCTCCTGGTCCGTCGGGTCGACCAGATCCGGCCGACGGACCGATCGAAGCGGATCGCCGCACCGGCGCACATCGCCCGATGCGGGTGGTGCCGCGTGCACGCCGACGCCGGTAGACCCGTTCCAACCGAACCTCGGAAGGGAACACGATCATGGACTTCTGGTACACGTTCTGGGCCATCGTCTGGTACAGCCTGCTCGGCTTCGCGTTCGTCGCCGCACTCATGGCGCTCTTCGCCGTCATCGCGGACCTGTTCCGCGACCACCAGCTCAGCGGCTGGTACAAGGCCATCTGGGCGTTCTTCCTGGTGTTCGTCCCGTTCCTGACGGTGTTCGTCTACCTGATCGCCCGCGGCCGGGGGATGGCGGATCGGAGCGCGGAGGCGGCAGCGCAGCAGAAGCAGGCCGCGGAGGGCTACATCCGTGACGTCGCCGGCAGCTCGCCGTCCGACGAGATCGCGAAGGCCAGGGCGCTGCTCGACGCCGGGACGATCACGCAGGCGGAGTACGAGGCGCTCAAGGCGAAGGTGCTCGGCACCGCGCCGACCGCCACCCACGCGGCGGTGTGACCGCCGTGGTGACCTTCGACTTCGGCCCGGCCGAGGTCTTCGTGATCCGGTACCGCGGGCGTCTCCCCGATGCGCGCGTGCTCGGTGCGCTGGCGGACCTGATCGCCGCCGACGCCGTCCGGCTGCTCGACATCCTGGTCGTCAGCCGGGACGGTGGCGGCGCGGTCGAGGTGATCGAGATCGACGACCTCCCGGCCGGCAGCCCGTTCGACACGTTCGAGCTCGAAGCCAGGGGCATCACCGGGAACGAGGACGTCGAGCGCATCGCGGACGACCTGGCACCGGGCACCTCGGCGGCGATCGCGGTGATCGAGCAGCTCTGGGCGAAGTCCCTCGCGGAACGGTTCGCGGAGAGCGGCGCAGAACTCCTGGAGACGGTGCGGATCCCCGCTCCGGAACTCAACGCGATCGCGGTCGCGGCGAACATCGGGTGAGGACGGATCATGCTGTTCAGACGATTCGGCAGGCCGGGGTTGCTCGGCATGGCAGCGAGGACCGCGGTGGTGGCCGGGACGGCAACGGCCGTGAGCGGTGCGGTGATGGGGCACCAGCAGCGTGCCGCCCAGGAGCGCGCGGACGCGGACGCGTACGAGCTCGAGCAGACGGCGCAGACGGCGCCTCCTGCACCGGCACCGGGCACCGGTGACCTGATGGGGGAGCTGGAACGGCTCGGCGCACTGCGGCAGCAGGGGCTCCTGACGGACCAGGAGTTCGCTACCGCGAAGCAACGGCTGCTCGCGCCGTGAACGTCCCGGTCGACGACGAAATCGCGGCGCTGCGGGCGGAGAACGAGCGCCTGCGTGCGGCGCTCGACGAAACCTTGGCCGGGCGCCACGACCAGGGGCGGCGCGGCTTCGGCTGGGTGATCCCGTCGGCCGCGCTCATCGTCATCGGGGCGATCCTCGCGCCCGTCGTCGTCGTGACCACGTGGGCCAGCCGCGAGACGTCGTCGACGGCGGCGTTCGTCGAGACGTTCTCCCCGCTCGCACGGGATCCCGCGGTGCAGAGCTTCATCACGGCGAAGACCAACGACGTCGTCGACGAGCACCTCGACGTCCGCCAGCTGACGGGCACGGTCTTCGACGGCCTCCGGCAGCTGGACCTGCCGCCGCGCGCAGCGAGCGCCCTGACGGCGCTCGAAGCGCCGGCGAGCACCGGTGTGGAGAACCTCGTCCACCAGACCGTGCAGCGGTTCGTGGCGTCCGACGCGTTCACCACGCTGTGGGACGGTGCGCTCCGCACCGGACACGCACAGCTCGTGCGGTCACTCACCGGTGACCAGCGGGCCGCCGTGGCGATCGCCGCCGACGGGTCGATCGGCATCCAGCTCGGCCCGATCGTGGCCGAGGTGAAGCAGCGACTGATCGACCAGGGGCTCGGCTTCGCATCGCGGATCCCCGTGGTCGACCGCACGGTCGTCATCGCGACGTCCGACGCCGCCGTCCGAGCGGAGACCGCATACGCCCTGGTCCAGGTGACCGCCGCGTGGCTGCCGTGGCTCGCCGTCGCCTGCATCGGCATCGGCGTCGTGATGGCACGTCGCCGCGCTCGGGCACTCTCGCTGGCAGGGATCGGTGTGGCGATCGCGATGGCCGTCACCATGCTCGGGCTCGCGTTCGGCCGGGTCGTGACAGTCCGTGCGCTCGCCCCCGATCTCATGCCGCGGAACGCCGCTCGGGTGATCTACGACACCGTCGTCGCGTTCGTGCTGAGCGCCTCCGTCGCGATCACGGTGCTCGCACTCGCGGTCGCCGTCACCGCGTGGTTCGCCGGGTCGTCGCGGCCGGCGGTGCGGCTGCGTGCCGGGTGGGGGCGCCTCACCGCTGGTGCGCGGCGCGCTGCCGAGGTGCGGGGCGTGACGACGGGCCGTGTGGGCGTGGAACTGGACCGGTTCCGGGTACCGCTCCTGGTGCTCGTCGCCGTGGTCGCTGCCGCGGTGATCGCGCTGCACCGACCACTCTCACCCGGGCTGATCGTGTGGACGCTCGTGTCGTCGCTCGTCGCGGTCGGGATCGTCGACCTGCTCGCGCGGCCGGCGAGTACCGACGGCAGACCAGGTCAGGCGAGCCGTGACGGCGACGACGGCGTCTCACCCGATCGGGACGATCAGCTCGCCACGAACCGCGGTTAGCGTCGCAGCGCGGCACGGAGCCAGCGCGGCACGAAGCCAGCACGGCACGGACCGCAGAGCGACACCGACCCAGGGAGGAACAGCATGCGACTCGGATGGCGACGGAGGCGACGTGCGCGCGGTGCCGCACCGAGCCTCCAGTCCGCGCCCGATCCTGAGGTGGCGGACCGCACGGATGCGGCGGGTGCTCGCGGACTGCGGCTCGTCCTGGGGCTCGCGGCCGCGGTCGTGATCGCGATCGGGTGCGCGCGGTTCTCGTCGATCATCGGACCGACGGCGCTCGCGCTCGTGGTGACCATCTGCGTCCAGCCGGCGCGGGTGCTCCTGGAGCGGATCGGACTGGGCCGCGGTTTCGCATCAGCGGTCGTCATCGTCCTCGTGCTGTTGTTCGCGATCGGGTTCTCGTTCGCGCTGGTGATCTCCGTGGCGCAGTTCGCGACGCTCCTCCCGCAGTACTCGGCGCAGTTCACCGAGCTCGAGCACTCCGTCGGCGACGCACTGAGCGCTGTCGGGATCGGGCAGCAGCAGGTCAGCGCGGTGTTCGCCGAGTTCGATCCGACCAAGATCGTCGCGTTCGCCTCCGGACTGGTCGGGAGTGTCTTCGGGTTCGGGTTCTCGACCTTCCTGGTGCTGTCGTTGATCGTGTTCATGACCCTCGACGCCGGGTGGGGCCGGCTCATCGCCGCGCGGCTCCACCCGTTCCGTCCGGTGCTCGTCGACGCGCTGTTCGCGTACACCGTCAGCGTCCGGCGGTACATGGTCGTCACCGCGTTGCTCGGTGCAGCCGTGGCGCTACTCGACACCCTCGCGCTGTGGCTGCTCGGCATCCCCGGAGCCGTGCTGTGGGGCCTGCTCGCGTTCATCACCGGGTTCATCCCGAACATCGGGTACTGGATCGGGATCATCCCGCCGGTGTTCCTGGCGCTGCTCGCGAACGGGTGGCAGAACGCCGTCGCGGTCATCGTGATCTACGCCGTCATCAACGGGGTCATCCAGTCGGGCCTGCAGCCGCACGTCGTCGGATCGGCGGTGTCCCTGAACCAGACCATCGCGTTCCTGTCGGTCGTCGTCTGGTCAGCGGTCCTCGGGCCGCTCGGCGCGATCCTCGCGCTGCCGCTGACGCTCCTGGTGCGGGCGCTGCTCGTGGACGCGAACCCGGAGTCGCGGTGGATCCGGCCGGCGCTCGGCGACGTCGAGGGGCTGGCCCCACCGAAGCAGCGGAAGCAGCAGAGGCAGCAGCGCAAGGGGATGCACGCATGAACCGCCCACTCGCCGGGCTCGGCCGCGGCAACCTCCGCACCGAGCTCCTCGCCGGCGTCACGCTGGCGGCGATCGCGATCCCGCTGAACATCGGGTACGCGCAGATCGCCGGCCTGCCCCCGACCGCGGGGCTCTACGCGCTCATCGTCCCCGCTGCGCTGTACGCGCTCCTGGCGTCGACGCGACAGCTCATCGCATCGCCGGACGCGGCCGCCGCGGCCCTCGTCGGTTCGTCGCTCACCGGTCTCGTCGCGGCGGACAGCGGTGCCTACGTCCAGCTCGCACTCGCGCAGGCGCTGATCGGCGGGGTGCTGTTCGCGGTGTGCGGCGTCCTGAAGCTCGGGTTCCTGGCGAACTTCCTGTCCGCGCCGATCCTGGTCGGGTTCGTGGGCGGTCTGGCGCTCGACATCCTCGTCAGCCAGATCGCCAAGATGCTCGGGGTGCACATCGACAGCGGTGGGGAGTTCGTCGACAAGGTCGGGCAGCTCTTCAGCGGGCTCGGCACCACGAACGGCTGGTCGGTGGTGATCGCGGTCGGCGCGATCGTCGTCCTCGTCCTCGGCCGCCGGTTGCGCGCGGTGCCGTGGGCACTCGTCGTGCTGGTCGTGTCCTCGCTCGTGCTCATCGTGTTCCACCTGGACAAGGCCGGCGTCGACGTGCTCGGGAGCGTTCCGGCCGGGCCGCCGGTGTTCACCTGGCCGCAGATCAGCTGGCACCAGTGGTTGCAGGTCGTGCCGAGCGCGTTCGCGCTGACGCTCGTGACGATCGCCGAGGGACTCCTCGTCGCCCGCCGGTACGCCGAGCGGCACGGCTACACGGAGGACCCGAACCGTGATCTGCTGGCGTTCTCTGCGGCGAACCTCGGCGCCGGGATCACCGGCGGGTTCACCGTCGGCTCGTCCGCGTCGCGGACCGCGGCGATGGACCAGGCGGGATCGCGGACGCAACTGCCGGCGCTCGTCGCCGCGGTGCTGACGTTGCTGGTCGTCTGCTTCGGCACCGGGCTGCTCGAGGACATCCCCTCACCCGCGATCGGCGCCATCGTCGCGGTCGCCGTGGTCCCGCTGCTCGGCTTCCGGGACTTCGCGAGGCTCTGGCGGCTCCGCCGGTTCGAGTTCGCCGTCGCCGCGGTGTGCTTCCTCGGGGCGCTGTTCCTCGGACCGGTGATCGGCGTCGTGATCGCGTTCGTCCTGTCCCTCGTCGACGTCGTGCGTCGGGCGGCCGCACCACCGGTCGACGTCATCGCGCCGTCCGGTGAGCCGATGAGCGCCTTCCGGGCCGTTCGGGACGACAGCGTGACGACGGCACCCGGTGTCGTCGTGCTCCGGTTCGCCGGGCCGCTGTTCTTCGGGAACGCCCAGCGCTTCGGCGACGGTGTCCGGGCGGCCGTCACGGCCGCTGTCGACCACGATGTGCGGACCCTCGTGCTCGACTGCGAGGCGATCACCGGGGTCGACACGACGGCGGCGGACGTCGCGGCCGAGGCGCTCGACTGGTGCCGGGAGCAGGACGTCGAGGTCGCCTTCAGCCGGGTCCGCACGGTGCTCCGTGCGGAGCTCGACCACTTCGGCCTGGTCGAGGACGCGCGGGTGTTCCCGAGCAACGCGGCTGCGGTGGACGCGGTGCGGACGGACCGCCCGGTCGCGTGACCGGGCGGTCGCCGGCCGTCAGGTCACGTCGACCCGGTGGTCGGGCCCGGCACTCACAGGAGGCCGTGCTTGCGCCCGGCGTGCACCGCCTCGGTCCGTCCGGTCACCCCGAGCTTCGCGTAGATGCTCCGCAGGTGGGTCTTCACGGTGTTGACGCTGAGGTGGTGCTTCGCAGCGATCTCGCCGAGCGTCTGGTGTGCCGGCAACTCCTCGAGCAGGGCCCGTTCCTTCGGCGTGAGCGGCGCGGCCGGTTCGTCCGAGTCGGCTCCGAGGTCGACCCGCTCGGCGGCGCATCGGTCGAGCACGTGCGCGGCGTACGGCTCGAGCGCGCCGAAGGATCCGCGCGTCGCGAGGACGAGTCGCGCCCCGAGGCCTCGGCAGGCCAGGAACTCCCGCGCGTACCCGAACTCCTCGCTGAGGTCGAGCGCACGGCGGACCCGGTCGGCAGCCTCTGCAGCACTGCCGCCGTCGTGGGCGTGCGCGGCGAGCGCGAGGTGTGCGGCGACGAGGCTAGAGCCGGTCCACGCCAGGTGGTCACCGTCCACTTCGTCCGCGAGTGCCCGGACCGCCCCGTAGTCCGCTCGGTTCGTCGCGAGCACCCGGAGCGTCTGCGCCTCGAGCGACTGCACGCCGAGGATCGACACGATGACACGGCGTGCCTCCGCAGCGGCCGACGCCCCGTTCAACAGGTTCGACCAGAAGTGGATGCGTGGCGCCGCGGCGGCGACCGCCCGCGGGTGGTCGCCGCCCTCGGTCCGTGCGAGCTGCAGTAGTCGCGAGAGTGACTCGCGCGGAGCGTGTTCGCTGTCGAGTGCCGCGATCAGCAGGAGCGTCCTGGCCTGGAACAGCTGTCCCAGTTCGTCCCCGGTCGGGTCCGCCGCCTCGACGAGCCTGGCAGCTGTGAACGACACCGGCTCGCACCGCTCGTAGGCGTACGCCGCGTTGATGAGCACGGCTCTTGCCGTCGCCCGGTTGTACGGGGGAGTCGCGTCGAACGGCAGCGCCGCCATCCGCCCCTCCTGCACCGTCGCCGCCCGCCAGTCCCCGCGTCGGGCGGCGAGTGACGCGATGCCGTCGGTGGCCATCAGGTAGACCCAGGCGTACCCGGCACGGAGGGCAGCGGCCTGGACCGACCGCAGGAGCGGCTCGGCTTCGCCGTACCGGCCGGCGACGACCAGGCACCACGCGATCGCGGATCGGATGCCGAGCGCGATGTCCAACGACCCGACCGACGAGACACGCAGGTAGGCGCTCAGTGTCACGAGCGTCCGTTCCGCCTCGGCTTTCTCGAGCACCATGAACCCGGCTATCGCGTGCACGTAGGGCGTCCAGAGCGCGATGTCCGCCTCGCTCGAAACGGCCATCAGGCGATGCACCTCAGCGAGTCGTTCGGCTGCGCCGATCCGGTCACGGAAGTCCGGCAGGTCCATCGCGAGCCGGACGACGGCGACCGGCAGCGACGAGGTGACCGGTTCCACGAAGCGGAGTGCAGCGGCGACGCTCGCGCTGCGCCCCTGCATGAGCAGGACCAGCCCGGAGTGCTCCAGCTGGGTCCGCACCACGCCGCGATCCCGGGAGCGGAGTGCCTGCGCCATCGCGGACTCGTGGTCGCCGGCTGCCTCGTACCAGGCCGCCGCGGTCGCGTGGGCCTGGATTGCGCCGATCTCGTCACGTCGCCGGGACTCTGCGCACATGTAGCTGACGAGGAGCGGGTGGAACCGGAACCCGTCGAACGCCCGGTCCCGGTCGACCAGGGTGTTCCGGATGCTGAGGCGTTCGAGGACCGCCCCGGCGTCGCGCTGCCTGGTGAGCGTGACGGCGAGGTCGAGCGGCACGTGCTCGGTCACCGCCGCGCGCATGAGCACGGACCGGTCATGGTCGTCGAGCCCGTCGAGCACGCGGACGACGAGGTAGTCGGCGACGGAGTGCTGGTCGCCGTCGAACTGCACGATGGCGGCCGAGGGGTCCGGCTCGCTCGACAGGTACGGCATGGCGAGCGCGATCCCCGCAGCCCACCCGGCGGTCCGTTCGGTGAGCCGCTCCGCATCGGCGACGATCAGTGGAATCCCGAACGCGGCGGCCAGCTCGTGGGTCTCGGCGGCCGTGAACCGCAGCTCCGCGGTCCGGAGCGTGGTGCGACCTCCGGCGGCCTCGACGACCGCGCTGAACTCGCTCGGCTCGTACCGGCCGACGATGAGGACCCGGGTCCCGTCCGGCACGACGCCGAGCAGTCGCACGAACGCGGTGCCGGTGGGGTCCGACTGCTGCAGGTCGTCGACGAGGACCCACCGTTCGGCCGGCAGCGTGCGGCGCTCACCCGCGGCCGCGGACCGGTGCCGGACGGTCAGCTCGTCGATGAGCGTCTCGAGCTCGTCGCGGCACGGTCCCACCACGTGGTGCGGGACGTCGCGCGCGGCGAGGATCGACTCCCACTGGGTGAGGAGGGCGGTCTTCCCGGCACCCGCCGGTGCCCAGACGGTCATGAGGCGGCCGCCCGACGCGCGGAAGTCCTCGATGTGGTCGATGAGACGACGTCGGTCGAGCGTCGACGATGGTCGTCGATCCAGGAGTCCCCGGACCGGGTTCGTTTGCGTGGTGAATGACATGGACCCGCCTTTTCCCTGATAAAGGCCAGAACTAGGGAAACCATAAGCCGGGCGCAGGGGGAAGGCCAGATCGACGGCGGCTGTCACCCCATGTGGGTGAGGTGACCGCAGCCCCGCCCGCTCAAGCCGGACGGTAGACGGCGATCGCCGGGGCGTCGCCGGCGTCGTGCGTCTCGCGGGTGGCCGCCCAGGTCCGACTGTCGTGTTCGAGGGTCGGCGGCAGGTCCCCGCGCACCAGGATCCGGATCGCGGGGGCGTCCCCGTCGACCAGGTCGACGCCGTGGGATTCGGGTTCGGCAGGCGTGCCGTCGGTGGTGTCCTTCACGAAGTCGCTCATGCACCCAGCCAACACGGACACGCCCGGTTCTGGCAGGGAGTCGGGCCGAACACGCAGAGACGGGTATGGTGGACCCTGCGCGACCGACAGGACGCGCGATGCGGATGTGGCGCAGTGGTAGCGCATCACCTTGCCAAGGTGAGGGTCGCGAGTTCGAATCTCGTCATCCGCTCGGGAATCGCCGGCTCCACCCGGCCCCCCGGAAACCCCGACCTCGGTCGGGGTTTTCTGGTTCCGGGACGAGCGACACCCCGGGTCAGAGCGTCACCGCTCGGACCCCCGGAAGCCCGACCAGTCGTCGGGAACCGACGATGACGACCGTCACCAGCGCGGTGCCGCATCCGCTGCACCGCGCGACGGAGCCCATCGCACTCCGGTGCACTCTCGCCACACCGAGCGCGTCGGAGAAACCGCACCCTGCACACCGGAGCCTGGCGGTCGTCGGGTCGGGCCCGAGGACGTCCGCCAGGTCACCGGCGAGGGAGTTGCCGTCGAAGATCGTCATCCGTTCCCTCCGAACCGTTCTGCCCGGACGTCCCCTGTCCCGTGTCCCAGCTCGCCGAGCCACCGCAGGACCTGTTCCACGAAGGGTGTCGATCCGCAGACGTACACGAGCGCACCCGCATCCGGTGGGAGGACGGCTGCGCCGAGTGCGTCCCGCGTGAGACGACCGACCGGCACCGGGGATCCGTCGGGCGCACGGCGGCTGTACACGATCGTCACCTCGAGGGGAGCGGGCCCGTTCGCGGCATCCGCCAGCTCAGATCGGAAGAAGACGTCCTCGGGGGTCCGTACGGCGTAAAGCAGTCGGAACGGGGCGGGATCAGCGGCTTCGGCGTGCGCGGACACCATCGCGACGAGCGGGACGATCCCGGATCCGCCCGCGATGAGCTGGACCGGGCGTGACGCCGAGGACGGCGACGCGCCCGGGCGCCAGACGAACCACCCGCCGAGCGGCCCGTGCACCTCGAGCGCGTCACCGACCTCGACGGCGTCGACGAGGAACGGGGACACCTCGCCGTCGTCGACACGATCGACCGCCAGCGTCACGCGGGTGCCCGATCCACTGGACGCGATGGAGTACGAGCGGGTGGCCTGGTACCCGTCCTCGGCGGTGAGCCGGAGGTCGAGGTGCTGTCCGGCGTCGTTGCCCGGCCAGGTCGGGACGTCGAGGACGATCCGGCGCGCCGTCGGCGTCTCCGCTCGGACGGCCGCGACCGTCGCGTCGTGCCAGGCCGGCCGTCTGCGGGTCGCTGGCGGCGCGACCGTGCCGACCCGTGCCTCCAGGCCGCTCACCAGTACCGCTCTTCCTTCCACGGATCCCCGTGCAGGTGGTAGCCCGCGTTCTCCCAGAACCCGGGCTCGTCGTCGGCCTGCATGACGATCCCGCGCACCCACTTCGCGCTCTTCCAGAAGTACAGGTGCGGGACGAGCAGCCGCGCGGGCCCGCCGTGCTCGGCCTCGAGTGGCGCGCCGTCCGCCTCGAAGGCGATCCAGGCCTGTCCGTCGAGGAGCTCGTCGAGCGGCACGTTGGTCGTGTAGCCACCGACGCTGTGGACCATGCAGAAGTCCAGGGACGTCTCGACCTGCTCGAACAACCGGTCGAGCGGGACGCCGCGCCACGGCATCGCGAGCTTGGACCAGTGCGTGACGCAGTGGATGTCGACGGTGACGTCCTCGACCCCGAGCGCGTGCACCTCGTCCCACGTCCACTCGTGCAGCGCGGTCTCGGTCCGGATCGAGAAGGTCCAGTCCGTGGGGGAGACGTCCGGGGTGTCGCCGGCGGACAGTACGGGCCAGTCGCGCACAAGGGTCTGACCGGGCGGCAATCGATCGTCTTCGTCACGTCGTCGTCCGCCGAATCCGCGTGTGAACGTCGCCATCGGTGCTCCTCGCCTCGAGACGATCCTGGCCCCGTCGGACCCGCGCTGTGTAACGGATTCGTAAACGTTCGGAAACCGCCGATCCGCCGCCGCATCCGCGGATTCCCGCGGATCGAGGCACCGCAGACGCGAACCGCCGACGCGTCACACGTTTGGATCGCACGCGGCAGCACCTCTATCGTTCACCGGAACGATTACCAGGAGGGGTCACCCCGAATGCCACCCATCGTCCAACCCGAAGACGGCCGCGCCCCAGCGGACCGTCGCCCGAGCCGCCGCGCCCTGCTCACCGGCGCCGCCGGTCTCGCCGGCCTCGGTCTGCTCACCCTGACCGGATGCAGCTCCGGTGCCAGCGCCGGAACGGTCAGCATCCCCGAGCAGGCCGCGACCGGCACCCCCCGGCGAGGCGGCCGTCTCCGCATCGCCCGCCCCGCCGCATCCGCCGCCGAGACCCTCGACTCCGCGAGCTCCCTCTCCGCGTACGAGTACCTCGGCGCGCTCTACAACCGGCTCGTGAAGCTCGACGAGTCGGGGGAGACCGTGCCCGACCTCGCGCGGGAGTGGTCCGCGAACGCCGACGGCACCATGTGGACGTTCCACCTCCGTCAGGGTGTCCGGTTCCACGACGGCTCCCGGTTCGACGCGGACGACGCGATCGCCAGCATCCGGCACATCCTCGACGAGAAGACCGGGTCCCCGCAGGCCGGCGTGCTCGGCGAGGTGATGGACGCGAACTCGATGCGCGCGGTCGACCGGTACACGCTGCGGTTCGAGCTGACGAAGCCGAACGCCGAGTTCCCGTCGCTCCTGACCGCCTACCAGTGCTACATCGTCCCGGCGTCGGCCGTGGGCACGATCGGCAGCACCGGGATCGGGACCGGGCCCTTCAAGCTGTCCTCGTTCACCCCGGCCGGAGCCGGCAGCGTCGAGGCGTTCGACGACCACTTCGCGGGTCGTCCGGCACTCGACGGGATCGACTTCTTCTCGATCCAGGACACCACGGCCCGGGTGAACGCGCTGCTCGCGGGACAGATCGACCTCATCTCGCAGACGAACCTCGACTTCGCCACCGCCCGTGTGGTCGCGGCATCGGACCGGGCGACGGTCGCGCGCTCCGTGAACGCGCAGTGGTACACGATCCCGATGCTCGCCACGAGCGCCGAGTTCTCGGACCCGACGGTGCGCCAGGCGATGAAGCTCGCCTACGACCCGAAGCGGATCGTCGAGACCGCCCTGCAGGGCACCGGCTCGCCCGGCTGGGACAACCCGGTCCCGCCACAGCTCGCCGCGTTCCTCGACGAACCGCGCGAGTACGACCCCGACAAGGCCAGGAGCCTGCTGAAGCGGGCCGACCGGGAGGGACTGCGCGCGTCGATCTACACGTCCAGCTACGAGTCGGTCTTCACGCCGCTCGCGGTCGCGTACCGCGACCAGGTCGCGGACGCCGGGATCGACCTCACGGTCCGGAACGCCTCCTCGGACTCGTACTACACGCAGATCTGGATGCAGAAGCCGCTGATGGTGAGCTACTGGTTCACCGGCCGGCCGATCGACCAGCTGCTCAACCAGATCTTCCGCTCCGGGTCGTCGTACAACGAGAGCGCGTGGTCGAACGGCTCGTTCGACCAGCTCCTCGACGAGGCGCGTGCCGAGATGGACGACGCCAAGCGGAAGACGCTCTACCAGGACGCCCAGCGACTCGTCGTGGCCGACGGTGCCGACATGACCCCGATGTTCGGCGACCGCCTGGTGGGGTTGTCCCGTGACGTCGTGAACTACTCGGAGTTCGGCTTCGAGTTCGACTACCTCCGGATCGGACTGCGCCGATGAACGTCCTCCTCCCCGTCCTCCGCCGCGTCGGCATCGCCCTCCTCACGGTGGTGCTCGCCTCGCTGTTCGTGTTCCTCGCCGTGCAGGCGCTCCCGGGTGACGTCGCACAGCAGCTGCTCGGGCAGAACGCCACGCCCGAAGCGGTCAAGCAGCTCCGCGAGACGCTCGGTCTCGACCAGAACGTGTGGCTCCGCTACGGGCAGTGGCTCGTCGGCGCCGCGCACGGCGACTTCGGCACGTCGCTCGTCAGCGGCGCGCCGGTCGCGCCGACGCTGTTCACCGCGTTCCGGAACAGCATGCTCATCGCCGTGCCCGCGATGCTCGTCGGGGTCACGCTGTCCCTGACGCTCGGGGTCGTCGCCGGCGTGCGCCGCGGCCGCCCGACCGATCGGGTCATCTCGATCGTCAGCCTCGTGGTGATGAGCGTGCCGGAGTTCATGGTCGCGACCGTGCTGGTGCTGCTCTTCGCGATCGGCATCCCGCTCTTCCCGGCCGTCGTCCTGCGCGGCAGCGACGCCACCGTGGCCGAGCTGCTGCCGACGATCTGGCTCCCGATCATCGTGCTCACCCTCGCGATGGCCGCGTACATCGTCCGCACCGCGCGGTCCTCGACGATCGACGTGATGGCGTCCGAGTTCGTCACGACCGCCGAGCTCAAGGGCCTGACGATGCGCCGGGTGGTGTGGAAGCACGCGGTCCCGAGCGCGCTGCTGCCGACGCTCAACGTCGTCGCGCTGAACGTGGCGTGGCTCCTCGGCGGCGTGGTCGTCGTGGAGAACGTCTTCAACTACCCGGGCATGGGCAAGCTCATGCTCGAGTCGGTGTTCAACCGGGACCTGCCCACCATCGAGGCGATCGCACTCCTCAGTGCCCTCATCTACGTCGTCTGCAACCTCGCAGCCGACCTGGTCGCGCTCGCTCTCGACCCGAAGCTCCGCACCCGGCAGCGACGGACGCGGATCCGGCCGACCACCAGGCGCCGCTCGTCCACCGGCGCCGAGCGCACCGAACGGAAGGCCACCGCATGACCGCCATCGCCCCGCGCTCGCGCAGCGTGATCGGTGCCGCCGTCGAGCCGCTCCGCAGCTCCACGGCACTCGCCATCGGCCTCGGGCTGATCGCGCTCCACCTCGTCCTCGCGGTGCTGGCACCCGTCATCGGCGTGCACGACCCCGTCGCGACCGACTCGACGAACGTGCTCGCCGGACCGGAGTGGACGCACTGGCTCGGCACCGACCAGTACGGCCGCGACATCCTGTCCCGCACGCTGAACGGTGGCAGGTACGCCCTGCTGGTCACGTTCCTCGCGACGACGATCGCGGTCGCCGTCGGCACGTTCCTCGGCGCCGTCACCGCGTACGCGGACAACTGGTTCGACGAGGTCGTGATGCGGGTCGTGGACGCGCTGCTCAGCGTGCCGTCGATCCTGGCGCTGCTCGTCGTCGTCACGGTCTTCGACGCCGGCCTGTGGGTGATCGTGCTCGCCGTGACGATCGTCTACGCCCCGGCGGTCACCCGCGTGGTCCGCGGGGCCGCACGCACCGTGATCACGCAGGACTACGTCACCGCGGCCCGCGCCCGCGGCGAGAAGCCCCTGTCGATCGTGTTCCGCGAGATCCTGCCGAACGTCCTCGACGTGGTGCTCGTCGAGTACGCGATGCGGGCGTCGTGGATCGTGCTCCTCGTGGCGTCGCTGTCCTTCCTCGGGTTCGGAGCGAACCCACCGACGCCCGACTGGGGGCTCATGGTGCAGGAGAACCGCACCGCACTGACCGTCGTGCCGCTCGGCACGCTGGCGCCGATCGTGGCACTGGCGACACTCGTGATCGGCCTCAACCTCGCTGCGGACGGACTGAGCAAGTCGCTCGGGGTCGACCGCGCCACGCAAGGAGCAACGAGCGCATGACCGTCATCGACACGACCACCACGCAGGCCGTCCGCGTCGACGACCTCGCCATCTCCTACGCCGCCGGTCGCACCTGGGTCCCGGTCGTCCGGGGCGTCTCGTTCACGATCGACGCCGGCCGGACGCTCGGTCTCGTGGGGGAGTCCGGCAGCGGCAAGTCGACCGTCGCCAGGACGCTCCTCGCCCACCTCCGCACCGGATCGACCATCGTCGGCGGGACGGTCACGGTCGCGGAGCAGGACGTCTTCGCCCTGTCGCCCGCCGAGACCAGGGCGCTCCGCGGCGGCACCGCGTCCGTCGTCGCGCAGAACGCGGGCCAGGCGCTGACCCCGTCGATGCGGATCGGGGAGCAGATCCGCGAGGCCCTCCGTGCCCACGGCGAGCCGGACGGCCCGGAGCGGGTCGCCGAACTGGTCCGGCTGGTGCGGCTGCCCGACCCGGACACCATCGTCCGTCGGTACCCGCACCAGCTCTCGGGCGGCCAGCAGCAGCGCGTCGCCATCGCCATGGCCGTCGCGGCCAGGCCGCGCGTGCTCGTCCTCGACGAGCCGACCACCGCGCTCGACGTGGTCACGCAGGCGGCGGTCCTCGACCTCGTCGCGGACCTCGGCCGGGAGCTCGGGATGGCCGTCCTCCTCGTCAGCCACGACCTCGGGGTGGTGTCGGCCATGGCCGACGAGATCGCCGTGATGCGGCACGGCGAGATCGTCGAGCACCGCGCGACCGCCGACCTCTTCGCCGACCCGCAGCACGAGTACACGCGGGCCCTGTTGGCCGCGGTACCGAACGGGACCAGCACGGCCGGGACACGGTCTGGAGGCGCGGGTCCGGACGGTCTGGAGGCGACCGTCCCGGGGACGGTCCGCTCCACTGCCACGCCCACCGTGCCTCCCGCCCGTCCCGTCGTGACCGCACGGGACCTGGTGGTCCGGTACGGGCGCGGCCTGCCGGCCGCGGTCGACGGCGTCTCCTTCGAGATCGCGGCGCACGAGACCCTCGCCGTCGTCGGCGAGTCCGGCAGCGGCAAGTCGACGCTCGCGACGGCCCTGGCCGGGCTGGTTCCCGCCGAGTCCGGCAGCTTCGACTACACCGACGACACGGTGACGGGTGACCTCCGCGAGCCCGTCGCCGCCCGGTCCGCCGCGCTCCGCCGCGCCGTGCAGCTGGTGTTCCAGAACGCCGACACCTCGCTCAACCCGCGTCGGACCGTCGGTGCCGCGATCGCCAGACCGCTGCGGCTCTTCACCGGCTCGTCCTCGCGCCAGCGCGTTGCCGATCTCCTCACGCAGGTCGGCCTCGGACCGGAGTTCGCGAACCGCCTGCCGGCACAGCTGTCCGGCGGCCAGCGGCAGCGCGTGGGCATCGCACGGGCCCTCGCCGCCGGACCGCGGCTCGTGATCGCCGACGAGATCACCACCGCGCTCGACGTGCAGGTCCAGGCCGGCATCCTGTCGCTGCTGGCCGACCTGCAGCGCGAGAACGGCCTGAGCTGCCTGTTCATCAGCCACGACCTCGCCGTGGTGCGGGGTGTCGCCGACCGCGTCGCGGTGATGACCGGCGGCCGCATCGTGGAGATCGGCCCGACCGAACGGGTGTTCACCGGCCCGAACCACCCGTACACGAGCACGCTGCTCGCGGCCACGCTCGAGCCGGGCGTGACGACGCTGCCCGAGGTCGACGACGGCGTGCAGCGCTGGCGGCACGTCGACGGCTGGACCGACCACGGGGACGGACACCGGATCAGGAACTGGGAGGACGCATGACGGACGGGCTGACGGCGATCGGGGTGCCGACCGGACTGCCGGAGGGGGTCACCGTCCGCGACGAGTGGATCCCGATGCCGGACGGCGTGCGGCTGCACACCAGGATCTGGGCCCCCGCGGACGCGTCCGCCGATGCCCGTGTGCCGGTGCTGCTGGAGTACCTGCCCTACCGGCTCGACGACTGGACGGCGCCGCGGGACTCCGAGCGACACCCCTGGTACGCGGCGCACGGGTACGCCTCGGTGCGCGTCGACATCCGCGGGACCGGGTCGTCGGACGGGTTCTTCGACGACGAGTACAGCGAGCAGGAGCTGCGCGACGGCGAAGCCGTGATCGCGTGGCTCGCCGCGCAGGAGTGGTCGACGGGCGCGGTCGGGATGTTCGGCATCTCGTGGGGCGGGTTCAACGCCCTGCAGCTCGCGGCCAGGGCACCGGCGGCGCTCAAGGCCATCGTCACGGTGTGCTCGACGGACGACCGCTACGACAACGACGTGCACTACGTCGGCGGCGCGGTGCTCGGGATCGACATGGCGGCGTGGGGCGCGACGATGTTCGCGTTCAACTCCCGGCCGCCGCGGCCCGAGGTCGTCGGGCCGTCGTGGGTCGCGCGCTGGAAGGAGCGGCTCGACGCGAACCGGCCGATGACGCCGGTGTGGCTGTCGCACCAGTCCCGTGACGACTACTGGCGGCACGGCAGCGCGGCGGAGGACTACGGGAACATCGGCGCAGCGGTCCTCGCCGTCGGCGGCTGGGCGGACCCGTACCGGGACGCCGTCCTCCGCCTGGTCGAGCACGTGGACGCACCCGTCAAGGGGATCGTCGGGCCGTGGTCGCACCAGTACCCGGACCGCGGGCTCGCGCCGGGACCGTCGATCGGGTTCCTGCAGGAGACCCTGCGGTGGTGGGACCGGTGGCTCAAGGGCGTCGACACCGGGGTCGAGGCCGATCCGGCACTGCGCGCGTGGATCAACGACCCGGAACCGCCCGCGACGTACTACGCCTCGCGCACCGGGCGGTGGGTCGGGGCGACGTCGTGGCCATCGACCGCGACCGAGGCCGTGTCGCACACGCTCGACACCCTGCGCGGCGGACGTGACGGCGACGTCGTGGTCTCCTCCCCGCAGGAGACCGGCACGGACGCCGGACGGTTCTTCCCGTTCGGCAACGCGACCGACCTGCCGCCGGACCAGCGCGCGGAGGACGGCCGCTCGGCGTGCTTGGACCTGCTCGTCGACGAGTCGTTCGACCTGCTCGGCAACGTCCTCGTCGACCTCGCCGTCACGAGCGACCAGCCCAGGGCCACGGTCACCGTGCGGCTGTGCGACGTGGCCCCTGATGGCAGCTCGACGCTCGTCACCCGTGGTGTGCTGAACGCCGCCCGCCGGCACGGCATGGACCGGACCGACCCGCTCGAGCCGGGGGTGCCCACCGTGCTGCCCGTCCGACTGGTGTCCACGGGCCACCGCTTCGTCGCCGGACACCGACTCCGGGTCGCCGTGTCGACGTCGTACTGGCCGTGGGTGTGGCCGCACGGGACGGCCGCGACCCTCGTGCTCGATCCGTCCCGGAGCTCGGTGACCCTGCCGGTGTGGACCCGCGCGGACGACGACGACATCCGCTTCGAGGAGCCCGAGCGGTCGACCCCGCTCGCGATCACCCGGGTGGAACCGAGCGACCCGCTCCCGCAGCGCACCGTCACCCACGACGTGGAGACCGGCACGTGGACGCTCGACGTCGACCCCGGGTACGGCGGCGGCCGGGTCTACCCGGACGGACTGGTGTTCAGCGAGGACGCGCGCGAGACCTACCGGATCCGTTCGGACGACCCGACCTCGGCCACCGCGGACTCGCGCTGGGCCATCGGTCTCGAGCACACCGACTGGGCCGCGCGCCTGGAGACGACGTCGCACGTGGCGGCGGACGCCGAGGCGTTCCACCTCGTCAACACCGTCCGTGCGTGGGCACGCGATGGAGCGGCCGGGACCGAGGAGCAGCTCGTCGCCGAGCACACGTTCCGTGACGAGGTGCCGAGGACGTCCGCGTGAGCGCCGAGCAGCAGGCACCGGACCCGGCGCAGCCGAGGCCACGGGCGCGCCAGCGACCCGAGGTCCGCCGCGCGATGATCGTCCTCGCCGCGCGCAGCGTCATCGTCCGCAACGGTCTCGGCGCGACCGGTCTCCGTGACATCGCGGCGGAGGCGGGCGTCTCCGTCGGGACCGTGACCTACCACTTCGGGAGCGTCGCGGAGATCCTGAACGAGGTCGTCGTGCTCGAGACCGAGCGGTTCTACGGGGCGATCGTCGCCGCCGTCGACGCGGAACCCGATCCGGCGACGGCGCTGCGGATGCTCGTCGAGCCGTTGTTCGACGACAGCGAGGAGGTCCGGCAGCACTGGCGGATCTGGTCCGACTACTGGACCGCGGTCGCACGTCGTCCAGAGGTGGCCGAGGAGTACGCGGAACGCATCCGTGTCTGGGAGGCCTGCCTGGTCCGCGTGATCCGCCGCGGGGTCGACGCGGGAACGTTCGACGTGGCGTCGGACGGCATCGACCCGTCGGTCGTCGCGCTCAAGCTCGCCGCCTACAGCGACGGCGTGGCGACGCAGATCGCCCAGAACGCCCCCGGACTGACCAACGCGGTGGCGCTGACCTGGATGTGGGAGTTCCTCGCACAGCACCTCGGGGTTGTACTGAGGTAAGGCTTCCCTTACCGTGGGTCCATGGCCAGGACCCGTCGACAGCCCAGCGAGCGCATCCTCATCGCGGGGAGCTCCGACGACCTCGTCGAGATCCACCGCCTGTTGCTCGACCTCCCCGAGAACGCGTACGGCCAGGTCTTCGTCGAGGTCGCCCTCGACGAGCAGGTCCGCATCCTCCCGGCGCCCCCGCGGGTGACCGTCACGTGGCTGGTCCGGAGCGCCCGCGCGTCCGCTGTCGCCCCGCTCGTCTTCGCCGACCACGGGGAGGCCCTCGCCGCGGCCGTCATCGGCTGGGCGGCCGAGTGGTGCGTCGCCGACCGCGAGCCGCGGACGACGGTCTGGATCGGCTGTGCGGACAGCCCGTGGGTCGAGCAGGCCCGCGCGGCGGTGCAGCTCGAACTGACCGACGCCGGCCAGCAGGTCCAGGTGGAGTACGGCGGGTAAGGTCAGCCTGTGCTTCCTTGCGCCGTTCAAGAAAGCGAAGCATGGTTGTTCCATCGGCACGACCGGAGCGCGAGCTCCGTTCGTGCCCACGAGGTAGGAGGAAGCAGCACATGACCACGAGCACGACCACCCCGAACACCACGTCCCCGTTCTCGACGACGCCGGAGCTCGCAGCCGGTGTCGCACAGTTCCTCGCGCCGGTCGTCATCGACCTCGAGGCGCTCGTCGTCAACGGCAAGCAGGCGCACTGGCACGTGCGCGGCCGGAACTTCGTCGGTGTCCACGAGCTCCTCGACGACATCGTCGCCCACGCGCAGGAGTACGCCGACCTCGCCGCGGAGCGCATCGTCGCCCTCGGCCTGCCGGTCGACTCGCGCATCGCGACCGTCGCCGCGAACACCACGATCCCGGCGCTGTCCGAGGGCTTCCAGAACTCCGACGTCACCATCACCGAGGTCATCGCCGACATCGACGCGGCGCTCGCGCAGGTCCGTCGCGCGGTCGAGGGACTCGACGAAGTCGACCTGAACAGCCAGGACGTCGTCATCGAGATCGAGCGTGGACTGACCAAGGACCGCTGGTTCCTGCAGGCGCACCTCGCGGCCTGAGACCGAGCGATCTCCCGGACAGGAGGCCCGGTGCCAGCTGGCACCGGGCCTCCTGCCATGCGCATGGTCCCGTCCCGTTCACGGACCAGACCTCGCCGGTTCACCCGCCTGTACCCCCGTACAGCCATCCTCGGATGGCACCCGTTCGGGGCACATGACGAGGGGAACCGACATGGAACAGCACACACCGAAGCGCCGCCGCGCGGCACTCGCGATCGGCGCCGTCGTCGTCGCCGGCGCGATCGCGCTCCCTGGTACTGCCGAGGCCGTCAGCCAGCTTGCGCTCAGCCAGCACGGCGGCGCGCAACGGGCAGCAGGCGACCAGACGCAGGCCGTCCGGCAGGCGATCAAGAACGCGAACGCGAAGAACGTCATCCTGCTCATCGGCGACGGGATGGGTGACTCCGAGATCACGGTGGCGCGCAACTACGAGTACGGCGCCGCCGGTCGTCTGCCCGGGCTCGACGCGCTCCTGCTGACGGGGTCGTACACGACGTACTCGCTCGTGAAGCACGGCGCGGACAAGGGCAAGCCCGACTACGTGACCGACTCGGCGGCATCCGGCAGCGCCTGGGCGACCGGCACCAAGACCTACGACGGCGCGATCTCGGTCGACATCGACGGTGCGCCGCAGCAGACCCTCCTGGAGCTGGCGAAGGCGAACGGCCTGCGGACCGGCAACGTGTCGACGGCGGAGATCCAGGACGCCACCCCTGCCGTGCAGGTCGCCCACGTCGGCGCGCGGAGCTGCTACGGACCGGACACCGCGTCGTGCGGGTCGGACGCGCTGCAGAACGGCGGGCTCGGATCGATCAGCGAGCAGCTGCTGAACGCCCGCCCCGACGTCACGCTCGGCGGTGGCTCGGCGAGCTTCACCCAGACCGCCAAGGCCGGGCAGTACGCGGGGAAGACGCTCTTCGACCAGGCAGGTGCGCGCGGCTACCAGGTCGTCGACGACGCCGCGGGGCTCGCCGGTGTGCGCAAGGCCGACCAGAAGCAGCCGGTGCTCGGCCTCTTCACGCCGGGCAACTTCCCGACCCGGTACGCGCCGACGACGGCCACGGTGGGCGGAGCCGACCAGGCAGCGGTGCGCTGCACGCCGAACCCGGCTCGCCTCGACACCGGCCTCTCGCTGCAGTCGCTGACGAACAAGTCGATCGGGCTGCTGAACCGAGGCGCGTCGAACGGCAAGGGCTTCTTCCTCCAGGTCGAGGGCGCGAGCATCGACAAGCAGGACCACGCCGCCGACGCGTGCGGCCAGATCGGCGAGACGATCGACTTCGACGAGGCGGTGCAGGCCGCGCTCGCGTTCGCCCAGAAGGACGGCAACACCCTCGTCATCGCGACGGCGGACCACGCGCACTCGAGCCAGATCGTCGACAACACCCCGCCGGCCGCGCTGTCCACCGCGCTCGTCACGGCGGACGGCACGACGATGAAGGTCTCCTACGGTACGGCGGGCGCCGGTGCGTCGCAGCAGCACACCGGCACGCAGGTCCGGATCGCGGCCTCCGGTCCCGGTGCAGCGAACGTCGTCGGACTCACCGACCAGACGGACACGTTCTTCACGATCTCCGACGGGCTCCGGTTGAACGGCGACCTGGCGGCGCTGAGCCGCGGTGCGCGGATCGACCTCTCCGTCGGTGCGCCACGACCGAACCAGCGGGTCGTGCTGACGGGCAGCCGGTTCGCCGGTGACCGCCAGGTGCGGGTCGCCGTAGGGTCGACCGACCTGGGCACGGTGGACGTCATCGACGGGACCGCGACGGTCGCGTGGAAGGCGACGAAGGGGTCCTCGACCGTGACGTTCACGGGCGTGCAGTCCGGGAAGCAGGCGTCGAAGCAGGTCCGCGTGCGCTGATCCGGCGATGCGCATGGTCCGGCCTGGCCGGTGTCCGCTCAGGCGGGACCGACCAGGCCGGACTCGTACGCCAGGACCACCACGTGCACCCGGTCGCGGAGCTGCAGCTTCGCGAGGATCCGGCCCACGTGGGTCTTCACCGTCTGCTCGGCGATGTACAGGTCGCCGGCGATCTCGGTGTTCGACCGGCCGCGGGCGACGAGCATGAAGACGTCGCGCTCGCGGTCCGTGAGCACGTCGAGCACGTGTTCACGAGGTGTCGACGGCGGGGGAGCGGCGACGAAGGCCTCGACGAGGTGCCGGGTGACCCGCGGTGCGAGCAGGGCGTCGCCGGCGGCAACGGTGCGGACCGCCCCGACGAGCTCGTCGGCGCTGGCGTCCTTCAGGAGGAAGCCGCTCGCGCCGGCGCGGAGTGCGTCGAAGACGTAGTCGTCGATGTCGAACGTCGTGAGCATCAGGACCCGGACCGGGGTGGCGGTCGGGGCCGACAGCAGGCGGCGGGTCGCCTCGATGCCGTCGAGTTCGGGCATGCGGACGTCCATCAGCACCACGTCCGGCTGCAACCGGATGCCGAGCGAGACCGCTTCTGCGCCGTCGCCTGCCTCGGCGACCACCTCGACGTCGTCCTGGGCCTGCAGGATGGCGCGGAGTCCCATCCGGAACATCTGCTGGTCGTCGACCACCATCACGCGGATCATCGGGTCCCCCCGTCGGTGTGCATCGGGTCGTCGGTGTGCAGCGGGAGGTCCGCGACGACCCGGAACCCGCCGTCGGTCGTGGGACCGTGGTCGATCGTGCCGCCGACGGCGGTGACTCGCTCACGCATGCCGGCGAGGCCGAAGCCGCCGTCGTCCGGCGGAGCCGACGGGACGCCCTGGACGTCGGGAGCGGCGTTGGTGACCGTGACCCGGAGACGCGAGCCGTGCCTCCCGACCGTCACGACGGTGGACGCGCCGGAGGCGTGCCGGGCCACGTTGCCGAGCGCCTCCTGCACGACCCGGTACGCGGTCAGCTCGGTGAGCCGGTCGACCCCGCCGCCGTCGCCGATGTCGAGCGTCACCGGGATGCCCGCCGCACGCGTCGCGGTGACGAGTGTCGGCAGGTCGACGAGCCGCGGCTGCGGCGCGCGCTCTGCATCCTCGTCGCCGCGGAGCGTGCCGAGCAGCTGACGCATCTCGCGGAGTGCCGTGCGCGACGTCTCTGCGATGGCCGCGAACTCGGCTCGTGCGCCGTCCGGCAGGTCGGCGACCCGGTACGGGGCGGACTCGGCCTGCATGTGCACGACGGACATGCTGTGCGCGACGACGTCGTGCAGCTCGCGGGCGATGCGTGCGCGCTCCTCGACCGCACGACGGCGGGCCTGTTCGGTGTCGGCGTCGCGGCGTGCTGCGTCGAGCTCGGCACGGATCGACCGCCGCTGCCCGATCACGACCGCGGCCGCCGAGAGGATGAGCGTGTCGCCGGCGGACACGACGAAGCTCGCGGTCCAGACGTCGGCCTGGTCCCACCGGCCGGGGGAGACGGCGACGAGGACGAGCGGGACGACGGTCGCCGCGGCCCAGACGACCGCGGTGAGGCGCCAGGTGGTGCGCACGCCCAGGACGACGAGCAGCACGCTCAGGCCGATGATGCCCGTGACGGGAACGGGCCACGGGCCGGCTGGCGACGCCGCGGTGAGCAACCCGAGCGCTCCGAGTCCGGCCAGGTGCGCGACGGCGGCAGTGCGCGGCGCCCACGGTGCGATGCCGATCGTGATGCTGAGGACCGCGGACACGAGCAACGACAGCGGGACGGCGACGCCGTAGACGACGGAGGTGACGGGCGCGGCGACGGCGAACAGCGAGCCGGCGACGACCACCAGGCCGATGCGCATCGCGAGCACCTGCCAGGTGGATCGGGGTGCTGGGGTCACGGGCGGACGGTCTCTCCGGTGGTGCCGTGGGCGGTCGCGCGGGTCGCGCGTCTGCGGCCGAGCCTACCGATCACGCGGTCGACGACGACACCGAGCAGCACGGCGATCGCCATCGACACGCCGGCTGCGACGAGCGGTTCGTGCAGCACGCTCGACGTCGCGAGGGCGATGCCGATGGAGGTCGTCGACCAGGCGAAGCCGGCGATCGTGCTGATCGCGAGGAACCGCCGGTAGGGCAGCCGCGTGGCCCCGGCGGTCGTGTTGACGGCCACCCGACCGACCGGGATGTAGCGTCCGACCAGGATCAGGCTGGCGGAGCGCCGCTGCATCTGGCGCTGTGCGAAGGCGAACGCCGCGGCGACCTTCGGCCGACGTGCGTCCGCGAGCCGCGCGAGACCGACGCGCCTGCCGATCCAGTAGGCGATCGAGTCGCCCGCGACGGCGCCCAGCGCCGCCGCGACGAGGACCCCGGCGAGCAGCGGGCTGCCGGTCGTGGCCGCGACGGCGGCGATCGCGACGAGGGCGGCCTCGCTGGGGACCGGGGGGAAGAACCCGTCGACCAGGCACAGGGCGAACAGCACGACGAACACGAGCGGGCTGGCGGCGAGGTCCACCACGAGCGGGGTGAGCTGGTCGAACACGGCGGGCTCCTGTCCGTCGGCGACGCTCGCCGACGGTGTCGACGCTACGGAGCCGCCGGTGCCCTGCCATCCCACTGCGGGGCCCACCGCCCCCTACCCGGGTATGACTTCCGCGGTCGGTTCAGTCGGTCTCACCCCTGGCGGTCTCGCGGATCCGTCGCACGACCGCACTCGTGGAGTGCTCCGGGACGTAGTCGACCATCACGACCTCGCCGCCGTAGGCACGGACGACCTCGGTCTCGCGCAGCATCTCCGGCGAGTAGTCGCCGCCCTTGACGTAGACGTCCGGACGGACCCGGTCGAGGAGCGGGATCGGAGTGTCCGTCGCGAAGACGGTCACGAGGTCGACGCAGGCGAGGGCAGCGAGGACGCCTGCGCGGTCCTCTGCGGTGTTGATCGGCCGCTCCGGGCCCTTCAGTCGCCGCACCGAGTCGTCGTCGTTGAGCGCCACGACGAGCAGGTCACCGAGTTCCTTCGCCTGTCGCAGGTAGGTCGTGTGGCCGCGGTGGACGACGTCGAAACAGCCGTTCGTGAACACGACCCGCTTTCCCTGTTCGTGGGCGAGTCCGACCGCGGCGGCGAGTTCGTCGTGGTCGACGACGGTCTCCGCCGGCGCCTCGACCGACGTGAGGAGGGCGGCGGTGTCACACGTGGAGGTCCCGGCCTCGCGGACGACGACGTCCGCCGCGGCCTGCGCGAACGCCACCGCCGCCCGGGCGTCGCAGCCTGCGGCGAGGGCGACGCTCGCCGCGGCGCAGAACGTGTCCCCGGCCCCGGACGCCTGCTGCTCGGACGCCGGCGTGGCGCGGGTGCGGTGCCCAGTGGCGTCACCCGCCACGAGGAGGACCGATCCGTCGCGGTCGAGGGTGACGGCAGCTGCGCGCGCTCCGGTCACCCGGAGCACGTCCGCGCGGTCGGCGGTCACGGAGCCGGCGCGATCGGCCCCCTGGCCGAGGTCGGATCCCAGGAGCGCCGCGGTCTCCGCCGCGTTCGGCGTGACGAGGTCCGGGTGCAGGTCGTGCCACCCGCGGAGGTCGTGCGCGTCCACGACGACGACAGCGGGGCGATCGCGGTCCAGCACGGGCAGGACGGTCTCGGGGGAGACCCCGAGACCGTAGTCGCAGACGATCGCGGCGTCGGCACCGTCCAGCGCGCGTTCGGTCGCGGCGGAGAGCTGCTGGCGGTGGGCGGTGGTCGGCGCACCGGCGAGTTCGTCGACCCGGACGACGACGCGGTCCCCGCCGACGATGCGCGTCTTCGTGGTCGTGGTCACGCCGGGGACGGAGAGGAGGTGCGTCGTGTCCACCCCGGCGACGTCGAGGCGCGCGCGGAGCACCGAGCCGGCCTCGTCGTCGCCGATGAGCCCGACGAAGACCACGCGGGCACCGAGGGCACGCGCGTTCACCGCGGTGTTGGCGGCACCGCCGGGGACCGCGATCGTCTCGGTGACACGGACGACCGGTGCCGGCGCCTCGCGCGAGACGCGTTCCGCCTCCCCGATCGTCCAGCGGTCGAGGATCGGGTCGCCGATCACGACGACGAGGGGGTCGCGGTCGTCGATCCTGGCGACGACGTCGCGGATGAGCCGGACGTCGGCGGTCACCGGTCGTACCCCTCGGCTGCGGCGGTGTCGGCGGGCCGCTCGTCGGCGCGGGTGACGCGCGGGGCCGGTTCGAGGTGGATCACCGTCGTCGTGGTCATCTCGTCCAGCAGGTGCGGACCGTAGCCGAACCCGGATCCGGACGCCCCGCGCGGCTCGGCACTGCCACCGGGTGCTCCGCCGAAGACCGCGTTGATCTTCACGGTCCCGACCGGCAGGGTCGCGGCAGCGAGCAGGGCGTTGCCGGTGTCGGGCGTGAGCACGGTCGCCGCGAGGCCGTACCGGTCGGCGGCGGCGAGGCGGAGACCCTCGTCGAAGCTGTCGACGACGCGCACCGGCGCGATCGGTCCGAAGGTCTCATCGGTCATGGCGAGCGCGTCGTCTGGCACGTCGGTGAGCACGGTGGCCGGGTACGAGGAGCCGGCACCGTCCGGCACCACGCCGCCGGTCCTGACGGTCGCACCACGACGAACCGCGTCGTCGACGTGCTGCTGGACGAGCACGCGGAGCCGTTCGTCGACCAGGGGACCGAACTCGGAAGCGGGGGCGGCCGTGCGGGCGTCCGCCTCGGCGACGAGTGCGGCGACGAACGCCTCGGCGACGTCCAGGTGGACGTAGATGCGCTCGACGCTGGTGCAGATCTGGCCGGTGTTCGCGAACGCCCCGAGCGCCGCCTGCGCTGCGGCCCAGGTCGGATCGACGCCGGCGTCGACCACGAGCGCGTCGTTGCCGCCGTTCTCGCGGATCACATGGGCGCGTGTGGTGGCGGCGACCGCGGTGAGCCGGTCCCCGGTCGCGGTGGACCCGACGTGCGCGTAGACCGCGATGCCGTCCTCGGCGAGCAGCGCCTCGCCGGTCGTCGCGTCGCCGTCGACCCCGACGAGGACACCGTCGGGCAGGACCTCGGCGAGGAGCGCGTTCAGACGCTGGATCGTGGCCGGGCACCGCTCGCTGCCCTTGTGCACGACGGTGTTGCCGGTGACGACCGCGGCGCCGACGATGCCGAGCGCGACGGCGACGGGGTCGTTCCACGGGGTGAGGGCGAGGACGACGCCGCGGGGATGCGGCACGGTCCAGTCCGCGGCGCCGTGCTGTCCCCGCAGGGACTCGCCGCGGTGCAGCGGACCGAGCTCTGCGTACTGGAGCAGGGTGCCGATGCCGGCCTCCACGCCGCCGAGCGCATCGCCGGGGACCTTGCCCGTCTCGCGGGTGTTGAGTCCGGCGAGCTCGACGGCGTGCGCGCGGAGGTGCTCGGCGGCATCGCGGAGCAGCGCACCGCGGTCGGCAGGGGCGGTCCTCGACCAGGCCGGGAACGCCGCGCCTGCCCTGGCGACCGCGTCCCGGACCTCGTCGGGGCTCGCCGCGGTGGTCGTCGACGCGACCGATCCGGTGACGGGGTCGAGGACGACGATCCGGTCGGTCGTGGTGGGGGCTTCGAGCGTCATGCGGGTCCTTCCAGGGACGCGGACGGTGCGGGTCTCCGACGGTCCGCTCCCGTTGCTGGGCGCGGTCACGGCAACGCGTTCCGCGGCTGACCGGACGTGCTCTCGGAGTGCCGTCGGTAGACAGGGGCATCGACGACAGGGAGGCACTCGGTGCGCATCGGTGACGGCGGACGACGGTTCGGTGGGGTCCGGCAGATCGCGGTGCTCCGCGGCGGGGGACTCGGTGACCTGATGTTCGCGATGCCCGCGATCGACGCGCTGGCCGCCGCCTACCCCGATGCGCGGGTGACGCTCCTCGGCACGCCGGCCGCTGCGGAGCTGCTCGTCGGCCGGACCGGATCGGTGCACGCGTTCGAGGAGCTCCCCGTCTCGCCGGGCGTGCGCGACAGTGGCATGGACGCGCCGTCCCTCGAGGACTTCGACCACCGGCTCCGCGGCCGGTTCGACCTCGCCGTGCAGCTGCACGGTGGCGGCCGCAACTCGAACCCGTTCCTGCTCCGGCTCGGGGCACGGCACACCGTCGGCACCGCCACCGAGGACGCGGAGGTCCTCGAGCGCTGGGTCCGGTACGTGTACTACCAGCACGAGGTGCTCAGGGGGCTCGAGGTGGTCGCACTCGCCGGGGCCGAACCGGTCACACTCGATCCGCGCCTGACGGTGTCGGAGGACGAGCGGCAGGCGGTCAGGTCGCGGCTCGGGGTGGCCGGGACGCTCGTGGCGATGCACCCCGGCGCGACGGACCCGCGGCGCCGCTGGAGCCCCGACCGGTTCGCCACCGTCGCCTCGGCGCGGATCGACGCCGGCGACGACGTGGTCCTCGTCGGTGACCACTCCGACCGTGCAGCGGCCGATGCGATCGTCGCGGCGGTGGGCACGGACCGTGCATCCCGGCTGCACGACCTCGTCGGCACGTTGCCGCTCCGGGAACTGCCTGCGGTGCTGGCTGCTGCCGACGTCATGGTGGGCGACGACTCCGGGCCCCGGCACCTCGCCGTGGCGGTCGGCACGCGGACGGTGGGCGTGTTCTGGTTCGGTAACGTCATCAACGCCGGGCCGATGGACCGCGGCCGACACCGGGTGCTCATGGCGTTCGTCACCCGGTGCCCGGTCTGCGGGGTCGACGTGACCCAGGTGGGCTGGACCGCCGATCGGTGCGAGCACGACCCGTCCTACGTCGACGAGGTCACGCCCGAGCAGGTCCTCACCGAGGTGGAGGACCTGCTCAGGACACGCTGACGGCCTGCGGCCCGGGTGTCAGGGCCAGCTCGGCTCCGTGGCCGGCATGATCGAGAGCTCCCGGATCTCGCACCCGGCGGGCTGGGCGAGTGCGAACAGGATCGCATTGGCGACGTACGACGGCTCGATCAGCTGCGCGTCCGGCCCCGGCTTGTACTGCTCGGTGCGGTCCGCGAAGAAGTTGGTCCGCATGCCAGCCGGGATCACGTTCGTCACGCCGACGCTGCCTGCTGCTTCTGCGGCGAGCGCCTGCGAGAACCCGCGGACGCCGAACTTCGACGCGGAGTAGGCGGTGCCGTCGCCCACGCCGCGCAGTGCGAGCGACGAGGACACGGTGACGACCCGCCCGTGGCTCTGCTCGAGCGAGGGGAGTGCCGCACGGACCACGGCGGCGGTCCCCAGCAGGTTCACGCCGACGATCCGTTCCCAGTCCGCTGCGGAGAGCCCGCCGATCGGTGCCGGCTTGTCGATGCCGGCGGCGGTGACCACGGCGTCGAGCCCCCCGTGCCGTTCGGCGGCGTCCCGGACCGCCTGCTCGGTCGCCGCCGTGTCGGTGACGTCGACCGCCACGGCGTCGATCCCGTCGGCGACGCCGTCGACGCGGAGGTCGAGGACGATCGGGGTGCCGCCTGCTTCGAGGACGGCGTCGACGACGGCCGCTCCGAGTCCGGAGGCACCGCCGGTGACGAGGACGCGGCCGATGGGGGTGGTGGGGACGGGCATGTGGTTCCTTTCGGTGGGCCTCAGCCGACGTGCGCGAGCGCCGCGGCGAGACGGGTTGTGGAGCGACCAGGGTGGAACGGGACGGTGACGACCCGTCCGCCCCACTCGGCGAGCGTGACGGACTCGGGGAGGGCGTCGGCGGTGTAGTCCCCGCCCTTGGCCCAGACGTCGGGACGGAAGCGTCGGAGCGCCTCGTCCGGGGTGGTCTCGTCGAACACGACGACGGCGTCGACGCAGTCGAGTGCGAGCAGGAGCTCGACGCGGTCGTCCTGGTTCATGATCGGCCGCTCCGGCCCCTTGAGCTGTCGGACCGAGTCGTCGGAGTTCAGGCAGACGACGAGGCAGTCGCCGAGGGCGCGTGCTGCGGAGAGGGTCCTGGCGTGTCCGGCGTGCAGCAGGTCGAAGCAGCCGCCGGTCGCGACGACGACGCCGCCGGCGCTCCTGGTGCGGTGCACGACCCGCACGGCGTCGCGGTCGGTTCCCGGGACGTCCACCGGTGGGCGGCCGACGTCGGCGAGGAGCGACGTCACCCCACCGGCGGCGAGGTAGGCGGACGCGTCCGCGACCCCGGCGGCGACGGCGTCTGCGACGTCCGCACCGGACGCCAGCGCGACGGCCACCCCTGCGGCGAGCCGGTCACCGGCACCGCACGGGTCCCCGGCGGTGACGGACGGCGCCGGGACGAACCGGCTGTCGAGCCGGTCGCCGCTCAGGCGACCGACGAGTGCGCCGCGGTCGCCGAGCGTCACGGCGACGGCCTGCACGTCCCACGCACCGAGCAACGCCTCGGCAGCGTCGGTGGCGAAGGGCATGCCGGTGCCACCCAGTCCGGTGAACCGTCGGGCCTCGGCCGCGTTCGGCGTGGCCACGGTGATGCCCGCGACCGGCGTGGCTCCCTTGGGGTGCGGGTCCCACACGACCGGCGTCGACCGCGCGGCGGCCGCGATCGCGTCCCGGACGGCGGGGGAGGCCGAGACACCGCGACCGTAGTCGGCGACGACGACGGCGTCGGCGTCCAGGAGCGCATCGGTCATCGCCCGGGTCGCCTCGGGCACGGACGGGGTCTCGCATCCCTCGTCGATGCGCACGAGGGCGTGGTCACCGACCCGCACGCGGGTCTTCACGGGCGTCGGGGCGCCGGACGGACCGGCGACGACCCGGACGTCGGGCAGCAGCGCGGTGATCTCCGCGGCGTGGGCATCGTCGCCGAGGACGGTGACGAGCGTGACGTCGTGCCCGTCCCGCGCGAGCATCGTCGCGACGAGGCCGGCACCGCCCGCGCGTCGGTCGTCGGTGTGGACGTCGACCACGGGGACCGGTGCGTCGGGGCTCAGGCGGTCGCTCGTGCCGGACACGTCCACGTCGAGCAGGGTGTCCCCGACGACCACGATCCGGAGGGGTGCTGCGCCGGGGACGGTGCCCGTCATGCTCGGCTCCCGCGGCGGAGCACCGGTTCCATCGCGGTGCAGAGCGCGTGCACCAGCACCAGCTGCGCCTCCTGGACGTTGGCGGACGGACCGTCGATGCAGATCGCGTCGTCGACGGCGTCTGCGAGCGGGTTCGGCCGCGGACCGGTCAGGGCGAGCGACCGGGCACCGACGGCCCTGGCGGCTGCTGCGGCGGTCAGGAGGTTCGGGCTCCTCCCGCTGGTGCTCAGCAGCACGACGACGTCGCCCGCCCTGGCATGTGCACGGACCTGACGAGCGAAGACCTCGTCGAACCCGTAGTCGTTCCCGATGGCCGTGACCGCCGAGGTCTCCGCGTGCAGGGAGATCGCCGAGTACGCGGGGCGGTCGCCGTCGAACCGACCCGTGAGCTCCGACGTCAGGTGCTGCGCCTCCGCTGCCGATCCGCCGTTGCCCGCCGCGAGGAGCCGGCGGCCGGACACGAGCCGGGCGGCGACGTCGTCCGCCCAGGCCGCGATGTGGTCGCCGTGCTCGACGAGCGACGCGATGACGGGAACGGAGGCGGCGACGTGGTCGAGCACCGCCCGGGCGCTGCCGCTCGTCCGCTCGGTCGTCTCGATGCCGTGCTGATCGATGGTCATCGTGCCGTCCTCTCGGTGTCGCGGGCGGCTCGGGCCGGACGCGTGGTGTGCTCGGGGGTGCTGACCGTGCGGCCGATCAGCCGTTCGTAGACGCGCTCGGTGTCCGCCGCGACGCGCGTCCACGAGTACCGGTTCTCGACGCGTGCACGGCCGGCTGCGCCGTACGCGTCGGCCTTCCCGGGGTCGTCGAGCAGCTCGGCGACCGCTGCGGCGACGGCGTCCTCGTCCCGGGGCGGGACGTGCATGCCCGTGGACTCCTCGACGACCGTGTCGATGAGACCCCCGACGCGCGACGCGACGACCGGTCGGCCGCACGCCATCGCCTCGAGCGGCACGATGCCGAACGGCTCGTACCACGGCGCGCACACGACGACGTCGGCGCTCCGGTACACGGACGGCATCTCGTCCTGCCCGAGCTGGCCCCGGAAGTGCACGTGGTCACGGACGCCGAGCTGCCGTGCGAGCGTGTCGAGCCGCTGGTACTCGGGGTCGTCCGGCAGGTCGGCACCGGCCGTGCCGGCTCCGCCGACGACGACGAGTTCGACGTCCCGCCCGTCTGCGACGAGCCGGGCCAGCGCGGCGATCGTCGTCCCGACGCCCTTCCGTCGGACGAGCCGGGACGCGGTCAGGATCCTGGATGTCCGTCCCCGTTCCTCGACCACACCCGTCGGTCGGAACCGGTCGACGTCGACCCCGCACGGCACGACCGAGATCGCGCGGAGGGGGACGCCGAGCGCCTTGAGCTCGAACGCCTCGTCGGAACAGGTCGCGACGACCTGGTCGACGCCGCGTCCGACGGAGGGCTCGATCCAGTCCCGTTCCGCCGGGCTGGTGTCCGCGGCGCCCTGGTGCCGACGCTTGACGACCCCGAGGGCGTGGAACGTCTGCACGATCGGGATCCGGACGCCGCCCGTGCGGGCCTGGACCTGGGTGACGGCCTCGAGCGCGGCGTGCCCGGACATCCAGAAGTGCCCGTGCACGACGTCCGGCCGGCCGATGAACCACTCGGCGGCGAGCACCTGGGCGAACACCGCCATGCAGGGGAACAGGTCGTCCTTCGGCACGTGCTCGGGCGGTCCGGCGTCGACGTGCACGACCTCGACACCCGGGCGCAGCACGACCCGCTGGGGCAGTGTCGGGTCGTCCCGCCTGGTGTAGACCGTGACCTCGTGGCCGCGGTCGGCGAGCGCGCCGGACAGGGCGGCGACGTGCACGTTCTGCCCGCCGGCATCGACGCCGCCGAGCACCGCGAGCGGGCTGGCGTGTTCGGAGACCATGGCGATCCTCATCGAGCGTTCCCTCCGACGGCGTGACCGGCGAGACCAGCCGGTGTGGGACGAGTACGGCGGTGGCGCGTGACGGTGTCGTCGAGCAGGTCGTCCCAGTCCCGCAGGTACCTGGTGAGCGAGTGGCGTGCGAGCGCGGCTTCACGGGCGACGAGCCCCCTCCGCCGTGCCTCGTCCGGGTCGTCGACGAGCAGCCGGGCGGCGCGCGTCAGCTCCGTCACGTCGGTGGAGATCGCGCCGGCCTCCGGCGGGACCGTGCGCGCGGCGTCGGTCGTCGCGAGCACCAGCACGGGCATGGCCATGTGCATCGCCTCGATCAGTGAGAGCCCGAGCGACGTCCACCGGTTCGGGTGCAGGTACGCCCGGCGCTCCGCCAGCGCGACGTGCATCGGCTCCGGTGGGACGTCACCGAGCCCGGAGACGACGGCACCCGGGTCCGCGAGCCGTTCGGTGCCCATGCCCCAGACGTCGACCGGCGCGACCGTCCCGAACGTCTCGAGCAGGTCGGTCCCGACGACGCGGCCGCGTCGGACCGGCTCGTTGATGACGGCGCCGAACCGTTCCAGACGGCCGGTCCACAGCGGACCCGGATCGACGACGCCGTGCTCGACGACGGTCGTCCTGGTGCTGCCGCAGTCCCACATCAGGGCGTTCCAGTGCGTGACGTGGGCGATGGTCAGGTCGTCGCGGTCCCGGAACGGGTGCAGCGAGTTCGGCACGTCCACCCTCGGGGCGTTGTGTTCGACGAAGACCGTCGGCAGGTCGCGCCCGGGCAGGAGCTCGGCGACGGCGGCCGCCTCCTCGGTCCGCTGCAGCACGACGACGTCGATGTCGGTCTCGCGGAGCGCGGCGGGGTCGATCTCGGTCACGTTCGGCCAGTCGCGGCCACCGGTCCCGAGCCCCCAGGCGTCGCGGGCGTCGGTCGTCGGCACGAGGTACTGGTGTCGGCCACGGACGAAGGCGTCCATCCAGCCGCCGTGCACGTGCCAGAGGAGGATGCGCATGCGGTCCCTTCGATGCGGTCGGGTGGCGAGGGGTGGAGCAGGAGCAGGACGCTACGCAGCGGCAGATGGCGTGCTTCGCAGACTGCCCCCGGATCATCCACGGAGCGCAGCGAAGCGCCCGCAGCCCCCGTCAGCCCAGCGCAGCGAGCAGCCGGTCGTGCGCCGCCAGCACGTCCGAGACCGTCACCGAGGTCAGGCACGGGTGTCCCGGCACCGGACACTCCCGCGCACGGCTCAGCCGGCACGCCGCCGTCTGATCCCCGAGCACCTCGACGTGCGGCCCGGCTGGCGCCCACTTCACCGCTGGCACCACCGGCGAGAACAGGCTGACGATCGGTACCCCCACCGCAGCGGCCAGGTGCGCCGGCCCGGTGTTGCCCACGACCACGACCTCCGCCCCGGCCAGCACCGCGGCGAGCTCGCCGGGGCTCGTCCGTCCGCCGAGGTCCAGGACGGGGGAGTCGTACCCCGTCCCGCCGGCGGCGACCTCCGCGGTGAGCGCCCGTTCACTCGGCGACCCGGTCACGACCACCGGGGTCCCGCGTGCCGCGTACGCGGCGACGAGCGCGCGGTGGTGACCGACGGGCCAGGAACGCGCTGGGACGCTCGCTCCCGGGTGGACGACGACGTAACGGCCCAGGCCGAGCACGTCCGGAGGTGCGACGGCGTCGCGACGCACCGCGAGCCTCCCGTCGTCGTCCGGCGGCAGCCGGAACCCGGCAGCCGCCGCGATCCGCAGGGCGCGCTCCGGCTCGGGGAGGTCCTCTGGCAGGTCCTCTCCCGGCCGCAGTCGCACGTCGAGCAGGGTGCCGGGGTGGTCGACCGACGCGCCGGTGATCCTGGCGACGCCGGCCAGTCGGAGCAGGACGGCGAGGGGGAGCGGCGACTGGTGGAACGAGGTGAGCACGACGGCTTCGTCGACGTCGGCCTCGTCGACGAGCCGGCGGAAGGACGCGAGTGCGTCGTCGTCGAGGGCACCTGGGGTCTCGGTGACCCACGGTGCCGCCCAGACCCTGATGGCGTCGATCCCCGGCAGCAGCTCGGCGGCCGGTGCACCCTGGGGCCCGCAGAGCATCGTGACGTGCGACGCCCCGGCGGCGACGGCACGGACGGCGGGTCCTGCGACGAGCACGTCACCGAACGAGTCCAGCCGCGCCACGAGGACGCGGGTCACGGGCGCCCCACCACCCGCGCTCGTCACGGGCGCCCCACCACCCGCGCTTGTCACGGGCGCCCCACCGCGTGCGCGAGCACGAGCGCCACCGCCTCCGCGAGGTCGACGGCCACGGTCGGTGCCGCGGCGATCTCCTCCGCGCGGGTCGAGCGCGTCGGCACGAGGATCGACTGTGCACCGGCGGCGGCAGCGGCGCCGACGTCCGCGCCGATGTCACCGATGACGACCAGCTCCTCGGCGGGGACCCCGAGGGCCTCGGACGCCCGCAGGACCAGCCCCGGGCGGGGCTTCCGACAGGCGCAGTCGTCGTCGGGGCCGTGCGGGCAGACGCACCACACCGCGAAGGGCCCGACGAGCTCGTCGACGCGGGCGTTCGTGGCGTCGACCTCGGCGCGGGTCGCCCCGCCCCTGGCGATCACGGACTGGTTCGTCACGACGCCGACGGGGAGACCTGCTGCTCGGGCGCGCTGCACGGCGAGTCGCGCGCCCGGGACGGGGACGACGCGGTGCGGGTCGGCGTTGTAGGGCACGTCGATGACGAGGGTGTCGTCCCGGTCGAACAGGATCCCGCCGACGGGGCGGTCCGCGGAGAGGGCCATGCCCTGAGTTCTACGCACCGGGTGCCGGGTGCTCGGGCAGGAAGGCCGCAGAGCGCGTCCTGGGGAGCCCGTCGGCCACGTCCGGCTACCGTCCCGCTCGTGACCGCTCTCGATCGCCTGCCCCCGTCCGACGGCCGACCGGAACTCGTCGTGCTCCGCGCCATCAAGCTCGGCGACCTCCTCGTCGCCGTCCCGGCCCTCCACGCTCTGCGCCGCGCGTTCCCCGACCACCGGATCAGCCTCGCGACGACGGCGTGGCTCGCGCCGCTCGTCGAGCTGATCCCGTCCGTCGACGTGCACCTCGGACAGCAGGGGTTCGACCACCCGATCGGGGTGCCCTCCGGCGTGACCGACGTGGCCGTCAACCTCCACGGCGCCGGTCCGGAGTCCGAGGACCTCGTCGCCGCGCTCGGCGCGCGCCGGGTCCTCCACCACGGCGCCGGCGGACCGACGTGGGACACCGGCATCGTCAACGAACGCGAGCGGTGGACCGCACTCCTCCGCGCGTACGACATCGACGCGGACGCCGACGACGTCGCGATCGACCGCCCGGACGATCCCCCCGTCGTCGACGGGGCAGCCGTGGTGCACGTCGGTGCGTTCCACGGCGCCCGGCACTGGCCGGTCGACCGCTTCGCCGAGGTGGTGCGCGGACTGCGCGAGCGCGGACACGACGTCGTCCTGACGGGAGGCCCGGCTGACGTCGAGCGCGCCACCGCGGTCGCGGAGGGGGCCGGTCTGCCGCCGGGGGCGGTGCTGGCCGGCGTCCTCGACCTCCGTGCGTTCGCCGCGGTGGTCGCTGCGGCACGCGTCGTCGTCACGGTGGACACCGGGGCGGCCCACCTCGCATCGGCGTACGGCATCCCCTCGGTCGTGCTCTTCGGACCGGCACCGCCCGAGAGCTGGGGGCCGCCGGCATCCGGACCGCACGTCGTGCTGACGGACGCGTCCCTCCGTCGCGGCGACGTCTTCTCCGAGGAACCCGATCCGGCGATCCTCGCCGTGCACGCGGCCGACGTGCTCGCAGCGGTCGACGGGCTGGGCGTCGGCGGTGTCAGCGTCCCCGGGCTCGGCGTCCCGGGCCGGGCGGACGCAGGTGCCGACCGGTAGCGTCGAGGAGCGGTGCCGGAACGACCGGCCACCGCGGAGGGAGCACCGTGTTCGAAGCGGCCAACATCCGGGACTGGATCGGCCTGCCGGTCGTCGACGAGGGCGACGACCGCGTCGGGACGCTCGAGAGCATCTACTACGACACCGCGACCTCGGAACCCGCGTTCGGCGCCGTGCAGACCGGCCTCGTCGGCTTCCAGAAGCTCGTCTTCGTCCCGCTCACCGGCGCGACCGTCACCCCGAAGCACCTGCACGTCACGTTCGCGAAGAAGCTCATCAAGGACGCGCCGTCGATCCCCACCGACGGTGAGCTCGACGCGGCGACCGAGCCGGAGCTGTACTCGCACTACGGACTCGAGCACCGCACGGGCAGCAACGGCGAACGGCGACTCGGCCGACGCTGAGGACGCCCGGCTAGCCTGGTTCCCTCCGTCCGACCCCACGCACACCCGAGGGACCCGCCCTGCTCCGTTCCGTCCGTTCGACGCTGGTCGCCGCACTGGCGGTGTTCGTCGTGCTCGCAGCCGGATCGATCGCCGCGCCGTCCGCGTCGGCGGCGCCGCTCTGGCCCGTACCGCAGCCGTACCGCTCGTCGGCCGAGCCGCCGGAGCGCCTCGCGAACCTCCCGGTCGGCAGCGAGTACGTGGCGTTGGGTGACTCGTACTCGGCGGGCTACGGGCTCGGCGACCCGACCGGGCTGCCGACGACCGCGTGCGGGCAGTCCGCCCAGGACTACCCGCACCGGATCGCCGCCCGGTTCGGCCTCGCGTTGCACGACGTCACGTGCGGTGGTGCCACCAGCGCGGACATCCTCGGCGGGCACCAGTTCCGGGGTGTGCCGCCGCAGATCGAGGCGCTGTCGTCGGACACGCGGCTCGTGACGCTGACCATCGGCGGGAACGACGCCGACCTCTTCGGCACCGCGGCGTCGTGCCTGGCGCTCTCGGCGAAGGGCCCGGTCTTCTCCGGCCGTGACGCCCCGTCCTGCCGGAGCACCCTGGTCCGCGACGGCGTGGACCAGCTCGGCACGAAGATCCAGGCGCGGGTGTCCCTGGGCATCGCGAACACCCTCGCGGCGATCAGGAACGCGGCGCCGAACGCCGAGATCGTGTTCCTCGGGTACCCGGCGATCTTCCCCGACGCCGACCACACTCCGGCGAAGGGGTGCTTCCGGTCGGCGCTCGACATCGGGACGCTCACCGGGACCTTCCCGACGAACTCGTACCCGTTCACGAACACCGACGTCCGCTACCTGCACGGCGTCCAAGAGGAACTGAACGACGTCGCCCGGTCGGCCGCTGCCGCGGCGGGCGTCCGCTACGTCGACGTGTTCGCGTCGACGCAGGCGCGCTCGGCCTGCGCCACGAAGCGGCCGTACGTCTCCGGGGTCACGCTCGACTCCACCAACGGGCTCCGGCGGATCGACCTGGAGCCGGGCGCGCTGCACCCGAACACGGCGGGCGTCGCGTACCTGGCGCGTCGAGCGGAGGCTGCGATCCGCGACCTGCTCGGCTGAGCGGTCAGCCGATCGCCTCGGCCGCCGCGGCGGTCGCCGCCGCGGCCTCGTGCGCCGACGGCGGGACGACGCACACCGGTGACACCGTCCCATGCAGCACGTCGCGCAGCACCGACCCCGACAGCACCCGGACGTGCCCCCGCCCGAGCACGACGAGTGACGCGTGCCGGGTGTGCGCGGCGATCGCCCGACCCGGCCGGCCCTCGACCAGGAGCGACCGCAGCCGGACGTCCGGGTACCGCCCCGCGATCTCCGTCGACGCCCGCGCGAGCAACGCCTTGTTCTGCAGTCGCCAGCGGTCGGGGTCCTCGGCGAAGTCGGTCAGGCCGGTCCTGGTGAGCACGGGCATCTCCCACGCTCGGAGCAGGGTCAGCCGACGGTTCGTGCGGCGGGCCTCGTCGACGGCGATCGCGACGGCGCGTTCGTCGAGCGGGTCCTCCACTGCGAGGACGACGTCCCCGTCGATCGGGTGCGGTCCGTCCGGCACGACGACGGTCGGCACCGCCGCGCGTCCGGCGACGCGCGCGGCCTCGCCCCCGACCGTGGACCCGCGTCGGCTCCGGAACGTCCCGATCACGAGCAGGTCCGTCGTGTCCGACTCGGTGAGGAGCGCAGCGGCGGCCGGTCCGGCGTGCCGGACGACCTCGACATCGACGCCGGGCAGCGCGCTCCTGGTCTCGTCCGCGACGTGCTCCGCGACCCGTTTGCCGTCCGTACCGACGCGGCCCTCGAGTGCCGGATCGACACCGACGACCCGGACCTGCCGGATCCCGGTCCCTGCTCGCGCCGCGATCCACCTGACGGCCTCGTCGTGCGGATGCGCCGCGTCCGCCGCGAGCGTGACGCTCGTCCACTGCTCGTCCATCCCGATCGACCTCCTCATCGGGGCCAGCGCGGGGCGTCGGTCGGCGCTCCTGGCGCTGAAACTACTCCCGGCCGGCGCGGAGCAACCAGTCCATCGCCTGCGGGAGTGCCGTGAGGACGGACACGTGCCCGAGGCCCGACCGTTCGTGCAGGGTCGCGTCCGGCAGGCCGGCCGCGAGCATCCGTCCGTGCGCGACCGGGATGACCCGGTCGTCGACGCCCTGTTCGACGAGCGCCGGCACCCGCACGTCGGCGAGGGCGAAGCCCCAGTCCGTCACGAACGCCACGTCGTCGTCGGCACCGCCCTGGAGGCTCGTGGGGCCCGCCGCCTGTGCGTCCTGACCCAGCGCGGCCCACTCCCCGTCCAGGGCCGTCCAGTCGGCGTCGGTGAACTGCGCGGGGTCGAACCCGGCCGTCTCCGCCCAGGCGAGCCGAGCCTCCCGTCCGGCCTGCGCGCTGCGCAGGCCGCCGTCCTCGGCCATGCCGTCCCACCAGGCGGCGTCGTCGACGAAGGGGGCTGGTGAGGCGAACGTCGCGACGGCGGTGACGCGGCCCGGGAGCAGCGCGGCTGCGGCGAGGGCGTGCGGGCCGCCGCCGGAACCGCCGACGACCGCGACGCGGTCGATGCCGAGCGCGTCGAGCACCTGCGCGAGATCCCGGGCGCCGTCGGCGACCGTCCGGCCCGGCAGCGGGTCGGCGCCGCCGAAGCCGGGGCGGGTGACGGCGACCAGCCGGATGCCGCGTTCCGATGCCGAGCGGCGGACCGGTTCGAGGTGCGCGCCGGTGTGCGGCGTCTCGTGGTGCCAGACGACGGTCGGAGCGTCCGGGCGCGCATCGGTGCCGTCCGCGGTGTCGTCGACCAGCACGGTCCGGTCGTCGTCGAGTCGCACGGGACGCAGGTCGTCTCCTGGACGGGTGCTTCGCTGCATGGCGCGAGCGTAGCCTCGCACCATGGTGCGGAGTGCGGGACTGCTGCTGTACCGGACGGATGCGTCCGGGGTGCTCGAGGTGTTCATCGCGCACATGGGCGGCCCGTTCTGGCGTCGGCGCGAGCGGGCGTGGTCGATCCCGAAGGGCGAGTACGGCGACGACGAGTCACCGCGCGATGCCGCGCTCCGGGAGTTCGCGGAGGAGATCGGGGTGGGGGCACCGACGGAGGACCTCGTCGACCTCGGCGAGTTCCGACAGGCGTCCGGGAAGCGTGTGACGGTGTTCGCCGGGCACGCCCCGTCGTTCTCCGTGGACGCCGTGCACTCGAACACGGTGCGGCTCGAGCTCCCGCGCGGATCGGGTCGCTTCGTCGAGGTGCCCGAGGTCGACGACGCCCGCTGGGCGCCGATCGAGGACGCTCGCTCCATGCTCGTCGCAGGGCAGGTCGCGGCGCTCGGGGCGCTCGGGGCTCTCGACGCACGGGGACGTGGTGCAGGAGTGACGCGTGCGGTGTCACGACCGGATCTCGATCTGGCCCGAACGGGGGGTTGCTGGATAGCCTGAGCGGGCACTGAGGTCGGTCGGTGCGCGAACAGGGGAGTACGCATGCGCCGTTGGCGGATGGTGGCAGCCGGGTTGACCGGGATCGTCCTCGCGACGGGGTTGGCCCTCGGGGGTGCGACGAGCGCCTCGGCCGCGCCGGCGCAGCACTGGGGGGACTTCACGGTCAGCGGGACCGGCAAGGACTACCACGGCACCATGACGATGCCGGGGTTCCCGGAGACCACGTTCAGGTCGACCGCGTCCCAGGCGACCGTCATCAGCGGCGCGTCCACGTGGCAGTCCGCCGCGACCGGGCCCGGTCAGCTGTACGGGTCGAGCAAGGGGCACACCTACATCAACCAGCGGCCGAACGCGAACAACGCCGGCAGCCCGTCCGTGACGACCTACACCTTCGACGGGAGCACCCCGGTCGGCAGCTGGTCCTTCGTCCTGGGTGACATCGACGCCGACCAGGCGACGATCTCCGCCACCGTCGCGGGCGGTGGGACCGCCACGCCGGCGCAGCTCGGGTACCAGGGCTCGTACAACTCGTGCTCGGTGTCCTCGCCTGGTGGGTGGTCCTGCACGCCGGACCCCGACGGCACGACCGGGCAGGACAAGCCGACCTGGAACGACACGACGGGGACGCTCACGGGCAACACCGCAGCGAACGACACCGCCGGCGCGTCCGCCTGGTTCACCCCGACGGTCCCGCTCCTCAGCCTGACGGTCAGCTACCAGTGGCGCAGCGGCTTCCCCGTGTACCAGACGTGGTTCGCGTCGCGGACGGCGGCGCTGAGCGGTGTCGCCACCCTCGACACGACGCCGATCCCGGGCGCGACCGTCACCGTGACGGCTCCCAGGGGGACGATCTACACCACCACGACGGGCACCGACGGCTCCTACTCGTTCCCGGACCTGCCGCAGATCGGCGGGTACACGGTCGAGGTCACGCCCCCGAGCGGCGCCGAACCCCTCGATCAGAGCAGCACCGTGAGTCTCGTCGGGACCGACGGCAGGGCAGATCGCGCGTTCACGGCTCCGAACGGCACCGCATCCGTCATCGGGACCGTCACCGGCGAGGACGGCACGACCCCTGCGGCGAACGTGCCGGTCGTCATCATCGACCCGGCGGACGGCTCCACCCTCGTGACCACGGAGACCAACAGCGAGGGCGTCTACACGGGCTCCGGCCTGCCCCCGGAGTCCGATCTGGCCGTGTCGGTGGGCGGTGCCGACCCGGTGCCGATCAGGACCGGGGAAGCCGGCGTGCCGCCGGAGCAGCTGGACCCCATCGCCGCTCCGCCGACTGCCGTCGCGACGATCTCCGGCACCGTCACACTCGACACGATCGCGGTTCCTGCGGGGGTGGTCGTCGACCTGCTCGACGCCGACGGCAACGTGCTGGCGTCCACGACGACCGGTGCAGGTGGCGGGTACGAGTTCACGACCGTCCCCGGCGCCTACACGGTGCGCTCCGCGCTCCCGGCTGAGGGCGCCGAGGGAGCCTCGACCCTGGCGGTGGACACGACCGGCGGGCTGGACGTCACGAACGCGGACTTCGCCTTCACCACACCGGAGCCGGCGGCGCCGCAGGTCGTCGAGCAGCCGGGTACCGTGACCGACACGAACGGCGACCCCGTCGCAGGTGTCCAGGTCGTGGCGACACCGACCGACCCGGACGCGGGAGAGCCGGTGACCACGACGACTGGTCGCGACGGCTCGTTCGTGCTGCCGGGGCTCAACCCCACCTCGGAGTACGAGGTCGTCGTGGGCACCGGTGAGGACCCTGGTCAGCGGAAGACGATCACCACCCCGGAGACGGGTTCGGGCGACCCGATCGCGTTCGTCGTCCCGGCAGCGGTGACCCCGACGCCGACCGTTCCCCCGACGACTCCGCCGGTGTCCGGTGGTGGCAACGGCACGACGCCGGTGTCCTCGACGGGTGGCTCGTCGTCCACCGGTGCCCTCGCCTACACGGGCGCTGACCTCACCCCGGGGCTGATCGCAGCCGGCGTGCTCGTGCTCCTCGGTGCCGGGCTGCTCACCTTCCGAGCCGCTCGCAACCGCCGCCGCTCGGAGCACCTGCAGGACTGACCCCGGGCGCCGCTCGCGGTCGCCGCCGATGGTGCGGCACTTCCGCACAACCGAAAGCGATCCGCGCCACGACTTCTCGTGGCGCGGGTCGCTTTTCGTTGTGTGAGAGCGAACCGCACCACGCCGGTGTACCCGCGCGCCGCCGCCGCCCGCCCGCCGCCCGCCGCGTCAGCGCGAGCGCTGTGTCCGCGTCGTCCCGGTGATCGTCGCGACGGACCCCGTCATCGTCTGGATCGCCCGGCTGATCGTCGGCATCGACGTGGTGACGACCCCGAGCGACGACGTGATCGCCTCGATCGACGAGGTCGACAGGTGCTCCTGGTGCGTCGTCCGCAGCGGGAAGCCCCGACGGGCAGCGACGACGACCCCGAGGGACCCGAGCAGCACGACGGCTCCGGCGAAGGGCATCGTCTGCATGCCCGAGAGCCCGAGCACCTGCCCGCCGATGGCCGCACCGCCGGCGATGCCGATGTTCGACGCCCCGTTGACGAGCGCCCCCGCGATGTCGGGGGAGACGCCCCCTGTGCGGATCGCAGCCGCCATGAACAGCGTCCCCGTCGTGCCGTTCGCAGCCATCCAGACACCCGCGACGATCATCGTGCCGATGAGCGAACCGTGCACGAACGGCAGTGCGACGAAGGCGGCTGCCATCGTGGCGACCGCGGCGATGAGCGTCTGCCGGGGTGCCTTGTCGACGAACATGCCGGCGAGCCAGAGCCCGATCACCCCGGTGCCGCCGAGGACGAGCAGCGCCCCGCTCACGAGGCCCGAGGCGAGCCCGGCGTCGATCGCGTACGGCCCGATGTACGTGTAGACGATGTAGTGCCCCGCGAAGAGCAGCAGGTCGGCCACGACGACGGCGAGCAGCCCGCTGCGTGCCCATGCCTTCGGCGACCCGATGTGCGGCGAGGACGTGCCGCGGACGCCGGGCAGGAACGCCAGGGCCACGACGGCCAGGATCGCCGCGCAGACCGCGACGGCACCGACCGCCGGGCGCCACCCGATCGACTGCCCGACCCCGGTTGCGAGGGGCACGCCGATGACGAAGCCCAGCGAGCTGCCGGAGTAGACGAACGCGATGGCACGGCCGGCGAGCCGCGGCGGCACGATGCGCGTGGCGTACGCCGACGCGACCGAGAAGAACAGCGCGTGCGCGATGCCACCGACGACCCGGCCGGCGCAGACGATCGCGAAGGACGGCGCGAGCGCGATCATCAAGTTGGAGACGGTGTACCCGACGAGTGTCGACACGAGCACGGTCTTCCTCGGCAACCGTGCGGTGAGCGACGTCAGGGGAAGCGCGAGCAGTGCCACGGCGGTGGCGTAGACGGTGATGACGATGCCCATGGTGGACTCGGTGACGCCGAGGTCCTTGCTCATGGTACCGAGCAGCCCGACGGGCATCAGCTCGGTCGTGATCGCGAAGAAGGTCGCGAGACCGAGGACGGCGATGCCGACGACGGCCTTCGAGGTCAGGACGGACGTCGAGACCGTGGACGTGGTCGTGCTGATGGACGCTGTGCTGGTGGACACGGTGCTGACCTCCTCAAGGCGTGGCGGAGCGCGCGACGGGGATGTCACGTCGGCGACACCACGACCGGGTCGGTCGGGCAGTGCGCGCTCGCGGGTTGTGGGTGTGTTGGTTGGTCACTCCACGGCGAGTGCGATCCATCCAGTGTTGCACGATGAACCGGACCTGGCGAGGGCCCTTGCCGAGAATGTCCTAGGAGCGCTCCAACGCAGGAGTTGCGCGGGCATTCCCGATCAGTACTCGTTCGTCACGAGCCCCTGGACGCCGCCACCCGAAAGGTTGACCGTGAGCGTCCCGCTGAGCGACGACGCCGAGAGCGACACCGACCCGTGCAACGCGTCCTCCCGCGGGTAGCAGGCAGTCGTGGCCTGCAGCCGGTCCGCCGTCGCCACCAGGCAGATCGTGGACCGGTCGGAGCCGACGCCCGCCCAGACGTTCCACGGTGTCGCCGAGTCGTCGCCGCTCAGCGACCGGTTCGTGAACACGAGTCGGGTCGTGTGCAGGCTCACCGGCACCTCGAACGAGCCCGGCAGCTGGTCCGCGTACGTCTGCGGCGCGTCGAGGAGCTGCTCGAGGGTCACCGTGCCCGCGGTCGGGGTCACCGACGGCGACGCGGGTGTGTCCGGACGTGCGGTCCCGACGACGAGTCCGGTGCCGAACGCGACGACGACGGCCGCGGCGACGCCGCCGGCGATCCACGGTCGCGCACGCCGCTCGCCGAGCACCCGCCGCACGCGCGCCCAGACCGACGACGGTGGCGTCACGGACTCGTCGTCAGTACCGGACCGGCGGTCCGGCTCGGTCGATCGGTCGCCCTCGGCCTGGAGGCCCGGCTCACCCTGGTCGGTCGACCGCTCGTCCGGCACGGGGTCGGGTCTCGGCGCCGTGGTCGGCTCGGGCACCGGCGCTGCGGCAGGTACGTGGATGGCCTCCGCTGCCGCAGGCTCGCGGCGGACGGTGCTCGAGCGTCGCTGCGCCCGTCGATCGAGGTCCGCCAGCGCGATGCGCGCCTTCGCGGCCTCCGCCTCGGGGGACCCCGCGCCCCACGCCACACGTTCCAGGCGCGCTCGGGCGTCCCTGGTGTCGTCGCCGTCGTCGGCCATGCGTGCTCCCGGATTCCGGCCGCTGCTCTCCCGCTCATCGTGGCACTCCGCAGCGCGCCGTGCTCGCCCAGTTCGGGGGAGTAGGCCTGGCGCATGACCTCACCCCGCGAACCCGACCCCGAGATCGTCGAACCCGTCAGCCGCGACACGCAGTCCGGCGAGGCCGACTACGTCGCGACGAACCCCGGCGGCAGTGGCACGGAGCGCCACAACCCCCTCCCGGAAGAGGAGCAGGGCCGCGGCACCGAGTACGACCCCGTGGACCAGGGCCCTCAGCACGAGGGCTGATCCCCACACCCTGCGAGCCCCGGGGTCCAACCCGATCGAGTGCGCGCTCGTGGCGACCCAATCCCGGTCGCCCCGACTGTTCCGCGCACTCGATCCAGTCCCGGCGCCCAACCGCATCGAGTGCGCACTCGTGGCGACCCGAACCCAGTCGCCTCGACTGTTCCGCGCACTCGATCCGGCTCCCGGAGCCCGACCCCATCGAGTGCGCACTCGTGGCGACCCGAACCCAGTCGCCCTGACCTTTTCCGCGCACTCGATCCGGCTCCCGGAGCCCGAAGTACTTCCGCGCACTCGATCCGGCTCCCCGAGCCCGAAGCGATCGAGTGCGCAGTCGTGGCCGCCACCGGATCCCTCGTGCCACCCTTTCCACGCATTCGACCCGGGTGCCCCGCCCGGAACACTTCTGCGCACTCCACCCCGAGGCACAGGAGGTTCGGCGTACGCCCGCGTGCCGCCGACGGCATGCGTCCCGCGCGGGGGAGGATCACGGCATGAGCGTTGGATCCCCGAGCACCCCTGCCACGCTCGCGCTGGAGCGGGCAGGCGTCCCGTTCACCCCGCACGTGTACGAGCACCACGAGACCGCGACGAACTTCGGCGAAGAGGCGGCCGCCGCGCTCGGCCTCCGTGAGGAGCAGGTCTTCAAGACGCTGATCGTCTCCGTCGACGGGGCCCTGGCGGTCGCGATCGTCCCGGTCGCGAATCGTCTGGACCTCAAGGCCATCGCCGCGGCGGTCGGGGGCAAGAGGGCCACGCTCGCCGACCCTGCCCTCGCCGAGAAGCGCACCGGCTACGTCGTCGGCGGGATCAGCCCCGTCGGCCAGCGGTCCCGGACCCGTACCGTGCTCGACGAGTCGGCGACCGAGTACGCGACGATCTTCGTGTCCGGCGGCCGTCGGGGCTTCGACATCGAGATCGCCCCGAGCGACCTGCTCGCGGTCACCGAGGCCACGACCGCTGCGATCGCCCGCACCTGAGTGCGGCCCTGAGTGCGGCCCTGGTTCTGGACCTGAGTCGGCTCGCCGCAAGTTTCTCGCTCGACCGGGAATGACCCGGCACCTCCTGCGTTGCATTGAGTCAAAGGCACTCAAGTTCCCAGGAGGTCCCGTTGCCAGAGACGTTCGGCCCGACCGGCGGCAGTGACTCGTTCGACGAGTTCCTCGCCCGCCTGCTCGCGGCGCAGACCGACGGTGACACCCAGCGCTACCGTTCGCTGGGACGCCCCGTCGACATCACGCGACTGCTCAGCCGTCGCACCCACGAGCTGCTCCAGCACACCGCCGAGTTCGCGGTGGCCCAGGGGCAGCGTGAGATCGACGCACTGCACATCCTGCACGTGCTCGTCCGCACCCAGCCCTTCGATGCCGTGATCCGCTCCGGTGGCGTCGACCCCGAACGCCTGGCCGAGGAGATCGAGCAGCGACTCCCCGCCCCGTCCGACGTCCGCGTCGACGGGCGCCCGGCGCTGACCCCGTCCGCGCAGCGCATCCTCGTCGAGGCGACGCAGGCCGCGCGCGGGTTCGGGAGCACCTACACCGACCCCGAGCACGTCTTCTTCGCGCTCGTGATGGACCAGGAGACCGTCACCGGCCAGCTCCTCGCGAGCGCCGGCGTGACGCCCCAGGTCATGCAGTCCTACGCACAACAGGCCGCAGATGCGGCTCGAGAGGGGCGTCCCATGCCGGGAACGACCGAGGCGGACCAGCAGGAGCAGTCGGACACCCCGACGCTCGACCAGTTCGGCACCGACCTGACCGAGCGCGCTCGTGACGGCCGCATCGACCCCGTGGTCGGGCGTGCGGAGGAGATCGAGCAGACCGTCGAGATCCTGCTCCGTCGCACCAAGAACAACCCCGTGCTGATCGGCGAGCCCGGCGTCGGCAAGACCGCCATCGTCGAGGGGCTCGCACAGCGCATCGCCGACGGTGACGTCCCCGCCCTGCTCCACGGCAAGCGCGTCGTCTCCCTCGACCTCGCGGGCATGCTCTCCGGCACCCGCTACCGCGGTGACTTCGAGGAGCGCCTCACGAAGGCGATGGACGAGATCGCGGCGCACGCCGACGAGCTCATCGTCTTCGTGGACGAGCTCCACACCGTCGTCGGTGCCGGTGGTGGCGGCGAGGGCGGCTCGATGGATGCCGGCAACATCCTCAAGCCCCGGCTCGCCCGCGGTGACCTGCACATGGTCGGCGCGACGACGTTGAACGAGTACCGACGGATCGAGAAGGACGCAGCACTCGAGCGTCGCTTCCAGCCCGTCACGGTGGGGGAGCCGAGCGTCGAGGACGCCGTCGCGATCCTGACCGGCCTCGCCCCGCGCTACGCCGAGCACCACGGTGTCACCTACACCGACGACGCCCTCCGCGCCGCGGTCGAGCTGTCGCACCGGTACGTCACCGACCGGCACCTGCCCGACAAGGCCATCGACCTCATCGACCAGGCCGGCGCACGCCGTCGGCTCGCCCGTTCGGGCGAGGTCGACGTCGAGGCGCTCCGCGACCAGCTCGCCGAGCTGCTGGCGGACAAGGACCGCGCAGTCGCCGAGGAGCTGTACGAGGAGGCGTCGCGCCTGCGCGACCAGACGGTCGAACTGGAGGCCCGGATCACCGCCGCCTCGTCGGCGGACGTCAGCCGGGCCTCCCGTCCGGGAGACGCTGAACAGGACCGGGTGACCGGCGAGATCACGGAAGCGGACATCGCTGCGGTGGTGAGCCGCGCCACCGGGATCCCGGCCACCCGGCTGACGCAGGGCGACCGGACGCGCCTCGCCGCGCTCGAGTCCGAGCTGCACGAACGCGTGGTCGGCCAGGACGACGCGGTCCGCGCGATCGCCACGGCGGTCCGCCGCAACCGGACCGGCATGGGCGACCCGCGCCGACCGGTGGGCAGCTTCCTGTTCCTCGGGCCGACCGGCGTCGGCAAGACCGAGCTGGCGAAGTCGCTCGCGGCGTCGCTGTTCGGCGACGAGTCGGCGATGCTCCGCTTCGACATGAGCGAGTTCGGCGAGCGGCACACCGTCTCCCGACTGGTCGGCGCCCCTCCCGGGTACGTCGGCTACGACGAGGCCGGTCAGCTCACCGAGCGCGTCCGTCGCAACCCGTACTCGGTCGTCCTGCTGGACGAGGTCGAGAAGGCGCACCCGGACGTGTTCAACCTGCTCCTGCAGGTGCTCGACGACGGTCGCCTGACCGACGGACAGGGTCGGACGGTCGACTTCCGGAACACGGTGGTCATCATGACGTCGAACATCGGGTCCGAGTTCCTCGCGTCGCGCTCCGGTGCGCTCGGGTTCTCGGCGTCGGCGGACGGCGGCTACTCGGACGACGACCTGCGGAACCGGGTGATGGGCAAGCTCCGCGAGGCCATGCGCCCCGAGTTCATCAACCGCATCGACGACATCGTGCTGTTCCGCAAACTCGACCGTGAGCAGCTGCACGCGATCGTGTCCCTGCTCGTCTCGGAGACCGCGATGCGACTCATCGCCCAGGACATGGTGCTGTCGGTGTCCGACGAGGCGGTCGACTGGCTCGCCGAGCACGGGTACGAGCCGGAGTACGGCGCCCGCCCACTGCGCCGGCTGATCCAGCGCGAGGTCGACGACCGCATCGCGACCCTCGTCGTCGACGGTGCCGTGCAGGCCGGTGACACGGTCCGCGTGACCGTCGGCGAGGACGGCCTGGTCGTGCGCGCGCAGGCAGCGGTCGGCGTCTAGTCCAGCTCGGTCACGAACGTCCCGGAACCACTTCGGTTCCGGGGCGTTCGTCGTGTTCGGGAATGCAATTCTTCTTTCTTCCGTTTTCCGCTTGCGCTCCTGCCGGGAATGTGGATAGTGTTCTCACGCCGCGAACGATCTGGTTGCGGCACCCAGACCTCGTGCCGAAAGGGGGCCGACATGTTCACCAACACCATCACCACGCAGACGCCGTTCCGTGCAGTCCGTGGGATCACCGGCGCCCCGCTCGCCGGGTCCCGCTGACGCGGAACGTCCGCCACACGCCTGATCTCCGCACCCCTTCGGTGTGCGCGCTGAGCACGGCTCGCGCAGGGATCGTCCGAGGCTGACCGGCCGCCGTCGGTGCTCGCCGGACCGCCGCATCGCGGTCATGGTCCGGCGCACGACGACGACCGGGAATGCCGTCGGGAATGTCGGTGGTGGCTGCGACGATTTCCGTGTCACGACGTTCTCCTGACCGATTCCGGGTCATTCGGTGCGAATGCATCGATTCCGGGTCCGGTCCATTCCCCACGCCCGGCATGGGGTGATTCACCATGCCCTCTTCTTGTTCAACATTCCTTCATCGAACGGTGACCACGATGTCAACGAAGTCCGTCCTCCGTCCCCCCGAAGCGCTCGACGCGCCCCGCACGGTCTCCCTGACCGACCGGGTCGCGCTGCGCATCGGGATGGCACTCATCATCTGGAGCCGCCGCACCCGTCGTGTCCGGCCCTCGATCGACCCCGCGCTGCGCGTGCAGCTCGAGCGCGAGCGCGCCGAGCGTGAAGCCCAGTGGCTGATGCTCGGTGCCGGCATGCGCGTGTGGCGCTGACGACGAACGCCCGGCACCTCGTGTGCCGGGCGTTCGTCGTCGAACCCGTACCGTTGTCGGGTGACCGAAACCGCTGCTGCCCTCGTCGAACGACTCACCGCCATCGTCCCGGACTTCCCGAAGCCGGGGATCCTGTTCCGTGACGTGACGCCGGTGTTCTCCGACGCCGTGGCGTTCGGCCGGGTCTGCGAAGCCCTCGCAGCCCCGTTCGCGATCGGCGCCGGGTTCGACGCCGTCGCGGGCATCGAAGCACGCGGGTTCGCACTCGCCGGCGGGATCGCCGCGCAGCACCAGGTCGGCGTGCTGACGATCCGGAAGGCGGGCAAGCTCCCCGGCGAGGTCCTCAGTGAGCAGTACGCGCTCGAGTACGGCGAGGCCGAGCTCGAGCTCCGTCCGGGTCAGCTCCCGGCCGGTACGCGCGTGCTCGTGGTGGACGACGTCCTCGCGACCGGCGGGACCGCGGACGCCACGATCACGCTGCTGGAACGTGCCGGATACCAGGCCATCGGGTTCGCGGCGCTGCTCGAACTCGACGGGCTCGCGGGCCGGGAGCGCATCGAACCGCGCCTGCCCGTGACGACGCTCGGGATGGTCCCGGCGTGACCGCCCTCGCGCACTAGTCTTGATCCACCCCATCCAACCGAGGAGTCCCATCATCGTGACCGAGTCAGTCGCACCCGAGCCCGCAGAGCTTCCCCAGGCACCCGAGCCCCGGACCGCGACGACGACCACGACGGGCACCGAGCTCTTCGACGGCGTGCGCGGCATCGTCGCGATCCGCGTCGCCGGCGTCCTCAAGGACCTCGCCGCGGACGTGCAGGCGGGGGAGACCGCCGAGCCGGTCACCCTCGACGAGCAGGACGGCCTCGACATCCTGCGCCACTCCGCCGCGCACGTCCTCGCGCAGGCGGTGCAGCAGATCAACCCCGACGCCAAGCTCGGCATCGGCCCGCCCGTCACCGACGGCTTCTACTACGACTTCGACGTCGCCGAGCCGTTCACGCCCGAGGACCTCAAGGCCATCGAGAAGGGCATGGACCGCATCGTCAAGCAGGCCCAGCGCTTCCGTCGCCGGGTCGTGACCGACGACGAAGCCCGCGAGCTGATGGCCGGGGAGCCCTACAAGCAGGAGCTCATCGGCCTGAAGGGCGCCGCGGCCGACGGCGACTCCGGCGAGAGCGTCGAGGTCGGTGCCGGTGAACTCACCGTCTACGAGAACGTCGACCCGAAGTCCGGGGACGTCGTCTGGCAGGACCTCTGCCGCGGCCCGCACGTCCCGCACACCCGGTGGATCGGCAACGCCGCCAAGCTCATGCGCGTCGCCGCCGCCTACTGGCGCGGCTCCGAGAAGAACCCGCAGCTGCAGCGCATCTACGGCACCGCGTGGCCGGACAAGGACCAGCTCAAGGCGTACCTCGTGCGTCTGGAAGAAGCGGCCAAGCGCGACCACCGCAAGCTCGGTGCCGAGCTCGACCTGTTCTCGTTCCCGGACGAGATCGGCTCGGGCCTGGCGATCTTCCACCCGAAGGGCGGGATCATCCGCCGCGAGATGGAGGACTACTCGCGTCGTCGGCACGAGGAGAACGGCTACTCGTTCGTCTACACGCCGCACATCACCAAGGGCGACCTGTTCGAGCAGTCGGGGCACCTGGGCTGGTACAAGGACGGCATGTTCCCGCCCATGCACATGGACCAGGCGGTGGACGAGGACGGCAACGTCACCCGGCAGGGCGCCGACTACTACCTCAAGCCGATGAACTGCCCGATGCACATCCTGGCGTACCGCTCGCAGGCACGGTCCTACCGCGACCTGCCCCTGCGGATGTTCGAGTTCGGCACGGTCTACCGCAACGAGAAGTCCGGCGTCATCCACGGCCTCACCCGGGTCCGCGGCATGACCCAGGACGACGCCCACATCTTCACCACCAAGGAGAAGATGAAGGAGGAGCTGACCACCACCCTCCAGTTCGTCCTCTCGCTGCTGCGCGACTACGGCCTCGACGACTTCTACCTCGAGCTCTCCACGAAGGACCCGGAGAAGTACGTCGGCGACGACGACGTCTGGGAAGAGGCGACCAACACCCTGCGCGAGGTCGCCGAGGAGTCCGGGCTCGAGCTCGTGCCGGACCCCGCCGGTGCCGCGTTCTACGGCCCGAAGATCTCCGTCCAGGCCCGCGACGCCATCGGTCGCACGTGGCAGATGTCGACCGTGCAGCTCGACTTCAACCTGCCCGAGCGCTTCGGCATCGAGTACGCGGCCGCCGACGGCACCCGTCAGCGTCCCGTGATGATCCACCGAGCCCTGTTCGGCTCGATCGAGCGGTTCTTCGGCGTGCTGACCGAGCACTACGCCGGCGCGTTCCCGGCGTGGCTGTCCCCGGTGCAGGTCGTGGGCATCCCCGTCGCCGAGGAGTACGCCGACTACCTCGACGAGGTGATCGCGAAGCTCCGTGCGCACGGCGTCCGCGCCGAGGTCGACCACTCGGACGACCGCATGCAGAAGAAGATCCGCACGCACACCAAGGCGAAGGTGCCGTTCCAGCTCATCGCGGGCGGCGACGACCGCGACGCCGGTGCGGTGAGCTTCCGGTTCCGCGACGGTCGCCAGGACAACGGCGTGCCCGTGGACGAGGCGGTCGAACGCATCCTCACGGCGATCCGCGAGCGCGCCCAGGTCTGATGTCGGCAGAGCAGGACGAGCCGCTGGTCATCCGGGACGCCGCCACGCAGGCGGCCGTCCCGGATGCCTTCCAGCGCCTCTGGAACCCGCACCGGATGGCGTACATCGACGCCGGTCGCGAGGGCGAGGGCCGCGGGCACAAGGACGACTGCCCGTTCTGCGAAGCACCGCAGAAGTCCGACGATGACGCACTCATCGTCGCGCGGGGCGAGCACGCCTACGTCCTGCTCAACCTGTACCCGTACAACAACGGGCACCTGCTCGTCTGCCCCTACCGCCACACGCCCCTCTACGACGAGGCAACCCCCGAAGAACTCCGGGAGATCGGCGAGCTGACGCAGACCGCGATGCGGGTGCTCCGGCAGGTCTCGCACTGCGACGGCTTCAACATCGGCATGAACCAGGGCGAGGTCGCCGGGGCGGGCGTCGCCGGGCACCTGCACCAGCACATCGTCCCGCGGTGGGAGTCCGACTCGAACTTCTTCCCGATCATCGCCCGCACCAAGTCGATGTCCCAGATGCTCGGGGACACCCGCCGGCTCGTCGCGGAAGCGTGGCCCGCGCAGCACTAGACTGATCGCCATCATGAGCGACAGCACCAGTACCCCCGGCCAGGACCCCATCGGCACGTCCATCACCGGCTCCTCGCGCGTCAAGCGCGGCCTCGCGGAGATGCTCAAGGGCGGCGTCATCATGGACGTCGTCGACGCCGAGCAGGCCCGCATCGCGGAAGAAGCCGGCGCGACCGCGGTCATGGCCCTCGAGCGCGTCCCCGCCGACATCCGCGCGCAGGGCGGCGTCGCCCGCATGTCCGACCCCTCGATGATCGAGGAGATCATCGCAGCGGTGTCGATCCCGGTCATGGCGAAGGCCCGCATCGGTCACTTCGTCGAGGCGCAGGTGCTGCAGGAGCTCGGCGTCGACTACATCGACGAGTCCGAGGTGCTGTCGCCGGCGGACTACGTCAACCACATCGACAAGTGGAAGTTCACCACCCCGTTCGTCTGCGGTGCCACCAACCTCGGCGAGGCGCTCCGCCGCATCACCGAGGGCGCGGCGATGATCCGCTCCAAGGGCGAAGCCGGCACCGGTGACGTCTCCGAGGCGACGAAGCACATCCGCACCATCTCGAAGGAGATCGCGGCGCTCCGCAACCTCCGCCCCGACGAGCTCTACGTCGCGGCGAAGGAGCTGCAGGCCCCGATCGACGTCGTGCAGGAAGTCGCCGAGACCGGCAAGCTCCCGGTCGTCCTCTTCACCGCAGGTGGCGTCGCGACCCCGGCGGACGCCGCGATGATGATGCAGCTCGGTGCCGACGGCGTCTTCGTCGGCTCCGGCATCTTCAAGTCCGGCGACCCGGCCGCCCGGGCCGCCGCGATCGTCAAGGCGACCACCTTCCACGACGACCCCAAGGTCATCGCCGAGGTGTCCCGCGGTCTCGGTGAGGCGATGGTCGGCATCAACGTCGCCGACGTCCCCGCGCCGCACCGCCTCGCCGAGCGTGGCTGGTAGCCCCATCGGTGGTGCAGCGCCCCGCATCGGGGTGCTCGCACTGCAGGGCGACTTCCGCGAGCACATCGTCTCGCTGACCGAGCTCGGTGCCGACGTGGTGTCGCTCCGCCGCCCGGAGGAGATCGACGGCCTGCACGGCGTCGTGATCCCCGGCGGCGAATCCGGGGTGATGGACAAGCTCTCGCGGGTCTTCGGTCTCGCCGAACCGCTGACCGCTGCGATCCGGAACGGCCTGCCGACGTACGGCACGTGCGCGGGCATGATCATGCTGAGCGCCCGGATCACGAACGCGACCGCCGGGCAGCAGACGCTCGACGTGCTCGACACGACGGTGCGCCGGAACGCCTTCGGCAGCCAGAACGACTCGTTCGAGATCGACATCCCGATGCCCGACCTCGGCGAGGAACCGGTGCACGCGGTGTTCATCCGTGCACCGGTCGTGGAGCAGCACGGTGCCGGAGTGCAGGTCCTCGGTGCGCTGCCGGACGGCCGCGCGGTCGCCGTGCAGCAGGGCAACGTCCTCGCGAGCGCTTTCCACCCGGAGGTCACGGGCGAGGACCGCTTCCACCGACGCTTCCTGCACCTCGTCCGCTCCGCCTGACCCGCTCGGGACCGCCGCCTGACCCGCTCGGGACCGCCGCCTGACCCACTCGGAACCGCCGCCTGCGCGCCGGGACCGCACCGAGCCTCCAGATCGCTACACTGATCTGGACTTTCCGCAAGACGCAAGGAGAACCGTGTCCGGGCATTCCAAGTGGGCAACGACGAAGCACAAGAAGGCCGTCATCGACCAGCGACGTGCCAAGTCGTTCGCGAAGCTCATCAAGAACATCGAGGTCGCCGCGAAGATGGGCGGCGCCGACATGTCGGGCAACCCGACCCTGGTCGACGCCGTGCAGAAGGCGAAGAAGACCTCGGTCCCCAACGACAACATCGACCGCGCGATCAAGCGCGGTGCCGGGCTCACCGGTGAGTCCATCGAGTACACGACGATCATGTACGAGGGCTACGCCCCGAACGGCGTCGCGATGCTCATCGAGTGCCTCACGGACAACAAGAACCGTGCAGCGGCCGAGGTCCGGACCGCCATGTCCCGCAACGGCGGCACCATGGCCGATCCGGGCAGCGTCGCGTACAACTTCTCGCGCAAGGGCGTCATCTCGGTCTCGAAGGTGGACGGCCTGTCCGAGGACGACGTGATGACCGCGGTGCTCGACGCCGGTGTCGAGGACGTCATCGACCAGGGCGGGGGCTTCGAGGTCATCACCGAGGCGACCGACCTCGTCGCGGCCCGCACCGCGCTGCAGGACGCCGGCATCGACTACGACTCCGCCGACGCCGAGTTCGTCCCCGGCCTGAAGGTCCCGGTCGACGCCGAGACGGCCCGCAAGGTGTTCCGCCTCATCGACGCACTCGAAGACTCCGACGACGTCCAGAACGTCTACGCGAACTTCGACATCCCCGCCGACGTCCAGGCCGAGCTCGACCAGGACGAGGACGAGGACTGACCTTGTCGCGCCCCGGGCCCGTGCTCCGCGTGCTCGGGGTCGACCCCGGGCTCACGCGGTGCGGCGTCGGCGTCGTCGAGGTCACCCCTGACCGTCGCGCCCGCATGGTCGCGGTCACCGTGGTCCGCACCCCGTCGGACATGGCGCTCGAGCAGCGGCTGGTCCTGATCGCCGCGGGGATCGCGGAGCAGATCGAGGAACACCACCCAGACGCCGTCGCGGTCGAGCGGGTGTTCGCCCAGGCGAACGTCCGCACCGTGATGGGCACGGCACAGGCGTCCGGCCTGGCACTGCACGCCGCTGCGGTGCGCGGCATCCCGGTCGGGCTGCACACGCCGTCCGAGGTCAAGGCAGCCGTCACCGGGTACGGCAACGCGGACAAGAAGCAGGTGCAGGCGATGATCGCGCGCGTGCTCGGTCTCGCCGAGGCCCCGAAGCCGGCGGACGCCGCCGACGCGCTCGCCCTGGCCGTCTGTCATGCCTGGAGGCTCGGTGCACCCGACCAGGTCGGTGTGCAGTCCGGCAGTCTGACGCCGGCGCAACGCGCGTGGCGCGACGCGCAGGCCGGGACCGGTGGGCGCACGGCGTCCTCGCCACTCGCACGCGCTGCGGCGGCCGCCGCTTCCGCTGGGCGCTCGGGGACGGGAGCACAGCGCACCGCGTCGGGGACGTCCGCGGCTGCACCCGGCGACGCTGCCTCGCAGCGTGGCTCGTCCGTTGCGTCGGCGGCTGCACCCGTCGACGCTGCCTCGCAGCGTGGCTCGTCCGTTGCGTCGGCGGCTGCACGTAGGCTCGGAGCATGATCGCGAGTCTCCGGGGCACCTGCATCGACGTCGCCGGATCCGCCGTCGTGATCGAGGTCGGGGGAGTCGGCTACGCCGTCACGGTGACACCGGCACACGCACTCACCATGCGCCACGGCGCCGAGGTGTTCGTGCGCACGGCGATGATCGTGCGTGAAGACGAGCACCTGCTCTTCGGGTTCGAGTCGACCGACGCGCTGCGCGTCTTCGACCTCCTCCGCAGCGTGTCCGGGGTCGGCCCGAGGTCCGCGCTCGGTGTCCTCGGCGCGATGGACCCGGGACAGATCGCGAACGCCGTGGCGAACGACGACGACGCCGCGTTCCGGAAGGTGTCCGGCATCGGGCCGAAGACCGCCAAGCTCATCATCGTCGCGCTGTCCGGCAAGCTCACCGCCTTCGAGACCTCGTCGGCCACAGCTGCTGCCGGTCATGGCGCAACGGCGCACCCCGCGTCGGAAGACGTCGTCATCGCGCTCGTCGGGCTCGGCTGGCGCGAGGACGCGGCACGTTCCGCCGTCGACGACACGATCGCGAACGAACCCGGTGTCGCGGCCATGGGTACCCAGGCACTTCTCCGTGCCGCGCTCGGCGCCCTCCGCCCGACCGGGGCCGGCCGATGAGCGGCGGGATCACCGCGGCGGACGCCCAGTCACCGGAAGAACTCGCGTTCGAAGGCGCGCTCCGCCCGAAGTCGCTCGCCGAGTTCGTCGGGCAGCGCAAGGTCCGTGGGCAGCTCGACCTGCTCCTCAAGGCCGCAGCGATGCAGGACCGCACGCCCGACCACATCCTGATGGCCGGTCCGCCCGGTCTCGGGAAGACCACGCTGGCGATGATCGTGGCGCACGAGTCCGGTCGCCCCTTGCGCATGTCGAGCGGTCCGGCGATCCAGCACGCCGGCGACCTCGCCGCGGTCCTGTCGTCGCTGATGCCCGGTGAGGTCCTCTTCATCGACGAGATCCACCGGATGGCCCGCTCGGCGGAAGAGATGCTGTACCTGGCGATGGAGGACTTCCGCATCGACGTGATGGTGGGCAAGGGTGCGGGGGCGACGAGCATCCCGCTCGACCTCGCCCCGTTCACCCTCGTCGGGGCGACCACCAGGGCGGGCCTCCTGCCGAACCCGCTGCGAGACCGCTTCGGGTTCACGGCGCACCTCGAGTTCTACGAACGGGACGAACTCGAACAGGTCCTCATCCGCGCCGCACACCTGCTCGAACTCGACTTCGACCGCTTCGCGCTCCGCGAGATCGCCGGTCGGTCACGGGGCACGCCGCGCATCGCGAACCGCCTGCTCCGCCGCGTCCGGGACTACGCCCTCGTGCACGGCACCCGGGACGGCATGGCCGCGGTGCAGGGCGCCCTCGAGCTCTACGACGTCGACGAGTACGGGCTGGACCGACTCGACCGCGCGGTGCTCGAGACGATGCTCACCCGGTTCGACGGGGGACCTGTCGGCCTGAACACGCTCGCGGTCTCCGTCGGGGAAGAATCCGAGACCATCGAGTCGGTGGTCGAGCCGTTCCTGGTCCGCATCGGGCTCGTCACCCGCACTCCTCGGGGTCGGATCGCCACGCCGGCGGCCTGGCGACACTTCGGGCTCACGCCCGGTCAGCCGGCCGGTTCCGCCCAACCGGGGCTGTTCGACGACGAGTAGGCCCGTCTGCGGCATCCGCCACAGCCACGTGCCCTAGACTGCTACGGCCCGAAACCGAAATACCAGAGAAGGCATCGCAATCATGGGTCAAGAAGTCATCCTCATCGTCATCGTCGTGGCGTTCGCGGCCTTCATGTTCTACAACAGCCGCAAGCGCAAGAAGCAGCAGTCGGAGCTCGCGACCAAGATGGTCCCTGGAGCCCGCGTCATGCTGTCCTTCGGTCTCTACGGCACGCTCCTGTCGGTCGACGACGAGAAGGTCACCGCCGACGTCGAGATCGCGCCGGGGACCATCGTCACCGTCCACCGTCAGACCCTCTCGCGTGTCGTCGACGACACCGCGTCGGACATCGAGACGACCGCCACCCCGGAAGACGAGCCGAAGCCCGTCGCCGAGTTGAACGGCGAGCCGGTCTACGGCGAGCGTGCGGACGACGCCGAACAGGCGAAGCGCAAGTCCGAGGACTGAACCACTCGGCCGTCGGGACACACTGGTGACCCGGCGGCATCACTCCGTCCGCCGGCGCACTCGTCGACGGTCCTGACAGAAAGACGAGACGACCGGTGGCACGATCGACACCCGTCAAGAAAGCGCTGCGCTCGCTCACCTGGTTGGTGATCATCATGGCGGTCCTCGCAGGCCTGAACACGGCTGCGTCGATCCTCGCCAGCACCACCAAGGACGACGCGGGCAAGTGGTTCGAAGGCGCCAGCTGGGTCCCTCAGCTCGCACTGGACCTGCAGGGCGGCACGCAGCTGACCCTCGCGGCGCAGAGCACCGACGGTGACTCCGTCACAGCGGACCAGCTCAAGCAGGCGGTGAACATCATCCGCCAGCGCATCGACGCCACCGGCGTCTCGGAGTCCGAGATCAACACGCAGGGCGCGAACAACATCGTCGTCTCGATCCCGGGCAAGCCCGACCAGCAGACCATCTCGCGCATCGAAGCAGCTGCGAAGCTGACGTTCCGCCCGGTGCTCTACACCGAAGCCGCGACGAACAGCGCCGTCGGCGACGGCTCGTCGTCGTCCGCGTCCCCGACGCCGTACTCGCCGCCGGCATCGCTGCAGGCGACGCCGAGCACGAAGCCGACGAGCGCGAGCGACCTCGCCTGGGTCACCCCGAAGCTGCAGGACCTGTACACCAACTACGACTGCAAGGCGCCGGACGACGTCACGACCGCGCCGGACGACCAGCCGCTCGTGACGTGTGACGCGTCCGGGACGTCGAAGTACATCCTGGGCCCGGTCGAGGTGGACGGCGCCAACATCTCGAACGCCACCTCGGGCCTCGCCTCCAACTCGCAGGGCACGACGACCGGCGAGTGGGCGGTGACCCTCGACTTCAACGGCACCGGCACGAAGGAGTTCCGGGCCGTCACGAACCGCCTGGTGTCCCTGCAGTCGCCGCAGAACCAGTTCGCGATCGTCCTCGACGGATCCGTCATCGAGGCCCCGCAGACCAACAGCGCGATCACGAACGGCAAGGCCCAGATCACCGGCTCGTTCACCGCGGAGTCGGCGAAGACCCTCGCCGACCAGCTCAAGTACGGCGCGTTGCCGATCAACTTCAAGGTCCAGTCGAACGAGAACATCTCCGCGACCCTGGGTACCGCGCAGCTCATCGGCGGTCTCGTCGCCGGCCTGATCGGGCTCATCCTGGTGATCATCTACTCGGTGATCCAGTACCGGGCGCTCGCGTTCGTCACGGTGCTCTCGCTCGGTGTCGCCGCGACCCTGACCTACCTGGTCATCGCGATCATGTCCTGGCGCGTCGACTACCGGTTGTCGTTGGCCGGCGTCGCGGGGTTGATCGTGGCGATCGGCATCACGGCGGACTCGTTCATCGTCTACTTCGAGCGCATCCGTGACGAACTCCGTGACGGTCGGGCGCTCGAGGGAGCGGTCGAGTCCGGCTGGAAGCGTGCGCTCCGCACGATCCTGGCGTCCGACTCGATCAACTTCCTCGCGGCGATCGTGCTCTACATCCTCGCGGTGAGCGACGTGAAGGGCTTCGCGTTCACGCTGCTCCTCACCACCCTGATCGACGTCGTCGTCGTGATCCTCTTCACGCACCCCATGCTGCAGCTCATCTCGCGTCGCCGCTTCTTCAACGAGGGGCACCGGTTCAGCGGACTCGACCCGACAGCCCTCGGCGCGGTCTACCGCGGTCGTGCGCAGTTCCGCGCGCCCGTCGTGGACGGCAAGCGCCAGCGCGCCGCAGGCGAGGCACAGCGCCGGCAGACGATCGCTGAGCGGAAGGCCGGCAACGGCGACACCACCGACAACGGCGGCAAGCCGAACGGGAAGGACAGCTGATGGCGAGCTTCAGCCAGTTCGGCAACGACCTCTACACGGGCAAGCGCTCGTACGACATCGTCGGACGCCGTCGCACGTGGTACATCATCGCGATCGCCGCGATCGTGATCTCCCTCGCGGTGCCGTGGCTCCGCGGCGGGTACCAGCTCGGCATCGAGTTCACCGGTGGGTCCGAGTTCACGATCTCCGACGTCAAGACCGTCAACCAAAACCTCGCGACGAACACGGTCGAGAAGATCGTCCCCGACGAGATCCCGCGCGTCTCACAGCTCGGAACGCACGGCATCCGCGTGCAGACCGGGCAGCTCACCGATGCCGAGACGACGCAGATCCAGTCCGCGCTGGCCGACGCGTACGACGTCGACAGGGGCCAGGTCGCGTCGACCTTCATCGGTGCGACCTGGGGCGCCGACGTGCTCGCACAGGCGATCCGTGGTCTGATCATCTTCCTCGCCCTCGCCGCGGTGTTCATGGCGCTGTACTTCCGCACGTGGAAGATGTCGCTGTCGGCGATGGTGGCGCTGCTCCACGACCTACTGATCACCGCAGGTGTGTACGGCATCGTCGGGCTCGAGGTCACGCCGGCCGCGGTGATCGGCTTCCTGACGATCCTCGGGTACTCGCTGTACGACACCGTCGTGGTGTTCGACAAGGTCCGCGAGAACACCGCGCAGGAATCGCACCGGACGTTCGTCCAGTCGGTCAACCTCGCGGTGAACCAGACGCTGGTCCGCTCGATCAACACGTCCGTCGTGGCGCTGCTGCCCGTGGCGGCGATCCTCTTCATCGGGTCGTACGTCCTCGGCGCCGGCACCCTGCGCGACATCTCGCTCGCCCTGTTCATCGGCATCATCGTCGGGACGTACTCGACGATCTTCATCGCGTCGCCGATGTACGCGCACCTGCGTGAGAACGAACCGAAGATCAAGCAGGCCGACGCGAAGAAGGCCGCCGCCGCGCGCAAGCGTGCAGAGACCGCTGCGCCGGTCGAGGCCTGACCCGCATGGACGAGATCACCGTCGACGAGGCGCTGCGTCGCATCGAGAACGGCTCGCGCCTGTACGACGTGCGCGAGCCGGGGGAGTGGGACGAGGTCCACGCGCCCCAGGCCACCCTGGTGCCGATGTCCGAGCTCCAGACGCGGTGGACCGAGATCCAACCGACCGACGACCCGGCGATCATCGTGTGCCACTCCGGCATGCGGTCCGCCCGGGTCGTCGCGGCCCTCGAGCAGTCCGGCGTCCCTGCGGTGAACCTCGCCGGCGGCATGGTGGCGTGGGAAGCCGCCGGTGCGCCGGTGGAGCGCGCCGACGCCCAGCGCGAACGTGGTCACGAGCACTGACGACACGCGCGTAGTCTGGTCGGATCGAGTTCGGCCGGTTCGAGTTCTGGGAGACGCAGCATGACGGACATCCGTGAGACGTCGGCGCAGGACGACTCCGCCGCGAGCCGCCCCGGACCGTCGCCGCTGCCGTCCAGCCCGCCCCTGGGCCCGAACACCACGGGCAACCTCGGCTCCCTCCGGTCCCTGCTGCCGCGCTTGTTCTCCCGCGCCCAGCCGGCCGGCGCTGTCGACACGCTCATCCGGACCGTCCGCTCGCACCACCCGAAGGCGGACGTCACGCTCATCGAGCGTGCGTACTCGGTCGCGGAACGCGCGCACGACGGCCAGAAGCGCAAGTCCGGCGAGCCCTACATCACGCACCCGGTCGCGGTCGCGCAGATCCTCGCGGACCTCGGCATCGGGCCCATCACGATCGCGGCTGCGCTGCTGCACGACACGGTCGAGGACACCGACTACCAGCTCGACCAGCTGCGCCACGACTTCGGCGACGAGATCGCGATGCTCGTCGACGGTGTCACGAAGCTCGACAAGGTCAAGTACGGCGACAGCGCCCAGGCCGAGACCGTCCGCAAGATGGTCATCGCGATGTCGAAGGACATCCGGGTCCTGGTGATCAAGCTCGCGGACCGCCTGCACAACGCCAGGACGTGGGGCTTCGTCGAGTCCACCTCGGCCACGCGCAAAGCCAAGGAGACCCTCGAGATCTACGCGCCGCTCGCGCACCGTCTGGGCATCCAGATGATCAAGCTCGAGCTCGAGGACCTGTCGTTCGCGGTGCTGCACCCGAAGCTCTACGTCGAGATCGACAGCCTGGTCAAGGAACGGCAGCCGAAGCGTGAGCAGTTCGTCCAGAACGTCATCGGGACGCTGAAGAAGGACCTGAAGGCCGCCAAGGTGCGCGGCGAGGTCATGGGCCGGCCGAAGCAGTACTACTCGATCTACCAGAAGATGATCGTCCGGGGCCGCGAGTTCGACGAGATCTACGACCTCGTCGGCATCCGGGTGCTCGTCCCCACGGTCCGCGACTGCTACGCCATGCTCGGCTCGGTGCACGCGCGCTGGACCCCGCTGCCCGGACGCTTCAAGGACTACATCGCGACCCCGAAGTTCAACCTGTACCAGTCGCTGCACACCACGGTCCTCGGGCCGCAGGGACGCCCGGTCGAGATCCAGATCCGCACGCACGAGATGCACCAGCGCGCCGAGTTCGGTGTCGCCGCGCACTGGAAGTACAAGCAGCGTGCCGCCGGTCGCGACGTGGACAGCTCGAGCGCGAACGACGACATGGCGTGGCTCGCGCACATCACCGACTGGCAGGCCGAGACCAGCGACCCCGGCGAGTTCCTCGACTCCCTCCGCTACGAGATCGGCGCGAAGGAGACCTACGTCTTCACGCCGCAGGGCAAGGTCATCGGACTCCCCGCCGGTGCGACCCCGGTCGACTTCGCGTACGCGGTGCACACCGAGATCGGACACCGCACGATGGGCGCGAAGGTGAACGGTCGCCTGGTGCCCCTCGAGAGCTCGCTGTCGAGCGGCGACGTCGTCGAGATCTTCACGTCGAAGAACCCCGACTCCGGGCCGAGCCAGGACTGGCTGACCTTCGTCCGCAGCCCCCGCGCGCGGAACAAGATCAAGCAGTGGTTCACCAAGGAGCGCCGCGAAGAGGCGATCGAGCAGGGCCGCGATGCCATCGCCCGTGCGATGCGCAAGCAGAACCTGCCGCTCCAGCGGATCATGAGCCAGGACTCCATCTCGGAAGTCGCATCCGCGATGCGGTACGAGGACGTCTCCGCGCTCTACGCCGCGATCGGCGAGGGACACGTCTCGACGCAGTCGGTGATCGAGAAGGTGCTCGCCGGCGTCCAGACCGAGACCGAGACGGACGAACCGGAGCTCGCCTTCCCGCGGCAGGTCACGAGCCGGCAGCTCCGCAACAGCGACAGCGGCGTGCTCGTCCGCGGGGCGCCCGACATCCTCGTCAAGCTCGCGAAGTGCTGCACCCCGGTTCCCGGCGACCAGATCGTCGGGTTCATCACCCGCGGGCAGGGTGTGTCCGTGCACCAGGCATCGTGCACCAACGTGAAGTCGCTGATGAACGAACCCGACCGCATGATCGAGGTCGAGTGGGCGCCGTCGTCGAAGTCGGTGTTCCTGGTCCAGATCCAGATCGAGGCGCTCGATCGGTCGGGACTGCTGAGCGACGTCACCCGGGTGCTGACCGACCACCACGTGAACATCCTGTCGGCCACGGTGTCGACGTCGTCGGACCGCCTCGCTCTGTCCCGGTTCGTGTTCGAGATGGGTGACACGACGCACCTGGACCGCGTCCTCAACGCGGTGCGACGCATCGACGCCGTGTACGACGTCTACCGCGTCAGCGCAGGCTGACCAGGAGCGGTCACACCAGCTCGGCGAGCCGCCGTTCCGCCTGCCGCACCATCGGCACCGTCCCGAGCTGCCGGAGGCGGAGCCGGAGCGTCGACGGCGCGGTGTCGGTCGCCGCGAGCAGTCCCAGGACGGTGGGGGCGCGGACCGCCCAGTCCGCCGGTCCGGCGATCCGCAGCAGGTCGAGCGCGGTCCTGACCGGGGTCGTCACCCGGACGCCGGCGACGACCGCGACGTCGGATGGTTCGACGCGGACCTCGCGGACGCGTCCACCGCCCCGCTGGCGCACGCGCTGCCCGTCGTCGATGCAGGCGTCGTGGGGGAGCGGCGGTCGCGAGCACCCGCCCCAGATCCAGGCGGCGCTGCGGTCCGATGCGATGATCCGCTCGTCGCCCACGCTCCAGCGGAACGACGCCGCGCGCAGCCCCGGGTCCGTCGGTTCCGCGACGGACGCCCAGCACTCGCCGATCGCGACCAGGTCGCCGGCCAGCACCGCTGCGCGGAGTTCGGCTTCTGGCCAGTCGTCGGTGGTGACGAGTCGGGAGGAGCGCACCCGGTCATCCTGCCGCACCGGACCGGCGCGGCGGAGCCGACTGTGGACAGCAGCGCAGGTCGACAGGGGCCGGTTCGGGCCGGCTCAGCGCAGGACGTGGGAGCGGTGCACGAGCGCCGCGGCGCCGATGAGCGGCCCGTCCTGGGACAGCCCGGTCGGGACGATCCGCACCTTGGTCACGAAGCCGAACTCGACGCGCTCGGCGACGGCCTGCCTGGCGTACTCGAACAGGTCCGGCGTGACGTGCGAGAACCCGCCGCCGATCGCCACCACCTCGAGGTCCACGAGCGACGTGGCGGCGGCGATGGCCTGCCCGAGGGCGCGACCACTGCGCTTGATCGCCGCGACGGCGATCTCGTCCCCGGCGGCGTACGCGGCGGACAGCTCCTCGCCGGTCTCGCCGGTGAACCCCTGCCGCCTTGCCCACGCGACGGTCTTCGGCCCGCTCGCCACGGCCTCCAGGCAGCCGGTGCCGCCGCAGGCGCACGGGTCGTCGTACCCACCGCACTCGACGTGACCGATGTGCCCGGCGTTGCCGGTCGGACCGCTCACGGTCCGGCCGTGCAGGATGAGCCCACCGCCGACGCCCGTGGAGACGATCATGCCCATCACGTGGTCGGAGCCCTGTGCCGCACCGAGCCAGTGCTCGGCGAGCGTGATCGCGAGGCCGTCCATCCGCAGCGTCACCGGCGTCCCGGCCGGGACGAGCGCTGCGACGCGGTCGCGGAGCGGGTAGCCGCGCCAGACCGGCATGTTGAGCGGCGAGACGAGTCCGTGTTCCTCGTCGACGGGGCCGGCCGAGCCGATGCCGACACCGGCGAGCGTCGCGTCGGTCGGCAGCGTCGCGAGGGCGCTCGTGACCACCTCGTCGACGGCTGCCTGCAGCGCTTCGGAGCTGCGCTGCGGACCGGTGGGGCTCCGGAACCGGGTCCCGGGCAGGACGACGCCCTGGTCGGTGACCAGGGCCGCCTCGACCTTGGTGCCGCCGAGGTCCACGGCGAGGGCGAGCGATCCGGGGTGGTCGGTGATGGGGTCGGTGTTCGACATGCGCGCTCCGATGCGACGGTCTGGAGGCTCGGAGCGGCTCCCGACGCGGCGTCGCGTCGGTCACGCACCGGCTCGGTGCTGGTGGTCGGGTGGGCCTGGTCGGCCGGGGTCAGTAGGAGGTGGTGTCGTCGCCGACGCCGGAGGCGACGCCGTTCTCGACGCGGTGTGCGACCTCGTCGAGGATGCGGGCCGAGGCGCTCGTACCGATGCGGTTCGCACCGGCCTGGACCATCGCGACGAGGGTGTCGAGCCCTCGGACGCCGCCGGATGCCTTCACGCCGGTGTCCGGGCCGACCGTCTCGCGCATCAGGGCGATGTGCTCGGTCGTGGCGCCACCGCCGGCGAACCCGGTCGAGGTCTTCACGAAGTCCGCGCCGCCCGCGACGGCCGCGCGACTCGCGGCGACGATCTCGTCGTCGGTGAGGAACGCCGTCTCGAGGATGACCTTGACCACGGTGTCGCCCGCAGCGTCGACGACGGCACGCACGTCCTGCTGGACGCGGTTCCAATCGCCGGACTTCGCCGCGCCGATGTTCTGGACCATGTCGAGCTCGAAGGCGCCGTCGGCGAGGGCCTGCAGCGACTCGGCGACCTTGGCCTCGGTCGAGGTGGTGCCGTGCGGGAAGCCGATGACGGTCCCGACGCCCACTCCGGTGCCCTGGAGGCGCTCCACGGCGTGCCGGACGTCGCTCGGGCGGACGCACACGCTGAACACGCGGTGGGTCGCGGCTTCGTCGAGCTGCGCATCGACGTCGGAGCGGGTCAGCTCCGGCTTCAGGATCGCGTGGTCGATGAGTCGACGCACGGCGTCGGCGGTGACGGGGAAGGCTGCGTTGTCCACCCGACAAGCGTACCCGGAGGGGCGCGGCGTACCGTTCCCCGCATGCGCGTCCTCGTCACCGGGGCCACCGGCTACATCGGCGGTCGTCTCATCCCACGTCTCCTCGAAGCCGGGCACTCCGTCCGCGTGCTCGTCCGTACCCCGCAGAAGCTCGACGACGTCCCCTGGCGGGAGTCGATCGACGTCGTCCAGGGTGACCTGCAGGACGGTTCGGCAGTGGCCACCGCGGTCGACGGGATCGAAGCGGTCTACTACCTCGCCCACGCGATGGGTGCCGACGGGGACTTCGAGGAGTCCGAGCGCGATGCCGCGCAGACGATGGCCACCGCGGCGCACGACGCCGGTGTCCGCCGCTTCGTGTACCTCGGCGGCCTCCACCCCGACGGGGAGCTGTCGAAGCACCTCCGCAGTCGGAAGGAGGTCGGTGACATCCTGCTCGGGTCGGGTGTGCCGACGATCGCGTTCCAGGCCGGTGTCGTCATCGGGTCCGGGAGCACGTCGTTCGAGATGATCCGGCACGTCACCGACGTCCTGCCGTGGATGCCGGCACCGCGATGGGTCCGCAACAAGATCCAGCCGATCGCCGTCCGCGACGTCCTCTACTACCTCGTCGAGGCGCTCGGCATCCCGGCGGACGTGAACCGGACGTTCGACATCGGCGGGCCGGACGTCCTCCGGTACGGGCAGATGCTGAACGGGTACGCGGTCGAGGCCAAACTCCCGCAGCGGCCGATCACCGCACTGCCGGTGATGACCCCCGGGCTCGCCGCACACTGGTTCAACATGGTGACGCCGATCCCGCGCAAGCTCGCGACGCCGATCATCGAGTCGCTGCAGTTCGAGTGCGTCCAGCGTGAGCACGACATCGACGACGTCGTGCCGCGGCCGGAGGGCGGGCTGACGTCGTACCGCCGGGCCGTGCGGCTCGCACTGACGAAGATGCGCACCGCCGAGGTCGAGACGAGCTGGCGGAGCGCGACGCTGTCGAGCACCCCGGCCGACCCGCTGCCGAGCGACCCGGACTGGGCCGGGCACACGGTGTACTCCGACGACCGGACCCGGCACACGTCCGCGCCGCCGGAAGCGGTCTGGAGCGTCGTCGAGTCGATCGGCGGCGAGAACGGCTGGTACTCGTTCCCGCTCGCGTGGGTCGCCAGGGGGTGGATGGACAAGATCGCCGGGGGAGTCGGCCTCAACCGTGGTCGGCGGGACCCGAAGCGCCTCGAACAGGGCGACGCGCTCGACTGGTGGCGCGTCGAACGACTCGACCGCGGGCACTACCTCCGGCTCCGGGCCGAGTTCAAGTCCCCTGGTCGGGCCTGGCTCGAGATGACCGTCACGCCCACGGACGACGGCGGCTGCGACTACCACCAGCGGGCGCTGTACTTCCCGCAGGGGCTCGCCGGGCGCCTCTACTGGTACTCGATCCTGCCGTTCCACGGCGTGATCTTCCCGGGCATGGTGGAGCGCATCACGGCCCGCGCCGAACGCGAGGCCCACCGCACCGACTCGACGCAGGCCAACAGCACGCAGCAGAATGGGTCTCGCGCGCCAGCGCACGAGGAGGCAGCATGAGCGACGACGACCGCGGACTGGTCCTGTTCCTGGGGGACAGCATCACCGCTGGAGGCACGTGGGACGAACGCTTCCCCGACGAGCGCACCCTGAACCTCGGCATCAGCGGGGACACCACGGACGGTGTGCTGGAGCGACTCGACGAGGTCGTGCAGGCCGCTCCCGAGGCGATCGTCCTGCTCATCGGCACGAACGACTTCGGCAACCACCGCAAGAGCGCCGAGCACGTCGTACGGAACGTGGAGACGATCCTCGTGACGCTCCGCCGCGAGCTCCCCGGCGTCCGCCTGCTCCTGGTGTCGGTCCTGCCGCGTCAGGCCGAGTTCACACCGCGGATCGAGGAGACGAACCGTCACCTGCGCCAGTTCGTCGCCACCTGCCACGCGCAGTACCTCGACGCGTGGCCAGCCCTCGCCGACGGCGACCACCTCGCCGAGCAGTACACCGACGACGGCCTGCACCTGACCGACGACGGCTACCGCGCGTACGTCGCAGAGCTCGGTCCGGCGCTCGAGCGGCTCCGCGGTCTGCCGCCGATGTCCCGCCCGATCACGGCCATCGAGCTCGACGAGGCATCTGCCTGATGGCCGCACGCAAGGGACGGCCAGCAGTCGGGTCGTCGCTCCACTCCACCGCGCCCGGTGTCCGCCCCGCAGCCACCGCGTCCTCGGGTCCTGCGGGGACGCCGGCGTTCACGCGCCCGGCCCTGGCACCGGGGCTCGTCGCGGCCATCGTGCTGCTCGCGTGCATCGCCTTCCTCGACGCGCCGGCGTTCGTGTTCGTCCGGTGGGGGGTCACGGTCCTGGCGCTCATCGTGCTCGTCTTCGCGACCAGGGGCCGTGCCTGGTGGGCGGCCGTCCTGATGGCAGCGGTCGCGGTCTGCTGGAACCCGCTGGTGACGATCCCGATCCCCGGACAGGTCTGGGCAGCACTGCAGATCGTCGCAGCGGCGCTGTTCATCGTCGTCGGGATCGTCGTGAAGGTGCCCAGAACGACGGAGGAGCCGCCTGCCCGGTAGGATCGGACCGGTCGGGTGCAGCGCCTGACCACCTGATCAGAAGGGCATGGATGAGCAACGAGACCGAGCCGGAGACCGAGAGTCCTCTGCTGAACCCTCGACCGTCCTCCGGCGGTCTCGACCGCCCCGACATCGTGCTCCGGAAGGGCCGCTTCACCCTGCTGAACGGTCACCTGACACCGCAGCAGTCGATGATCGAGGACCTCCTCTTCCTCGACGACGCGCTCACCGCGGCCGACGTCGACCACCTGCTCATCCGCGGGAACGACCAGCGCCCCGTCATCGCCGTCGACGAGCGGGACCGTCAGCGCGCCGAGTCGGCCGTGATGGACGCCGCCGTCGGCGAGCCGTTCTACGCCAAGCCGCCGGGGGAGCCGGCCGTCCTCGTCGTCGATGACGGCCTGGGCCCCGTCGACCAGCCGGTGCTCCGGGTGTTCCGCCCGCGCCTCGAGCCGCTCGGACGGCTCCGGTACGGTGCCGAGACCAGTGTCCAGCTCGAGTTCTGGCGAGTGACGGACACCGAGGTCCTCGCGCCGGTCGAGAACGCCCTGATGCGCAGGAGCCTGCCCGTCGACGAGTTCGTGCTCACCGACATCGAGCGGTACGGTCGCACGTGGCGCACCGTCGAGCACATGTTCGACGACCACGTCTCGGACATCCGCTTCCCGATCGACATCGTGTTCTCGTGGGTGGACGGCAACGCGATCGAGTACCAGCGCGCGCGTCAGGCCGCGCAGTCCTCGGCCGTCCTGGGGGAGGGCGACGACGCCCCCGCCCGGTTCCGGCAGATCAACGAGCTGAAGTACGCGCTGCGTTCGGTGTACACGTACGCCCCGTGGATCCGGACGATCTACATCGCCACGGACTCGCCGGCGCCGGCCTGGCTCGCGGACCACCCACGTGTCCGGATCGTCCGGAGCGAGGAGTTCTTCGCCGACCCGTCGGTGCTGCCCACGCACAACTCGCAGGCCGTCGAGTCGCAGTTGCACCACATCCCGGGCATCAGCGAGCACTTCATCTACTCGAACGACGACATGTTCTTCGGTCGGCAGGTCGACCCCTCGGTGTTCTTCAGCCCGGGCTCCGTGTCGAAGTTCATCCTGGCGACGACCCGGATCGGCCTCGGCTCGAACAACCCGCGGCGGAGCGGATTCGAGAACTCCGCGCGGGTGAACCGACGTCTGCTCCAGCAGCGGTTCGGTGCCGTCACCACGCGCCACCTCGAGCACGCACCGACCCCGCTCCGGTCCAGCATCATGACCGAGATGGAGCACGAGTTCGCGGACGAGTTCCGCGCGACGGCGGCGTCACGGTTCCGGGCGGCGGAGAACATCTCGGTGACGAACTCCCTGTACCACTACTACGCGCTGCTCACCGGGCGGGCGATCGTGCAGGAGAACGCGCCGGTCCGGTACGTGGACACGACGATGCAGTCCGGGCTCCGGGCACTCGACGACCTGCTCAAGAAGCGAAACGTCGACTTCTTCTGCCTGAACGACGGCAGCTTCCCCGAGGTCTCCGACGAGGAACGCACGACCCGCGTCACCGAGTTCCTCGACCGCTACTTCCCGTTCCCGGCCCCGTGGGAGCAGCCCGAGGAGTAGCCCGCGCGCCCGCCCGGTGCCCGGCGCCCGGCGCCCGCCCGGCGCCCGGCGCCCGCCGGTGCCCGGCGCCCGCGCGATGCCCGGCGCCCGCGCGGTGCCGCTCAGCCCCACCGGTCACAACACCCCGCTCAGGTCTGCCGAGCGGTCACGAACCGTCGGCTGGACGCTGTGCCGGCGACGAGTTCCGACCGCTCGGCGCAACCCAAACGGGGAGTCGTGACCGGTCGGGGCGAGCCCCGACGCCTGCTGACCGGTCGCAACACACCGCTCAGCTCCGCCGAGTGGCCACGTGCCGTCGCCGAATCAGATCGAGAACGACGTGTTCTGACCGCCCGGTGGAACGCACGCGGTGAGTCGTGACCGGTCAGCGGTGGACGGGGGAGAGGGGCACCGAATCGAGGGTGAAGACCGGGATGCTCGACGTGACCGGTGCCGGCTCGACCGCCGGAGGGATGACGACCCCGGCAGCGGCGAGTCGTGCGTCGGTCTCCGCGGCGGAGACGGGCTCGCCCACGGTGGCGTACTGTCCGATCGGCACCACGGAGTGGACGACGTCGTGGCCGTACACGTGCACCAGGTTGAACGACTGCGCACCGTCCTGGCCACGGGTCCCACCGCGGAACTCGTTGAGGTCCTGGGTGTAGCACGTCGCACTCGCCACGGACACCGGGATGCCCGCGAACATGGCACTGGTCGAGTAGTGCAGGTGTCCTGCGATGATCGTCAGGACGTCGCTGCCCTCGACGACCTCCGCGAGGGCGCGCTGGTCACGCAGTTCGACGAGGACGGCGAGGTCCTGCACGCTCGGTACCGGCGGATGGTGCATCGCGAGGACCGTGCCGTGCGGGGCGGGCTCGGAGAGCACCTCCGCCAGCCAGTCCAGCTGCTCCGGCGTGACGGTGCCGTAGTGTTCGCCGGGGACACTGGTGTCGAGCGTGATGACCCGGAGCCCGTTGACGTCGTAGACGAAGTCCACGGGCCGCTCGGTGGGCTGGAGTCCGAAGAGCTCCTGACGGAACGCTCCGCGCTCGTCGTGGTTCCCCATCGCCCAGATGACCTGGGCGCCGATGCGCTCGGCGGCCGGCTCGACGATGCGTCGGACGCGGGCGTAGGCCCCCGGTTCGCCCTTGTCGGCGACGTCACCGGTGACGACGATCGCCTCGGGGCGGGTGCCGGATGCCTCGATCTCCTCGACGATCTGCGACAACCGTGCCGCCGAGTCGACGTCACCGTACAGATCACCGTCCGAGGCGATGAGGTGCGTGTCGCTGAGGTGGAGCAGGAAGTGGTTCGGCCTGGGGTGCTCGGCCGTCCGGGGTTCCATCGGGTTCTCATTCCGTTGGCGGGCTCCGCGAGGGCCACCCGTTCCAGATGCGTGGTGCAACACGTTGCCACACCGTCCTGGAAGAGTCCAGCACGTGTTGGTGAACCGCCCGTGAACTGGGGGCGGCGTGTCGGTCACGCTGCCGGAGACGCCTGGCCTGGTTCGGCGCCGCTCTCTGGCGGGACGTCTCGGCAGAACCGCTTGAACGGGCCGGCGAGATCGCCCAGACGCGCGGCGAACTGGGTGTCGGGCGCCTGTTCGAGCGCCTCGAGGTGCTCCGCGGTGAGGGCCTCGTCGAGCACCGTCTTCGTTCCCGGGTAGAGCGCGTCCAGCTTGGGGAGTTCCGAACGGAACTGCTCCGGTGCGCGGACGCGGTCCTGCGCCGCCGCGCTCAAGAACCGGACGCAGGTCGTCCGAGCCTCTGCGCGCCCGGTGAGCGGTTCTGCGTCGGGAACCCGCACGGACGGAGCGGCTACCGACTCTGCGGACGACACGGGAGCGATGGTCTCCTCCGGGCCGATGACGAACCAGTCGGACCCGCGGATCAGGGCGCGATGCGCTCCGAAGGTGCCCTTCCAGTCCTGGAGGACCTGTGCAGCGGAGTCGTCGTGCGCGTACACGCGGACGAAGACCGGTTGGCCGTCCGGAGTGGTGCAGTCGACACCCCGCATCGAGTCCCAGAAGTACGGGTCGTCCGCCCACGAGACGTCCCCGTCGCACGCCAGGTGCGCACGCAGTCGTTCGACCTGCTTCTCGAGCGCAGTGGCCGAGGCGGCCGTCGGCGCCGGCCGTTCCGATTCCGATGCGGTACAGCCCGTCGCGCCGACGGCGACGGCCGTGGCCGCGATCGCGGTCGCGATCCCGGTCATGGTCCGTCGCCGTGGCGTCATCGTCACTCCCAGTTGATCGTGGAGCCGGTGGCGACGGCGAGCGACTTCACCTTCACCTGCTTGGCGCCGGCGACGTTGCCCCACAGGATCGTGGTGCTCCCGCCGTCGCCACAGCCGGCGCTCTGCCAGACGGGAGCGGTCAGGGCGTTGAAGCCCTTGCCCTGGACGCACGACTCGGTGTCGGACGTCTTGGTCCACACGTACGTCACCGTCGTGTTCTTCGTCGTGCCGATGTAGTTGCACCCCGTGGATGCCCCCGACCAGCCCCCGCCGATCGGACCGACGGCGTTGCGCCACTTGCAGTCTCCGCTGAGCGGCGTGACTGCCGAAGCCGTGGCCGCGGACTGCCCGGTCGAGGCGTTCGCGGCAACGGGTCCCGCGAGAGCGAGGCCGGCGCCGAGGCCGAGTGCAGCGATGGTGCCGATGACACGAGACGTCTTCTTCATGGTGATCCCCTCATTCCGTTCCTCGCTCGTGCGAGGCGTAGAACCAACGTACTACCCCTGAACAGGTGTCAGGTTGCAGATAACAATTTCGATATGTGCGCGCGTTCGGGTTACACGAAACGACGAACGCCCCGACCTGTCTGGTCGGGGCGTTCGTCGTGTTGCGGGTCGTGTGATCAGTGCTGGGGGGTACCGGCGCCCACCTGCGGGGCCTCGTGCGAGCCCTCCACGCCGTGCCCGTGGTGCGCGGCGTGCGCGGCGTCGAGCTCAGCCTTCGAGACCGGCGCGATGCGGTCCTCGAAGAAGAAGCGCGAGGCGCTCGCACGCATCTTCTGCAGGGGAGTGATCTGTCCCTTGGCGTTCGGACGGATCATCAACGGCTTGTAGTCGTTGAACTGCAGCAGACGCCAGCGCTCGTACTCGTCGAGCTGCTCGTGGACCTCGATGTACTCACCGTGCGGAAGACGGACGATGCGGCCCGACTCGTACCCGTGGAGGACGATCTCGCGGTCCTTCTTCTGCAGCGCGAGGCAGACGCGCTTCGTGATCCAGAAGGCCACGAACGGACCGAGGACCGTCGTCGCCTGGATCACGTGGATCACCGAGTCGACGGACACCAGGAAGTGCGTCGCGATGATGTCCGAGCTCGCCGCCGCCCAGAGGCTGGCGTAGAGCGTGACGCCGGCAGCCCCGAAGGCCGTGCGGGTCGGCGCGTTGCGCGGGCGGTCGGCGATGTGGTGCTCACGCTTGTCGCCCGTGACCCACGCCTCGATGAACGGGTAGATGAAGATCGCGAGGATGAGCCCCACGAGCACCGCGATCGGGACGAGGATGTTGAACGACACCGTGTAGCCGAACCACACGACCTCCCAGTGCGGCGGCACCAGACGGAGCGCACCGTCCGCGAAGCCGATGTACCAGTCGGGCTGGGTACCGGCGGACACGGGGGACGGGTCGTACGGGCCGTAGTTCCAGATCGGGTTGATCGTGAACAGCGACGCGATGAGGGCGAGGATGCCGGCGACGATGAAGAAGAAGCCACCGGCCTTCGCGGCGAACGCCGGGAGGATCGGGACACCCACGACGTTGTCGTTGGTCTTGCCGGGGCCCGCGTACTGCGTGTGCTTGTTGATCACCACGAGGACGAGGTGGACACCGAGCACCGCGACGAGGATCGCCGGCAGCAACAGGATGTGCAACGTGTACAGACGGCCGACGATCGCGGTCCCGGGGAACTCGCCGCCGAACAGGATGTACCCGATCCACACGCCGATGACGGGGACACCCTCGATCATGCCGACGATGATGCGGAGACCGTTGCCGGAGAGCAGGTCGTCGGGGAGCGAGTAGCCCGTGAAGCCCTCGGCCATGGCCAGCACCCAGAGGACGAAGCCGAAGACCCAGTTGAGCTCACGCGGCTTGCGGAACGCGCCGGTGAAGAACACGCGGGCCATGTGCAGCATCACCGAGGCGACGAACAGCAGGGCCGCCCAGTGGTGGATCTGCCGGACGAAGAGCCCGCCGCGGATGTCGAACGAGATGTTCAGCGTCGACTGCAGCGCCGTCGACATCTCGACGCCCTTGAGCGGGATGTACGAGCCGTCGTAGACGACCTCTGCCATGGACGCCTGGAAGAAGAACGTCAGGAAGGTGCCCGAGAGCAGGATCACGACGAAGCTGTAGAGGGCGACCTCACCGAGCATGAAGCTCCAGTGGTCGGGGAAGATCTTGCGACCGACCTCCTTCACCAGCCCGGAGATGCTCGTTCGTTCGTCGATGTAGTTGGAGAGCCCGCCGATGATGCGGGATCCGCGGTCCGGAGCCGGCTTGGTGCCGGTTGCGGGCTGCTGTGTCGTGGTGGTGGTCATCAGCGTGCACGCTCCCAGAAGGACGGGCCGACCGGTTCGTGGAAGTCGCTCTGCGCTACCAGGTACCCGTCGTCGTCGATCGCGATCGGAAGTTGGGGGAGGGGACGAGCCGCCGGTCCGAAGATGACCTCGCAGTTGTTCGAGACATCGAAGGTCGACTGGTGGCAGGGGCACAGCAGGTGGTGCGTCTGCTGCTCGTAGAGCGCGACCGGGCATCCGACGTGGGTGCAGATCTTGGAGTAGGCAACGATACCGTCGTAGCCCCAGTTCTCGTGGCCCTTGGCCGGATTGAGGTCCTTCGGGTCGAGGCGCATCAGGAGGACGGCGGCCTTGGCCTTCTCCTCGAGCATGTCCTCCTTGTCGAGCAGCCCGTCCGGGATGACGTGGAAGACCGAGCCGATCGTGACGTCGGACGCCTTGATCGGGAGGCCGGTCGGGTCCTTCGTCAGGCGCGTGCCCTTCGCCCACATGGTGTGGCGGAGGAGCTCGTTCGGGTCGGCGGCGGGTGCGAGGTCACGCACGAGCACGATGCCCGGGAGCGGGAACGCAGCGAGGGCACCGATCATCGAGTTGCGGATCAGCTTGCGACGGCTGAACCCCGACTCCTTGTCCGCCAGCTGGAAGGCCTCGACGGCCTTCGCACGGGTCGCGTCGGAGCCGCGCGTGGGGTGGCGGTCCTCGGAGATCTCGCGATCGCTGACGAGCGACTTGGACCAGTAGACCGCGCCGAGGCCCAGGCTGAGCAGCGCGAGCGCGATGGCCAGGCCGAGGAAGAGGTTCCCGGTGCGGACCGTGCTGAAGTCGTCGGCCTTGATCGGGAAGGCGATGTACGCCGCGATCGACAGGACGCTCGCGACGATCGACACGTAGAAGAACGTGGCGACCTGGCGCTCGGCCAGACGCTGCTTCTTCGGGTCGACGTCGGTGCGGCGTGCGCGGTGCGGCGGCTCACCCGGGTTCTCGAACGGCTCGGCGGGCAGGACCGCGGTACCGGGTGAGGTCGTGCTCGTGCCGTGCTTCTCGACAGCCGAGGACGAGTTCAGTGCCTCGTCGTCGTGCTCTGCCATGGTGTTCCCTTCAGTGTCGTGCGACACGGACGATCAGTTGGACTTCGCGGTCAGCCAGACGGTCATCGCGACGACCGCCCCGAGTCCGAAGATCCAGATGAACAGACCCTCTGCCACCGGGCCGAGGGCGCCGAGGCCGAAACCACCGGGCGAGGAGTTGTCCTGCACGTACTTGAGGTACGTGATGATGTCGGCCTTCTGCTGCGGCGTGATGTTCAGGTCGTTGAAGACCGGCATGTTCTGCGGGCCCGTGACCATGGCCTCGTAGATGTGCTTGCCGCTGACGTCCGTCAGCTTCGGGGCGTACTTGCCCTCGGTCAGCGCACCACCGGCGCCGGCCACGTTGTGGCACATGGCGCAGTTGATGCGGAAGAGTTCCGCACCGGCAGCGGCGTCGCCGTCCGCACCGTTGGTGAGCGACTCGGACGGGACCGACGGGCCGGGGCCGAGCGACGCGACGTACGCGGACAGGGCGTCGACCTGCTCGTCCGAGAACTGCGACGGCTTCTCCTCGGCCTGCGGGCCCTGGGCAGCCATCGGCATGCGGCCGGTGCCGACCTGGAAGTCGACCGACGCGGCGCCGACACCGATGAGGGACGGGCCCTCGCTGGTGCCCTGCGCGGAGAGGCCGTGGCAGGTGGCGCAGTTGGACGCGAAGAGCTTCTGGCCCTCGTTCACCTGCGACTGGCTCGATGCGGCGACCGTGCTGACGTTGTCGTCCGCGTTCGCCGTGGAGCTGAACAGTGCGTAGGCACCGCCGGTGGTCATCAGCGCGACGGCGATGAGCGACACGGTCGCCAGCGGGGAGCGGCGGCCCTTCTTGGACTTGGTTCTGTTGAACATGCGGTGGGTGCTGTCCGATTCCTACTTGAGAAGGTAAATGACTGCGAAGAGGCCGATCCAGACCACGTCGACGAAGTGCCAGTAGTACGACACGACGATGGCCGTGGTGGCCTCCTTGTGGCCGAAGTTCTTGGCGGCGAAGCCACGGCCGAGCGTCAGGAGGAAGGCGAGCAGGCCACCGGTGACGTGGAGGCCGTGGAAGCCGGTGGTGATGTAGAACGCCGAGCCGTACGCGCTCGAGGAGAGCGTGACGCCCTCGTGCCAGAGGTTGGCGTACTCGAAGATCTGGCCGCAGACGAAGACCGCACCCATGCAGTACGTGACGAAGAACCACTCCGTCATGCCCCAGTCGCGCGGGTTCCAGCTGGTGCGGTGCACCTGGAAGCGCTCGGCGGCGAAGACGGCGAACTGGCACGCGAAGCTGGACAGCACCAGGACGATGGTGTTCACGGAGGCGAACGGCACCTCGAGCTTGGCGGTCTCGGTCGCCCAGAGCTCGGGGGAGGTGCTGCGCAGCGTGAAGTAGATCGCGAACAGGCCGGCGAAGAACATGACCTCGCTGCCCAGCCACACGATCGTCCCCACGGCAACGGGGTTCGGCCTGTTGAGGACCGTACCGCTGGCTGGTCTGGAGAGAGGGGTGCTTGTCACAGGGTCCATTATGGCCGAAACCTCGGACAGTGTTTTGCCAGGCAACTGGCGGGTCGTTCGAAAACAGTACGATCCTGGGTATGTCTGACGTTCTCTCCTGGCCTGCAGTGATCAGCGCGCTCATGGCGCGCGAGGACCTCACGATCAGGCAGTCCACATGGGCCATGGAGGAGATCGTGCACGGTCGGGCCACCGACGCGCAGATCGCGGCGTTCGCCGTCGCCCTCCGCGCGAAGGGCGAGACCGTCGACGAGGTGGTCGGGTTCCGCGACGCGATCCTCGACGCGGCGGTCCCGCTGGACGTCGACCCGATGGCGCTCGACATCGTCGGGACCGGGGGCGACGTCGTCGGCACGGTGAACGTGTCGACCATGGCGGCGATCGTCATCGCGGCCGCGGGCGTCCCCGTCGTGAAGCACGGCAACCGCGCGAGCTCGTCGAAGTCCGGGTCGAGCGACGTCCTCGCCGCACTCGGTCTCGACCTCTCGATGGACGCCGAGCACGTCGCCGAGACCTTCCGGCGTGTCGGCCTGACCTTCGCCTTCGCGAGCGCCTTCCACCCCGGCTTCGCGCACGCCGCCCCGGTCCGCCGGGAGATCGGCGTGCCGACGGTGTTCAACTTCCTCGGCCCGCTCGTCAACCCCGCTCGGTGTGAGGCGAACGCCGTCGGGGTCGCCCAGCTCGACCTCGTGCCGATCATCACGGGTGTGTTCCAGACCCGTGGCGCGACAGCGCTCGTGTTCCGCGGCGACGACGGCCTCGACGAACTCACCACGACCGGTCACAGCCACATCTGGGAGGTCACCGGCGGCCGGGTCACGGAGCACGACCTCGACCCGCGGGACCTCGGCATCCCCCGGGCACGGACGGAGGACCTGCTCGGCGGCGAGCCCGACGTCAACGCCGCGATCGTCCGGCGTGTCCTGGCGGGGGAGACCGGTCCGGTCCGCGACATCGTGCTCCTCAACGCGGCCGCCGGCCTGGTGTCCTTCCGGCTCGCGCAGGACCCGACCGAGTGGGACCGTCCGATCCTGCACCGCTTCCGCGAGCAGCTCCTCGTCGCCGCCGAGGCGATCGACTCCGGCGCCGCCGAGCAGAAGCTCGCCGACTGGGTGACCGCAGCGCCCGTCTGGTAGGCGCGTGCGGCACCAGACCGAAGACGGGAGGCCCGGTGCCGGTTCATGGAACCGGCACCGGGCCTCCCGTCCGTGGAGTGGACTGCAGGACTACTGGACGTCCTCGTCGACCCAGTCGAAGGTCTTCGTGACGGCCTTCTTCCAGAGGCGCAGCGTGCGGTCACGCTCCGCCGGGTCGAGCTTCGGCTCCCAGCGCTGGTCCTCCTGCCAGTTCGCACGGAGCTCGTCGAGGTTCGCCCAGAACCCGACCGCGAGGCCGGCCGCGTAGGCGGCGCCGAGCGCCGTCGTCTCCGCGACGACCGGTCGGACGACCGGCACGTCGAGGATGTCCGCCTGGAACTGCATGAGCTCGTTGTTGGCGGTCATGCCGCCGTCGACCTTGAGCTCGGTCAGGTCCACTCCGGAGTCGGCGTTGACCGCGTCGAGGACCTCGCGGGTCTGCAGCGCCGTCGCCTCGAGGGCCGCACGCGCGATGTGCCCCTTGTTGACGTAGCGGGTGAGGCCGACGATCGCACCACGGGCATCAGGACGCCAGTACGGGGCGAACAGGCCGGAGAACGCCGGGACGAAGTACACGCCGCCGTTGTCGTCGACGGTCTTCGCGAGCGCCTCGACCTCCGGTGCGCTCTGGATGAGTCCGAGGTTGTCGCGGAGCCACTGGATGAGCGAGCCCGTGACGGCGATCGAGCCCTCGAGCGCGTAGTGCGTCTCCTGGTCGCCGAGCTTGTAGCCGACGGTCGTCAGCAGCCCGTTCTCGGAGCGGACGATGTCCGTGCCGGTGTTGAAGATCAGGAAGTTGCCGGTGCCGTACGTGTTCTTCGACTCGCCCTTGTCGAACGCGGCCTGGCCGAAGGTCGCGGCCTGCTGGTCGCCGAGGATGCCGGCGATCGGGACCTCGCGGAGCAGGCTGGACGACTCGACGTGGCCGTAGACCTCGGAGGAGCTGACGATCTCGGGGAGCATCGACTTCGGCACGCCGAAGTCGGCGAGGATGTCGTCGCGCCACTGCAGCGTCTCGAGGTCCATGAACAGCGTGCGGGACGCGTTCGTGACGTCGGTCTTGTGGACGCCGCCGTCGACGCCACCGGTCAGGTTCCAGAGGACCCAGGTGTCGGTGGTGCCGAAGAGCAGGTCGCCCGCCTCGGCCTTCTCACGGGCGCCCTCGACGTTCTCGAGGATCCACATGATCTTGGTGCCGGCGAAGTAGGTCGCGAGCGGGAGGCCCACGATCGACTTGTACCGGTCCGTGTCGCCGTCCGCGAGCTTGTCGACGATCGACTGCGTGCGGGTGTCCTGCCAGACGATGGCGTTGTAGACCGGCTTGCCGGTGGTCTTGTCCCAGACCACCGCGGTCTCGCGCTGGTTCGTGATGCCGACCGCCGCGACGTCGTGGCGGGTGATGTCGGCGCGGGACAGTGCCTGGCCGATGACCTCACGGGTGTTGTCCCAGATCTCGGCGGGGTCGTGCTCGACCCAGCCGGCGCGCGGGAAGATCTGCTCGTGCTCCTTCTGTCCGGTCGAGACGATCGACCCGGAGTGGTCGAAGACGATCGCTCGGGTGCTGGTCGTGCCCTGGTCGATGGCGACGATGTAGTCGGCCATTGGTGCTCCTTACGGGTTCGTTCGGTGGGTTCAGGCGAGGGGGAGGAGCGCGTAGGACAGGCCCGCCGCGATCGCTCCACCGAGGAGGGGGCCGACGACCGGCACCCAGGCGTAGGCCCAGTCGCTCGAGCCCTTGCCCTTGATGGGCAGGAAGGCGTGCGCGATGCGCGGGCCGAGGTCACGGGCGGGGTTGATGGCGTACCCGGTCGGGCCACCGAGGCTGACACCGATCGCGATCACGAGGAAGGCGACGGGGATGGCTCCGAGCTCAGCGGGGGTCTTGCCGTTCGTGAAGGCGATCACGACGAAGACGAGCACGAAGGTGCCGATGATCTCGGTGACGAGGTTCCAGCCGTACGAGCGGATCGCGGGGCCGGTCGAGAAGACGCCGAGCTTCGCAGCCGGGTCCGGTTCTTCGTCGAAGTGCTGCTTGTAGGCGAGCCAGACGATGACGGCGCCGATCACGGCACCGATCATCTGGGCGAGCCAGAAGAGGAACATCTCGCCGATGGTGATGTTGCCGAGGATGGCCTGGGCGAGGCTGACCGCGGGGTTGAGCTGGCCGCCCGACTTGTAGGAGACGGTGACACCGGCGAAGACCGCGAAGCCCCAACCGATCGTGACCATGAGGAAGCCCGCGCCGAAGCCCTTGGACTTCTTGAGGGACACTGCGGCGACGACACCGCCACCCAGGATGATGAGCATCGCGGTGCCGACGAGCTCAGACAGGAACTTGACTCCGATGCCGTCCATCGGTGACCTCCATTGCGCTGTGGTTTGGGGGTCCCGGGCTGCACCGACACTCCCCATCGAGTGATTGTGGCGAGCATACTGCTGGGTTTTCGCGGCGCGCGATGGACACGTGAGCGATCTGCGCGAAAGTGCACGAACGTGCATCCCGGATGTGCGTCCGCCAGCCCCGGAGGCTGCCCGCGACGACCCCACCGTGCACGAACGTGCAGAACGGACGAACACCCGCCCGTTGTATGTTGGGCGCACTCCGGACGACGTCGGCGGTGTGCAGGCCTCGTCCCGGCGTCGACACCCGTGGAGGCCACACATGAAGAAGCTCATCAACGACCCGCAGGACGTGGTCATCGAGACCGTCCGCGGGTTCGCCCAGGCACACGCCGGGCACGTCGTCCTGGTGGAGGACCCGATCCACCTGCACCGTACTGATGCGCCGAAGCAGGGCAAGGTCGGCCTGGTCAGCGGCGGCGGCAGCGGCCACGAGCCCCTGCACGCCGGGTTCGTCGGACACGGGATGCTCGACGCCGCCGTTCCCGGCCCGGTGTTCACGAGCCCCACGCCGGACCCCATCGTCGCCGCGACGAAGGCCGTCGACGGTGGCGCCGGCGTCCTGCACATCGTGAAGAACTACACCGGGGACGTCCTGAACTTCGAGACGGCGGCGGAGCTCGCCGGCATGGACGACATCCGTGTCGAGTCCGTCGTGGTCGACGACGACGTCGCCGTGCAGGACTCGCTGTACACGGCCGGCCGTCGCGGTGTCGCCGGCACCGTCGTCGTGGAGAAGTGCGCAGGCGCCGCCGCCGAACGCGGCGACGACCTGGACGCGGTCGCCGCCGTCGCCCGGCACGTCAACGACGTCACGCGGTCGATGGGCCTCGCCATCGCGCCGGGCACCGTGCCGCACGCGGGGGAGCCGTCGTTCACCCTGGCCGACGACGAGGCCGAGCTCGGCATCGGGATCCACGGAGAGCCCGGCCGTGAGCGGATCGCGATGGCGCGGGTCGACGAACTCGTCGACCGGGTCCTCGAACCGATCCTGACCGACCTCGCCGCGCCGGCGGGCGCACGCGTGCTCCTGTTCGTGAACGGCATGGGCGGGACCCCGCTGTCGGAGCTGTACATCGCCTACCGACGCGCCGCAGAAGTCCTGTCCGACCGCGGCTACGAGGTCACGCGTAGTTTGGTCGGCGACTACGTCACGTCCCTCGAGATGCAGGGGTTCTCGATCACCGTCACGGTGCTCGACGACGAACTGACCACGCTCTGGGACGCACCGGTGGAGACCCCAGCACTGCGCTGGGGCCGTTGACACCGCACCGACCGCAGGAAGGGAACGAGAATTGGCGCTCGACACCGCATGGGCCATCGACTGGGTACGCCGCACCGCCGCGACGATCGACGAACACCGGGCGGAGCTCGTGACGCTCGACCGGGAGATCGGTGACGGCGACCACGGCGAGAACCTCGACCGGGGCTTCCGCGCCGTGCTCGAAGCCGTCGACGCCGGTTCGTTCGACACACCAGGCGCCGTGTTCAAGACCGTCGCCACGAAGCTGATCTCCACGGTCGGCGGTGCGGCGGGTCCGCTGTTCGGTACCGCGTACCTCAAGGCGGCCCAGGCAGCGGGTGACGCCTCCGAACTCGACTCGGACACGCTCGTCGCGGTCCTCACGGCAGCCAGGGACGGCGTCGTCTCCCGCGGCAAGGCCGCGGTGGGCGACAAGACGATGATCGACGCGTGGACCCCGGCGGTCGACGCAGCGGCCACGGCGGCGCAGGCCGGTGAGTCGCCGGAGCGGGTGCTCGAGGCGGCAGCGGACGCGGCCGTCACCGGCGCGGAGTCGACCGAGCCGCTCGTCGCCCACAAGGGGCGTGCGAGCTACCTCGGCGAGCGGGCGGTCGGGCACCGCGACCCGGGTGCCCAGTCGACCGCCTACATCCTCCGCGCAGCCGTGGACGCGGCGTGACCGTCGGGATCCTGGTCGTGTCGCACAGCGCAGCGGTCGCGACCGGGACCGTCGAGCTCGCCCGCCAGATGGCGGCCGACGTGCAGTTCGTCGCCGCGGGGGGCACCGAGGACGGCGGCATCGGCACCTCCTTCGAGGCGATCACGGCCGGCATCGAGGAGCTCGCCGATGCCGATGCGGTCGTCGTCCTGTGCGACCTCGGGTCCGCGTACCTGACGGCGGACACCGCGCTCGACTTCCTGGACGACGAGGTGCGCGCGCGGGTGCACGTGTCCGATGCCCCGATCGTCGAGGGGACGGTCGCCGCCGCCGTCGCGGCCCAGACGGGTGGCGACGTCGACGCCGTGCTCGCCGCCGCGGCGTCCGCCGCATCCTCCGGGTCGGACGCGAGCACTGCCTCCCGTCCGGTGGACGGTGACCAGCCTGGAGGCTCGGTGCCGGAAGACCAGGCCGGTCCGGATGACGAGGTGGCCGCGTCCACGACCCTGGAACTGGTCAACGAGACCGGCCTGCACGCCCGCCCCGCTGCGGACTTCGTGAAGACCGCCGCGAAGTACGACGCGGCCGTCCGGGTGAACGGGGTCGACGCGAAGAGCCTGCTCGGCATCATGGCGCTCGCCCTGCCGAAGGGCGCCACGGTGACCATCGAGGCTTCTGGGGACGACGCGCAGGACGCCGTGGATGCGCTCGAGGCGCTCGTCCGGTCCGGCTTCGGGGAGTAGTCGCCGTCAGCCGGTGATGCTGATCGTCGCGGCGACGTCGACGTCGGACGGCCCGCCGACGGCGCCCGCCGTGGCGAACAGCACGGCACCGAACACCGCGCTCCAGAACGTCCGGGCATCACGCGCCACGCCGCGCTCGCTGTGCCAGCCGTGGTCAGCGGTGATGCGGTCGAGGTAGCGCTCGGACTGCCGGAAGAGCACCGCGAGCAGCGTGCTCGTGCGATCGCGGAGGCGGGCGTCGTCCTGCGCGGTGCCGAGCGCCGTCACCAGGAGGGCCGTCGACGGCATCGCCAGCGCGGTCCGCGCCAGCACCGCCCGGAGCGCCTCAGGGGTCGTCGCACGACGCCCGGCAGCCTGGAGTCGCGTGGTGTCACGGAGGAACCGGGCGAACGCTGCGTCGACGACGAGACGGTCCTTCGACCCGAAGTGGTGCGTGATCTGGTTCGGGTAGACCTCGGCGGCTCGTGCGACGTCGCTGACGGTGAGTGCACGGGGACTGCGGTCACCGAGGAGGTCGGCCGCCGCGTCGAGGATCCGTGCCCGCGTCGCCGAGCCGCGTGTGCTTGCCATGCCCGGATTGTACGTGGTACAACTCCACTTGTGCAGCATACAAGTAACGATCTCCACGACGTCGTCATCACCGGGTCCGGCGCGGTCTCGCCGTTCGGACACGGCGTCGCCCCACTCTGGGACGCGCTCGTCGCCGGTCGGTCGGGCGTCCGCACGCTCGATCGGCAGGGCGACCTCTGGGCGCAGGTGCCGATCCGCATCGGCGCCGATGCCGCGCTCGACGCCGAGGGTGCGCTCGGGCGGGTCCGCGCGCAGCGCCTCGACCGCAGCCAGCAGCTCGCGCTCGTCGCCGCTGCCGAGGCGTGGGCGGACGCCGGCGCTCCGGACGTCGACCCCGACCGACTCGCCGTCGTGGTGGGCACGGGCATCGGCGGCATCGAGACGCTCCTCGACGCGCACGACGAACTCGGTCGGAACGGTGCCAGGCGCGTGTCCCCGCGAACGGTGCCGATGCTCATGGCGAACGGCGCTGCGGCACAGATCAGCATCGAACTCGATGCTCGGGCCGGCGCGTACACGACCGTCTCCGCCTGCGCCTCGGGAGCCGAGGCGATCGCGCTCGGTGCCCGTCTGATCCGTTCGGGGGAGGCGGACGTGGTCGTCGCAGGGGGAGCGGAGGCGGCGGTGACCCCGGTGACGATGGCGTCGTTCGCCCAGTCGCAGGCGCTCGCGAAGCCGGACGGCGACGACCCGACCACCCTGTCGCGACCCTTCGACGCCGCCCGGCGCGGGTTCGTGCTCGGGGAGGGGTCGGGGCTCGTCGTCCTCGAGCGTGCCGACCACGCCGCCGCCCGCCGTGCACGGGTGCGTGCGCGGCTCGCGGGTTGGGGCATCACCTCCGACGCCTTCCACATCACCGCACCGCGGTCGGACGGTTCCGGACAGGAACGCGCGATGCTCCAGGCGCTCCGGATGGCCGGACTGCAGGGGACCGACGTCGACCACGTGAACGCACACGCCACCGGGACGCCGGTCGGCGACACGAGCGAGGCGGCCGCGATCACCAGGGTCGTCGGTGCGGATGCGGTGGTGACGGCGCCGAAGAGCGCGATCGGCCACATGTTCGGCGCAGCAGGTGCCGTGGAGACGATCCTGACGATCCGAGCCCTGGAGACCGGCACCGTGCCGCCGACGCTGAACCTGGAGCGGCTGGACCCGGAGATCGACCTCGACGTCGTGTCCGGCGTCGCACGGCAGGCGCCGATGCGGGCCGCGCTGAACAACTCGTTCGGCTTCGGTGGCCAGAACGCGTCGCTGCTCCTGACGGCCGCGTGAGCCGGTCGTGGTGGGTCAGCGGGGCGCCAGGTCCTGCAGCCCGGTGACCCGGAGCAGGTCGAGCTTGTCGGCGTCGTCCGATCCGGGGACCGCCGTGTAGACCACGATCCGCAGGTCCCCGCCCGGCACGCTGAGCACGTCGCAGTCCACCGTGATCGGCCCGACGGCGGTGTGGAGGGTCTTCCGGCTCGCTCGGTGCTCCGCGACCCGCGCGACCGCCCACCGGCGCTCGAACTCCGGCGACTCCCGTCGGAGCCGGGCCACCAGCTCGGCGAGTGCCCGGTCGCCCGGGTACTTCCCCACGGCGACGCGCAGGTCCGCCACGAGGTCGCTGGAGAACTCCTCCTGGTGGTCGTCGTCGTACTCGATCCCGTCGTGGCCGAGCATGAAGTGTCGCCAGACCAGGTTCCGCTCGATGCCCACGAGGCGTTCGGGGTCGCCGGTGAGCGCCGCCCAGAGGTCGTTCCAGAGCAGCGTGTCGTGCGCCGCCGTGAACACCGCGAGCGGGACGTCGCCGAGACGGTCCACCATGCGCTGGACCCCTGGCGTGACGTGGCGGGGGACGACGCTGCGTGACGGCGGTGCGGCGTCGGCGACGCGGAACAGGTGGTCCCGCTCCTCGGTCGTCAGTCGGAGTGCGGTCGCGAGGGAACCGAGCAGCTGCGGCGACGGGTTCACCGAGCGTCCCTGCTCGAGCCGGACCACGTAGTCGACGCTCACTCCGGCGAGCGCGGCGAGTTCCTCGCGGCGGAGTCCTGGTGTGCGTCTCCCGGGGCCGGCTGGGAGGCCGACCTCCTCGGGCCGGACCCGATCGCGCCAGGACCGCAGGACACTCGCGAACTCGCTCATGGCCCCATCATCGCCCCGATCGGCCGGGTCGGCCTGGTACTCCGGGTCCCACCGTCGACCGGCACCTGTGCGGCCCACTGCATGCGGTCCAGGCTGGCTGCATGACCACCACACTCATCACCGGAGCCAACCGGAGCCTCGGGCTCGAGACCGCACGACGACTCATCGACGCCGGGCACACCGTGTACGCCGGCATGCGCGACCCCGCGACCGGCGACGCCGCGCGCGACCTCGGCGCGCACGTCCTCCAGCTCGACGTCACCGACCAGGCGAGCATCGACGCGGCGGTCGCGACGCTGCCGCAACTCGACGTCCTCGTCAACAACGCCGGGGTCCTCGGGACGTCCTTCGGCGTCGACGATCTCGATGCCGACGCGATCGCGCACGTCCTCGACACCAACGTCACCGGGATCGTCCGGGTGACGCAGGCAGCGCTGCCCCGTCTCCGGCAGTCGGCGAACCCGGTGATCGTCAACGTGGCGTCTGGCGTCGGGTTCGCGCGCTGGCTGACCACCCCCGGCCGGGACGAGTACCCGGTGCCGTCGATCCCCTACGCGGCGTCGAAGGCAGCGGTGATCGCGCTGACCGTGCAGTACGCGAAGAACCTGCCCGACTTCCGCGTCAACGTCAGCGACCCCGGGTACACGGCGACGGAGTTCAACGGGTTCGGCGGTCACCAGACCGTCACCGAGGGCACCGACGCCACGGTCGCCCTGGCGACGCTCGACCAGAGCGGCCCGACGGGCGAGTTCCACGACCGCGACGGACGCATCGCGTACTGACGCTCAGTCCTCGGCCGCTCATTCCTCGGCCGGGGTCCGGCGTCCGCGGGTGGTGGCGACGAGCACGAGGGCCACGGCGAGCAGCAGCGCGCCGCCACCGATCCACGGCGCCGGTCCCGCGTACCAGGGGGATCCGCCGTCGGCCCCGGAGACGGGCGGGGCGGTTGCCGACCGCGTCACGTCGACGGAGGACGACGACGGGCTCGGTACCGCCGTCGGCGTCGATGCGGCGGGCAGCGCGACCGTGAAGCCGAGCTCGCCGGTGATCGGGTGCCCGTCGGGGGAGACGTACCGCCAGCGCACCGAGTACGCGCCGTCCTCGACACGGACCCCGGTGGACATCGTCGTCCCGTCGACGAGCACCTCGCCGTTCGACACGTCGGTTCCGGCTGCGTCGCGGACCTCCATCCGGAGGCCGGCGTCGAGTCCGGCGAGCGGCGCCTGCGAGAACGTCAGCTCGACCCGCTCCAGCGGCGTCGTCACGGTCGCACCGTCGGCGGGGTTGCTCGCGGTCAGCGCCGAGTGCGCGCTGGCCGGTTCCGTCGCGACGAGCGTGGTCAGGACGAGGACCGCTGCGGCGACCGAGGACTGGAGGATGCGACGCATGCGTCCATTCTCCGGGAGGCTGGTGGTCAGTCGTGCACGTCGTGGCCGTACCCCGGGCCGGGCAGGACCATCCAGTTCGCCGGATCCGGCACCGGTCGGAAGCCGGACCTCTCGTAGAGGCCGTGTGTGTCCGCGGTGTACAGCACGATCCGCTTGAGTCCGAGCGGCGCCAACGACGTCGTGATGCCCTCGACGAGGGCGATGCCGACGCCGCGACCACGGGCGTCGGGGTCGACGAAGACGTCGGCGAGCCAGCCGAACGTCGCGCCGTCGGTGATCACCCGGGCGTACCCGAGCTGGATCCCGCTCGCGCCGTCGAACACGCCGAAGACCCGCGAGCCCGCCATCGCGGCGCGCTGCTGCTCGCGGGTCCGGCCGCGCGCCCAGTAGGACTGCTCGCTCAGCCAGCGGTGCACTCGCTCGAAGTCGAGATCAGCCGGGTCGTCGGAGAACCGCAGGTCGTTCATCCGACCACCCAAGCAGGCGCGGCGCGGCGCGACAACGGCCGATCTCCGCGGAGTGGACCGGTGGTCCACTCGACCATGGCCGGACGGGAGGCTCGTGGCGGCGCTGCGCGGAGCCTCCCGCCCGCCTCGTGACCGGGCCGTCCGTCGACTGGGTCGATCGTGACGGGTCAGGCCGTCGGCTGCGCCGCGCCGCGGCGCGTCCGCGTCGTCGCCCACAGGACGAGCGCAGCGGCGACCACGGTCAGGGCGACGCTGCCGACCGTGACCGCCTCGTCGAACCCGGCGGCCTGCGCTGCGGTCCAGTGCGCCGACGCGATCGAGCCGGAGACGAGTGCGGCGAGGATCGTGCCGACGACCGCGAGGCCGACGCCGGAGGAGACCTCGGAGGCGGTGTCGACGAGTGCGGCGCCGATGGTGGTGCGGTCCTCGGGGAGGCCGCGGAGGACGTTGACGCCGGCGACGACACCGACCACGCGCATGCCGGCGGCGACGAGCACCAGCGCGATGGCGACGGCGACGTAACCGGTGCGACCGAGCAGCGCGAACACCGCGAGCCCGAGGACCACGGAGGTGGCGCTCATCCACGCCGCACGCCCCAGGCCGACGCGCTGGACGAACGGTCCGACGAGCCGGCCACCCGCGATCAGGACGACGACCTGCGGCAGCATGCCGACGGCGGCGAGCGCGGGGGACCAGCCCCAGGCGAGCTGGAGCTGCAGGGTGACGAGGTACCCCATGCCCGCGACCGCGATGCCCGTCGCGGCCTTGTACGCGAGACCGGCGGACACCAGCGGACGAGCGACCAGGGCGAGGTCGAGGAGCGGGTGACGGGCCGTGCGCTCGCGCACGACGAAGAGCACCACCGCGAGGGCTGCGGCGGTCGTCGCGATCCACGGTCCGACGGCGCCGACGCCGTCCTGCACGAAGAGCGTGGGAGCCACGAGCGCGCAGACGATCGCCGCCGTGCCGAGGACAGCCCCGAGCACGTCGACGGGGTCGCGGTGGAGCTCCGTCGGGTCGTCGCGAGCGATGCCGGTGCGGATCCCGAGGAACGCGAGTGCGGCGATCGGGACGTTGACGAGCAGCAGCACCTGCCAGGGGGCGACCGCGAGGACGAGCCCGCCGACCGTGGGTCCGATCGCGAGTCCGACGAGTCCGACCGTCGAGATCACCGTGGTGGCGCGGACCCGCAGGTCGTCCTCGCGGAACAGCCGGAAGGCCAGCGCCATCGACCCCGGTGTCGTCATCGCGGCGGCGATGCCCATCACGATCCGGACGGCGACGAGCTGCTCGACCGTCGTCACGAACACCGTCGCCAGGCTGGCGAGCCCCAGGAGCACCAGTCCGAGGAGCATCACGCGGCGGCGGCCGAACCGGTCGGCGACGGCGCCGAACCCGAGCATCAGACCGCCGAACACCACCGCGTAGGAGCCGGTCACCCACTGCAGGGCGGTCGTGCTCGCAAGGAGTTCGCGCCCGATCGTCGGGAGCGCCACGTTGAGGATCGAGTTGTCGAGCATCTCGAAGAGGAACACCGCCGACAGACCGGCGAGTGCGACCCACGCATCACGGAGCGAGGCGCGAGACTGCGGGATGATGACGTCGGACTGGTTGGTGGACACGTCGTTAGGTTAACCGACTAAAGGTAGTGACACAAGACACGGAGGAGTCGGCATGCCCAGGACCGCGACCCGCGGGGGACCGCAGACGCGCGAGAAGATCGCGTCGACGGCGGCGGAGCTGTTCCTCGAGCACGGGTTCGACGCGGTGACGGTCGCGCAGATCGCCCGGGCCGCCGGGGTCTCGAGCGTCACGGTCTTCAACCACTTCCCACGCAAGGAGGACCTGTTCCTCGATCGTTCCGACGAGGCCCGCGAACTGCTCGTCGGAGCCGTCACGGAGCGCGCGGACGGTGTCGGGGTGGGGGAGGCCCTGTCCGGCCTGTTCCACCGACTCGCCGACGAGCACCATCCGCTGTCCGGGCTCGATCCACGGTCCGTGCCCTTCTTCCGGACGATCGCCGGGTCGCCGGCGCTGCTGGCGCACGCTCGTGCGATCGCCACGGAACTCCAGGCCGCGCTCCGCGACGCGCTGTCGTCGGACCCGGCGTTCCCGGCGGACGCAGGACTGGCAGCGGCGTACGTGGTCGCCGGGTACGCCTCGGTGCTCGTCGAGACCGCCGGCCGCGTGCTCGCGGGGGAGTCGAGTGACGACGTCGCAGCCGCACACCGCGTCCGCGTCGACCGCCTCCTCGACACGCTCCGTCACGGCGTTCTGCCAGCCTGACGCCGGACATCCACACCGATCACCCAGTGCACGTCATGTCGCATGCAGGACAGTGTGCGCATGGCAACACAGGAGAACCGCTCGGGGGTCGGAGCGTTCATCGGGTTTATCGGGTTCAGCACGCTCGCCGGGCTGCTCGTGACCGTCGGTGTCACCCCCGCGATCGCCGTGCTCGGCGTCACCACGACCTCGACGATCGACGTCTTCGACTCGCTGCCGGAGTACATCGAGATCGGTGACCTGCCGCAGCGCAACGAGGTGCTCGCGTACCAGGGCGGCCAACCCGTGCACCTGGCCACCGTGTACGACCAGAACCGCGAAGAGCTGCAGCTCGACGAGATCAGCGAGCACCTCCGGTACGCGGCCGTGGACGGCGAGGACAAGCGGTTCTGGGACCACGGCGGCGTCGACGCGTCGTCGGTCGTCCGTGCCGCCGTCGGCAGCCTGGCCAGCGGGGGACTCGGCGGGTCAGGTGGCGCGTCGACGCTGACGATGCAGCTCGTGCGCAACATCAAGATGCAGCAGGCGCTCGAGCTCCCGACGCAGGAGGAGGTCGACGCCGCGTACCGCGAAGCCATCGAGCCGTCGGCGTCCAGGAAGCTCGCGGAGATGAAGCTCGCGATCGGTCTCGAGAAGCAGTACTCCAAGAAGGAGATCCTCGCCGCCTACCTCAACATCGCCTACTTCGGCGACCAGACCTACGGTGTACAGGCCGCGGCGCAGCGCTACTTCGGCAAGGACGCGACGAACCTCACACCGGCCGAGGCTGCTTCGATCCTGGCGATCGTGCAGTGGCCGGAGAAGCGCAACCTCTCCGATCCGTCGCACTACCCGGCCAACACCGAGCGCCGAGACGTCATCCTCGGGTCGATGCACGCGCAGGGGCACCTCACCCGGGCCCAGTACGACGAGGCGATCGCGGCGCAGCCGGACCAGTACGTCCACCTGACCGCGCCGTCGCAGGGGTGCGTGGCCGCCGCGGGGGTCGGATCCCAGTTCTTCTGCGACTACGCCGTTCGGGTCGTGAAGACGATGACGCAACTCGGCGCGACCCAGGAGCAACGGGACGCCGCATGGCGGAACGGTGGCTACACGATCCAGACGAGTCTCGACCTCGACCTGAACGGCCAGCAGAAGGGCCTGCTCGACACGTACGACCCGAACACCGAGGCCAGGATCGCGCTCGGATCGACGCTCGACACCGTCGAGGCGTCCACCGGTCGCGTGCTGACGATGGCGCAGAACCGGAACTACAACCAGCTGCCGTCCTGCGCGGCGGTCGACTCGGATCAGGGCGCCTGCGCACCGGCGACGGACACGAGCATCAACTACAGCGTCGACCAGGACCTCGGCGGTGGGATCGGCTTTCAGCCGGGGTCCACGTACAAGCTGTTCACCCTGCTCGCCTGGCTCGAAGCCGGTCGGAGCGTGAACGCCGTCGTGAACGGGACACCACACACGACGAGCCGCTGGACGCAGTGCGGTGAGACCATCACCGCGGCGTGGAGCCCGAAGAACGACTCCCCAGGGCAGCGCGGCAACTACACCGTGGCTGCCGCGACCGCCGGGTCCGTGAACGCGGCCTACGCGTCGATGGCGGCGAAGCTCGACCTCTGCGACATCCGCGACGTCGCCGCCAAGCTCGGCGTGCACCTCGCAGCGGGAGGCGACCTGCCCGCGAACCCGGCGTCGATCCTCGGCACGTCGAACATCGCCCCGCTGACCATGGCGTCGGCCTACGCGGCGGTCGCGAACGGCGGTGTGTACTGCGCCCCGACCGTGATCGATGCCATCACCGACCGGAGTGGGAAGTCGCTCGGCGGGCAGCAGCGCTCCTGCACGCAGGCACTGTCACCGGCCGTGGCGGACACCGCGTTCCGCACGATGCAGGGGACCGTCGCACGGGGGACGGCCGTCGGCGCGCAGACACCGGACGGCACGCCACTGTTCGCGAAGACCGGCACCACCGACGACGCCGACCAGATCTGGCTCGTCGGTGGGAGCAAGCAGGCCGTCACCGCGTACTGGCAGGGGCTCACAGACGGGAAGAAGACGAACCTCCGGCACTACGGGAGCGGGGCGGGCGGCACGTACGCGAGCATGCGGTCGAACGTCTGGAAGCAGGCGCAGACCGCGGTGAACCAGGCGATGCGGGCGGCGGCCGGCTGAGGTCAGGGGCGCAGCTGGCCGGGTTCAGCGTCGCGGCGTCTGGGGTCAGCGCCGGGGTCGGTAGACGTTCGCCATCGCGCCGCCCGCGAACGTCGTCGAGCTGACGAGCTCGAGGTCGAGCTCGCGGGGGAGTTCGGCAAAGAGGGCGTCCCCACCTCCGAGCGCGACCGGCAACACCACGAGCCGGTACTCGTCGACCAGGTCGGCGTGCACGAGGCTCCGGCAGAACGCGGTGCCACCCTGCGCGAGCACGACTCCGTCGTGCTCGGCCTTCAGGCGGGTGACCTCGGAGGCGAGGTCCCCGTCCGCGACTCGCGCGTCCCGCCACACCGCGGCGGCGTCGAGCGCGCGTGGGTCGAAGCCGGTCCGGGTGAACACGACCTTCTGGACGCTGTTCATCGCTTCCGCGACGGGCATCGTCGCGGTCGACCAGAACCCGGCGATGGACTCGAACGTCCGGCGACCGAAGACGTGGACCGCGGCGCTCGCGACCGTGTCGGTCACCCAGGCCGCCGAGTCCGGAGTGCTCGCGCGGAACATCCAGTCGGAGCCGTCCGCGCCGCTCGTGAACCCGTCCAGTGACATCGACATCTTCAGAACCAGTGCACCCACGGTCACCACCCACCCTCGTTCGCTCGTCCTTGCTGCTGTCCCTGCCATGATGATCCGGTGCGCGCAGTCATGTACCAGGAGTTCGGTGCCACCCCGACGATCGTCGACGTGGATCGGGAACCGTGCCCGCCGCACGGCGTCGTGGTGCGGGTCGCGGCGACCGGTGTCTGCCGGAGCGACTGGCACGCCTGGCGCGGTCACGACGACTCGGTCACGCTGCCGCACGTCCCCGGACACGAGTTCGCGGGCGTCGTCGTCGAGGCCGGACCCGAGGTCCGCGACCACCGGGTGGGGGACCGTGTCACCGCGCCGTTCGTCTTCGCCTGTGGGACCTGCTCGGAGTGCCTGGACGGCGCCACCCAGGTCTGCACGCGGCAGGAGCAGCCGGGGTTCACCCTGCCCGGGTCGTTCGCCGAGGAACTCGTCGTCCCGCAGGCCGACTTGAACCTCGTCGCGTTGCCCGACGCCGTCGGGTTCGCCGAGGCCGCCGGACTCGGGTGTCGCTTCGGTACGGCGTACCACGCGCTGCACGCCCGCGGCCGCCTGCGTGCGGGGGAGCACGTCGCGGTGTTCGGGTGCGGCGGTGTCGGACTGTCGGCCGTGATCGTCGCGATCGCAGCAGGTGCACACGTCGTCGCCGTGGACGTCTCGCCCGGCGCGCTCGCACGCGCCGAGGCCCTCGGAGCGACGACCGTGCCGTCGGGGGAGCGGGCCGTGGAGCGGGTCCGGGAGCTGACCGACGGCGGAGCGCACGTCTCGGTCGACGCCTACGGCAGTCGCGCGACCTCGGTCGCTGCCGTCGCGTCACTCCGCGCGCGGGGCCGGCACGTGCAGGTCGGGTTGCTCCTCGACGACGAGGCCGCGCCGGCGATCCCGATGGGCCGGGTGATCGGCGAGGAACTCGAGCTGCTCGGCAGCCACGGCATCTCCGTCGGCGAGTACGCCGCGATGCTCGACGACGTCGTCGCCGGACGACTGCGTCCGGACGAGTCCATCGGACGGACGATCGACTTCTCGGAGCTGCCCGCCGCGCTCCAGGCCATGGACGGACCGAGCTCGTCGGTGGGGATGACCGTCGCTGTCTTCTGAGCCCACGCTCGGGACTCCAGACAGGTCGCACGCCCCATCACACGCATGTGATGGGGCGCGCCGTCGTGTCAGTCGCGCTCTTCGAGGGTGAGGGCAACGCCGAGCGCCATGAACGTCGGCGCCCAGTGGCCGACGAAGATGCCCCATCGGTCGGACTGTGCCTTGTCGTGGTGCTTGTTGCCGCGGGAGAACAGCCAGCTGATCAGCGAGAGGGCGATCGAGACGAACGCTCCGAGATAGGCGTAGTCACTGCGGAAACCGATGCTGCTGAGGTACTTGACGGGGTGCATGAGGTGCCTTTCGTCGGCGAGGACCGTCGAACGACGGCACTGCAACCGAGCCAACTCGTCGCCGTCGGCGACCACGTCCAGTTTCAGCGCCCCGGAGCCGTTCCTGGTAGACCGGGACGTGCAACGGACCACCAGGGGAGTCTTGATGACATCGGAGCAGATCGATGCCCATGCGGAGGCGTTGATCACCTCGTTCGTGGAACCGGGCCCGCGCTCCCGGCTCGCCGGACTCCGCGGCTCGGTGTCCGCCCGACGGAAGTTCGCGATCGAGGTCGCACTCCGACAGCCGTTCCGAACCGATCGGCGCGTGCCGGTCGTCTCGGGAACGGATCCGGCTCCCGAAGCGGTGTTGCGACAGCTCGAAGCGCTCGGCGCGGCAGCGGACACACCGTGTGTGGTGTTCACGGTCGACGGCAATGCGTTCGTCCAGGATCTCCGGTCAGCCCTGGACGAGCACGCCGGACAAGCTGGAGGTGTCGTGGTGTCGGTCGCGCCCGGCGCGCTGGTCTACACGGAGTCCGAGCGGGGAGACCGGTTCGTCCTGCATCGTCTGTGAACGCACGAACTGACATAATATGCATTATCGGCGCCTAGATGGAACGCAGGGACCCAGGAGCCCGGCCACTCGGATGAGGTTGCACGCTCTTGGTAGCGCATCGCCTCCGAACAGCCAGGCCGAGTAGCTCCGGAGGTGGTCGGGGTCGGGACCGATCAGTCCGACGTTCACGACAAGGATCCCCATCGCCCGGGGTTGCCGACTCGTGGCGCTCCGCGAGCTGACATAACGAGGGCGCGGCAGAGGGCTGCTCGCGATAGCGACGGGCAACATCCACTTCTCAGTGGATGCTGCCCGTCGCCGTTCGAGCGCGCCGTGTCCGTCTGACGACGTGCCCTACGACTTCTCCCCGTCCTCGGTGGGGACGTCGTCGGCGTCGATCTCGAGCGCCGCGCTCTCCTCCCCCGACTCCTCGAGCACCTCGGGCTCGGTGTCGGGCTGCTCGGGCGCTCCGCCTTGCGTGGTCTCTTCTGCCGGATCCGGCTGGCTGTAACTCATGGTCGCGACCGTACGCGCGCCACGCTGGAACGGCCGTCAGCCGCCGCCTTCCGGACTGGAGGCTCGGCTCGCTCCCGGCACCGCGCCTCCTGTCCGCCCGTGGACGGCCTGGCCCTACGCGCGAATGCGCAGAAAGCGCGACCGGAACACGACTCCGCCCGTAACTTCCGCGCACTCGATGTGGAGCCTGCACGCGACCGCACGCGACCGGTCGGGATCCGTCACCACAGACGATCGAGTGCGCAGAAAACGAGGCCGGAACCCCTTCCAGCCCGCAACTTCCGCGCACTCGATGTGGAGCTCTCACTCACCGGCACGCACCCGCACCGGCACCCGGCCGCTCAGCCCCGGACGTACTCCGCCAAGTGCTGCCCGGTCAGCGTGGACCGCGCGGCGACCAGCTCGGCCGGCGTCCCCTCGAACACCACTCGCCCACCGTCGTGCCCCGCGCCGGGTCCGAGGTCGATGATCCGGTCCGCGTGCGCCATCACCGCCTGGTGGTGCTCGATCACGACGACGCTCTTGCCCGACTCGACGAGCCGGTCGAGCAAGCCGAGGAGCTGTTCGACGTCGGCCAGGTGTAGGCCGGTCGTGGGCTCGTCGAGGACGATGATCCCGCCGGACTCCCCCAGGTGCGTCGCGAGCTTCAGCCGCTGTCGCTCCCCGCCGGACAGCGTGGTGAGCGGCTGCCCGATCGTCAGGTAGCCGAGGCCGACGTCCACGAGCCGTTCGAGGACCGCCCGGGCCGGGGCGACGCGGGTGTCCCCTGCGGCGAAGAAGGCCGCGGCGTCCGCGACCGACATCGCGAGCACCTCGCTGATGTCCTTCCCGCCGAACCGGTACTCGAGCACCGACTGGTCGAAGCGCTTGCCGTCGCACTCCGCGCAGGTGGTGGAGACCCCGGCCATCATCCCGAGGTCGGTGTAGACCACGCCGGCGCCGTTGCACGCCGGGCACGCCCCCTCGGAGTTGGCGCTGAACAACGCCGGCTTCACGCCGTTGGCCTTCGCGAACGCCTTGCGGATCGGCTCGAGCATGCCGGTGTAGGTCGCCGGGTTGCTCCGCCTGGAGCCCTTGATCGCACTCTGGTCGATCGCGACGACGTCGTCCAACGGCGAGAGCGACCCGTGGATGAGCGTGCTCTTCCCGGAGCCTGCGACCCCGGTGACGACGGTGAGCACGCCGAGCGGCACGTCGACGTCGACGTCCTGCAGGTTGTGCCGATTGGCCCCGCGGATCTCGATCGCGCCGGTGGGGACGCGCACGTCGGTCTTGACCGACACCCGGTCGTCGAGGTGCTTCCCGGTGACGGTGCCGCTCGCCCGCAGGCCGTCGACCGGGCCCTGGTAGCAGAGGGTTCCGCCGCCGGTCCCCGCACCGGGGCCCAGGTCGACGACGTGGTCGGCGATCTGGATCACCTCGGGCTTGTGCTCGACGACGAGCACGGTGTTGCCCTTGTCACGCAGCCGGAGCAGGAGTCCGTTCATCCGTTGGATGTCGTGCGGGTGCAGGCCGGTGCTCGGTTCGTCGAACACGTAGGTGACGTCACTGAGCGAGGACCCGAGGTGCTTCACCATCTTCACGCGCTGGCCCTCGCCGCCGGACAGTGTGCCGGTCGGGCGCTCGAGCGAGAGGTAGCCGAGGCCGATCTCGACGAAAGAGTCGACGGCGTCGCGGAGCCCGTCGAGGAGCGGGCCGACCGACGGTTCGTCGAGCGTGTGCAGCCATGTCGCGATGTCGGTGATCTGCATCGCGCAGACGTCGGCGATGCTCTTACCCGCCACCTTGGACGAGCGCGCGATGTCGTTCAGCCGGGTGCCGCCGCAGTCCGGGCACGTCGTGAACGTCACCGCCCGGTCGACGAACGCACGGATGTGCGGCTGCATCGCTTCGCGGTCCTTCTGCAGGAACGACCGGCGGACGCGGTGCACGAGCCCCTCGTACGTCATGTTGATGCCGGCGATCTTCTGCTTCGTCGGCTCCCGGTAGAGGAAGTCCTGCCGCTCCTGCTCGGTGAAGTCCCGGATGGGCTTGTCCGCGTCGAAGTACCCCGACTCGGCGTACAGCCGGACGTTCCAGCCCTCGGTGCCGTAGCCGGGGATCGTGAGGGCGCCGTCGGACAGCGGCTTGGCGTCGTCGAACAACTGCGTGAGGTCGATGTCGGTGACGCGCCCCCGCCCTTCGCACCGCGCGCACATGCCGCCGAGCCGGTTGAAGCTGACCTTCTGGGCCTTCGCGTCGGTGCCCTTCTGGACGGTGATCGCTCCGCCGGCCGACACGGTCGCGAGGTTGAACGAGAACGCGTTGGGCCCGCCGACATGCGGCTGCCCGAGCCGGCTGAAGAGCACGCGCAGCATCGCGTTCGCGTCCGTCACGGTACCGACGGTCGAGCGCGGATCGGCCCCGATGCGCTCTTGATCGACCACGATCGCAGTGGTCAGGCCGTCGAGCACGTCGACGTCCGGACGGCCGAGCGTCGGCATGAACCCCTGCACGAAGGCGCTGTACGTCTCGTTGATCATCCGCTGCGACTCCGCCGCCACGGTGCCGAACACGAGTGAGCTCTTGCCGGAGCCGGACACACCCGTGAACACCGTCAGCCGACGCTTCGGCAGGTCCACGTCGACGTCGCGCAGGTTGTTCTCGCGCGCGCCGCGGACACGGATGCGGTCGTGGCTGTCGGCGATCGACGTGTCGCTGGTGTGCATGCCGATCAGGGTACCGACCGGACCGCTGTCCGGACGGCGTCGGTGGCCACGGCCATACTGGCGCCATGGCACTCCGCTGGTACTCGATCGTCGTCGACAGCCACGACCCGCACGCGCTCGCGCGGTGGTGGGGTGAGACGCTCGCGTGGCCGGTCGTGAACGAGTCCGACGACGAAGCCGTGATCGCGCCGGAACACGCGCTCGAGCTCCCGGAGGGCACGCCGCGCGAGCACCAGCCGCAGGGGCTCGTCTTCGTGCCGGTGCCGGAGGGCAAGACCGTGAAGAACCGGCTCCACATCGACCTCGCACCCGCGCCGGACGACTCGCACCAGGCAGAGATCGACGCCCTGGTGGCTCGGGGCGCGACGCTCGCCGACGTCGGTCAGCGCGACGTGCCGTGGGTGGTGCTGGCCGATCCCGAGGGCAACGAGTTCTGCGTGCTCACGCCCCGCGAGTGACCCGCCGGACCAGGTCGGGCAGCTCGGCGGGCTCGAACGGCTCGTCCGTGGCGTCGAGCTCGTCGGCCGTCCACCAGCGGGAACCGAGGATGTCGACCCGCTCGTCGTCGGTCCACTCGTCGCTCGACAGCACGAACCCGGTGGTCTGCACGACGTAGAACTCGGAGTGTCCGCGGTCGTGGTCCGCCTGGTCCCACGTGACGTCGAAGTCCCACGACCAGACCGGTTCACCCGGGTCGGTGATCACGATGCCGGTCTCCTCGCGGAGCTCCCGGATCGCGGCGTCGCGGTGCGTCTCGCCCGGGTCGACTCCCCCACCAGGCGTGATCCACCGGTGGAAGCCGTCGGACGACGGGGCGTTCGTGTCCATCAGGAACACGCGACCGTCGTCGTCGAGCAGCAGGATGCGGGAAGTCAGGCGGAGCCCGGGTGCAGCAGTCACCCGGCCGACGCTACCCCGACTGATCAGGCCGTGAAGCCGCTGACGTCGCCGACCAGGCGCGTGTTGTCCGCGGGGATCGGCTCGACCGCGGCGAGGGCGATCTCGGCGGCGAACTCGGACACGCTGTAGAGCTTGCCGACGGCCCCGCGGCGTTCCTCGATCGCACCGGGGTTGATGCGGTTCAGGAGCGTCGCCGTGATCGTGCCCTCGATCATGTCGCCGGAGACGACGACGAACTCGATGCCGGCTGCTTCGAGCTGCGGGAGGAGCTCGCGGAGCGCGGTCTCACCGGCGTGCTTGCTCTTGGCGACGGGCAGGTACTCCGGCAGCGTCTCGGCGGTCTCGACGAAGTGGGCCTGGTGGCTCGTGACGAACACGATGCGGGAGCCGGCGGCCATGTGCGGCACGGCGGTCTGGAGCATGTCGACCTGCGCGTCGCGGTTCAGACGGAGCGCGTAGTCCTCGCCCATGCCGGACTCCATCCCACCCGACGCGTTGAGCACCAGGAGGTCGATGCCGCCCCATGCCTGCACCACGGTGTCGACCATCGCCTGCACCGAGTCGTGGTCGGTCAGGTCGGCGCCGACCGCGAGGGCCTCTCCCCCGGCGGCGACGATGCCCTCGGCGATCTGCTCGGCGCGGCGGGCCTTGTTCCGGTAGTTGACGACAACCTTGGCGCCCGCTTCCGCAAGGTACCCGACGGTGTCTGCGCCGATGCCGCGGGACGAGCCGGTGACGAGGGCGCGCTTGCCGGCGAGGGATCCGGGGGCGAGGGGGCTGCTCACAGTGGTGTTCTCCAGTTCGTGACCGTGCATCGGGACCGGTCGAGCCTACCAATCCGTGCGCCCGGTCAGACGTCGTTTGATATGTTGAACGGACTTGAACCGGCCGTCGCGACGCAGCGCTGCCGCGCGCGACCGAGGGAGGGAGATCGCGTGAACATCTCGGATTGGATCCAGACCATCGTCTGGATCGCTCTGGTGCTGGTGTTGGGGGTGGTCGAGGTGTTCACCCTCGACTTCATCTTCATCATGCTCGCAGCCGGAGCAGCGGGCGGCTTGATCGCCGCGCTCATCGGCGCGGAGTGGTGGCTGTCCGCCATCATCGCCGCGGCCGTCGCGCTCCTGCTCCTCGCGCTCGTCCGGCCCCGGCTCCTCGTCGCGCTCGGCCGGAACGCCGACCCCCACCGCACCGGCGTCGAGGGACTGGTCGGCATGCCGGGCACGGTCGCCGTCGCCTTCACCTCCACCGCCCCCGGCCAGGTCCGCCTGGCGAACGGCGAGACCTGGAGCGCGCGCATCGACGTCGCCGCCCCCGATCGCACCCCGCCGCTCGGCACCCACGTCGTCGTCGAGTCCATCGAGGGCTCGACCGCCGTCGTCCGCATCGAACAGAAGGCTGCTTCATGACCCTCGAACCCGGGACGATCGTGCTCCTCGTACTGATCGTCGTCATCGTCATCTTCGTGATCGTCGTGCTCGCCAAGGCGATCCGCATCGTCCCGCAGGCGACTGCGGGCGTCGTGGAGCGCCTCGGCAAGTACCACAAGACGCTCGCCCCCGGCCTGAACCTGCTCGTGCCGTTCATCGACCGCCTCCGGCCGCTGCTCGACATGCGTGAACAGGTCGTCTCGTTCCCGCCGCAGCCCGTGATCACCGAGGACAACCTCGTCGTCTCGATCGACACGGTCGTCTACTTCCAGGTCACGGACGCCCGCGCCGCCACCTACGAGATCGCGAACTACCTCGGCGCCGTCGAGCAGCTGACGACCACCACGCTCCGCAACGTCGTCGGTGGTCTCAACCTCGAGGAAGCACTGACCAGCCGGGACAACATCAACGGCCAGCTCCGCGTCGTCCTGGACGAGGCGACCGGCAAGTGGGGCATCCGTGTCGGGCGGGTCGAGCTCAAGGCGATCGAACCGCCCGTGTCGATCGTCGACGCCATGGAGCAGCAGCTCCGTGCGGAGCGGAACCGTCGTGCCGCGATCCTGCAGGCCGAGGGCACCAAGCAGTCGCAGATCCTCGAGGCAGAGGGTCAGCGGCAGGCGGCGATCCTCGCCGCAGAGGGTGACGCCAAGGCCCAGGTGCTCCGCGCCGAGGGTGAAGCGCAGGCCATCGCCACGGTGTTCGACGCCATCCACACCGGCGACCCGGACGAGAAGCTGCTGTCGTACCAGTACCTGCAGACCCTGCCGAAGATCGCCGAGGGCACGGCGAACAAGCTCTGGATGATCCCGAGCGAGTTCACCGAGGCCCTCTCCGGCATCGCGAAGGGCTTCACCGCTCCCCGGTCCGGCGGCGGCGCTCCGGCGGCCGGCGCTGCTGGCGGCAGCGACTTCCTCGCGAAGATATCCAAGCTCGCGAGCGAGAGCCTCGCGAACACCGCGGTCTCCGACCCCGCGGGTGGCAACGCCGGTGCGAACCCGAACGCCACCGCGGCAGACATCGTCCCGGACTCGGTGCTCGACGAGCGACTCGCCGAGTCGAACCGCAGCGTCGATGAGAAGCTCCGCGCCGCGGCCGACGCGACGCGAGCGCAGCTCGCGGACCAGCAGGCCCAGCAGGACCGGCAGGACCAGCAGGACCAGCAGCAGTAGCACGACCAGCACCAGTAGCACGGAACGACGAAGGCCCGCTCCCATCGGGGAGCGGGCCTTCGTCGTTCGTCAGTGCCTCAGGCGCCGCGACGGGCGCGCAGGAACTGCAGTCGTTCTTGGAGCAGTTCCTCGAGCTCCTCGCGCGAGCGCCGCTCGAGCAGCATGTCCCAGTGGGTACGTGGCGCCTTGACGTCTTCTGCCGCGACCTCGACGGGCACCCCGTCGTCGCCGAGCAGGCGCCCTTCGCGTCCGCTCCTGGGGTCGGCCCAGCTCTGCGGGACCTCTGCCTCGGCAGAGAACACGACGTCGAACGTCTCGCCCGAGTCGGTCTGGTAGACCGCGCGCTTGCGGTCAGAGAGCTCGACGCCCTCTTCGCTCTGGAGGCTCTGGCTCCCGAGCCGCATGCCGCGGAGACTCCGATCAGCCATGGTGGACTCCTCTCGCTCGTTCCCCCCTTGCAACACTGTCCCACGCGGGTTCGTTCCGGAGCATCCGCATTCACAGTGGGTTCCCAGTGCGGGCCCGCGGGACGGGCGGCCGCTCAGCGGCGGCGGCGGGGCGTGTGGAACGGGGCGCAGGCGATGAGGACGAGGAGCCCGCCGAGCGAGAGGACGAGCGCGACCAGACCGGACACGACGGTGGCCGGCGTCGTGGAAGTGCTGAGGGGGACGTCGGTCACCATCGAGGTCGCGGTGTACTCCGGCACGCGGTCGATCGTCCGCCCGGAGGGGTCGATCACCTGCGAGGCGCCGACGGTCGAGATGTTCACGAGCGACCGGCCGGTCTCGATGGCCCGCATCCGCGCGATCTCGAGCTGCTGTAGGTTCTCGTCGGTGCCGGAGAAGTCGGCGTTGTTCGTCTGCGCGAGGATCACCTGCGCGCCGCCGCGGGCCATGTCCCGCGTCAGCCCGTCGTCGACGATGTCGAAGCAGATCGCGATGCCCGCCTTGATCCCGGCGACGTCGAGCACGTTCGGCTTCGTCCCCGGCGTGTAGTCGCGCTGCAGCAGTCCGATGAGCGACGGCGCGAGCTTGGAGAAGAACCACCGGTCCGGGACGTACTCGCCGAAGGGCACCGGGCGCTTCTTGTCGTAGGACGACTGCCATCCGTCGGCGGTCCACACGAACGACGTGTTGTGGAGCACACCCGACGGTGTCTGGGTGATCGCGCCGGCCACGACGGGTGCGCCGACGGACTGCACGACGGAGTGCAGCGCGCTCGCGATCACGGGCTGCTGGCGCGGGTCGAACTCCGCGGACGCCTCCGGCCAGACGACCAGGTCGACGCCCTTCGCGGACACGTCGGTCGCGGCGACCTGCGACTCGAGGACCTGCCCGGGCGCCGCCCGGTCGAAGTACCCGGCGGGACCGTTCCCCTGCACGGACTCGATGCGGATCGTCCCGTCGGTCGCTGTCGGCCAGGCGGGGACGGCGAGCACCGCCGCCACGAGGAGTCCGGCGACGGCGACGCGCATCCGGAGCTGGATCCCCCCGACGAGTCCCAGCGAGACGACGACGGCGACGCAGTACACGACGACGAACGACAACCCGAGGACGCCGACGTACGCGACGAGGTGGGCGAACGGGCTCTCGGACTGCGACAGCCCGACCCGCCCCCACGCGAACCCCCCGTACGGCCAGCTCCCGGAGAACCACTCGCGACCGGTCCACAGTGCGGCGACCACAGCCGGGAGGCCCCACACGCGTCCGGCGGTCGAGGGCACGACGCGCGCGACCCAGCGGTACGCGAGGGCGATCGCGACGCTGCCGAGTGCGAACATGGCCGCCTCGAACAGCGCGAGCGCGAGCCACGGGACCGGCCCCAGGTAGCGCCCGGCCCACGAGATGGCCGGGATCCAGAACGCGACTCCCCCGAGGTAGCCGAGCCATGCCGCACGGCGCCACCCCTGTCCCATGGCGGACAGCAGCAGACAGGCGACCGCGGGGTAGGCGAGGAACCACCACCCGGGCGACGGGAAGGACAGTGCGAACAGGAGTCCCCCGATGACCGCCAGCGGCAGCGCGATCCGTACCGGCAGCGCCGCGAAGGGCGACGGCCTCGAGACACCGCCAAGTCCTTCAGACACAGCGGGAATTGGCGGCATCTCGGACGGACCGCGGCGTCTCGATGGGACGCGACCAACCGGCGGACGCACGCCGGTCTCGGGAACCTGCACCGGGCCTCCCGTCAGACCGTCGCGTACGCGACGATGCCGCGGCGGACCGCGTCCGTCGCCCGTCGGGCGGTCTCGGCGAGCTCGGGGTCGCCGGCGTTCTTGATCTGGTCGAGGAGGTCGATGACCTGCTTGCACCACCGGACGAAGTCACCGGCTGCCAGGTCGAGCGACCGCAGGACGTCGTCGAGCGCCGAGCCGGACGCCCACCGGAACATGCCGACGGCGATCGCGGGGGTCGGCGGCTGCGAACCGGACAGCCGGGCGTCGCGCTCCACGTCGTCGAGGCGGGACCAGATCGTCAGGGTCTCGTCGATCGCCGGGCGGAACGCGCCGCGGGGCAGTGCGTGCTCGGTCCCCGGGGCGTCCTCCCGACGGGGCTGGTAGACGATCGTGGCGGCCATGGCGGCGAGCTGTGCCGGCGTGAGGTCCTTCCACACCCCGGCCTCGAGGCACTCGGCGACGAGCAGGTCCCGCTCGCCGTAGATCCGCTGCAGACGACGACCACCCGCTGCGACGGTGAGCTCGCCGTCAGGACCGGCGGACGCGTCGTTGCCGCTCGGCACGAGGTACCCGAGCTGGACGAGCACGTCGGTCACCCGGTCGAACGTCGTCGCGACGGCGCCGGTCCGGGAGCGGATCTGCTGCACGAGCTTGTCGTTGACGCGCTTGAGCTTGTACCAGCGCTCCGCCCAGCGGGCGTGCGCTTCCCGGTCCGGGCAGGCGTGGCAGGGGTGACGCTGCAGGGCGCGCCGCACCTCGGTGATCTGGGACTGCCGTTCCTGGCGGGCGCCGTGCGAGGCTTCGCGGCCGCCGGGGACGTTCGTGCGTTCGAGGTCCGAGAGTCGCCGTCGCAGCGCCGCGTACTCGGTGAAGTCGCCGAGGTGGCACGCCATCGACCGCTGGTAGCCGTCGAGCGACTCCTGCTGCGACCGCACCTTCCTGGCGAGGTCGACGACGGAGCGGTCCGCCTGGAACTGCGCGAAGGACGTCTCGAGGACCTCGCGCGTGCGCTGTCGACCGAACTGCTCGATCAGGTTCACGGCCATGTTGTACGTCGGCTTGAACGAGGAGTTGAGCGGGTACGTCCGACGGCTCGCGAGCGACGCGACGGCCTGCGGTTCGAGGCCGTCGGTCCACTGGATGACCGAGTGCCCCTCGACGTCGATCCCCCGACGGCCGGCTCGCCCCGTGAGCTGCGTGTACTCCCCCGGCGTGATCGGCACACGGGCCTCGCCGTTGAACTTCTCCAGCTTCTCGAGGACGACCGTGCGCGCCGGCATGTTGACCCCGAGCGCCAGTGTCTCGGTCGCGAAGACGACCTTGAGGAGCTTGCGCTGGAAGAGGTCCTCGACGACCTCCTTGAACGCGGGCAGGAGCCCGGCGTGGTGCGCCGCGACGCCCCGCTCGAGCCCTTCGAGCCACTCCCAGTACCCGAGGACGGCGAGGTCCTCGTCGAGGAGGGTGCGGCAGTGGTACTCCGCGGTCTCGCGGATCTCGTTCCGCTCTTCGCGGGTGGTCAGGGAGACCCCGGACCGCAGGACCTGCCGGACGCCCTGGTCGCACCCGTTGCGGCTGAACACGAAGAAGATCGCCGGGAGCAGCATCCGCTCGTCCAGCATGCGGGCGATGTGCTCGCGGTGCAGCTTCTCGGTGCGCGGACCACGGCGGTCGACGTACCCGCCACGACCCCGACGTCCGCGGTGGCCGCCACGACTGTCGTTGCGCGAGCCTCCGCCGACGAGACGCAGCAGCTCGGGGTTCACGCGGTTGGTCGCCGCGGCACCGGACGAGTCGAAGAGGTCGACCATCTTGTTGCCGACGAGCACGTGCTGCTCGAGGGGCACCGGACGGTCCTCGGACACGATGACGTCGGTGTCGCCGCGGACGGTCTGCAGCCAGTCGCCGAACTCCTCGGCGTTGGACACCGTCGCGCTGAGCGAGACCAGACGGACCTCGGTCGGCAGGTGCAGGATCACCTCTTCCCACACCGCGCCCCGGAACCGGTCGGCGAGGTAGTGGACCTCGTCCAGCACGACCCACGCCAGGTCGTCGAGCAGGTCGGAGTCCGCGTAGATCATGTTGCGGAGCACCTCGGTCGTCATCACGACGACCCGTGCCCGGGGGTTGACGTTGGTGTCGCCGGTGAGGAGCCCCACCTCGGACTCCCCGTACGCCTCCACGAGCTCCGCGTACTTCTGGTTGCTCAGCGCCTTCATCGGCGTCGTGTAGAACACCTTCGCCGTCGGCTGCCGCATCGCCAGCCAGATCGCGAACTCGGCGACGATCGTCTTGCCGGCACCGGTCGGGGCGGCGACGAGCACGCTTCGTCCCTGGTCGAGCGCATCACACGCGGCGAACTGGAACGCGTCCAGGTCGAACCGCAGGTCTGCGCGGAACAGCTCCAGGTTGCGCGACCGGCTCCGGACGCGGGCGGCCTGGAACCGCTCGGCCGCGCTCAGCCCGGTGTCCGTCACAGGCCGTACTCGGCGTCGAGCTTGGCCTGGCGCTTCGCGAGACGACGGTCGTGCAGCCAGGTCACCACGCAGGCGGCGACGTAGAGCACCATCATCGGGATCGCGAGCAGGAACATCGAGATGACGTCGGCGCTCGGGGTCACGATCGCGCAGAAGACCAGGATGCAGAGGATGGCCACGCGCCAGGACTTGATGATCGACTTCGCCTCGAGCACGCCGACGAAGTTCAGCAACACCAGGAACACGGGCAGCACGAAGGCGATGCCGACGGCCACGATGAGCTTGATGACGAAGTCGTAGTAGGCCTTGGCGTCGACGATGGAGGTGTCCTGGCTCGACACGAAGCTGCCGAGGATCCCGACGATGTGCGGCAGGACGTACCAGCCGAAGTAGCACCCGGCGAAGAACAGCGGGATCGCCGTGCCGAGGAAGCCCCACACGTACTGCTTCTCGCGCCGGACCAACGCCGGGACGATGAACGCCCAGATCTGGTAGAGCCAGACCGGGCTCGCGATCACGATGCCGATCGTGATCGCGATCTGCAGCTTGAGGTCGAACGCTCCCGTGATCATCGGGAAGTTCAGCTCGGCGGTGTGCCCGCCGACCTTCGCCAGCTGGGACACGGGGGCACGCAGCGAGTCGAGCACGAACGGGGTCAGGAACCAGCCGCCGACCGCACCGACGAGGACCGCGAGGACGGCCTTGAACAGGCGGTTGCGCAGCTCGATGAGGTGCTGCCCGAGGGACATGCGGCCTTCGGGTTCCTTCGGACGGCGACCCTGCCGCTTCTCTCGCCCGCGCGCGGTCGTCGAAGCCATGCGTCGATCCTACGGCAGCGCGGCCCTCGGTCGGCGGCGCGACGTGCGAACGCACAGCGCACCTTCGGGCGAGTGGTCACGACACCCCGCTCGCATCCGCCGACCGGTCAACGTCCGTCGTCGTCGGGATCACCGACCGACGGTTTGCGACCGGTGGGCGGTCGATGCGCGGGGTGTCGCGACCACTCGCCGCGGTCGGCGGCCTCTGTGGGTCCCGTGGGCAGTCGGCGGACGGGAGGCACGGTGCGGGCCGGGAACGAGCCTCCCGTCCGGTGGACGGTCGCGACCAGGGCGCGTCCGGCCCACCCCGCGTCGAGCCCGCGTCGGCGCCGGGCGGCGTCGCGCGCCGCTCGCGTCAGGACGCGGGCAGCGCGGACGCGGCGAAGGCGCGCACGGCGTCTCGCGCGGCGGGCGGGTCGAGCACCACGGCCCGCCCCGGCAGGCCGGCGACGAGGCGCACCACACCGTCGAACCCCGCGGACGCGGCGAGCCGGATGCGCACGCGCCGATCGGCGTCGGGCACGTCGGCGGTGTCCGCGAGGAAGTCCGCCACGAGCGGCAACGACGAGGCGTCGAGCTCCACGGTCACGATCACGTCGTCCGCGCTCTGCTGGAACAGCGTGTCGGGGATGGTGACGTCGTCAGTCGAGTGCGACGCCTGGCGGTCGTCGACGCGCACGGCCGACATCCGGTCCAGTCGGAACGTGCGGAGCGCTGCACGATCGAGGTCCCAGGCGCGGAGGTACCAGTCCGTGTCGATGGACTCCACGCGGAGCGGGTCCACCGAGCGCGTGCTTCCCTGGGTTCGCGGCCCGGCGTAGTCGAACACGAGTCCACGGCCGTCGGACATCGCCTGCCGGATGGTGGCGAGCGTCGCGTCGTGGCGCTCCTGGCCGACGGCGACGTTCGCGGATGCTCCACCGGCACCGCGGGAGAGCTTCGCCATCAGCGCGCGGATGGCGTCGCGGTCGGCGGCTTCCGGCAGCGCGGAGAGGTACTGCAAGCCTGCGATGAGCGCAGATGCTTCTCGTGCGGAGAGCCGCGGGGAGTCGTCGATCGCCACGAGGTTCGTCAGCACGATCATGTCGTTCTGCTCGAAGTCGTCCCAGGCGATGTCGAACAGGTCGCCGTGCTGGTACTGCATCGTCTCGCCGGGGATCCCCGACACGGCGATGAGCTCGACCGCGCGGCGGATCCTGGTCTCCGGGACGCCGAAGTGCCGAGCGGCCTCGGCCACGGAGACCCGCTCGCGGTCGATCAGGTACGGCACCAGTGCGAGCAGGAACGCGAGCTTGTCCTGCGCCTGGAGCGGCTGGGGTTCAGCCACGGAGCACCCCTTCGCTGTGGTCGGCGACTTCGCCGTGGTCGGCGACGAGCCCGCGGAGGCGGTCCAGCACACGGTCGCGGACGTCCGCGGGTTCGAGCACCTGCACCTCTGGGCCGAAGGCGGCGAGTTCCTCGGCGAGGATCTGCGGGTCGACGTAGTGGAGTACGAGGACGCCGTCGCCCTGTGCGGTGGTGTCCCGCCGACGGCCGAGGCGACGTTCCGCGTCGGACCCGGGGACGACCGCGATCGTCGCCGTGCGCTCGGACCAGAGCCGGTCGAGTTCCGCGAGGGTCCGCTCCCCCGCACCGGCGGGCGCCGGGTGGCGACCCGGCTCGTACGTCGTGACGGGACCGACGATCCGCGAGAGCAGGTAGTTCTTGTCGGAGTCCGTCGAGGGTTCGTGTGCGGCGAGCATCCACCGGCCGCCGTGCTGCACGAGCGCCAGCGGAGCGACGTCGCGCCGTCGTGCTTCGTGTTCACCAGGGGTGATGTAGTCGAACCGGACGGCTGCCGCGCGGTCGAGCGCCGCGCGGAGTGGTTCGAACGCGGCGTCCCTTGCGCGGAGCCGCGGAGCGTACGCGTCCATGCCGATCGCGCCGGCGCGGCTGTCGTCGTCACCGGCGGAACGGACCTTGAGGAGCGCTCGACGCGAATCGGACGACAGGGCCCCTTCGCGCCACGCCATCGCCGCGAGCGACAGCAGCGCGGATTCGTCCGGGGTGAACCGGACGTCGAGGGGCAGGTCGTACTCGCCCTTCGGGATGCGGTACCGGAGGGTCTGGTTGTTGCCGGACGATCCGGGGGTCTCGATGGTCTCGAGCGGGATGCCGAGTTCGCGGACGTCGTCCTTGTCGCGTTCGAACTGCCGCTCGAGCGACGCGTTGTCACCACCGGCCGCGAACCGCTGTCGGTAGCCCTGGACGTTCGTCAGGATCTCGGACTTCGTCAGGCCCGACTCGGTCGACAGCAGCGCGAGCACGAGGCTGAACAGGCGTTCTTCCGCCGGTACGCGGGGCACACGGGTGGCTGGCACGAGCCGATCCTACGGCAGCGCGGGGGCACCGGAGTGCACCCGCGCGCTGGTTCGTGGAGAGCGGACGAGCGTCGTCAGGACCGGGATCCGGGTCAGGACTTCATCGAGCCGAGCACGTCGATGACGTACGCGTAGGCCACACCCTGCTGGTGGACGATCGCGAGCACCTGGTCGCCGACCTTCCTGCCGACGAGCGCGCTGCGCACGCCTTCCTGGACCTGCCCCTTGGCGAGGGGCACGGTCTGGGCGCCGGTCCCGTCGGTCCAGCTCGACCCGGCGACCGTGGAGTCGTCGCCCCACGTGACGGCGGTGTACTTGATGACCGCGGTGTCCTTGTCGGTGAGCACCTCGCCGTGGCCCTTGCGGAGCAGGTGGGTCTCGTCGGAGGACGGGGCCGCGGACGACGGGACGGTGATGCCGGGGGCGCCGTCGGTCGCCAAGACCACGGCCGGCATGTGGTCGCCCGCGAGCTGCGGGGTCCCGGTGGCGCGGGAGTCGAACGCCCGCTTGACGTCGATCACCGCGATGACGGCGTCCTCGGTCTTCTTGGTCGAGGTCGCGCCGCTCGACAGCGCGCTCTGCGGCAGCGCCACCGCGAGGCGGTCGCCGACCTTCGCACACTCGAGCGCCTTGCCGAGGGCACCGGCGTTCGAGGATCCCGCGGTGATCGGCGCGGTCGTGCCGGAGTACCCGCTGGTCTGCGCGACCTTCCCGGTGGAGCCGTCGACGAGCGTGTACTCGATGAGGACCGGCGTGCCGTCCCCCACCGTGCGGCCGTCGCCCTGCTTCAGGACCGAGACCTGGGTGCCCTTCGTGGTGAGCCCCGCGGGGATCGAGACCTTCGGCTCCTTGCCGAACGCGCCCGACGCGGTGACGGACTCGGACGCGGCACCGGGAGCGTTGCAGCTCGACGGCGTCGTGCCGGCTCCGCTCGACGCGCACGCCGTGAGCGACGCGGCCAGTCCGATGGTGACCAGGAGTGCGGGGATGGTGCGCACGGACCCTCTTTCCGTTCGATGCGGGGCGGGCAACGGTCGGTAGCCTACCGGTCGTCTCCATCAGGATCGGACGCGTCCAGCGGTCCGGCACCTGCCGCGTCCGCGGCTTCGGCCGCCGCGACCTTCCGGGCCTGCGCCGCCGCCTGGCGAGCCACCTTGCGGAGCTTCTTGTCGCTGGCGGACCGTTCGCCGACGGCGCCCGGCGTCCAGGCCTCGACGTCCTCGTCGGAGAACTCGGCCTTCCCTGCGCGCCGCTTCAGGTTCGGAAGGACCACACCGTCGGCCAGACGGCGTGCCGTCACGAGGAACCCGGTGTGTCCGACCATGCGGTGGTCCGGTCGGACGGCGAGCCCCTCGACGTGCCAGGTGCGTACGAGCGTCTCGCTCGACTGGGGGTCGGTGAACCGGCCGGTGTCGCGGAGCGCCTCGGCCGTGCGGCTCAGCTGCGTGACGGTCGCGACGTAGCAGACGATCAGCCCGCCGGGCACGAGCGCGTCGGCGGCCGCGTCGACGCACTCCCACGGCGCGAGCATGTCGAGCACGACACGGTCGACGCTCTGGGGTTCGGTGGCACCGGGGAGCTCCTCGACGAGGTCGCCGACGGTCACGCTCCAGTTGTCCGGCACGGCGCCGAGGAAGGTGCCGACGTTCCCACGGGCGATCTCGGCGAACTCGTCGCGGCGCTCGAACGACTGCAGGCGACCGGTCGGACCGATCGCGCGGAGCAGCCAGAGCGAGAGCGCGCCGGAGCCGACACCGGCCTCGACCACGCGGGCCCCGGGGAAGACGTCGGCGAACGCCACGATCTGGGCGGCGTCCTTCGGGTAGACGATCGCGGCACCGCGCGGCATCGACATGACGTAGTCGTTCAGCAGCGGCCGGAGCGCGAGGTACTCGTCGCCCGAGCTCGCGGTGATGACGGATCCGTCCGGCTGCCCGATCACGTCGTCGTGCGCGAGCATGCCGCGGTGCGTGTGGTAGATCACGCCGGGCTCGAGCGACAGCGTCGTGAGCTTGCCCTTGGGGCCGGTGAGCTGCACGCGGTCGCCCGCGCGGAACGGGCCGCGCGGCGGGGTGTGCGGGGTGCCGCCGGTCGTGTGCGGCAGTCCAGTGGTGTCGGGGAGCTCGGCGTTCATCGCGCGACCTCCTCGGCGTCGGTGGCGGACCCACCGGCTCGTGCGGCCAGCGCCGGCGAGGTGAGCGCCACGAGCCGGTCCACGTCGACACCGGCGAGCGACGTCAGGTAGACGTCGCCGGCCGTCTCCGGCAGCGGCACGATGTGTTCGACGGCGATCGTGACCGCGCCCGACGCGACGGCCGCGGCGACTCCGGTGGCGGAGTCCTCGATCGCGACGCATGCGGTGGCGTCGACGCCCAGCTGGGCGGCTGCGGTCAGGTACGCCTCGGGATGGGGCTTCGGGTGCTCGACGTCGTCACCGGCGACGACGACCCGGAACGGGTGGTCCGCCAGGGCGTCAGCGGCGACGAGCGCCATGGTGCGGCGGGACATCGTCACGAGCGCCGTGGGGATGCCACGGGCGTGCAGTTCCTCGATGAGCTCACGCGCACCGGGACGCCACGGCAGGTCGTCGTGCGCCAGCCGCTCCATGACGTACGAGGTCATCCACTGGACGATCTCCTCGACCTCCATGTCGACGCCCTTGTCCCGCAGGATCTCCCCCGAGCGCTCGAGGCCGCTGCCCACCAGGGAGAGCCCGTCCTCGTGGGTCCACTCGGCGCCGTAGCGACCGGTCAGCTCCACTTGGGACTGCTGCCAGATCGGCTCGGTGTCGATGATCGTGCCGTCCATGTCCCACAGCACGGCTGCGGGCTGGACGAGGGCGAGGGGATGCGCGGTCACGGGCGACGAGTCTACCGGCGCACGCGGTCGCCGAAGGCCCTGGGGCCTATTGTGGATGCCTGATCGTGTCCGGTCGGCTGTGGACGGTCCGCCTCCCGCGCCGACCCGCTCCACTCCACCTCCAGGAGGTCCGCTCCGTGCCACAGCACTCCCCCTTCAACGACGGCCGCCTGCTGGTCGTCGCGTTCGAGGGCTGGAACGACGCCGGGGAAGCCGCCAGTGGCCTCGCCCGGCGGATCGTCGACGCACTCGGGCTCGACGAACTGCGGGAGATCGACGGGGAGCAGTACGTCGACTACCAGTTCAACCGCCCGACCGTCGGCAGCGACGACAACGGCGTCCGCGGGATCCAGTGGCCGCGGATCGTGTTGCACGGCCCCGGCGACGTCGGACGCCCGGTCATCGGCGCGGCGGGTTCCCCGGCGGAGCGCGACGTCTTCGTGCTCGTCGGACCGGAGCCGTCACGCACGTGGCGGGCGTTCTGCGCCGAGATCATCGACCTCGCCGACGTGTACTCCATCGACGCGGTGGTGTTCGTCGGCGCCATGCTCGCGGACGTCCCGCACACCCGTCCGATCTCGGTGTTCGTGTCGAGCGAGAACGCCGGCGTCCGTGCCGCGTTCGACGTCGACAAGTCGTCCTACGAGGGCCCCACTGGCATCCTCGGTGTGCTCTCCGACTCGATGGACAAGGCCGGGCTCACGACGCTGTCCCTCTGGGCCTCGGTCCCGCACTACGTGCACAACGCGCCGTCGCCCAAGGCCACGCTGTCGCTCCTGGACAAGATGGAGGAGCTCACCGACGTCACGGTCCCCCGCGGCACGCTCCTCGACGACGCGACGCAGTGGGAAGAGGGCATCGACGCCCTGGCCTCCGACGACGAGGACATGGCGTCGTACATCGAGCAGCTCGAGCAGGCGCGCGACACCGTCGACTCCCCCGAGGCGTCGGGTGACGCCATCGCGCAGGAGTTCGAGCAGTACCTGCGGCGTCGGGAGCGCAAGGACGGCAAGGACGGTCCCGGCCAGGCGGGCGAGGGCCCGTGGCGGCCCCCGCAGCCGCCGCAGTAGGAGCGCGCGACGACGGACGGGAGGCTCGGTGCCAGCTGGCACCGAGCCTCCCGTCCGATTCGGCGCCCGTCCGGATCCCGCGCCCCGCCCGCCGCCCGCTGACTGGTCACGACACCCCGTCCGCTTCCCGCCGACTGGTCACGACACCCCGTCCGCCTCCGCCGACCGGTCACGAACTGTCGCTCGCGGGCGGCCGGACCGACGGATCGTGGCCGCTCGGCAGACGTGAGCGGGGTGTTGTGACCGGTCGGCAGGTGCCGGTCGGCAGGTGCCGGTCGGCAGGTGCCGACAGCGGGGTGCGCGTCAGCCGATGCGGATGCCGAGCAGGGCGTCGACCAGGTCGACGAGCTCGGGCGTGCACCGGGTCCCGCCGGCCACCGCGGTGTCGACGGCCGCGACCGCACCCGGCGTGTCGAGGTCGTCGGCGACGCGCGCTCGGATGCGCGCGATGACGTCGTCGGCGTCGTCGGCGTGCCCGGCGCCCGCCGTCGCCCAGGAGTCCCAGGCCGCGAGCCGTCGGATGGCGCTCGACAGTTCGGCGTCGAACCACTCCCATTCGTCCGAGTACCGGTGCGACAGGAGCGCGAGACGGATCGCACGGGGATCGGCCCCGTCGTCGAGCAGGCCGCGGACCGTGACCAGGTTGCCGAGCGACTTCGAGATCTTCTCGCCCTGGTACGCGATCATGCCGGTGTGCACGTACGCGTGCGCCAACGGCTGGTGCGCCAGAGCCGCAGCGTGCCCAGCGCTCATCTCGTGGTGCGGGAAGACGAGGTCGCTGCCACCGCCCTGCACGCTGATCGGCAGCCCCAACCGGTCGCCGGCGATGACGCTGCACTCGATGTGCCAGCCGGGGCGCCCCTCGCCGAGCACGGTCTCCCAGCGCGGCTCCCCCGCACGGGCGGCCCGCCAGAGCAGCGGGTCGAGCGGGTCGCGCTTGCCGGCACGGTCGGGATCGCCGCCGCGTTCGGCGGACAGGGCCAGCATCGTCTCGCGGTCCATGCGGCTCTCGTCGCCGAGCGCCCAGGACTCGGTCGGACGGTTCACGTCGAAGTAGAGGTCGTCGCCGGCAGCGTCGGGCGTCGGCACGCTGTAGGCGTAGCCGGTCTTTTGAAGGAACGCGACCGCCTCGGCGATGCGCTCGACCTCGTCGGTGACGGCCACGTAGTCGTCGGGCGGCAGGATGCGCAGGGCTTCCATGTCCCGGCGGAACAGGTCGATCTGCGACGCCGCGAGCTCCTGCCAGTCGACGCCGTCACGGGTCGCCCGCTCGAGCAGCGGGTCGTCCACGTCGGTGGTGTTCTGCGCGTACTCGACGTCGAGTCCGGCGTCGCGCCAGGCCCGGCCGAGCGTGTCGAACGCCAGGTACGTCGCAGCGTGTCCCAGGTGTGTGGCGTCGTACGGGGTGATCCCGCAGACGTACAGCGCCGCACGGTCGTCACCGCGGGTCGGGTCGACGGGCTTCCCGGTCGCCGTGTCGTGCACGACCGGACGGGGTCCGGTCCCGCCGACGTCGGGGACGGACGGGGCCTCCCAGGCCCTCACGGCTGGATCACTCCGAGCGACAGCAACACGATGAGAACAATACCGAGTGCGATGCGGTAGTAGACGAACGGCATGAAGCTGCGCTTGCTGATGTAGTTCATGAACGCCGCGATCACGACGAACCCGACGACGAATGCCACCACGGTCGCGATGACGGTGTCGACCACACCGAACGGCGCGCCGGTGTCACTGAGGCTGGTCGCGGCCTCGTACAGGCCGGACAGGAAGACCGCCGGGATGGCGAGCAGGAACGCGAAGCGCGCGGCTGCGGCACGGGTGTAGCCGAGCGCGAGCCCCATCGAGACGGTGGCCCCGGAGCGCGAGACTCCGGGAACGAGTGCGAGGACCTGCGCGATGCCGATGAGGATCCCACCGCCGAAGGTCATGTGCTCGATCCGGCGTTCCTTGCGGCCGACCCGGTCGAGCACACCGAGGACGATGCCGAACACGATGAGGACGATCGCGACGATCCAGAGCGACCGGAAGGTGGTCTCGATGGAGTGCTGCAGCAGGAGGCCGACGACGCCGATCGGGATCGTGCCGATGATCACGAGCCAGCCGAGTCGCACGTCGGGGTCATTGCGCGGGACCCTGCCACCGAGCGCCCCGAACCAGCGTTTGACGATGCGCGTGATGTCCCGCCAGAAGTAGATGAGCACCGCGGTCTCGGTCCCGAGCTGCGTCACGGCGGTGAACGCGGCACCCGGGTCCTGCGCGTCCGGTAGGAAGAGTCCGACGATGCGCAGGTGTGCGCTGGAGGAGACGGGCAGGAACTCGGTCAGTCCCTGCACGAAGCCGAGGAAGATCGCCTCGAGGATGTGCACTGGCGCGGCCTTTCGGGTCGTGGTCGCCGGTGGCGACCCGACAGCATATCAATACGACGCGAGCAGGTCCCCGAGGACACGACGACCGAACGCGAGCGAGTCCAGCGGCACGCGCTCGTCGACACCGTGGAACATCGCCGGGAAGTCGACGCCGGCCGGTAGTTGCAGGGGCACGAAGCCGTAGCCCGCGATGCCGAGGGTCGACAGCGCCTTGTTGTCGGTCCCGCCGGACAGCAGGTACGGCAGCACCGGCGCACCCGGGTCGTGGCGGCCGAGGACGTCACGGACGGCGTCCACGAGGGGTCCGCCGAAGTCCTGCTCGAGACCGATGTCGCGGAAGGACATCACGACCTCGACGTCGTCGCCGGCGAGTTCCCGCACGCGCTCGAGGACCGCTTCTTCGTCACCGGGGAGGCACCGGATGTCGATGAGCGCCTCGGCGGCGTCGGGGATGACGTTGTGCTTGTACCCGGCCTGCAGCACCGTCGGGTTCGAGGTCGTGTGGAGCGCCGCGTGGATGAACCGGGACGCCGACCCCGTCGCGAGGGCGACCTCGTCCGGGCCGGTCACAGTGGGGTCCACACCGAGGAACCGAGCGACCTCGGCGACCATCGCCTCGGTCGTGGCGGACAGCCGGACGGGCCACTCCTCGCTTCCGATCCGGGCGACGGCAGCTGCGAGCTTGGTCACGGCGTTGTCGCGGATGACGTGCGAGCCGTGCGCCGCCGTGCCCTTCGCGACGAGCTTGATCCACATCAGGGCCTTCTCGCCGGTCTGCAGCAGGTAGGCGCGGCGATCACCGAGCGTGATGGAGTAGCCACCGACCTCGCTGATGGCGGCCGACGCTCCGGCGAACACCTCGGGGTGCTCGGACACGACGTGGTGCGAGCCGAGGACGCCCCCGGCTTCCTCGTCCGCAAAGTACGCGATCACGAGGTCGCGCTCGGGTGCCCCCTGCGCGGCGATCACGTCACCGAGGGCGGTGAGCATCATCGCGTCCATGTTCTTCATGTCCACGGCGCCGCGGCCCCACAGCATGCCGTCCTTGACCACGCCGCCGAACGGGTCGACGCTCCAGTTCGCGGGATCGGCCGGGACGACGTCGAGGTGGCCGTGCACGACGAGCGCCGGCTTGCTGCGATCACGCCCGGGGATGCGTGCGACGACGCTCACCCGGTCGGGCTCCGACTCGAACAGCTGCGGCGTCGCGCCGAGCTCCTGCAGCTTGGCTTCGACGTAGTGCGCCGCTTCCGTCTCGCCCCTCGAACGGCCTTCGCCCCAGTTCGTGGTGTCGAGCCGGATGAGGTCCCTGGCGATCGCCGCGGTGGCTTCGAGCTCGGTGGTTGTGGCCGCGGGATCCGTCGTCATGCACCAACGCTATCGGGCACCGCTGACGCGCCGGAACTCGCCGTCGCCGGAGGACGCGCCCGGGATGCGCGCCCGTGTTCAACGTGCGTTCAGAGCCGTGCTAATGTCTTCTCCGGCAGCAACGCCGGGGAAACCCGCCGGAGCGGCCGACAACTGAAACGAACACCTGTCCGGGTGGCGGAATTGGTAGACGCGCTAGCTTGAGGTGCTAGTGCCCGTATTAGGGCGTGGGGGTTCAAGTCCCCCCTCGGACACGCAGTGTTGAGACACGCGGCGAACGGCTCACCTTCGGGTGGGCCGTTCGTTTTTGCGCGCCCGTTTGCTCCCGCCGTACCAGTCGTTGCGTCCGCAAAGGGCGACAGGGTCGCTGTCGTACGACAACGGGTACGTCGCAACCGCGCGCATGCAACTGTCGCGCCCGCAAGGAGCGACAGGGTCGCTGTCGTACGACAACGGCGTGGTCGTTCCGAGTCGGGAGCGGGCGCGCAGCCGACGGGCCGACGCGACGACGCAGCCGACGCGACCAGCAGACGGACGGGAGGCCCGGTGCCAGCTGGCACCGGGCCTCCCGTCGGTCAGGCAGTCGCGCGCTACTTCGTCGCGTCCACGAAGGCGCGGCCTGAAGCCGAGTTCGGTCTCCTACTTCGTCGCGTCCACGAAGGCGCGGCCTGAAGCCGAGTTCGGTCTCCTACTTCGTCGCGTCCACGAAGGCGCGGCGCGGGTCCGTCTCCTTGATGAGCGAGGTCGCGTCGCGACCGGAGACCGCGCCGGTCACCCAACCGATGACGATGCGCGCCTTGCGGTTCAGGGTCGGCATCGCGTAGACGTGGTACGCCCGGTGTGCGAGCCATGCGAGGAGGTTCGTCATCTTGATGCCCTTGATGTTCGCGGCACCCTTCCCGACGCCGTACGAGGCGACGGTCCCGATCGACGGGTGGCGGTACTCCTCGAGCGGCTTGCCCGTGATCGTCGCGACCACGTTGTCCGCCGCCACGACGGCCTGGCGCACGGCGTTCTGGGCGTTCGGCGGGTAGTACGCCGGCTGCTTGTCCGCGGTGAGGTCGGGGACCTGCGCGACGTCGCCGAGACCCCAGACGCCCGGGACGACCTCGTGCGTCTCCTCGTTCTCGACCTGGAGCTTCGCGTTGGCGGCGAGGTGCCCCTTCGGCCCGCGCGGCAGGTCGGAGGCGTCGAGGAGCGGGTTCGGCTTGACGCCGGCGGTCCAGACGAGCAGCCCGGTGGCGAACTCGTCACCGTCGGAGAGCTTTACGACGCCACCCTCGCAGCTCGGCATCGTGGTCTTCAGGCGGACGTCGATGCCGCGGGCGCGGAGGGACTCGAGCGTCCACTTGGACAACTCGGGGCCGACCTCGGGGGCGACACGGTCGAGCGCGTCGATGAGCACCCAGCGCGGCTGCTCCCCCGCGAGCGACGGGTAGGTCTTGATCGCGGCCTGCGAGACGTCGAACAGCTCACCGATCGCCTCGACGCCGGTGTAGCCGCCACCGATGAAGATGCTGGTCAGGAGCCGGCGACGCTCGTCCTCGTCACGGGTCGCCGCGGCCTTCGCGATGTTGTCGAGCAGCTTCGCCCGGACGTACGCCGCTTCTTCCACGCTCTTGAAACCGATGCCGACCTCTTCGAGTCCGGGCGTCGGGAAGGTCCGCGTGACGGAGCCGAGCGCGACGACGAGCTGGTCGTAGCCGAGCGTGCGGTCGTCGCCGCCGGCCGTGGCGATGGAGACGGTCTTGTCGGCGGACGAGATCCCGGTGACCTTGCCCTGGATCACCCGGGTCTTGCGCAGCGCACGACGGAGCTCGACCGTGACGTCCTTCGGCGCGATGTGGCCGCCGGCGACCTCTGGCAGGAACGGCAGGTACGTGTAGTACGTGTTCTGGTCGACGAGGGTGATGCGCATCGGGACGGTCGCGGCGTGCTTCTGGAGCTGCTTGACGGTCGTGTAGCCGGCCGAGCCGCCACCGAGGACGAGGACGTGAGGGATGGAGTCTGCCATTCCTCCGGTCTACTCGATCTGACCTTGCTGCGTCATGTACGCCGCGCAGAATGCCGAGATCCGGTCGAGATCAACGACGACCGTCGCGCAACCGCCACCACGCCGTCTCGGCGAGGTCGACCCCGAGGTACACCCCGTGCGCGGTCCGGCGCGACTCGGTGAGGCTGAAGCGGCGGAGACGGTACCCGCCACCGAACCGATCGATGATCGCCTCGGGAGAGGACTCAGCCGTGCGCTTCACGAGCCAGGTCCGGTCGTCGACGGCGACGATCACGCGCGCACCCGGGTCACCGGCGCCCGCCGATGCGGGAGCGCAGCAGGTCGATGCGTTTCTGGATCTGCTCGATGCTGGCCTGTGCGACGGCCGGTCCCCCGCTGATCCGACGGAGTTCCGCGTGGATGGCGCCGTGCGGCTCGTTCGAGTGCCTGGACCAGATCGAGACGAGCCGCTGGAGCTCCGACCGCTGTTCCTTGAGCGTCATGTACATGGGCCGGTTCTCGGGCACTGCCGCCTTCGGTTGGCCGTCCTTCACGGCGCGACCCTTCGAGCGCTTCGCCTGCGTCGCCTGACGGGCACGCAGCAGGTCGCGCACCTGGTCGGGTTCGAGGAGCCCGGGGATCCCGATGAAGTCGAGTTCTTCCAGCGAGCCGATCTCGCCACCGGTGCCGAACTCACCGCCGTCGTAGAGGACACGGTCGAACGACGCCTGCGAGTCGAGAGCCTCGAACGGCTGCAGGTCGAGGAGGCTCTCCGAGGCACGCTCTTCCTTGTTGGCCTCGGCGACCATCGCGTCTTCCGGGTTGTACATCCCGTCGTCGGCGTCCTTCGGGCGGTCGAGGGCGTGGTCGCGCTCGAGCTCGAGGGTCGCGGCGAGGGCCATCAGCCCCGGGACGCTCGGCAGGAACACCGACGCCGTCTCCCCACGGCGACGTGCACGCACGAAGCGGCCGATCACCTGCGCGAAGAAGAGCGGCGTGCTCGCGCTGGTCGCGTACACCCCGACGCAGAGCCGGGGGACATCGACCCCTTCCGACACCATCCGGACCGCGACCATCCACCGCGAGGTGTCCGCGGCGAACGCCCCGATCCGGCTCGATCCCGCTGCTTCGTCGGAGAGGACGACGGTCGGGCGCTCCCCCGTGATCTGCTGCAGGATCCTGGCGTACGCACGCGCGGTCGTGGTGTCGGTCGCGATGACCAGGCCGCCGGCGTCCGGCACACCGCGACGGACCTCGGTCAGGCGCTTGTCGGCCGCCGACAGCACCGCCGGCATCCACTCGCCTTCCGGGGAGAGGGCCGTGCGCCACGCCTGCGCCGTGATGTCCTTCGTGACCTGCTCGCCGAGGGATGCCGACATCTCGTCGCCCATGCGCGTCTTCCAGCGCATCTGGCCGGCGTACGCCATGAACAGCACAGGACGGACCACGCCGTCCTGCAGGGCGCGTCCGTAGCCGTAGTTGTAGTCGGAGATCGACGTGCGGATGCCCTGCTCGTCGGGGGCGTACTGCACGAACGGGATCGGTGCGGTGTCCGAGCGGAACGGCGTCCCGGAGAGCGACAGCCGCCGGGTGGCCCCGCTGAACGCCTCCCGGATGCCGTCGCCCCACGTGAGTGCGTCCCCACCGTGGTGGACCTCGTCGAGGATCACGAGCGTGCGCCCGCCCTCGGTGATCTTCTTGTGGACCTCGGGGTTCATGCCGACCTGGGCGTACGTGATCGCGACGCCCTGGTAGTGCCGGCCGAACATGCCGTCGCCGTTCTTGAACATCGGGTCGATGCGGATGTTCACGCGGTCGGCGGCGTCCGCCCACTGACGCTTCAGGTGTTCCGTCGGTGCGACGACCACGATGCGGTCGACGGTACCCCGGGCGAGCAGTTCGGTCGCGAGCCGGAGCGCGAACGTCGTCTTGCCGGCACCGGGCGTCGCGGCCGCGAGGAAGTCGCGCGGTTCGGTCTCGAAGTACTTCGTGAGCGCTTCGACCTGCCAGGCGCGGAGCTTCGACGCGGTGCCCCATGCCGCGCGGTCCGGGAAGGCCGGCGAGAGGTGCTCCGCCGCGGCGTTGCCCGCGATCTCGGCCAGTTCGGCCGGCGCGAGTTCACCCGATGCCGATCGGGCCTGCCCGAGTTCCTCCGACGGCGCCGTGGCCCGCTCGGTGTCGAGTCCGTCGGCCGCGGCGTGCTGCTGGTGTCCGTACTCCGCTGCGCTCACTGTCCCCGATTCTACCGTCACCCGATGTCCTGTCGGGCGTGCGGAGGTCGTTGCTCGGGCGTGCCGCGGACCAGCGACGCCGGTCGGAGCACGCCGGCGCCGAAGCGGGCCGTGACCGCGTCGACGGTGGTCTCGGTCTCACGCCACGGCGCGTCGTCGTCCCACAGCGCGTTGCTCGCCGCGGTCGGGACGAGGTTCTCGCCGCGGACCCCGATGAGTCGGATGCGGTTGCCCGGCTTGTGCAGCACGTCGTACAGCTCGACGGCTTCGCGGTGGATCCGGCGGGCCACGTCGGTCGGCTCGGCGAGAGTGCGGGAGCGGGTCACCGTCGTGAAGTCGGTGTAGCGGACCTTGAGGGCGATCGTGCGGGCCTGGACGTCGGCACGGCGCATGCGGACGGCGACCTTCTCCGCCAGGCGCAGGAGCTCCCGAGCGACGGCGTCGCGGTCGGTGAGATCGGTGCCGAAGGTGACTTCGTGCCCGATCGACTTCTCGCCGACGGCCGTGTCGACCACGCGGGGGTCCCGCCCCCACGACAGATCGTGCAGACGCTGCCCACCGGCAGGGCCGAGCGCGGACACGAGTGAGCCGAGCGGCGTGGTCGCCAGGTCGCCGACGGTGCGGATGCCACGGCGCTCGAGGATCTCCTGCGTCTTGCCGCCCACACCCCACAGTGCGGACACCGGCTGCGGGTGGAGGAACGCCACGGTCTCGGCTTCGGGGACCACGAGGAGTCCCGCTGGCTTGGCGCGGCTGGAGGCGAGCTTGGCGACGAACTTCGTCGACGCGGCACCGACCGAGCAGTGCAGCCCCGTCGCCTCGAACACGGCGCGGCGGATCGCGGTGCCGATCTCCCACGGCGTGCCGTACATCCGGACGGCCCCGGCGACGTCGAGGAACGCCTCGTCGATGCCGAGCCGTTCGACCCTGGGGGTGAATCGATCGAAGACGTCCATCACCGCTTCGGAGTTCGCCCGGTACTTCTCGAAGTGCGGCTCGACGATGATCGCGTTCGGGCAGCGGCGCTTCGCGACGGCCATCGGCATCGCCGAGTTCACGCCGTACTTGCGGGCTTCGTAGGTGGCGGCCGTGACCACGGAGCGGTCGGAGTCGTGCCCGACGATCACCGGCAGCCCGCGGAGGTCCGGCCGGTCGAGCAGTTCCACCGAGGCGAAGAACGCGTCCATGTCGACGTGCAGCACCGTCGCCGTCAGGTCCGCGACCGGTTGGTCGGAGACGAGGCGGTTGCGTCCGTCCTGCTTGCTCACACCGAGATGGTGCCACCGACCGCCGACATCGGCGTCGAGGCGTCGCCGACGACCGTCATGCCGACCCGCTCGGCCAGCAGCGCGAGCGACTCGTCGATGCGACCGAGCGCGTGCACGCGGTCCCGCAGCGCGTCGCCCTCCGGATCGTCAGGGAGTGACTGCGCCACGTCCTCGAGCCGGTCGGTGATCCGGGTCCAAACCCCAGCGGCAGCGGCAGCGGGACCGGCCACGACGCGGTCCGACAGCGTGTCCACGGACGCGGCGAGGTGTTCGGCCGCGCCGCGCAGGGTGGCGGGGACGACCGCCGGGGCCGCACCGGGCCTCCCGGCCAGCTCCCGCGCGAACGCCGCAGCCGCCTGCAGCGACGCCCGCATCCGCGCGTCGGCGCGCGCCGGTCCGCCCGTCGGGAACCGCACCATCGGCTTGAGGACGCTCTCGAGCTGGTAGGTCGCGTTGTCGACGGCGCGGGAGCGGGAGCGCAGGTCGAGCCGGTCCGACCGGGAGGCCGTGGTCGCGTCCGCCACGTCACCATCGTCGGTCTCGTCCGCGTCCACCCCCACGGTCGCCAGCACGAAGCCCCGCACCGCCACGAGCTGCCGGCGGACGGCACGACGGACGACGCTGCGCGTCGCGAGCGGCAGCACCACCAGGCTGACCAGGATCGCGATGGTCGCGCCGAGCAGGTTCTCGGCGAGGCGCATCGGGATGAGCGCGTCGGTGAAGGTGCCCGAGTAGTCGTAGACCTGGCAGAGCACGACGACGAGGCACGCCGCCCAGACCGCGTACAGGCCGCCGAACCCGTACGTGCCGACGGCGAGCAGCACGCAGACGATGACCATCGTGACCCAGGGGTGGTCGGTGCCGAGGACGTGCACCAGTCCGATGCCGACCGCACCGCCGACGATCGTCCCGGCGCCGCGGTGGATCCCCTTGCGGACACGCTCCGGGGTGGTGTTCGTGCCGGCGAGGACGATCATCACGCCGATGACGCCCCAGTAGAAGCGACTGCCGTCGAGGAGCAGGGCGAGTGGCTCCGTGATCGCGACGGCGATCGCCGCGTGCACCGCGGTCCGGAGCGACGCCGTCATGTGGAACCGACGCCACGGCCCCTCGGCGATCTCGTCCGCGACGACCGGCACGGCGCCGACCGGGCGGCCACCCGCGAGGATCACCGGGGACGCGAACGGCACGCCGTCGCCCGCGCGGGGCAGCTCGTCGCGGAGTTCCCTCCAGCGCAGCCCGGCCGCCCGGAGGTCCGCGAACTCCCGGCCCATCCGCTGCACGAGCACCGTGGTCCGCGAACCCCGGTCGGCAGCGGTCGCCGTGATCGCGAACCGGGCTGCGAGCGTCCGTCCCGCGTCGTCCCCGGCGCTGCCGCCGTGCCGGAGCACCGTCGTGAACGCCCGGAGCGCTGCGTGCCGGACGTCCTCCGGCGCGCCCTGCTCGACGAGGGCCGCTGCGGCACGACCGAGCTCGTCGATCGCGAAGTGGGTGTCGAACACGAGTCGGTGCAGCTCGTCGGCCGTACCGTCGACGCCGCTCGCCGCGAGCATGCCGTCGACCGTCAGCGCGATCTCGTGGTACTGCGCACGCCGGTGCCGGAGCCGCCGGAGGGCGCGAGCACGACGGCGCGGTTCGTCGGCGGTCGCGAGGGCGGCGGTCGCCGCCTCGAGCACGTCCGACCCGCGCGCCACGAAGCCGCGCCGGGTGCGCATCAGGGAACGGTACGGGTTCGGGCGGAGGAACACGGTCCGGATCACGATCGTCACGGCGAGGGAGCCGGCGACGACGATCGACAGTGGCAGCACCGCGGTCTCCGGAAGCGGCAGCAGCAGCCCGCACAGGTACCCGGAGAAGGCCACGATGGCGGCGTCGGACGCCCACTTCCCCCACTGGAACGCCAGGAACTGCACGAAGAGCAGCACGACGATGAGCACGAGTTCGACGATGCGGAACGGGTGCAGCGCGATGCTGCCGGCCAGGGCGACGACGAAGGGCACGATGACGGCACCGGTGCGCCCGGCGACGCGTCCGGCGCTCGGGTCGACGATGACCAGGCACGTGATGAACGCCGGCATGGCGCCGATCATCAGCCCGAGGATCGCGGGCAGCCCGAACCCGAGGGCGATCGCGTACCCGACGGCCATGCCGGCCGGGACGCAGAGCAGGGTGCGGAGGGCGCCCTCGCTCTTGACGAAGCCCGGGTCGAGGACGAGCAGGCGATCCCACAGGCGCTGACGGCGGGTCCGACGCCGTGGTGGTGTCCGGTGCGTGGGTGCGGAGCGGCCGCGGTCGGTCCGTTCGATCGTCGCGTCCGTCGTGCTCGTCACCTGGCGCATCGCCTCCTGCGGGGAAAACACCAATAGTACCGCATCTGAACTACTTTGCCGACGGGGGTCCGAGCACCTCGGTCGCGATCGTGCGCGCCGCCGAGTCCCGCGAGGACGGGTGGTACTGCCCGGCCCGCACGTCCCTGGCCAGCCGCGCGAGTTCGCTCGACGCCCGGTACGACCCGCCGCCGACGACCCGCATCGCCTCGTCCACGACGGACTGTGCGGCGTCCACCGTGCGGGCCTTGGTGCCGACGAGGAGCGGGAACCACCGGGGCCCGTGGTCCTCGAGCTCGTCCACGTCCCGAGCCAGCGCGTCCACCTGGAGCGCGACGGCGTCGACCGTCCCCCGCATGTCCGCTATCGCCCGGCGCACGTCCGGGTCGTCCGCACGCGACGTCCCGTCAATCCCCCGCCGGTCCCGGACCCGCTCCACCGCGAGGTCGAGCGCCCGCGTGGCGATCCCCACGTACACCGACGCGACGAGCAACTCGAACGCGGCGAACACCCCGAAGACGAGCGGGTCGGCGGTCGGCCCGACCGGCAGCGACCGCACGATCCGGTCCGCGGGCACGTGGACGCCCTCGAGCAGGGTCGTCCGGCTCTGCGTCGCCCGCATGCCGAGGGTGTCCCAGTCGTCGAGGTGCCGGATGCCCCCGTCGGCGCGGAGGGCGAACCCGTGCACCAGTCGCGGCTCGTCGCCCGTCGAGTCCTTGCCGAAGACGCTCAGCACGTCCCACGCTGGTGCCAGCGACGTGGAGACCTTCGTGCCCGTGAACCGGTAGCCACCCTCGCCGTCGGGCGCGGCCTCGGTCAGCGAGTCGAAGAGCACACGGTCGTTGCCGGGTTCGCTGACCCCGAAGGCCAGCAGCCGGTCCGCCGCGGCGTGGTCCGTGACGGACTGGAGGAACGACTCACCACGAGCGGACACGCTGCGGGCCGCCTGCACCCAGACCTGGTGCATGCCGAGGGCCAGCGCCGTCGCCGGCGCGGCCCGGGCGATCTCCCGCTGGACCGCAGCAGTCGCGCGCAGACCGAGCCCGCTGCCGCCGTCCGCGATCGGCACACCGATGCGCAGGTACCCGGCCGCGCGGAGTTCGTCGAGGTCCTCGGTGCAGAACGCGTTCTCGGCGTCGTAGCGGGGCGCGCGCTCCGCCAACCGGGCGAGCAGGTCGTCCGGGACGGTCCACGGCTTTGCCTTCGTCATGGCACGAGACTATGTTCCGAGGCGTGTCAGATCGTCATCCGTGGTCCAGGTACGTCGCGATCGGTGACTCGTTCACCGAAGGGCTCGGAGACCCGGACCCCACCGTGCCGGGTGGGTTCCGCGGCTGGGCAGACCGGGTCGCCGAGGTCCTCGCCCACCGGACCGACGACTTCGCGTACGCCAACCTCGCGATCCGCGGACGCCTGCTCCAGCAGATCATCGACGAGCAGGTGTCGGACGCGCTGGCGCTCGGGCCCGACCTGATCACGATCTCCGCCGGCGGCAACGACATCATCCGCCCGGGCTCGGACCCCGACGAGATCGCCTCGCGCTTCGACCGGACCGTCGCCGACCTGCGACGCGACGGCGCGACCGTCGTCATCTTCACCGGCCCGGACGTCGGCATGACCCCGGTGCTCGGGCTCGTCCGTGGCAAGGCGGCGATCTACAACGAGCACCTGCACGCCATCGCCCTCAAGCACGGCGCGCTCGTCGCCGACATGTGGGCGCTCCGGGTGCTCCGCGACTCGCGCATGTGGGCGCCCGACCGGCTGCACCACTCCCCCATGGGCCACGCGACGATCGCCGCGGCCGTGCTCGACACCCTCGGGGTGCAGCACGGTCTCGAGCCCTTCAACCCGGAGCCCCTCGCCGCACGGCCCTGGCGCGAGGCCCGCGCCGAGGACCTCGGCTGGGCGAAGGAGTACCTCGTCCCGTGGGTCGTGCGGCGCATCCGGCACACCTCGTCGGGCGACGGTGTCAGCCCGAAGCGCCCGGAGCTCCAGACGATCGTCGAGCACCGGAGCGACACGCCCTAGCGCGTCAGGCGCTCTGGGCGAGCCCGAGCGCGTCAGGCGCCCTGGACGAGCCCGAGCGCGTCAGGCGCCCTGGAACGGGTTCGTCCAGCGCCACCAGATGCCCGGATCCGGGATCGCCTGTTCCAGGACGAGCGGGACCGTCACCGGGTCGTGGTCCGTGATCGCGAACCGCACCCGTCCGATCCGCTCGCCCTTGGTGCCGAGCGTCACCGCGTCCAGCTTCGTCGTCGCCGTCACGGTGGTCTTGCCCCACACCAGGACCTCCGACGCGGACTTCGTCACGGCGTCGGTCTCGTCCTTCCACGGCGTCGAGTAGGTGCCGAAGGTCTGCCCGGCATGGGTCAGCGTGACCACGTGGAAGTTGTCAGCAACCGAGTGCAGCAGTCGCTGGATGTCGGCGTCGAGCGCGTCGTGGTCCTTGCCGCCGAGCATCGCGCCGATCACCGTGACCGTCTTCCCGCCGCGCTGGTACGTCGCCGCGAAGAGCAGGCACGCACCGGCTTCGTCGAGGGTTCCGGTCTTGATGCCCTCGACCCCGTCGATCCCGAGCAGCTTGTTCGAGTTCTCGATGTCGCCGACGTTCGGGATCGTCGCCTGCTTCGTGCCGACGACCTCCTTCACCACCGGGTTCGCCAGCGCGAGCTTCCCGAGGTCCACCAGGTCCGTCGCCGTCGAGACGTTCTTCGCGTCGAGGCCCGTGGGCTCCTGGATGGACGTCTCGTCGAGGCCGTGCTCGTCGAGCCACGACGCTGCGGCCTTCTTGTACGCATCCATCGACCCGAACGCCCAGAGTGCCAGCGAGCCCGCGTAGTTGTTCGCCGACTTCATGAGCATGACCTGCAGCGTCTGGTACTCCGACAACCGGAGTCCAGAGGGCATCGGAGCGACCTCGCCGTTCTGCGCGAGGTACTGCGCGTAGAGGCCCTCCATCTCCGGCGTGAACGCGATCGTCGGCCCCGCCTGCCCCTGCGACAGGGGCTTGGCGTCCAGCACGACCAACGCGGTCACGACCTTCGAGATGCTCGCGATCGACCGCTGCTTCGTGTCGCCGCTCGTGCGGAGGCTCTCCGGGAAGCCGGGCGCCTCGACCGCGGTCGCGCCGTACGACGGGAACGTCAACGACGGGAGCGAGGATGTCGGGGCGGCGTACGAGGTGGTCGTGGCGCTCGCCGGGGAGAACGGAACGACCGCTGCGGCGACGAGGTACCCCACCACCAGGACGAGCACCGCGACGACCGAGATCGTCACCGGCCTCCTGACGGCGGAACGGGGGCGGCGGACGACACGTGACACGACAACCGAGGGTACCGGGGCCGGGTACCGGCCACCTGCGGAACCGCCGCGATGTGGAGAAGGTGGGTCGAGCCTCCCGGCCCTATCCCCGCGCTCGCTGCGCCGCCCGCACCGCCCACAGGCCGACGGCGCTCGCCGCCGCCACGTTGAGGGAGTCGACGCCGTGGTGCATCGGGATGCGCACCGTCGTGTCCGCGGCGGCGATCGCGGCGGACGTGAGCCCCTGCCCCTCGGTGCCCATCACCAGCGCGACGCGATCGGGCACGTCCGCCGCGAAGGCGTCGAGGTCGACCGAGCGGTCCGTCAACGCCATCGCGGCGAGGTGGAAGCCCTGCGCGCGGAGCGACTCCCCCGCCTCCGGCCAGTCGCCGATCCGTGTCCACGGGACCTGGAGCACCGTGCCCATGCTGACCCGGACGCTGCGACGGTAGAGCGGGTCGGCGCACCGCGGACTCACCAGCACGGCGTCCGCGCCGAGCCCCGCGACGCTCCGGAAGACGGCGCCGACGTTCGTGTGGTCGACGATGTCCTCGAGGACGACGACGAGCTTCGCGTCCCGGACGACGTCCTCGACGCTCGGCAGCTCGGGGCGCTGCATCGCCGCGATCGCGCCGCGGTGCATCCGGAAGCCGGTGAGGTCCTCGAGCAGGTCGTCCGGGCCGACGAACACCGGACCGTCGTGGTCGGCGACGAGCGGCAGCACGCTGTCCAGCCACTTCTCCTGCACCAGGATGCTCCGCGGGACGTGGCCGGCGCGGACGGCGCGTTCGATGACGGTGTTCGACTCGGCGATGTACAGGCCGCCCTCCGGCTCGGACACCCGACGCAGCGCGACGTCGGTCAGTCGGGCGAAGTCGTCGAGGCGGGGGTCGTCGATGGTGTCGATGCGGACGGGGTGCACTGGTCTCGTTCCGGGGTCGTGGCGCTGTTCGGGTCCGCGCGTGCCGCGACGCGATGCGGCGTGGGAAGTGGCGGGGTCGGTCGGCTGTTGAGGGTACCGTGAACCTGATGGCGACGAGCGACGCGACCGAGACGGCCCAGTTCGACCGGGTCGTGGACCTGCTCGCGGGCAAGCGGATCGCGGTGCTCTCGGGCGCCGGCCTCAGCACCGACTCCGGGATCCCCGACTACCGGGGCGGCGGCCGCGTCGTCCGGAAGCCGATGACCTTCCAGGAGTTCCGCGCCGACGCCGCGAAGCGCCAGCGGTACTGGGCCGGGTCGCACCTCGGCTGGCGGACCTTCGCCGCCGCACGGCCGAACGCCGGGCACGACGCCCTGGCCTCGCTCGAACGGGCCGGCGTCGTCACCGGGGTCATCACCCAGAACGTGGACGGACTCCACCTCCGCGCAGGGTCACGGCGGGTCGTCGAGATCCACGGCTCCATGGACCGCGCCGTCTGCCTGACGTGCGGGCAGGTGTTCGCCCGGGCGGACCTCGCCGGTGTCCTCGACGCGCTCAACCCCTGGATCGATGACCCCGACTCGGTGCGCCTGCAGCCCGACGGCGACGTCGAGATCACCGACGTCGAGCGCTTCGTCGTGCCCGACTGCACCGTGTGCGGCGGGATGCTCAAGCCCGACGTCGTCTTCTTCGGCGAGTTCGTCCCGACCGAGAAGTTCGCCGAGTCGGTGTCGATCGTCGCGGACGCCGACGCACTGCTCGTCGTCGGGTCGTCGCTCACCGTCAACTCCGGCGTCCGGCTCGTCGACCACGCGGCGCGGCGGAAGCACCCCGTCGTGATCGTCAACCGCGGTGCCACGCGGAGCGATCGGCGGGCGGCAGCGAAGATCGACGCCGGTACCACGGAGACCCTGGTCGCCCTGGCGTCCCGGCTGGCTCTGTCATGATCGAGTCGTGACCACCCTCCTGTACCTCGTGCGCCACGGCGAGACCGACTGGAACAAGCAGCGCCGCATCCAGGGCTCGACCGACATCCCCCTGAACGACACCGGACGGGCGCAGGCAGCCGCTTCGGCATCGCTGCTCGCGCGCAGGTCGTTCGACGCCGTCGTCGCCTCGCCGTTGTCGCGCGCGTCGGAGACGGGGTCGATCATCGCGTCGCGCCTCGCGCTCCCCGCGCCCACGACGTACCCGGGGCTCGCCGAGCGTTCCTACGGCGAGGCCGAGGGCCTGACCGACGACGAGGTCCTGGCGCACTACCCGGACGACGTCATCCCCGGACGGGAGTCGCGGGCTGCGCTGCTCGCCCGCGCGACCGAGACCCTCGCCGAGATCGCGGTCCGGTACGACGGCGGCGTCATCGTGGTGGCCACGCACGGTGCCGTGATCCGGAGCGTGGTGAACGCCGCGGCTCCCGGGACCGCCGATCGGCACCACACACCGATCCGGAACGGGTCGATCCACTCCTTCCGGTGGGACCCGGAGCGCTTCCACGCGGAACTCGTCCGCTTCGACGACCCCATCGACGACGCGTCGGACGCGCCGGGCAAGTACTCCTTCGAGTACCAGAACCCGCTCGAACAGCGCAGCTGAGGCGGGCGCAGCAACCGGGCGGGCCGGGCGACCGCGCGCGCGGCGCTCGGCGTGACGCGGCGCTCGGCGTGGGGGCTCGGCGTGGCGTGATGCTCGCGTGGTGCGGCGACCTGGTGCGGCGCCGTGATCGACTGCGCAGCAATGCCGACTGACAGCCCGAACCCGTCACCAGGACCGCGCACTCGGTCGCTCCCGGTCCGCTGCGACCATCCGAGTGCGCAGACCTGCAGCCCACGGACGGCTTCCGATCGGCACGATTGCGCACTCGACGCGCAGCGCACGTCGCGCCGCCGTCACTTCATCCCGGCACAAGCGCGAGGATGACCCCGGTCCGACAGCGCAGAAGTGACGACCTCAGCCGGCCCCTCGTCGCCATTTCCGCGCACTCGATCACTCATGAAGTCGCACTCGAAGTCGCCCACGAAGTCGCACTCGAAACAGAAAACCGATCGAGTGCGCAGAAGCAACGTCTGCACCACCCACCTCGTCGCCACTCGCGCGCGCTCGATGGACGACGCTCGACAATGCCCCGCGGGAACTCGCCCTCAGGCGCCGGGACCGCCGGTGAAGCCCGTCGCCCCATCTGGGCGCGCGGCCTTGGCGTTCGCCGTCCGGATCTCCTGGTCGGCGTCGATGCCGGGCCGGGGCGCGAGCGGATCCTCCAGCCCCCGCAATGACCGCGCACGACGTGACGCCTGGACCCCCAGCACGACACCGACCGCCACGATCGCGAGGAACACGACCAGCAGGGTGATGAACATGCCTGCAGCCTAGCGACTGATCCTCACACCCGCTGTGCGTCCGACGAACGCTCTGCGCGCCGCCGTCGCACGCGATCCACGAGGCGGCGTTCATCCACCAGGTCGCCATCGGTCACCAGGACGAAGGCCCACCGTTCGGCTTCGAAGCGTTCCCGGCGCGCGATGTCGCGGAGGTACGTCGCCCGGTCCTCCTGGTGGTGGCGTCCTTCGTACTCGATCGCGGTCCGCAACTCCGGGTAGGCGAGGTCGACCCGCCCGAGGAATCGACCATCGCTGCCGCGCACATCGAGGTTGCACTCCGGCTCAGGCAGCCCGTGATCGACGAGCACCAGGCGCAACGCACTCTCCATCGGGGACTCGGAGCCCGGCCGGACCAACTCGACCGCTGCGCGCAGGCGGGTGATCCCCCTGATGCCACCGGCGCGGCTGACAGCGACCCGCAGATCGTCCAGCGAACACCACCGCTCGATGAGCTGGTCCCCCATCACGGTCAGCTCTCGGACGGACAGCACGGCGGCGCAGTCCAGCCACGTCCGGAGTGGATCGCTCGTCGGCAACCCCGCCGCTGTTCCGATGCGCGGAACCGATCTCGTCCTGTGACCGACGACTCCCGGCCGACGCATCTGCCGTCCGTTCGCGCCGGTCACGTGCAGTACGGGCTCGTCTCGTAGTCGCGCGGGTAGGGCGAGGCCCCACAAGGCCGCAGCGGTGGTGTGACTGAACCACTGGTTCGCACCGAGCAGCGGCCTGAACGCACGGGCCCGCAGCTCGACGGTGTCGAGCGGAACGACCCGCGGTACGCGGAGCGAGCGAGTGGGACGGACGAGGTCCCGCCCACGCATCCGCGACCGCGAGACACCTCGACGGCGCCCCTCGATGACGGTGAACGAGGTGTTCCTGAGGAGCAGTGGAAGCGGACGAGCGAACACGGCACCACCCTCCCGAACACCGCGCATCCTCGCTGCCCAATGTGCGGATCCGTGGAGGCATCACGGCAACCTCGCCCTGTGGAGGACGTTGCCCGATCGTTGTCTCCGCGCGCGGCACTGCTCCCGCGCGCGGACTAGCATCCTGTTCACTCGATGGCCCGAGCACGCGTGTGAGGGGATGACATGACGACCGAGGGACCGGGCCCGACCGGCCGACACCGCGACCGGTTCGGGGACGACGACGACCTCGGTCGCGCCTTCGGTACGGACACGTCCTCCGTGCCCGTGCGCACGACACCGCAACGCGTCCGCGCGTGGTCCCTGCTCCTGGCCGGGGTGGTCGTCGTGGCCGCGGTCATCATCGTCGTGCTCTCGATGATCATCGGCAGTGTCCAGACCGGCGTCGGCGGGATCTTCCCCCGACCGGACGCCAGCCTCCAGCGCTTCACGAAGGACGCCGGCGCGCTCGACGGTGTGATCTCGACCGACGCCACGAAGCCGACGAAGACGTCCTTCGCCAGCTACGACGTCACGGCGACGGTCACCGCGTCCACGGAGCTGTCACCGGACCAGCGCACAGCGCTCATCGACCAGCTGAGCGGGGCCGTGGCGGACGCGAGTAGCAACGGCGTGCACGTGTACGCGATCGCGGACCTGGGCGATGTGGACGTCGGGATCTCGCCGTCGAAGGCACGCACCGACGAGCGGCTCCGGCTCGCCCGTGCGATCCGGCAGGTCGCCGGCGTACAGCAGGTCAGGTGTGTGTGGGCGGCCGCGAGCGAGGGACGAGCCGACACGCCCGCCGGTCAGTCCGTCGAGGTGGAGACGGCTCCGACGGGTGTCGACGTCCCGGCGGTCCAGGCGCAGGTCACGGATGCCGTGCACCGGGTCTTCCCCGACGCCGCCGTGCAGGTCGTCGCCGCCGAGCAGTGACCCGTGCGTCGCCGAACGCCGGTGCGAAACCGTCGACGGGAGACATCGCCCGATCGAGTGTGCAGAAATGGGGACCTCGGCCGCCCTGAGGTCCCCGTTTCTGCGCACTCGATGACCGGCACGCACAAGACGGACCGGCACGCGCAAGACGGACCGGCACGCGCAAGACGGACCGGCACGCGCAAGACGGACCGGCACGCACACGACGGACCGGCACGCCGCGCACCCCTCAGGCGCCGCGTGCCGCGACCGCCTGTTCGACCGCCCGGACGACCTGCTCGGCGGAGTCCTCCCACCGGAACCGGGCCGCCTGCACGACCGACGCGTCCGAGGCGGAGTCCCACCGAGCCTCCAGTCTGCGCACCGCCGCAGCGACCGCAGAAGGCGACGACGGGTCGAAGTACTCCGCCGCGTCTCCCCCGATCTCGCGGAAGATCGGGATGTCGCTGACGGCCACCGGCGTCCCGACACCCATCGCCTCGACCAACGGGATCCCGAACCCCTCGTCGTACGACGCCGTGACCAGGGCGGTCGCCGACCGGAGCGCGTCGAGGTACTCCTCGTCCGACGCCCCGTCGTGGAAGACGACGGCGTCCGGGCCGGCGAGCGCGGACAGCCGGGCACGGTCGGCAGTGGACACGCGGGACATGCAGTGCAGCGTCCAGTCCGAACCGAGGAGCGGGAGCGCCGCGACGAGCGTCTCGACGTTCTTGTACGGCATGAAGGAGCCCATGTAGACGAGGGTCTTCGTCCGTGGTCCTCCCGCTGGTCGCACCGTGGCCGGGTCTGCTGCGTTGTACGCCATCGTCACCGGGCGCTTCGTCAGTCGGTGCGCCGTGATCAGCGCAGCGGTCGTCGATGACACCGTCACCACCCCGTCCGCTCCGTTCAGCAGGAGGCGCTGCGGCCACCACGACAGGTGGAACGCCCGCCAGCCGAGCCGGATCGGCCACGCGAACTCCCGCGGCGGCGTCCGGTTCCGGTAGTAGATCAGGTCGTGCAGCGTGAGCACGAGCGCGTACCTGCGCCCTCGTGACCCCATCGTCTGCATCGGTGAGAACACCGCGTCGAGTCCGAGTCGGTTCACGTGACGGGCGACGAGCGGCTCACCGGCGTCGGTCGGCGCCGGGATCAGCTCCCACGGCAGACCGCCCGGCAGCGACTCGAGCTGTCGTTCGTCGTTGACGAGCAGCGTGTAGTCGTGGCGCTCCGGGAGGTGCGCGACGACACCGGCCGTGAACCGGCTGATGCCGTCGTGCCGACCGATCCGGACGTACCGGCAGTCGATCCCGACGCGCAGACGGCTCACGATGCGCGCCCGGTGTTCGGCCTGGAGGCCCGGCCCGCCTTGGCAGCGCGCGCGGGCTTCCGGACGGGGTCGGCCATCCGGCGCAGGGTCGCGCTGGCAGCGGCGGCCGGCGTCTCGTAGTGCACCAGGTGCCCGACCTCGGGGATGACGACGAGCTCGGCGTCACGGAGCCGATCGGCGAGCGCACGTTGTTCCGGCACGGCGGTGATGTCGTCACGCTCGGCAGCGATCATGAGCACGGGGACCTCGATGCGGTCGGCGTACTCCGAGACGTCGTGGGTGACCGAGGTGCGGAAGGCCTCGAGCACGCTCGTCCGGTTGGCGAAGGCGGAGAAGTACCGGTCGTGCTGGTCATGCACCCACCGGCGCATCTCTGGGTCCTTCGACTTGAGCATCGCGACGCTCATCGCCCGGACGATCGCGCGGTTCCTGAGGACACCGAGGCCGACCGGTCGGGGCAGTGCTGCACCCGCGCGGTAGTACGCGATCGCGATGCCGGTGCCGACGGCGCGGGGGCCCTGGAGCGCCGGAGCCGCGATCGGGTTCACCAGGACGAGCAGCCGCGTGTCGAGCCCGGCGGCGACCGCTGCGGACACCACGATCGACCCGAACGAGTGCCCGAGCACGACGGCGGTGCGGTCGAGACCGAGCGCCCCGTGGAACCCGCGCAGCCACGACACGTACCCGTCGATGTCGGAGACCGCGAGCGGGTCGGAGATCCCGAAGCCGGGCAGGTCCGGGACGATCACGCGGACCCCGACGAGGTGCGCGGCGATCGACTCGAGCCCGTGGTGGTCGCCACGGAACCCGTGCACGGCGAGCACGGTCTGCGACGCGTCGGCGGGCCCGTACTCCCAGTAGTGGGTGGTGCGGCCGTCGACCTCGACGGCGCGGTGCACGACGGGCGTCGAGGCCATCAGCGACTGGTACGGAGAGAGCACGGGCGGTTGCATCCGCGCCAGTCTACGAAACCGACTCCGGTGCACCCGGGAACACGCTCGGAGCCGTCGGCCTATCGTGTCCGGGGCGGGCGGAGATGCCCGTCGACCACGACGAGGAGCACGGTGACCTTCACAGCCCCGATCCAGCTGCCCGGATTGACGCTCGACCCCCTCTGGTACAAGCGGTCCGTCTTCTACGAGTGCATGATCCGCTCGTTCGTCGATTCGAACGGCGACGGTACCGGGGACCTGCAGGGCCTGATCAGTCGCCTGGACTACCTGCAGTGGCTCGGCGTCGACGCCCTCTGGCTGCCGCCGTTCTTCAAGTCCCCGCTGCGCGACGGCGGCTACGACATCGCGGACTACAAGGCGATCCTGCCGGAGTTCGGCACGCTCGAGGAGTTCCGCGAGCTCGTGACGAAGTCGCACGAGCGGAACATGCGCATCGTCATCGACATGGTGATCAACCACACGTCGGACCAGCACGAGTGGTTCCAGCAGTCCCGGGAGGACCCGGACGGTCCCTACGGCGACTTCTACGTCTGGCGCGACACCGACGAGCACTACGAGAACATCCGCATCATCTTCGTCGACACCGAGGAGTCCAACTGGACGTTCGACCCGGTGCGTCGACAGTTCTTCTTCCACCGGTTCTTCTCGCACCAGCCGGACCTCAACTTCGAGAACCCGGCGGTCGTCGAGGCCGTGTACGACGTCGTCCGGCACTGGCTCGACCTCGGCGTGGACGGCCTGCGGCTCGATGCCATCCCGTACCTCTTCGAGTCGGAAGAGGGCAACGGCGAGGGCGAGCCGGAGACGCACGAGTTCATCAAGAAGCTCCGCGCGATGGTGGACGAGGAGTACCCGGGCCGTGTCCTCATCGCCGAGGCGAACCAGTGGCCCCGCGAGACCGCGGCGTTCTTCGGGACGGACGAGGAGCCCGAGTGCCACATGGCGTTCGACTTCCCGGTGATGCCCCGCATCTTCTACTCGCTCCGCGCCCAGCACGCCAAGGAGCTGTCCGCGATCCTGTCGGAGACGCTCGACGTCCCGGACAGTGCGGCGTGGGGCGTGTTCCTCCGCAACCACGACGAGCTCACCCTCGAGATGGTCAGCGAGGAGTACCGGCAGGCGATGTACGGCTGGTACGGGTACGACCCGCGGATGCGGTCGAACATCGGTATCCGCAGGCGCCTCGCTCCCCTGCTCGACAACTCCCGCGCGGAGCTCGAACTCATCCACGCGCTGCTGTTCTCGCTTCCCGGTTCACCGTTCCTGTACTACGGCGACGAGATCGGGATGGGCGACAACATCTGGCTGCCCGACCGGGACTCGTCCCGCACGCCGATGCAGTGGACGCCGGACCGGAACGCGGGATTCTCCACCGCAGACCCCGGGAAGCTGTTCCTGCCGGTCGTCCAGTCGCTCGTGTACAACTACGCGCAGGTCAACGTCGAGGCACAGCTCGCGCAGTCGCGGTCCCTGCTGCACTGGGTGCGCAACGTCATCCACGTGCGGAAGGCCCACCCGGTGTTCGGCATGGGGTCGATCGCGGTGCAGGAGACCGACAACGAGAGCGTGCTCGCCTTCGTCCGCTCGTGGGAGGGTGCAGGCACCCAGTTCGGTGCTTCGGCCGAGGACGTGCTCTGCGTGTTCTCGTTCGCCGTCAACGCGACGACGGCGACCATCTCGGCGCCCGAGTTCGCGGGTCGCCCGCTCTACGACCTGTTCGGCGGCAGCTCGTTCCCGTCGTTCGACGACGAGGGCAACGTCACGCTGACGCTGGGCACGCAGTCGTTCTACTGGCTGCACGTCGGGGCGGCGCCGACGGCATGAGCAGGGTTTGGCAGTCGTTCACCTGGCTGCACGTCGGGGCCGCGCCGACGGCGTGACCCGGCGTGTCGGTGCGCGCGGTTAGCCTGACACCGTGACGTTCCCCACATCGCAGCTCGACACGCCGGCGGCCCCCCAGGACCTCTCGACACGTCCGTGGTGGCACGCCCTCGGCGTGTTCGACCTCGAGACCACCGGCATCGACGTCGAGACCTCCCGGATCGTCACGGCGCACGTCGGGCTGATCGACATGACCGGGCGCAGCATCGTCGAGGGCTCCTGGCTCGCCGACCCCGGGGTGGAGATCCCCGAGCAGGCGTCGGCCGTGCACGGCATCAGCACCGAGCGTGCCCGGGCCGAGGGGCGTCCCGCGGGAGAGGTCGTCGCCGAGATCGTCGCCGCCATCGAAGCCGTGTTCGCGCGCGGCATCCCGCTCGTGATCTACAACGCCCCGTACGACCTGACACTGCTCGACCGTGAAGCCAAGCGCCACGGCATCGCCTCCCCCGTGATCGGCAACGTCGTCGACCCGCTCGTGATCGACAAGGCGCTCGACACCTACCGCAAGGGCAAGCGCACGCTCGAAGCCGCCGCCGAGCTGTACGGCGTCACCCTCTCCGACGCGCACGACGCCGGCGCGGACGCGATCGCTGCCGGCCGTGTCGCGCAGGCCATCGCGACGAAGTACCCGGACGACCTCACCGTCTCCGCCGAAGAGCTCCACCGCAAGCAGGTCGGCTGGTGCGCCGAGCAGGCCGCGTCGTTCCAGGACTACATGCGGAAGAAGCGTGACCCGTCCTTCACCGCCGACGGCCGCTGGCCCCACCGCACCGCCGACTGACGCCTGACCTGCCGCAAGCCCCCACCCCGATCGCGCCCGGCTGTGAACATCGCGCCCCGTCACGACGGGGCGCGATGTTCATGCGCGGGCGCCACGAGCGCGTTTGGCCTGGGTAACGCGAAACGGGCGGCTCTCCCGAGGAGAGCCGCCCGTTGCGAGCGCGCAGGCGTCTTACTTGCTGAAGCCCTTGAAGCGCTGGTTGAACTTCTCGACGCGACCGGCCGAGTCGAGGATGCGCTGCTTGCCCGTGTAGAACGGGTGCGACGCGGACGAGATCTCGACGTCGATGACCGGGTAGGTGGCACCGTCGAGCTCGATGGTCTTGTCGCTGTTCGCGGTCGAACGCGTCAGGAACGTCTCACCGGAAGCCAGGTCACGGAAGACGATGGCGCGGTACTCGGGGTGGATGTCGGTCTTCATGGAGATTCCTCGGATAGCAGTGTGTGTTGAGATGCGCAGAACCGCGCGGGAAGTCGTTGGCCTACGCCAGCCGTCTACGTTACCAGACAGCAGGGCCGATGTGGAGCAGGGCTAGGCTGCGCGCGCCGAGAACCGGCCGGAGTCCTTCGACACGGTGAGCCCGATGCCGAACGCCTCGGTCAGGGTGGCGTCGGTCAGGACCTCGTCGATCGGCCCCGCCGCCTGGACGTGCCCGTCGGCCAGGATCAGCGCGTGGGTGAAGCCCTCGGGGATCTCCTCGACGTGGTGCGTCACGATGACGATCGCCGGCGAGTCGCCGCTCTTCGCGTACCCGCCGAGCGTACGCACGAGACTCTCGCGCGCGCCGAGGTCGAGCGACGCGGCCGGCTCGTCGAGGAACAGGATCTCGGGGTCGGTCATGACCGCACGGGCGATCTGGACGCGCTTCTGCTCGCCGTCGCTCAGCTCGCCGAAGGTGCGGTCGGTGAACGCGCCGAGGCCCCACTCGTCGAGCACGCGCTGCGCACGGCGGACGTCGAGCTCCTCGTACTCCTCGTTCCAGCGACCCGTGACCGAGTAGGCAGCGGTCAGTACGACGTCGATGACCTTCTCGGTGACCGGGATGCGACGCGCGAGGGCCGTCGACGCGAACCCGATCCGGGGCCGCAGGTCGAACAGGTCGGCACCGCCCAGTTCGGTCCCGAGCACCTCGACCTCTCCAGAGGTCGGGAAGCTCTGGGCACCCGCGACCTGCAGCAGCGTGGTCTTGCCGGCACCGTTCGCACCGAGCACGACCCACCGCTCGTCGTCCTGCACCTCCCACGAGACACCGTCGAGGATGGTGGCCCCGTTCCGGACCACGGACACGTCAGACAAGCGCACAACCGAGGGCATGTGATCACCCTACGGCAGCCGACCACCCGAAACGGGGCACACGCCGAGCGTCACTCCGCCAGGATCGACTCGATCTGTCCGAGCGCCTCCAGCATGCCCTCACGCATGCCCATCTCGAGCAACTGCTCGAGCTGCTCCGCCGTGGCGAAGTGCGCCGTGTTCGTCATCCTGGTGCGACCACCGAGGTCCTCGAGCGTGACCTCCATGGTCGTGATCGGCATCGACGTGTCCGGCTGCCCCGACTCGTCCGCGAACCCGTCCTCGAGCGTGATGGAGTGCGGTTCGTCCACGGCGACGATCGTCCAGTAGCCGGCCGCCTTCGTGCCGTCCGGGCCGGTCATGAAGTAGTCGCTGCGTGACCCGGGCTCCAGCGAGTGCCTGACGAACGTGGCCGGCCACGACGGCGGTCCCCACCACCGTTCGAGTTGCCTGGGGTCCGCCCAGATCTGCCAGACGCGCTCGACCGGCGCGTCGAACTCGGCGGTGAAGGTCATGGTCAGGGCGTCGACGTCGTGCGTCGCGTCGATGGTGGTGCTCATCTTCCGGTCCCCTCGGGGTCGGTGGGCTCCGTCACGGAGCGGTGTGCGGCCGATCGGCGGGGCCCTCGTCGGTGAGGAGCTCCGTGATCCGGTCGACCCGGTGCCGCCAGAGGTCCTCGTAGGACCGCAGCAGACGATCGGCGCGTCGGACGCCGCCGATCTCGCTCGTGACGATCTGCTCGCGCCCTCGCCGCTCCTTGCGGACGAGTTCGGCACGTTCGAGCACCGCGACGTGCTTCTGCACGGCCGCGAAGCTCATCGCGTACCCGGATGCGAGCGAGGACACCGACTGCTCACGCACGATGACGCGCCGGACGATGTCCCGGCGCGTCGCGTCCGCGAGGGCCGCGAACACGCGGTCCACCGCCTCGGCGTCCATCTCATCACGTACAACCATCAGGTTGTACGTTACGCCCCCCGCGCCCCGCGCGCAACGGACTGGAGGCTCGGGGTGACGTCCGTCAGGAACGTCACCCCGAGCCTCCAGTCCGGTTCAGGGCCGTGGTGCGGTCAGCGCACCGCCAGGACCTGGTCGTACACGGCGCGCGTGCGCGTCGCGATCGCGTCCCAGGTGAACTCGGTCTCGACGCGGAGCCGACCCGCGCGACCCATCAGCTTCGCGAGCCCGATGTCGGACAGGACCTCGTTGAGGGCGGCCGCGAGGTCGGCGACGTACTTGTCGGGGTCGGTCGGCGTGCCGGTGCCGTCGGTGGCCTGGTCGATCGGCACGATGCGGCCGGTCAGCCCGTCGGCGACGACCTCCGGGATGCCACCGGTGCCGGTGCCGACGACGGGGATCCCGCACGCCATGGCCTCGAGGTTCACGATGCCGAGCGGTTCGTAGATCGACGGGCACACGAAGACGGTGCCGGCGGACAGGACCTTGACGATCTCCTCGTGCGCGAGCATCCGGTCGATCCAGACGACGCCGTCGCGGTGTTCCCGGAGGTCCTCGACGAGTCCGGTGACCTCGGCCATGATCTCCGGGGTGTCCGGGGCGCCGGCACAGAGCACGATCTGGACCTCCGGCGGCAGCGACGCGACCGCACGCAGCAGGTACGGCAGGCCCTTCTGGCGGGTGATGCGCCCCACGAAGACGACGCTCGGACGGTCGGGGTCGATGCCGAGGGCTCGCACCGCGTCGTGGTCGACGTCCGGCTTCCACTCGTCGACGTCGATGCCGTTGTAGACGACGTGGACCTTCGCCGGGTCGATCGACGGGTACGAGCGCAGGATGTCCGCACGCATCGCCTTCGACACCGCGACCACCGCGTCCGCCTGCTCGAACGACTCGCGCTCCATCCAGCTGGACAGCCGGTAGCCGCCGCCGAGCTGTTCGGCCTTCCACGGCCGGAGCGGTTCGAGGCTGTGCGCCGTGACGACGTGCGGGATGCCGTGGGTGAGCTGCGCCAGACGTCCGGCGGCGTTCGCGTACCAGGTGTGCGAGTGCACGAGGTCGGCACCCTCGACGTCCGCCGCCATCTGGACGTCGGTACCGAGGGCCTGGAGCGCGCCGTTCGCGTTCTCGAGCCCCGCTGGTGTCCGGTAGGCCCAGACGCCCTCTTCGTCGCGGAACGCGCCGAAGGCACGCACTCGCACGTCGGTGTCCGTTCCCGACCGCAACGCTGCGGTGAGCTCGGCCACGTGGACGCCAGCACCGCCGTAGACCTCCGGCGGATACTCCCTGGTCAGCAGATCGACTCGCACTGGTTCAACGTAACCGGTTCCCAGTGCTGACGCCTACTGTGAACGGCATGGCACCAAAGAAGGTCTTCGGCATCGTCCTCGCGGGAGGTGAGGGCAAGCGGCTCATGCCGCTGACGGCCGACCGGGCGAAGCCCGCTGTCCCGTTCGGCGGGAACTTCCGTCTCATCGACTTCGCGCTCTCGAACCTGGTGAACTCCGGGTTGCAGAAGATCGTCGTCCTGACGCAGTACAAGTCCCACAGTCTCGACCGCCACGTCGCGAAGACCTGGCGCATGGAGGGCCTGCTCGGGTCGTACGTCGCGTCGGTCCCGGCGCAGCAGCGTCTCGGCAAGCGGTGGTTCGCCGGATCGGCCGACGCGATCCTGCAGTCGCTCAACCTGCTCCGTGACGAGCGCCCCGACATCGTCGTCGTCGTCGGCGCCGACCACGTGTACCGGATGGACTTCCACCAGATGGTCGAGGCGCACATCGCCTCCGGCCGCAGCGCCACGGTCGCCGCGATCCGCCAGCCGATCGGCCTCGCCGACCAGTTCGGCGTGATCCAGGTGGCCGAGGACGACCCGACGAAGATCGATGCCTTCCTCGAGAAGCCGAAGGACGCCGTCGGCCTCGCGGACTCCCCTCACGAGATCCTCGCCTCGATGGGCAACTACGTCTTCGACGCCGACGCGCTCGTCGACGCCGTGCTGCGCGACGGCCAGCTCGAGTCGTCGGCGCACGACATGGGCGGCGACATCGTGCCGGACTTCGTCGCGCGCGGCGACGCCGGCGTCTACGACCTGAAGGGCAACGAGGTCCCCGGCTCGAACGACCGCGACAAGTACTACTGGCGCGACGTGGGGACGATCGACTCGTTCTTCGACGCGCACATGGACCTCATCGCGCCCGTACCGGTGTTCAACCTGTACAACCAGGACTGGCCGATCTTCAACCAGCAGACCAACCTGCCGCCGGCCAAGTTCGTGCGGGACGCGAACGGCAACACCGGGTCGACGGTCGACTCGATAGTGTCGCTCGGGTGCCTGCTCTCCGGAGCGCAGGTCGAGCGCAGCGTCATCGGTCCGTGGTGCGGGATCGACTCCGGGTCGAAGGTGCTCGACTCGATCGTCTTCGAGCGGGCGTCGATCGGCGCCGGGTCGATCGTGAACCGCTCGATCCTGGACAAGGACGTCGTCCTCGCGCCCGGTGCACAGGTCGGCGTCGATCGAGAGGCCGACCTGGCCAGGGGCTTCACCGTGACCAATTCCGGGATCACCGTTGTGGGCAAGGGCGTCCGCGTCGAGGCATGACGGCACTCGACTCCGGACTCCGCCCATGCGTGGGCAAGGGCGTCCGCGTCGAGGCGTAGCGCCGTCCGACGTCACAGGAGGCGCGGCACCGCTACCGTTGTGGCGTGCCGCGCTTCCTCGTCGTCCTCGATGCCGATTCCACCCTGCTCGAGGACGAGGTCATCGAGCTGCTGGCCGACGCCGCCGGGACCCGGCCACAGGTCGCCGCGATCACGGAGCGCGCCATGCGGGGGGACATCGATTTCGGGGACAGCCTCCGGGAGCGTGTCGCGACCCTTGCGGGCCTTCCGTCCACCGTCTTCACCGACGCCCAGCGCGCGGTCCAGGTGACTCGTGGCGCAGACGAGCTCGTCCGCGGCGTGCACGCCGCAGGCGGCACCGTCGGCGTCGTCTCTGGCGGCTTCCACGAGGTCCTCGACCCGTTCGCCGCCGCGCTCGGCCTCGACCACTGCCAGGCGAACCGGCTCGAGGTCGTCGACGGCCGGCTCACCGGGCGGGTGCTCGGCGACGTCGTGGACGCGCGCGCGAAGGCCGCCGCGCTCCGGACATGGGCCGGGGCGGACGGTGTGCCCCTCGCACGGACCGTGGCGATCGGTGACGGCGCGAACGACCTCGAGATGATGCGGGTCGCGGCGCTGTCCGTGGCGTTCGACGCCAAGCCGCGTGTCCGGGGGTCGGCGGACGTCGCGGTCGTCGACCGGGACCTCTCCCCCGTGCTCGCCGCCCTCGGCCTGCGCGGCTGAGCGCTGCCCGCGCCGGCGCCCGCGTCCGCGCTAGTGGCCCATCCCCAGGCCACCGTCGACCGGGATGACCGCGCCGGAGATGTACCCGGCGCCGTCACCGGCGAGGAAGAGCGTCGCGTCCGCGACGTCGTCGACGCTGCCGTAGCGCGCCGCCGGGATCTGCTTCTTGAACTCGGCCTGCAGTTCCTCCGGCAGCGCTGCCGTCATGTCCGTCTGGATGAACCCGGGCGCGACGACGTTCGCGGTGATGCCACGCGACCCGAGCTCGCGCGTGATCGATCGGGCCATGCCGACGAGGGCCGCCTTGGACGACGCGTAGTTGACCTGGCCGACCTGCCCGTAGGTCCCGACGACGCTGCCCATCAGCACGATCCGGCCGAACTTGGCGCGCATCATGCCCTTGGTGGCCCGCTTCACGACCCGGAAGGTCCCGGTCAGGTTCGTGTCGATGACGCTGGTGAAGTCCTCTTCGGACATGCGCAGCAGGAGCTGGTCGTTCGTGATGCCGGCGTTCGCGACGAGCACCTCGACCGGTCCGAGCTCCGCCTCGACCTGCGTGAACGCGGCGTCCACCGACGCGGTGTCGGTGATGTCGGCCTGCACCGTGAGCGCACCCTCTGGTCCGCCGAGGCCGCTCCGGGACGTGACGGCGACCCGGTGTCCTTCCGCCACGAACCGCTCCGCGAGGGCGAAGCCGATGCTGCGGTTGCCGCCGGTGATGAGGACGGTACGGGGGGTGGTCATGGAGGCTCCGTTCGGTGGCGATCTCGTGCGCTGCGGACCGGGTCTCCCGGCCGACACGCCCGCACGAGCCTACCCGGGCGCACATCGCGCGCGTGATGTGTCCATGTGCGCGTGATGTGTCCATGTGTCGGTGCGCGGGCTTAGGCTTGCCAGAGGGAAGACGGAGACCGAACGCATGAAGACGACGCGACGCATCACGCGACGCACGACGCAGGCCATCACGGCACTGCCGGAGACACCGCAGCGCGACCGGAAACACCGTCTGTCGCGGTACATCTGGCAGATGGCCGTGCGCGTGATCCTCTTCGTCGGCGCGGTCCTCGTCTACACCGTCTGGCACAGCCCGTGGCTCGCGCTCATCCCGATCGTCCTCGCGGCGGTGATCCCCTGGGTCGCCGTGGTCATCGCGAACGCCGGCAGCCACACCGAGTCCGACTACGTCGCTCCGGCTGGCGCGCTCGTCCGTGCCGCTGACATCGACCCGCGCCTCCGCGAACAGCAGGAAGACGCGCGGGCACAGGCCTACCGAGACGAGCAGGACCGCCTGCGCGAAGGTGCCCAGCACGCGCAAGAAGAATGGCAGCGCAACGGCGACCGCTCCCGCGTGTGGGGCCACCGCTGATGGGCGCAACGTTCGACCTCTTCACCGAGCCGGGTTCGACCCCGGTGTGCTCCCGCGCCGGCTGCTCGACCGCCGCCAGCTGGCGGGTGAACTGGCGGAACCCGCGCATCCACGCCATCGACCGCGTGAAGATCTGGGCGGCCTGCGACGAGCACCGTGACTTCCTCGCCGGGTACCTCCGCTCCCGGACGTTCCCGGTCCGGGTCACCGGCATCGACGAAGACGTCGACCAACTCGACGACGCCAAGCACGACGCGCACGACCAGCCGAAGAACGACGTCGGCGAACGGGCGCGCTCGGCGAACGAACGATGACCGACGACTTCGACCCGGGTTCCCGGTACGGCCGCCGCCACGCCGAGAAGCTCCGTCGCGCTGCCGAGCGGGAACGCCGAGCGGCCGTCGACGCCGGCGTGGTGGAACGCGACCCCGACGAGCCCTTCGTCGGCTGGCGGTTCGTCGGGAGCCGCCGCTGGCTCGGGTACTTCGCCATCGCCGTCGCGTTCGCCATCGTCTGTGCGCTGTTCGGCATGTGGCAGTGGGACCGCCGGAACGAGGCCGTCCGCGAGAACCAGCAGATCGCGGCGAACTACGACCACACCCCGGTGCCGGTCGACCAGGCACTCCCCCGGGCCTCGAGCTGGGACGACGACCAGACCTGGCTCCGGGTCGAGGTCACCGGGCGCTACGACACCGACGACCAGCTCCTCGTCCGGAACCGCGTGCACAACGGACAACCCGGCTTCGAGGTCCTCACGCCGCTCGTCACCGCGGACGGCCGCGCCTTCGTCGTCGATCGCGGGTGGGTCCCGACGGGCAACCGGCAGGACGCACCCGACAACATCCCGGCCGCTCCGACCGGGCAGGTCACCGTCGTGGCCCGTCTGCAGCAGAGCGAGCCGCGCATCCCTGGGCGCACCGATCCGGCCCACACCGACCAGGTCCAGTCCGTGACGCTCGCCGACGTGGCGAAGAAGGTCGACGCCCCGATCTGGACGGGTGCCTACGGCCAGCTCGCATCGGAGACCCCGGCGCCGACCGAGGCCCGCCCGCTCGGGTGGGACCGGCCGAGCGCGGACACCGGCCTCCACCTCAGCTACTTCATCCAGTGGTTCATGTTCGCCGCCGGCGGGTTCGGCTTCCTGGCGTACCTGATGGTGCAGGAGTACCGGAACCTCAACCAGGACGACCCGGAAGAGCGCGAGCGTGCCCTCGAGCGGCAGCGGCGCAAGGACGCGAAGCCCAAGTCGGACGCCGACATCGAGGACGAGCTCCTCTCACGCTGACCGCAGCGCGCTGACCGGCCCGAGTGGTCGCGACACCCCGCCGGTCGTTCGCCGAGTGGTCACGGTCTGTCGGTCAGCGCGGCTCGCGTCGACGTTCCTTGCCCACTCGGCGGAGGTGAGCGGGATGTCGTGACCAGTCACGGGAACGAGCCTGGTCGGGTCAACATCCCGCAGTCGCCAGCGAGGCGCTACGCGAGCTCGATGAGCTCCGCGTAGTCCTTGTTCCAGTGGTCCTCGGTGCCGTCGGGCAGCAGGAGCACCCGTTCGGGGTTGAGTGCCTCGACCGCACCGGCGTCGTGCGACACGAGCACCACGGCGCCCTCGTAGCCCGCCAGCGCGCCGAGGATCTCCTCGCGCGACGCCGGGTCCAGGTTGTTCGTCGGCTCGTCGAGGAGCAGCACGTTCGCACCGGAGACCACGATCATCGCGAGCGACAGACGGGTCTTCTCGCCACCGGAGAGTACGCCGGCCTTCTTGTAGCCGTCGTCCCCCGTGAAGAGGAACGACCCGAGGACCCGACGGGCCTCGGTCTCGTTGAGCTCCGTCGACGCCGACACCATGTTCTCGATGACGGTGCGGTTCACGTCGATGTTCTCGTGCTCCTGCGCGTAGTAGCCGATACGCAGACCGTGACCGGGCTGGATCTCGCCCGTGTCGGGCGCGTCGGCGCCGGCGAGGATACGGAGCAGGGTCGTCTTGCCTGCACCGTTGAAACCGAGGATGACGACGCGCGAGCCGCGGTCGATCGCCAGGTCGACGCCCGCGAAGATCTCGAGCGAGCCGTACGACTTCGACAGGCCCTCCGCCATGAGCGGCGTGCGGCCGCATGCGACCGGCGTCGGGAACCGGAGCTTCGCGACCCGGTCGACGGCGCGCTCGTCCTCGAGGCCGGCGAGCAGCTTGTCGGCCCGCGCGACCATCTGGTGCGCCGCGGCCGCCTTCGACGCCTTGGCACCGAAGCGAGCAGCCTGGTCCTTGAGCGTGGCCGCCTTCTTCTCGGCGTTCGCGCGTTCCTTGCGGCGACGTTCCTCGTCGGCGACGCGCTGCCGCTGGTACAGCTTCCAGCCCATGTTGTAGACGTCGATGGTCTGGCGGTTCGCATCGAGGTAGAACACCCGGTTGACGACCTCGTCGACGAGTTCGACGTCGTGGGAGATCACGATGACGCCGCCGGGGTAGGTCTTGAGGTGCTCACGGAGCCAGACGACACTGTCGGCGTCGAGGTGGTTCGTCGGCTCGTCGAGGATCATGGTCTCGGCATCCGAGAACAGGATCCGGGCGAGCTCGATGCGACGACGCTGACCACCCGACAGCGTCTTCAGCTGCTGGTCGAGGATGCGGTCCGGGAGCTTGAGGTTCGACGCGATCGACGCCGCCTCGGCCTCGGCCGCGTACCCGCCGAGCGCGTTGAACTGGTCGTCGAGGCGCGAGTAGCGGCGCATCGCCTTCTCGGCCACGGCCGGGTCGTCGCTGGCCATGTCGAGCGTGGCGAGTCGGATGCCCTCGACGAGTTCGCCGAGACCCCGAGCGTCGAGGATGCGCTTTCGCGCGGTGTCCTCCGGGTTGCCCGAGCGCGGGTCCTGCGGCAGGTAGCCGATCTCGCCGGAGCGCTCGATCTTGCCGTCGGTCGGCGGGGTCTCCCCCGCCAGTGCCTTGGTCATCGTGGTCTTCCCGGCGCCGTTCCGGCCGACGAGACCGATCTTGTCGCCCTTCTCCACGCGGAAGGACACGTTCTCCATCAGGAGGCGGGCCCCGACTCGGATCTCGAGGTCGTGCACGGCAAGCACAGTGGAAGTCCAATCAGTTGGTGGTTTTGCACAACGACGTGCGCATGAGGTGCACCGCTACGCTGACGGGACCGATGGTCCTGAACAGGACCAGCAGTCCATTCTAGGAGAATCCATGACGAACGCCACCGGGTTCGCTCCCCGCGCAGTCCTCGCCGACCGTCTGCGGACGCACGGCCTCGCCACCGACGCCGCGCTCATCGCCGGCGGAACGCTCTTCACCGCGGCGATGGCCCAGGTCGAGGTCCCCATTTGGCCCGTCCCGATCACCGGGCAGACCCTCGCGGTCGTGCTCGTCGGTGCGACCCTCGGTGCCCGCCGCGGAGTGCTCTCGATGCTCGTCTACGCGATCGCCGGGCTCGCCGGCGCGCCGTTCTTCGCGGACATGCAGGGCGGCCTGCACGCGCTGACCCTGCCGAGCTTCGGGTACGTCATCGGGTTCATCCCCGCCGCCGGCGTCATCGGGTGGCTGGCACGCCGCAACTGGGACCGCCACGTGGGGCGCGCCGCGGTGGCGTTCACGCTCGCGAGTGCGATCCCGTTCGTGACGGGGCTCCCGTACCTCGCCGTCGCGCTCGGTGCGCTCGGCCTGCCGAACGACCTGCAGTCCGTCCTCACTGCCGGCCTGTACCCGTTCGTCGTGGGCGGCCTCGTGAAGGCACTCATCGCCGCGGGCATCATCCCCCTCGTGTGGAAGGCCGTCGGCCGCCGCTGACGCTGCTGCACCCGCGCGAAGGGCCCCAGACCGCTGGTCCGGGGCCCTTCGCGTGCGAGTGCGGGTGTGCCGGGACGCGTCTGCGGCGACCGGTCACGACACCCCGACAGCATCCGGCGACCGGCCACGACACCCCGACAGCATCCGGCGACCGGCCACGAACCGTCGGCCGATGGCTACCCAGTCGACGGTTGGCGACCACCCGGCGCACGTGAGCGGTGTGTCGTGACCACACGACAGACGGGAGGCGCGGTGCCAGCTGGCACCGCGCCTCCCGTCTGTGTGTGGTCGCGACTAGATCGAGAAGCCGAGCGCGCGCATCATCTCGCGCCCGTCGTCGGTGATCCGCTCCGGACCCCACGGCGGCATCCAGACCCAGTTGATGCGGAACGCGTCGACGATGCCGTCGAGCGCGTTCGCGGTGTCGCCCTCGATGACGTCGGTCAGAGGGCAGCCCGCGCTCGTCAGCGTCATGCTGATGATCAGCGCGGTCGCCTCGTCGTCCCAGGCGAGGTCGTAGATGAGCCCGAGGTCGACGATGTTGACGCCGAGCTCCGGGTCCTGGACCTCCTTGAGGCCCTCGACGACCTCGTCGAACTTCTCCGGTGCGAGTGCGGTGATCATGGTCAGTGCGCCTCGGCTGCGGCTGCGGCCTGCACGTAGCGGTCGTAGCCCTCGTTCTCGAGCCGGTCCGCGAGTTCGGGGCCGCCCTGCTCGGCGACCTTGCCCGCGACGAACACGTGCACGAAGTCCGGCTTGATGTAGCGCAGGATGCGCGTGTAGTGCGTGATGAGCAGCACGCCGAGGCCCGTGGCGGCCTTCGCGCGGTTGACGCCCTCGGAGACGATCTTCAGCGCGTCGACGTCGAGCCCGGAGTCGGTCTCGTCGAGGACGGCGAACTTCGGCTTGAGGAGCTCCAGCTGCATGATCTCGTGGCGCTTCTTCTCGCCGCCGGAGAAGCCCTCGTTGACGTTGCGCTCGGCGAAGGCCGAGTCCATCTTGAGGTCGGCCATCGACTGACGGAGGTCCTTCACCCAGGTGCGGAGGGCGGGAGCCTCGCCGTCGATCGCGGTCTTGGCGGTGCGGAGGAAGTTCGAGACGGTGACGCCCGGGATCTCCACCGGGTACTGCATCGCGAGGAACATGCCGGCGCGGGCACGCTCGTCGACGCTCATCGCGAGGACGTCCTCGCCGTCGAGGGTGATCGAGCCACCGACGACGTTGTAGCGCGGGTGGCCGGCGATCGTGTAGGCGAGGGTGGACTTGCCCGAGCCGTTCGGCCCCATGATCGCGTGGATCTCGCCCTCGTTGATGGTGAGGTCGACGCCCTTGAGGATCTCCTTGACACCCTGGTCGGTGTCGATCGAGACCTGCAGGTCGCGGATTTCGAGAGTGGACATTGCGTTCCTTCGGTTGCAGCTGGGTCGCGGCGTCAGCCGCGGGGAAGAGTTGGGGTCGCTAGTCGACGGGGACGGGGTCGTGCACGTCGACGTAGACGTCGCCGTCGCGGACCTCGACCCGGAAGACCGGGACGGGCTCGTACGCGGGGAAGTTCTGCGGCTTGCCGGTGGTCAACGAGAAGCGGGACCCGTGCGCCCAGCACTCGAGCGAGTCGCCCTCGACGAAGCCCTCGGCGAGGGAGATGTCCCCGTGCGTGCACGTGTCACCGATGGCGTGCACCGTGCCCGCGGAGTCCTTGACGATCGCCACAGCGGTGCCGTCGACGACGACGCGCATCGGGCTGTCCACCGCGATGTCGCCCTCGGCGCAGACCTTCTCGGCCATCAGGCGTCCGAGCCGTCCGCCTCGGCCGACGGCGCGACGAGCACGGTCCGCCCCTCGGTGAGCTCCTGCTCGACGGCGGCGATGAGGCGTTCCTCGAGCTCGGGGGCCCCGATCTTCTGGATGACCTCGACGAGGAAGCCGAGCACGACGAGTCGGCGTGCTTCTTCTTCCGGGATGCCGCGGGCCTGCAGGTAGAACAGCTGCTCGTCGTCGAACCGACCGGTCGCACTCGCGTGCCCGGCGCCCTGGATGTTGCCCGTCTCGATCTCGAGGTTCGGGATGCTGTCCGCGCGGGTGCCGTCGGTCAGGACGAGGTTGCGGTTCTGCTCGTACGAGTCGGTGTCGTCGCCGGCGCGGCCGATGAGCACGTCGCCGATCCAGACGGTGTGCGCACCCTGACCCTGGAGCGCCCCCTTGTAGTTGACCCGACCGCGCGTGTTCGGCGCGTCGTGGTTCACGTAGACCTGCTGCTCGATGTACTGACCCGCATCAGCGAAGTACACGCCGTACATCTCGGTGTCGGCGCCCTGGGCACCGAGGTGCGTCGACGGGTTGACCCGGACGACGTCGCCGCCGAGCGAGACCACCACGTGCTTGAGGAAGGCGTCGCGGCCGACCTCGGCGAACTGCGTCGACACGTGGACGGTGTCGTCGGCCCAGTCCTGCAGCGACACGACCGTCAGGCGGGCGTTGTCGCCGACGACGATCTCGATGTTCTCGCTGAGGAGCGCCGAACCGCGGTTGTCGATGACGACGATGCCCTGCGCGTTCGGCTCGGCCGTGACGACGGTGTGCGCAGCGCGGGGCTGCGTGCCGAAGTCCGAGCGGGTGATGGTGATCGACTCGTAGGACTCGGTCGCCTTGATCGTCACGGCGAGGACGGCGTCACGCGCGGTCCAGGCAGCGGCCGCCGCCCGGTCCTCCGGGAGGCCCGCCGTGCCGACGCGGGGGTCGTCACTGCGGCCCCACTCCACGTCGGCGCCGTCGGTCTCCGTCGCCAGGAACGGGTACGCGGAGCCGTCGAGCCCACCCGCGAGGAGCGGTGCGAGCTTGTCGAGCGGCGCGAACTTCCAGTTGACCTCTCGGCCGGTGACCGTCGGGAAGTCGTCGATGTCGCCCGACTGCGGGCGCGCCGAACGGGTCTGGACGGGGACCTTGGAGTCCCATCCGCCGTCGGAGTGCGCCTTCGCGCCGTGCTGGACCGTGGCGGACGCAGGCTCGATCGGCTGGTCGATGCGGGGTGTCTGGGTGGGGCTGGACATCTAGCCGACGGATCCTTCCATGCTCATCTCGATGAGCTTGTTGAGTTCGAGTGCGTACTCCATCGGGAGCTCGCGGGCGATCGGCTCGATGAAGCCGCGGACGATCATCGCCATCGCCTCGTCTTCTGCCATGCCGCGGGACATGAGGTAGAACAGCTGCTCTTCGCTCACGCGCGACACCGTCGCCTCGTGCCCGAGCTGGACGTCGTCCACACGGATGTCGATCGCCGGGTACGTGTCCGACCGGCTGATCGTGTCGACGAGGAGCGCGTCGCAGCGGACCGTGTTGGCCGCGTGGTGCGCACTCGGGTCGACCCGGACCTCGCCGCGGTACCCGGCACGGCCGCCGCCACGGGCGATCGACTTCGAGACGATCGAGGACGTCGTGTACGGCGCCATGTGGATCATCTTCGCCCCGGCGTCCTGGTGCTGGCCGGGGCCCGCGAAGGCGACCGAGAGCGTCTCGCCCTTGGCGTGCTCACCGGCGAGGTAGATCGACGGGTACTTCATCGTGACCTTGGATCCGATGTTGCCGTCGATCCACTCCATCGTGGCGCCCTCGTGCGCGATCGCACGCTTGGTGACGAGGTTGTAGACGTTGTTCGACCAGTTCTGGATCGTCGTGTAGCGCACGCGGGCGTTCTTCTTCACGATGATCTCGACGACGGCCGAGTGCAGGGAGTCCGACTTGTAGATCGGGGCGGTGCAGCCCTCGATGTAGTGGACGTAGGAGTCCTCGTCCGCGATGATCAGCGTCCGCTCGAACTGGCCCATGTTCTCGGTGTTGATCCGGAAGTAGGCCTGCAGCGGGATCTCGACGTGGACGCCCTTCGGGACGTAGACGAACGAGCCGCCGGACCACACGGCCGTGTTCAGCGCGGCGAACTTGTTGTCGCCGGCCGGGATCACGGTGCCGAAGTACTCCTCGAAGATCTCGGGGTGCTCGCGGAGGGCCGTGTCGGTGTCCATGAAGATGACACCCTGCTGCTCCAGGTCCTCGCGGATCTGGTGGTAGACCACCTCGGACTCGTACTGCGCGGCGACCCCGGCGACGAGGCGCTGGCGCTCAGCCTCGGGGATGCCGAGCTTCTCGTAGGTGGCGCGGATGTCCTCGGGGAGGTCCTCCCACGACTGCGCCTGCTTCTCCGTGGAGCGCACGAAGTACTTGATGTTGTCGAAGTCGATGCCCGTCAGGTCGGCACCCCACGTCGGCATGGGCTTCCGGCCAAAGAGCTGCAGGCCCTTGAGCCGGTTCTTCAGCATCCACTCGGGCTCGTTCTTGAGGTTCGAGATGTCGGTGACGACCTCTTCCGAGATCCCGCGACGTGCCGAGGCACCGGCGGAGTCGGAGTCGGACCAGCCGAATTCGTACTGGCCGAGCCCTTCGAGTTCTGGACGGTCGATGAGCACGTCGGACATGGTCTCCTCGTTTCCTTCTCGTGGCAGCTTCCGGTTCCAACCGGTCGGCGTCGGGCGCCATTCCATCGCGAACCGCCGACAGGGCGATCACGGTGCTGCTACCTCGCAACGTCATGGTTCCACGCAGTCCTGGGCATGATCGGCGATCTCGGCCCATTCGGAGCCGGCGCCTGCCTAGACTTGACTGCTGCTGAACCCTCGAATCCTACAGGTTCACTGCACGGAACAACAGGAAGGCACCACCCTCGTGACACGCGTCGGATCCCCCGTCGGCCAGGAGACCCGGACCAGGTGGTGGTCCCTCCCCCGCGTCGTCGACCAGCGGGTGGTCGTCCTCGCCTGGGCGTCGTTCGTCGTCGAGGTCGTCCTGATCGGCACGGGTGGGCTCGTCCGCCTCACCGCGTCCGGCCTCGGATGCCCGACCTGGCCCCGATGCACCGCCGACTCGCTCGTGTCGACGCCGGAGATGGGCGTGCACGGGATCATCGAGTTCGGCAACCGTCTGCTGACCTTCGTGCTCGTGGTCGTGGCCATCGCGATGTTCCTCCTGGTCGTCCGGATGCGTCGTACCCGCCCCGAGTTGTTCTGGCTCGCGTTCGCCCAGGGCGCAGCGATCCCCGTGCAGGCGGTCATCGGTGGTCTGAGCGTCCTCACGAACCTGAACCCCTACGTCGTCGGGCTGCACTTCGTCGTGTCGACGCTCCTGACCGCGGTGACGGCCACGCTCGTCTACCGGTCGATGAACGGGCCTCGCACCGCGTCGCGGCTGGTCCCTGGCTGGTACGTCGGCGTCGTCCGGGGCACGATCGCCGCCACCGCCGTCACGGTCCTCATCGGCATCCTGACCACGGGCAGCGGCCCGCACGCCGGCGCGGACGAAGCGGTCGACGGCGGCCGCCTGCACCGCACGGGGCTCGACCCGGCGATCCTGCAGCACGTGCACGCGGTCCCGGCGTACGTCCTCTTCGCGCTGACCCTGGTGCTCGTCGTCGGTGCCGTGCGACTGCACCTCTCCAGCCGGTGGGCGCTCGTCCTGCTCGTCGTGGAGTTCGTGCAGATCGCCGTCGGCCTGACCCAGGCCCGCACCGGGCTGCCGGTCGGGCTGGTCGGCACGCACATGGTCCTCGCTGGCCTGCTCGTCGGTGCCGTCACCGTCGTGACGCTGTCCACGCGGGCATCGGGTGGCCGCCAGGCGGTCCGGGAGCCCCTGCCCCGCTGACCCCCGCCGCACCCGCCACCCGCCACCCGCCACCCGCGAAAGCGACAGTGTCCGCCCGGGATCCGGGCGGACACTGTCGCTTTCGCATCCGGACGCGCACACCCGCGGGGCGCTGCGTCACGTGCCGGGCACGGTCGGACGGGAGGCTCGTGGCGGGCCCGCCACGAGCCTCCCGTCCGACCGCTCCGCCCGTTCCCGCCCACAACGGGCGTGATGGAAAGCAGAAACGCGCGTAGGTGGTCGGAAAATCCGACCACCTACGCGCGTTTCGACTTCCCACGCGGGAAACGGCCGCCCGCGGCGGCACGCCCGCGGCGGCACGCCCGCGGCGGCACGCCCGCGGCGGCACGCCCGCGGCGGCGCGCCAGCCCCAGGGCCGCAGTGCCTAGAAGGTGAAGACCTGCGGGAGCAGGGGGTCGATGCCCACCGCGATAAAGAGCAGCGTCAGGTAGGTGATCGAACTGTGGAAGACCCGCATCGGCTGGACCTGCTCCACGTGCTGGATCGCCCGGTTGTAGAGCTTGTGCGACTCCACGACGAACCAGACACCGCCCGCGAGCGCAACGACCGTGTAGAGCGGCCCCATGTGTGCGACCGGGATGAGCAGCAGCGAGCAGACGAGCGTCGCCCACGCGTACAGCACGACCTGCAGACCGACGACCGTGCGGCCCCGGACGACGGCGAGCATCGGCACGTCGGCGGCGTCGTAGTCGTCGCGGTACTTCATCGACAGCGGCCAGTAGTGCGGCGGCGTCCAGAGGAAGATCACCATGAAGAGGATCACGGGCGCCCAGGTCAGCGACCCCGTGACGGCCGCCCAGCCGATGAGCACGGGCATGCAACCGGCTGATCCGCCCCAGACGATGTTCTGCGGCGTGCGGCGCTTGAGCCACAGCGTGTAGACGAAGACGTAGATCAGGATCGCGGCGACGCTGAGCGCTGCGGCGAGCCAGTTGACCAGGAACCCGAGCACCGCGGTCGATCCGACCGCGAGTACCCACGAGAACACCAGGGCTTCACGATCCGAGAGCTCACCGGTGACGAGCGGCCGCGTGCTGGTCCGCTTCATGAGGCGGTCGATGTCGCGGTCGATGTAGCAGTTGAACGCCGACGCCGACCCGGCCGACATCGCGCCGCCCAGCAGCGTCCAGAAGACCAGCCACAGGTTCGGCACCCCGCGCTCGGCGAGGAACATCGTCGGCGCCGTCGTGACGAGCAGCAGCTCCATCACGCGCGGCTTCGTCAGCGAGACGTACGCTCGGACCTTGCGGGACAGCGTCGAGCGACGCTCGGTGTCGGGCCTGGTCACGGTGGCAGTCGGCAAGGGGACCTCAGTCTGTTCGCTTCAGCTCGCACGCTCGGTGGACGACGCCATCGGCGTCCGGGCATGCGCTGACCCGGAATGTTCACGGGTCATCGACAGTTTACGTGATGGAAGCGCCGCGACGATGCCCCGCTCCCCATCCGGTGGAGAAGTCGACGCGATGCGTCCCGAGACCGCCGCAGAACCGCGGAACAGCAGGCGACACGCCCGGAGCGGCAACACGCGAGGACCGCGTCCATGAACATCGGGGGTCACCTGAACCCCTTCTGAGTGGCGGGTCACTATGCTGGAGACGCCCTCCCGCAGTGTGCCCCGACGAAGCCGGCCGCGAAAATGCGCCGGTCGGCCGCCGGTGACGGCGACACGACGGAGCCCCGGGATGGGAACCATGTCCGTGCGATGGCACGAGCCCTCGCACATGTCGCTACAGAAGGGTCAACATCCAAGTGGCTGAATTCACCTGGGACGCCATCGACCGGAAGGCTGTCGACACGGCCCGCGTTCTCGCCGCCGATGCGGTCGAGGCCGCCGGCAACGGTCACCCCGGCACCGCGATGAGCCTCGCGCCGCTCGCACACCTCCTCTTCCAGAAGGTGATGCACCGCGACCCGAGCGACTCCACGTGGATCGGCCGTGACCGGTTCATCCTCTCCGCTGGACACGCATCGATCCTCCAGTACGTGCAGTTCTACCTGCACGGCTACGGCCTCGAGCTCGAGGACCTCCAGCACCTCCGCAAGTGGGGCTCCAAGACCCCGGGTCACCCGGAGTACGGCCACACCGACGGTGTCGAGATCACCACCGGCCCGCTCGGCCAGGGCCTCGCGTCCGCCGTGGGCTTCGGGTACGCGCAGCGCTACGAGCGCGGCCTCTTCGACGCAGAAGCCGGCGAGGGCCAGTCGCCCTTCGACCACTTCACCTACGTGATCGCCGGTGACGGCGACATGCAGGAGGGCGTCACCAACGAGGCAGCGAGCCTCGCGGGCCGTCAGCAGCTCGGTCGCCTGGTCGTCTTCTACGACTCGAACCAGATCTCGATCGAGGACGACACCGACATCTCCTTCTCGGAGAGCGTCCCGGACCGCTACGAGGCCCTCGGCTGGCACGTCCAGACCGTCGACTGGAAGAAGACCGGCGAGTACACCGAGGACGTCGAGTCCCTGTACGCCGCGATCGAGGCCGCCAAGGCGGAGTCGACCAAGCCGTCGCTCATCGTCCTGAAGACGATCATCGGCTGGCCGTCGCCGACGAAGCAGAACTCCGGCAAGATCCACGGCTCCGCGCTCGGCGCCGAGGAGATCAAGGGCCTCAAGGAGGTCCTCGGCTTCGACCCCGAGCAGACCTTCCACGTCGACCCCGAGGTCCTCGAGTACACCCGTGGCGCGATCGCCAAGGGCCAGGCCCAGCACGCCGAGTGGCAGAAGACCTTCGACGCGTGGGCCGAGTCTCACCCGGAGCAGAAGGAACTGTTCGACCGCGTCATGTCGAAGACCCTCCCCGAGGGCCTCGAGGCAGCGCTGCCGGAGTTCCCGACCGACAAGGCCGTCTCCACCCGCGCCGCGTCCGGCAAGGTCATCAACGCCATCGCGCCGCTGATGCCCGAGTTCTGGGGCGGTTCCGCGGACCTCGCGGAGTCGAACCTCACCACGATCGAGGGCGCCAAGTCCTTCGGCCCGCTCGACGCGGCCACCAAGGCCTGGAGCACCGACCCGTACGGCCGCGTGCTGCACTTCGGCATCCGTGAGCACGCGATGGGCTCGATCCTGTCCGGCATCGTCCTGCACGGGAACACCCGCCCCTTCGGCGGCACGTTCCTCATCTTCAGCGACTACATGCGCCCGGCCGTCCGTCTCGCCGCGCTCATGCAGGCGCCGGCGATCTACGTCTGGACACACGACTCCGTCGCCCTCGGTGAGGACGGCCCGACGCACCAGCCGATCGAGCAGCTCTCCGCACTGCGCGCGATCCCGGGTCTCGACGTCGTCCGTCCGGCCGACGCCAACGAGGTCGCGTACGCGTGGCTCGAGATGCTGGGGCACCAGGACCGCCCGGCCGGCATCGCGCTGAGCCGCCAGAACCTCCCCGTCTTCGAGCGTGGCGACGGTGACGCGTCCGGCGAGGTCTTCGCCTCCGCGAAGAACGTCGGCAAGGGCGCGTACGTCCTGGCCGAGGCGCCGAACGGCACCCCGGACGTCATCCTCATCGCGACCGGCTCCGAGGTGCAGATCGCGGTCGAGGCCCGTGAGCAGCTCAAGGCCGAGGGCATCAACGCCCGCGTCGTGAGCGCCCCGTCGCTCGAGTGGTTCCGCGCCCAGAGCGAGAACTACCAGGACCAGGTCCTGCCGAAGGACGTCACCGCGCGTGTCTCGGTCGAGGCCGGGATCGCGATGAGCTGGCGCGACATCGTCGGCGACAAGGGCCGCAGCGTCTCGATCGAGCACTTCGGTGCGTCGGCCGACTACCAGACGCTCTTCAAGGAGTTCGGCTTCACGACGGAGCACGTCGTGGCCGCCGCGAAGGAATCCATCGCGGCTTCCTGACCCTGATGGGCCGGGTCCGGTTCGCCGGATCCGGCCCTTCTTCCGGGAGGCCCGGCTCGGCTCCGCCAGTCGCCTCCCGGCCCCACACCACGACACCAGGGCCCGCATCACCTCCGCGACGCGGGCCGGTCGACGAAAGAAGAAGAGAAACACATGGCTGACACCACCCCCACCGCCGAGCTCTCCGCCGTCGGCGTGAGCATCTGGCTCGACGACCTCTCCCGCGAGCTCCTCGAGACCGGCCGTCTCGACGGCCTCATCGAGGACCGCAACGTCGTCGGCGTGACCACCAACCCGACGATCTTCGCGTCGGCACTCGCCAAGGGCGAGCGCTACGACTCGCAGGTCAAGGAGCTCGCCGCCGCTGGCACCGAGGTCACCGACGCGATCTTCGAGATCACCACGCAGGACGTCGCGAACGCGTCGGATCGCTTCAAGGCGATCTACGACGACACCAAGGGCTTCGACGGCCGCGTCTCGATCGAGGTCGAGCCGGGCCTCGCCCACGACACCGCGAAGACCATCGAGCAGGCCAAGTTCCTGTACGAGAAGGTCGGCCGCGAGAACGTCCTCATCAAGATCCCCGCGACGCTCGAGGGCCTCGAGGCGATCACCGAGGTCATCGGCGCCGGCATCTCCGTCAACGTCACCCTGATCTTCTCGCTCGAGCGCTACCGCGCCGTCATCGACGCCTACCTCGGTGGCCTCGAGAAGGCGAAGGCCGCTGGCCACGACCTCTCGAAGATCCACTCGGTCGCCTCGTTCTTCGTGTCGCGCGTCGACACCGAGATCGACAAGCGTCTCGACGCGATCGGCTCGGACGAGGCGAAGGCCCTCAAGTCCAAGGCCGGCGTCGCCAACGCGCAGCTCGCCTACCAGGTCTGGGAGCAGGCGTTCGACTCCGAGCGCGCCAAGGGCCTCCTCGAGGCCGGTGCCAACACGCAGCGTCCGCTGTGGGCCTCGACCGGTGTCAAGGACCCGTCGCTCTCCGACACGCTCTACGTGACCGAGCTCGCCGCCCCGCACACGGTCAACACCATGCCGGGCAAGACCCTCGAGGCCACGTTCGACCACGGCCAGGTCCACGGTGACGCGATCTCCGGCTCCTACGACGCCGCCAACGGCGTCATGGACCAGCTCGCCGCCGTCGGCATCGACTACGACGACGTCGTCGCGCTCCTCGAGAAGGAGGGCGTCGACAAGTTCATCGTGTCCTGGGGTGAGCTCGTCGAGACCGTCAAGACCGCTCTCGAGAACGCCAGCAAGTAAGTGACGGTCTCCATCGCAGCCACCGGTGACGCCGCGCGGGCCATCGACCTGATGGTCCCGCAGCTCGTCGCCGACCTGGTCGCGTCGGGGATCACCGCGGAGGACCCCGAGCTCTGGGGTCCGGCAGCCGAGGCCGAGGCGTCCAAGCGCCTCGGATGGGTGGAGGCCGTCTCGGTCTCCACCCCCCTCGTGGCGCAGATCGAGGCCCTGCGCGACTCCCTCCGTGCCGAGGGAGTCGACCACGTCGTGCTCGCCGGCATGGGGGGATCGTCGCTCGCTCCTGAGGTCATCACGCGGACGTACGGCGTCCCGCTGACGATCCTCGACTCGACGAACCCGGCACAGGTCCGGGCCGCGGTGGAGCACGACCTCGAGCGCACCGTCCTCGTCGTCTCGTCGAAGTCCGGTTCCACGATCGAGACCGACGCTCAGCGCCGCGTGTACGAGCAGGCGTTCCGCGATGCCGGGATCGACCCGGCGCAGCGCATCGTCGTCGTCACCGACCCGGGTTCGCCGCTCGAGGCGTCCGCTCGCGACGCCGGCTACCGGGTGTTCACCGCCGACCCGAACGTCGGCGGCCGGTTCTCCGCACTCACCGCGTTCGGCCTCGTGCCGTCCGGTCTGGCCGGAGCGGACATCCAGGAGCTCCTCGACGAGGCCGACGCCATCTCGGCGCTCCTCGCCGTCGACACCGACGAGAACCCCGGGCTCGTGCTCGGCGCGGTCCTCATGAGCGTCGATCCGAAGGTGTCGAAGATCGGCATCGTCCCGGACGGCACCCACATCGTCGGGTTCGGCGACTGGATCGAACAGCTCCTCGCCGAGTCCACCGGCAAGGACGGGCTCGGGCTCCTGCCCGTCGTCCTCACCCCGGACTCCCCCGAGGTCACGAGCGTTCCGGCGGACATGCAGATCATCCGCATCGTCGGGTCGCGCGGGGCCGAACGCCACGTGGCTCCGAACGAGGCCGAGATCGACGGCACGCTCGGCGGCCAGATCCTGGTCTGGGAGTACGCGGTCGCAGTGGCCGGTCGCCTCATGGGGATCAACCCCTTCGACCAGCCCGACGTCGAGGCCGCCAAGGTCGCCGCGCGAGCCCTGCTCGACGGCGGAGCCGGCGACGGCTCCCCGCGACCGGAACCCGCCTTCGAGGAAGCGGGCACGGCGGTGACGGCGACCGGCTCCGAACCGGGCACCACCATCGCCCAGGCCGTGACGGGCCTCCTGTCCGGTCTCGGCGACCACGGCTACGTCGCCGTCCAGGCGTACGTCGACCGCACGACGAGCCAGTCCCTCGAACCGATCCGCGACCTGCTCGCGGCGCGCACCGGCCGCCCCGTCACCTTCGGGTACGGCCCCCGGTTCCTCCACTCGACCGGGCAGTACCACAAGGGCGGTCCCGCGAACGGCGCGTTCCTGCAGATCGTCTCCGACGACCAGGCAGACCTCGACGTCCCCGGCCGCCCCTTCACCTTCGGCCAGCTCATCCGGGCGCAGGCAGCGGGGGACGCCAGCGTCCTCGCGCAGCACGGGCGCCCGGTCCTGACCCTGTCGACGCGGGACGTTCCCGCGCTCGCACAGGCGCTCACGGCCGCAGTACGTTCCTGACACCAAAAGGAGTTCACCGACACATGTCACCGGTGGCGATCACCCCGGAGCACAACCCGCTCCGGCTGCCCACGGATCGTCGACTGAACCGCATCGCGGGTCCCAGTACCCTCATCATCTTCGGCGTGACGGGCGACCTGTCCCGCAAGAAGCTGATGCCCGCGGTGTACGACCTCGCGAACCGGGGGCTCCTGCCTCCTGGATTCGCGCTGGTCGGGTTCGCTCGACGTGACTGGGAGGACCAAGACTTCTCCCAGCTCGTCCACGACGCGGTCAAGGAGCACTCGCGTACTCCCTTCGACGAGGACGTCTGGCGGCAGCTCGAACAGGGCATCCGCTTCGTCCAGGGGTCCTTCGACGACCCCGACGCGTTCGTCCAGCTCAAGGAGACGGTCGACGCACTCGACGCCGAACGCGGGACGCTCGGCAACCACGCGTTCTACCTCTCGATCCCCCCGAAGATGTTCCCGGTCGTCACCGAGCAGCTGAAGCTGTCCGGCCTGACCGAGAAGCGGGACGGTTCCTGGAGTCGCGTCGTGGTGGAGAAGCCGTTCGGCTCCGACCTCCGTACCGCGCGCGAGCTGAACGCGATCGTCGAGAGCGTCTTCGCTCCCGATGACGTGTTCCGCATCGACCACTACCTCGGCAAGGAGACGGTCCAGAACCTCCTGACGCTGCGGTTCGCGAACCAGATGTACGAACCCATCTGGAACTCGAACTACGTCGACCACGTGCAGATCACGATGGCCGAGGACATCGGCGTCGCCGGACGTGCCGCGTACTACGACGGCATCGGCGCTGCGCGCGACGTCATCCAGAACCACCTGCTCCAGCTCCTCGCACTCACCGCGATGGAAGAGCCCGTCTCGTTCAAGGCCGGTCACCTCCGCGCCGAGAAGGAGAAGGTGCTCTCCGCGGTGGAGCTCCCGGACGACCTGTCGACCGCCACCGCCCGCGGGCAGTACGCCGGCGGCTGGCAGGGCGGCGAGAAGGTCCTCGGCTTCCTCGAAGAAGCGGGGATGAACCCGGAGTCCGGCACGGAGACGTTCGCGGCCATCAAGCTGAACATCGCCACGCGTCGGTGGCAGGGCGTCCCGTTCTACCTGCGCGCCGGCAAGCGCCTCGGCCGCCGCGTCACGGAGATCGCGATCGTGTTCAAGCGCGTCCCCGAGGACGTGTTCGGCATCCCGCAGTCCCCGCTCGGCCAGAACGCACTCGTCATCCGCGTCCAGCCGGACGAGGGCGTGACGCTGCGCTTCGGGTCGAAGGTCCCGGGCGTCGGCACCCAGGTGCGCGACGTGACGATGGACTTCGGCTACGGCCACGCGTTCACCGAGGCATCGCCGGAGGCGTACGAGCGACTCATCCTCGACGTGCTCCTCGGTGACCCGCCGCTCTTCCCGCGGCACCAGGAGGTCGAGCTGTCCTGGAAGATCCTCGACCCGATCGAGGAGTTCTGGGCCACGCAGGGCCAGCCCGAGCAGTACCGTCCCGGCACGTGGGGTCCGGCTTCGGCCGACGACCTGCTCGCCCGCGACGGCCGGACCTGGAGGCGTCCATGAAGATCGATCTGCCGAACACCACGGTCTCGAAGATCCAGAAGACCCTGGTCCACATCCGCGAAGAGGGCGGCGCCGTCGCACTCGGCCGTGTCCTGACGCTCATCATCTCGACGGCTCTCGGCCACGAGGAAGAGGCGATCGCGGCCGCGAACGAGGCATCGCGCGAGCACCCGATGCGCGTGATCATCGTGTCGAAGAACGACGGCGACATCCACTCGCCCGGTCGCCTCGACGCCCAGATCCGCGTGGGGAGCGACGCCGGCGCGAGCGAGGTCATCGTGCTCCGTGCCTACGGCGAGACGGCCACCGACGAGGAGAGCCTGGTCACCGGCCTCCTGCTGCCGGACGCGCCCGTCGTCGCCTGGTGGCCCGGCATCGCGCCGTCGAAGCCGTCCGAGTCCTCGCTCGGTCGCATCGCGCAGCGCCGGATCACGGATGCCGCTGCCCAGAAGGACCCGAGCATCGCGATCGCGGCGCTCGGAGCGTCCTACGTGCCGGGTGACACCGACTTCGCGTGGACCCGCTTGACCCTGTGGCGGAACCAGCTCGCCGCGGCGCTCGACCAGCCGCCGTACGAGCCGATCACCGGCGTCGAGGTCTCGGGGGCGAGCGACAGCCCGTCGACGATCCTCCTCGCCGCGTGGCTGCGGCTGCAGCTCCAGGTGCCCGTGTCCGTCGTCACGTCGCCGCGCGCGACCGGGTCGAGCGGCATCCACGGCGTCTCCCTGGTGCGCGAGAGCGGGACGATCGAGCTCGAGCGTTCCCTGGTCGACGTCGCGACCCTGTCGATGCCCGGCCAGCCGACGCACGATCTGTCCCTGCCACGCCGCAACCTGCGCGACTGCCTGGCCGAGGAACTCCGTAGACTCGACCCAGACGTCCTCTTCGGGGACGTCGTCAAGCACGGGGTGGCCCAGCTCCGCGATTCCGTCGCGGGCTGATCAGCTCCACAGCGGTCCGGTCGGTCTGCCGCCGTCGTCACGACGGGGACCGGCCGGCCGGACCGACGGCGGTCACATCGGGTGGCCGCACCACGAACACGGGAGTCACGTGACCAACGAACGGCGGGTGCTGGTGCACCCGGACAAGCAGGCCCTCGGCGCCTCCGTCGCCGCACGGTTCATCACGAAGATCATCGACGTGCTCGACGAGCAGGAGCGTGCCGACATCGCGATCAGCGGTGGTTCGGTGTCGTCCCTGGTCCTCGCGGCCATCGGTCAGTCCCCGGCGCGCGAGAGCGTCGACTGGTCGAAGGTGCACGTGTGGTGGGTCGACGAGCGCTGGGTGCCGGAGGGTGACGCGGACCGCAACATCACCGGCACGCAGACGGACTTCTTCGACCACGTCGCGATCCCGGCGGAGAACATCCACCCGATGGCGGCATCGGACGCCGGCCTGACCATCGACGAAGCGGCGACGCAGTACGAGCGCGAGCTCCAGGCTGCTGCGCCAGACTCGGCCGTCGCGCCGAAGTTCGACATCACGTTGCTCGGCGTCGGCCCGGACGGGCACACGGCGTCGCTCTTCCCGGAGTTCCCGCAGCTCACCGTCACCGACCGCGTCGTGCTGTCGGTCGACGACTCCCCCAAGCCGCCGCCGCAGCGGCTCACCCTGACCTACCCGGCGATCAACGCGTCGCAGCGGGTCTGGGTGATCCTCTCCGGTGCCGAGAAGGCGTCCGTGCTCGGACTCGCCCTCGCCGGCGCCTCGGTGGACGAGGTCCCCGTCGGTGGCGTGCAGGGCCGCAAGCGCACGGTGTTCTTCGTGGACCAGGACGCCGCACGTGACGTCCCGGAGAACCTCATCGCGTCGACGTACTGACGCGCGCACTTCCGGACGGGAGGCACGGTGCCAGCTGGCACCGTGCCTCCCGTCTTCCGTGTGGTGCGGGATGCCGCGACGCGGGCCGCGCCGGCATGCGGGCCATGCCGGCACGCGGGCCGTGCCGGCACGCGGGCCGTGCCGGCACGCGGGCCGTGCCGGCACGCAGAGGTGCCGGGTGGCAGGCCCGCCGACCGGTCACAACACCCCGCTCACGTCCGCCGAGCGGTCACGAACAGTCGCTCGACGAGGCCCCGAGCGACACGTTCCGACCGGTCGGCGGCGCACGGGCGGGGTGTTGTGACCACTCGCAGAGCCTCGCAGAGCCTCGCAGAGCCTCGCAGAGCCTCGCAGAGCCTCGCGAGCGTGCTGCGACACGACGAAGGCCCCCGCACCGGAGTGCGGGGGCCTTCGTGACGTCTGGTGCTACTTCGCGGTACCGCGACGCTGCCGGAGCTGCTGGAGCGCGTCCTCGAGGAGCTGCTCGGCTTCCTCTTCGGTGCGGCGTTCCTTCACGTACGCGAGGTGGGTCTTGTACGGCTCGGTCTTCGTGACCTGCGGCGGGTTCTCCTTGTCACGACCGGCCGGGAGCCCGGTGGACGGCGAGTCGACCGTCTCGGGGATCTCCTCGTCCGGCAGGGTGGCGGAGAAGTACCGCACGACCTCGTTGCCGAGGGCGTCCCAGTACGAGATCGCCACACGCTCTGCCTGGACCCCGCGGTCCTGCTCCCCCATCGGGCCCGCGCCGACGCGCGAACCCCGGATTGCACTGCCTCCGGTTGCCATGGATCAGCTCCCCGCCGTGAACTTGTTGATGAGCCCGAGCACGATGATCGACACGATCCAGAGGAGACCGAGGATCACCGTGATCCGGTTGAGGTTGCGCTCGGCCACGCCGGACGCCCCGAGGTTGCTCGTCACACCACCGCCGAACATGTCGGAGAGACCGCCACCGCGGCCCTTGTGCAGGAGGATGAGAAGCGTGAGCAGGAGACTCGTGATAGCGAGGAGCACCTGCAGCACGACGGAGAGAATCGCCACGACGTACCTTTCGTGTCAGTCAGCCGTACGAGTATACCGGCCGAGCTGGGCTCGGCCGGTACCCCGGACGGAACGGTGTGTCAGAGGCCGACGTGCTGGCGGAAGCGCGCGATGGCCGCGAACTCCTGGACGTCGAGCGACGCCCCACCGACGAGCGCGCCGTCGACGTCGGGCTCGCGCAGGAAGCCCGCGATGTTGCCCGACTTCACGGAGCCGCCGTAGAGCACGCGGGTCTCGGCAGCAGCCTCGTCGCCCCACGCCGCGGCGATCCCGCGACGGAGTGCTGCGCATTCGTCCTGCGCCTGCTCTGCGGTGGCCGCCTGGCCGGAGCCGATCGCCCAGACCGGCTCGTACGCGACGACGATCTCGGACGGCTTGACCGCGTCGAGCACGACCTGGAGCTGCTCGACCGGCACGACACCGGCTCCGCGGCTCTCGCGCTGCTCGCCGGTCTCGCCGACGCAGACGACCGGCACGAGTCCGTGCTTGACGGCGGCGGCGGTCTTCGCCGCGACGATCTCGTCGGTCTCACCGTGGACGGTGCGACGTTCGGAGTGCCCGACGATCACGTACGCGGCGTCGAGGGCAGCGAGGAACGCGCCGGAGACGTCGCCCGTGTAGGCGCCGGAGTCGTGCTGGGAGAGGTCCTGCGCACCGAAGCGGATCGGGAGCTTGTCCGCCGAGATGAGCGTCTGCACGCTGCGGAGGTCCGTGAAGGGCGGGAACACCGCGACCTCGACGTCGTCGAAGTCGTGGCGAGCGTCCTTCAGCGTCCACGCGAGCTTCTGCACGGTGGCGATGGCCTGGAGGTGATCCAGGTTCATCTTCCAGTTGCCCGCAATGAAAGGAGTACGCGTCATCGGGCCCACCCCAGTGCTTCGAGACCGGGGAGCGACTTGCCCTCGAGGAACTCGAGGCTCGCACCGCCGCCGGTCGAGATGTGCCCGAACTGGTCGTCCGAGAACCCGAGGGACCGGACGGCAGCAGCGGAGTCGCCACCGCCGACGACCCCGAGCCCGTCGACCTCGGTGAGCGCCTGCGCGACGGTCTTCGTGCCCGCGGCGAAGGCCGGGAACTCGAACACGCCCATCGGCCCGTTCCAGAACACGGTCTTCGAACCGGACACCGCCGACGCGAACCGCGCCGCCGTCTCCGGGCCGATGTCGAGACCGATGCCGTCGGCACCGAACGAGGAGGACTCGATGGCATCGGCGGCGACCGTCTCGTGGTCGGCGTCTGCGGAAAAGCCGGACGCCACGACGACGTCGGTCGGCAGGTCGATCGTCACGCCCAGCTCGTCGGCCTTGGTCAGGTAGGAGCGCACGACGTCGAGCTGGTCCTGCTCGAGCAGGGACTTGGCGACACCGTGGCCCTGCGCCGCGAGGAAGGTGAAGAGCATCCCACCACCGATGCACAGCGTGTCCACCTGCGGGAGCAGGTGGTCGATCACGCCGAGCTTGTCGCTGACCTTCGAGCCGCCGAGCACCACCGTGTAGGGGCGCTCCGGGTTCGTGGTCAGACGCTCGAGCACGCGGAGTTCGGTCTCGATGAGCTCACCGGCTGCCGAGGGCAGCGCAGAGGCGAGCTCGTACACGGAGGCCTGCTTGCGGTGCACGACGCCGAAGCCGTCCGACACGAAGGCGTCGGCCATGGCGGCGATGCGGTCCGCGAAGCCACCGCGCACGGCGGCGTCCTTCGAGGTCTCCTCCGGGTTGAAGCGGAGGTTCTCGAGCAGCAGGACGTCGCCGTCCCCGAGGGCCTCAGCGGCCGCGGTGGCGTCGTCGCCGACGGTCTCACCGACGAACGTCACCTCTTTCCCGAGCAGCTCGGAGAGGCGCTGGGCCACCGGGGCCAGCGAGTACTCCGGCGCCGGCGACCCATCGGGACGGCCGAGGTGGGAGATGACGATGACGCGCGCGCCGGCGTTGATGAGCGTGTCGAGCGTCGCGAGCGACGCCCGCACGCGGCCGTCGTCCGTGATCACGCCGTCCTTGAGCGGGACGTTCAGGTCACAGCGGACGACGACACGCTTGCCGGCGAGGTCGCCGAGGTCCTCGAGGGTGCGGAGGGTCATGCTCAGAGTCGCTCGCCCACGAACTCGGTCAGGTCGACGAGGCGGTTCGAGTAGCCCCACTCGTTGTCGTACCACGACGTGATCTTCACGAGACCGCCGATGACCTTGGTCAGGCCGGAGTCGTAGATCGACGAGTGCGGGTCCGTGGTGATGTCGGTCGACACCAGCGGGTCCTCGCTGTACAGCAGGATGCCCTTGAGGGGTCCCTCAGCGGCCTCCTTGTAGGCGGCGTTGATCTCGTCGACGGTGACGTCGGCCTTGGTCTCGAGCGTCAGGTCGGTGATCGACCCGGTCGGGACCGGCACGCGGAGGGCGAAGCCGTCGAGCTTGCCGGCGAGCTCCGGCATGACCTGACCGATGGCCTTGGCGGCACCGGTCGAGGTCGGCACGATGTTGAGGGCAGCGGCGCGGGCGCGACGCGGGTCCTTGTGCGGGCCGTCCTGGAGGTTCTGGTCGGCGGTGTAGGCGTGGACCGTGGTCATGAGACCGCGCTCGATCCCGAACTTGTCGTTGAACACCTTGGCGAGCGGCGCGAGGCTGTTCGTGGTGCACGAGGCGTTCGAGATGATGTTGTGGTTCGCCGGGTCGTACTGGTCCTCGTTCACACCGAGCACGATGGTGACGTCGTCACCCGTGGCCGGGGCGGAGATGATGACCTTCTTGGCGCCGGCGTCGATGTGCTTCTGCGCGTCGGCGGCCTTGGTGAAGAACCCGGTCGACTCGATGACGATGTCGACACCCAGCTCGCCCCATGGGAGGTTGGCGGGGTCGCGCTCCGCGAGGACCTTGATCGGCTTGCCGTCGACGACGATGTTGTCGCCGTCGAGCTCGACGGAAACGCCGAGACGGCCCGTGATGGAGTCGAACTTCAGCAGGTTCGCCAGCGCGGCGTTGTCGGTGAGGTCGTTCACCGCCACGATCTCGAGGTCGCTGCCCTTGGCGAGGGCGGCCCGGAAGAAGTTACGGCCGATGCGGCCGAAGCCGTTGATGCCGATCTTGACGGTCAATGGATCTCCTGGTGGGTGTGGAGCGCCCAGGGGGCGCTGCTTTCGGAGTCGCGAGCCCTCGTCGGGCCCGCGTGTGGTGACGATACGCCCCGTAACGTCGCCGTAACGACCCTAGCAGTCGGAGCATCAGCGCCCGCCCGTGTGACGTCCAGGAAGCGCCACGCCGGGACGGGTCGGACGAGGGGGCCTCAGGCGCCCTCGAGCTCCTCGGGGACGCTGGCCTCGGTGCCCGGGATGTCGAGTTCCGCGGCACGCTTGTCGGCCATCGCGAGGAGGCGGCGGATGCGGCCGGCGATGGCGTCCTTCGTCATGGGCGGGTCGGCGTGCTGGCCGAGTTCGTCGAGCGACGCGTCCCGGTGTGCGAGCCGCAGGGACCCGGCGTACTGCAGGTGGTCGGGGACCTCGTCGCCGAGGATCTCGAGTGCGCGCTCGACCCGTGCGCACGCTGCGACCGCGGCCTGGGCCGAGCGGCGGAGGTTCGCGTCGTCGAAGTTCACCAGGCGGTTGGCGGTCGCGCGGACCTCCCGGCGCTGGCGCATCTCCTCCCACTCGGCGGTGGTGCGCGCTGCACCCATCACCGTGAGCATCTGCCCGATGGCCTCGCCGTCGCGGATGACGACGCGGTGCACCCCGCGGACCTCACGGCCCTTCGCGGCGATCCCGAGACGCGACGCGGCTCCCACCAGGGCCATCGCCGCCTCGTTGCCGGGGCAGGTCACCTCGAGCGCTGCGGCGCGACCCGGGTCGGTCAGGGTGCCGGCTGCGAGGAACGCACCGCGCCAGATCGCGGCGAGGTCCTCGCGGTTCCCGGTGGTCAGCCGGTTCGGCAGCCCGCGGACCGGACGACGGCGGGCGTCCATCAGCCCGGTCTGGCGTGCGAGGGTCTCCCCGGCCTCGAGCACGCGGACCAGGTAGCGGGTGCCACGCCGAGCGGACGCCGAGGAGCCCACCGAGGCCTCGCTGCGGACACCGTAGAGCTCGGCGAGGTCCTTGCGGACACGGTGCACGATGATCCGGGTGTCGAGCTCGACCTCGACGGCGATGCGGCCGGAGATCACGTGCAGCCCGCCCGCGAAGCGCAGCACGGTCGCGAGCTCGGCGGCACGGACCGTGTTGCGGCCCACGACGACCCTGGCCAGTTCGTCCTTGACCTCGGCAGTCAACGGCACAGCATCATTCCTAACGTTTCTGGTGGTGGGGCTCGTCGGTCCCGGTGGCGCAGCCGTGTGGAGCGGCCGGTGGGACGGTCACTCCCGGCCGAGATCTCGGTTCTTCACACGCACGGCGACGTTGGGCATCCCACGGAGGAGACTCGCCAACTCGGCGACGATGGCGACCGAGCGGTGCTTCCCGCCGGTACAGCCGATGGCGATCGTAGCGTGTCTTTTGTTCTCGCGCTGGTAGCCGTCCAGGACGGGCTCCAGCACTGCGGCGTACCGGTCCACGAACGGACGGGCACCGGACTGGGCCAGGACGTAGTCCGAGACGGGCTCGTCGAGGCCCGTGTGCGGCCGGAGTTCCGGCACCCAGTACGGGTTCGGGAGGAACCGCACGTCGGCGACCATGTCCGCGTCCGGCGGCAGCCCGTACTTGAACCCGAAGCTCATCAGCGTCACCTGAACACCCGTGAAGCGGTCCTCGGCGAACTTCTCGATGACGGTGTTCGCGAGCTGGTGGATGTTGAGGTCCGAGGTGTCGATGATCACGTCCGACGCCTCTCGGAGACCGAGGAGTCGCTGGCGCTCACGGGCGATGCCGTCCAGCAGCGTGTCCTCGCCCTGCAGCGGGTGCGGTCGGCGGACCTGCTCGAACCGTCGGACGAGCACCTGGTCCGTCGCCTCGAGGAACAGCACGCGCACCCGTGCGGAGGTGCTCGCACGCAGCTGCTCGACGGCGGCTTCGGGGTCGGTGAAGTGCCGCCCGCCACGCACGTCGACCACCGCAGCGAGCTTCGGGATCTTCTCCCCCGCCCGGTCGGCGAGGTCGGTCAGCGGACCGAGCATCTGGGTCGGCAGGTTGTCGACGACGTACCAGTCGAGGTCCTCGAGGGCCTTGCCGACGGTCGACCTGCCCGCACCGGACATCCCGGTGACGATGAGGACGTCGTGCTGGGGCTTCGGTTCGGTGTCGGTCATCTGGGAGATGTGCTCCGTCGTCGCTGCCCGGGCGCGTCGCCAGGGCTCTCCGGGACGGCCCGGCCGGGTGGTCTCGGGTCGGTTGGGCTCGCGGACAAGGCTATCCCCCGACACGCGCGGTCCGCAGGCCGGCCTGGAGGCTCGTCACGTGTCATGCAGGCAGGTGCGGACCGTCAGCGGTCGTCTCCGGGACCTGCACCGGGCCTCCTGAGCGGGTCGCGTCCGTGTCCTGCGCACCCGGCTCCGCCGGCTGGGGCGCGCTCGTCGGCGACTCGCCGGTCGGCGTGCTCGTCGGCACCGTCGTCAGCTTCCTGACCACCGCAGCGGCGGTCGCCGGACCCACCCCGTTGACCTCGGCGATCTCGTCCGCCGTGGCGGACCGCAGCCGCGCCACCGAGCCGAAGTGCTTCAACAGCGCACTCACCCGGCTCGGCCCGAGGCCCGGGATCTCCGAGAGCTGCGTGCGGACGTCGCGCTTGCGCCGTCCCCGCTGGTGGGTGATCGCGAACCGGTGCGCCTCGTCGCGGATGCGTTGGATGAGGAAGAGCGCCTCGGAGTTTCGGGGCAGGATCACCGGGAAGTCGTCGTCCGGCAGCCAGAGTTCCTCGAGCCGCTTGGCGATGCCGACCAGCGCAATGTCGGTGACACCGGCTTCGTCCATCGCCCGCTTCGCCGCCTGGACCTGGGGCTGGCCGCCGTCGACGATGAGCAGCTGCGGGCGGTACGCGAACCGCTTCGTGGGCTTCTCCACCGCGACCACGCCGTCCGCGTTCTGGTCCGGCTGCTCGGGAAGCTCGGCGTCCTCGTCGAGGCGCGCGAGCCGACGGGTCAGCACCTGGTGCATGCTGTCGGTGTCGTCGCGGGTCTCCGCGATCGAGTACCGCCGGTACTGGTCCTTCCGGGGCAGCCCGTCCTCGAACACGACCATCGACGCCACGACGTTCGTGCCCTGCAGGTGCGAGATGTCGTAGCACTCCATCCGCAGCGGCGCCTCGGTCATGCCGAGCGCTTCCTGGATGTCGGCCAGGGCTGCAGCACGCGTGGTGTAGTCGGCCGAGCGCTTGGTCTTGTAGAGCATCAGCGCCTGCTGCGCGTTCTGCGACGCCGTCCGTGCGAGGCCGGCCCGGTCTCCGCGCTGCGCGGTGCTGAGCTTGGTCCCCCGGCCGCCGCGACGGTCGCTGAGCCACTGCTGCAGCGCGTCGGCGTCGTCGGGGAGCTCCGGGACGACGACCTCTCGGGGCGGATCGGACTCGGCCGTGCCATCGGCGTAGTTGCCCTGCACGATCTGTTCGACCAGGTCGCCCGTCGAGATGTCGAGCTCCTTGTCCACGACCCAGCCGCGGACACCGCGGATGCGACCGCCGCGGACCGAGAACAGCTGCACGGCTGCGGCGAGCTCGTCCTCGGCGATGCCGAACAGGTCGAGGTCCACCGAGTCGCGGAGCACGACGGCCGACTTCTCGAGGACGGCCTCGAGCGCCTCGACCTGGTCGCGGTACTTCGCGGCCTGCTCGTACTGCATCGCGTCGGCGGAGGCACCCATGCGCTGCCGGAGTTCGGTGATCACCCGGCGGTCGTAGCTCGCCATGAACCGGACGAACTCCTCGACCAGGGCACGGTGCTCCGCGATCGTGACCCGCTGCGAACACGGTCCGCCGCACTTGCCGATCTGCCCGGGGAAGCACGGCTTGCCGGTCTGCATCGCGCGCTTGTACGAGGAGTCGGAGCAGGTGCGGATCGGGAACACCTTGATCATCAGGTCGATCGTGTCGTGCACGGCCCAGATCTTCGGGTACGGCCCGAAGTACTTCGCGCCCTTGATCTTCCGGTTCCGCGTCACCATCACCCGTGGTGCTTCGTCCGCCATCGTGATCGCCATGTACGGGTACGACTTGTCGTCCCGGAACTTCACGTTGAACGGCGGATCGAACTCCTTGATCCACGTGTACTCGAGCTGGAGCGCCTCGATCTCGGACCCGACGGTCGTCCACTCGACGCTCTTCGCCGTGAGGACCATCCGGCGGGTGCGCTCGTGCAGCGTCGGCAGCGGCGCGAAGTAGTTGCTGAGCCGCGCCCGGAGGTTCTTCGCCTTGCCGACGTAGAGCACCCGGCCGTTGCCGTCACGCCATCGGTAGACGCCCGGATCGGTCGGGATCTCCCCCGCCTTCGGACGCCACGGGACGGTGTCCGCCACCTACCGAGCACCCGCCTTCGTGCCGCGCTTCAGCGTGCCGGTCTCCGTGACCGTGCGGGCGCCGACGGAGCGCTCCTTGCCCACGCGGGCGTCCTGCGCGTCGAAGATCTCGCGCAGGAAGACACCGGTGTGGCTCTCGGGGACGTCCGCGACGAACTCCGGGGTGCCCGTCGCCAGGACGGTGCCACCACCGGAACCACCTTCCGGACCCATGTCGATGAGCCAGTCAGCCGACTTGATGACGTCGAGGTTGTGCTCGATCGTGATCACGGTGTTGCCCTTGTCGACGAGGCCCTGCAGCACGAGCAGCAGCTTCCGGACGTCCTCGAAGTGCAGGCCCGTCGTCGGCTCGTCGAGCACGTACACGGTGCGGCCGTTGGACCGGCGCTGGAGTTCCGTCGCGAGCTTCACGCGCTGCGCCTCGCCGCCGGAGAGGGTCGTCGCACTCTGGCCGAGGCGGACGTACCCGAGACCCACGTCGACGAGGGTCGCCATGTAGCGGTGGATCGCGGAGATCGGCTCGAAGAACTCGGCCGCCTCGCTGATCGGCATGTCGAGGACCTCGGAGATGTCCTTGCCCTTGTAGTGCACCTGCAGCGTCTCGCGGTTGTACCGCGCGCCACCGCAGACTTCGCACGCGACGTAGACGTCGGGGAGGAAGTTCATCTCGATCTTGATCGTGCCGTCGCCGGAACAGTTCTCGCAGCGACCGCCCTTGACGTTGAAGCTGAAGCGACCGGGCTGGTAGCCGCGGGCCTTCGCTTCCGGGGTCTCGGCGAAGAGCTGCCGGATCCGGTCGAACACACCCGTGTAGGTCGCCGGGTTCGACCGCGGAGTGCGGCCGATCGGTGCCTGGTCGACGTGGACCACCTTGTCGAGCTGGTCGAGCCCCTTGACGCGGGTGTGCTTGCCGGCGATGTGCCGTGCGCCGTTGAGCTGGTTCGCGAGCACCTTGTAGAGGATGTCGTTCACCAGCGTCGACTTGCCGGAACCGCTGACGCCGGTCACCGCGGTGAACACCCCGAGCGGGAAGTCGACGTCGACTTCCTTGAGGTTGTTGGCGCGGGCGCCCTGCACGCTGATCACGCGCTTCTTGTTGATCTTCCGGCGCTCCGACGGCATCTCGATCATGCGACGCCCGGCGAGGTAGTCGCCCGTGATCGACTCGCGGTTCTCGATGATGCCCTCGTACGAGCCCGAGTGCACGACGTTGCCGCCGTTGACCCCGGCACCAGGACCGATGTCGACGACCCAGTCCGCCGTGCGGATCGTGTCCTCGTCGTGCTCGACGACGATGAGGGTGTTGCCGAGGTTCTTCAGCTTCACGAGCGTGTCGATCAGCCGGCGGTTGTCCCGCTGGTGCAGCCCGATGCTCGGCTCGTCGAGGACGTAGAGCACGCCCGTCAGCCCCGACCCGATCTGGGTCGCGAGCCGGATGCGCTGCGCTTCGCCACCCGACAGCGAACCGGCGCCGCGGGACAGCGTGAGGTAGTTGAGCCCGACCTCGAGCAGGAACTCGAGGCGCGCCCGGATCTCGCGCAGCACTGCCGCGGCGATGTGGGCTTCACGCTCGGTGAGGGTCAGGGTCTCCATGAACGCGTACGCGTTGTCGAGGCTGAGCTCGGTCACGTCCGCGATGCTGCGGTCCGCCACGGTCACGGCGAGGACCTCTGGCTTGAGACGGGTGCCGTCGCACACCGGGCACGGGACCTCGCGCAGGTACCCCTGGAAGCGCTGCCGCTGGGAGTCGGACTCTGCCTCGGCGAACTTGCGCTCGATGTACGGCATCACGCCTTCGAAGCCGCTGGTGTAGCGCATCTCGCGCCCGAAGCGGTTGCGCCAGGACACCGAGACCTCGAAGTCCTTGCCGGTGAGGATCGCTGCCTGCACGGACGCGTCGAGCTGGTTCCAGGGGGTGTCGAGCCGGAAGCCGAGTTCCTTGCCGAGACCGGCGAGGAGCTTCTCGAAGTACGAGTACAGCCCGCTCGTGCCGGTCCAGGGCAGGAGGACACCGTCGGCGAGCGAGGCTTCCGGGTCGCCGAGCACCAGGTCGGGGTCGACCGACATGCGCGTGCCGAGGCCGGAGCACTCCGGGCAGGCACCGAACGGGGCGTTGAACGAGAACGTCCGCGGCTCGATCTCGGTGAGCGCCAGCGGGTGGTTGTTCGGGCACGACAGGTTCTCGGAGTAGGTCCGGACCGCGCCGGGCCCTTCGTGGTCGACGAGGTCGATCGCGACCGTGCCGTTCGTCAGGCGCAGCGCCGTCTCGAGGGAGTCGGTGAGGCGGCCGAGGATGTCGTCGCTCGCCACCAGTCGGTCGACGATCACCGAGATGTCGTGCTTGACCTGCTTCTTGAGCGTGGGCGGGCTGCTCAGCTGGATCCGCTCGCCGTCGACGATCGCGCGCGAGTAGCCGGACGCCGCGAGCTCCTGGAAGAGGTCGACGAACTCGCCCTTCTTCTTGGAGACGATCGGGGCCAGGACCTGGAACCGGGTACCGGTCTCCTGGGTCATGAGCTGGTCCGCGATCTGCTGGACCGTCTGCTTGCTGATGACCTCGCCACACGTCGGGCAGTGCGGGATCCCGATGCGCGCCCAGAGCAGGCGCATGTAGTCGTAGACCTCGGTGATGGTGCCGACCGTCGACCGCGGGTTGCGGTTCGTCGACTTCTGGTCGATCGAGACCGCTGGCGACAGCCCCTCGATGAAGTCGACGTCGGGGCGGTCCACCTGCCCGAGGAACTGCCGCGCGTACGCCGAGAGCGACTCGACGTAGCGCCGCTGTCCCTCGGCGAAGATCGTGTCGAACGCCAACGAGGACTTCCCCGAACCGGACAGGCCGGTGAACACGACGAGGGAGTCGCGCGGGATCTCGAGGTCGACGTCGCGCAGGTTGTGCACGCGCGCACCACGGACGCTGAGCGTCGAGGTGTCGTGCGGTGCAGCCCCACCGGGGAGGTGCTGGTCTGCGGGCTCGAGGTCGGCCGGCTCGGTGGTGGCGGAGTCGCCGAAGGCGCTCCGGCCGGAGGTCGCGGTACCGCGGTCAGAGGTGATGGTCATCACCGTCGATTCTACGAAGGAGGTCCGACATTCGGTCCGGGAACGGCATCAGACGAGTGCGTCGAGAGCGAACGCGACCCCCGAAGCACGCTCGCTCGCCTGCCAGAGCCGTGCCGCTGCTCCACGGTCGTGCGCGCGCGGCTCGGCCGGGACGACCGCCGCTGGACCGCGGAGCTGCATGGGGCCGCCGGGACCCCAGTACTGCCCGGACCGGACGTCGTCGCCCACCGCGGCGTGGACGAGCGGGTGGGCCCCGGCGTCCTTGCCCTGTGCGTACAGCCGTTGCCCGGGTCGGGTCCACGCCGGCTCGGTTCGTGCGGGAGCGATCGCGGGACGCGACGGTGCGAGGGAGTCCAACGAGAGGCCGGGGTGCGCGACCACGCTCGACACCGGGGAACCGGCGTCCGCGAGTCGCTCGGCGAGCTCGAAGCCGAAGAGCATCACCGCGAGCTTGCTGCGGGCGTACTGCCGGTAGCCGGAGTAGTGCCCGACCCGGAACGGATCCGACGGGTCGAGCGATGCCCATCGGTGCGCGATCGACCCGAGGTGGACCACGCGTCCCGCGGTCTCCTCGAGCAGTGGGAGCACGAGCGCGGTGAACGCGAAGTGTCCGAGGTGGTTCGTCCCCATCTGCAGCTCGGTCCCCTGCGCGGTGAACCGCTCCGTCCTCGATCCCACGACGCCGGCGTTGTTGACCACGGCGTCGATCGGGCCGAGTGCACCGAGCGCTGCCGCCGCTGTCCGGACGACGTCGAGGTCGGCGAGGTCCACGTGCAGGTGCTCGAGCGCCGCGTCGGGAACGTGTCGGCGGATGCTGTCGGCGGCCGCCGTCGCACGCTCGGGGCTGCGGGTGGCGAGCACCACCCGGTGCCCGGCCGCGGCGAGCTGCTCCGCCGCGAAGTACCCCAACCCGGCACTGGCGCCGGTGACGACGACGGTCTTCCGCGGCTGCTCAGCGGACATGCCCGGCCGACTCCATCTGGCGCAATGCCTTCTTGAGGTCCTGGACCTCGTCACGCAGACGTGCCGCGAGCTCGAACTTCAGCTCGGTGGCCGCCTGGAGCATCTGGTCGTTGAGGTCCGCGATGGTCGCCTCGAGCTGGGTCGCGCCCTCCCCGGCGATGCCCCCGCGCTTGAGCGACGGCGTGGGTGCCCGACCGCGGTCCCGCGCCCCACCACCCCGACGTTCGAGCAGCTCCTGCGTGTCGTCGTTCTCGCGGGCGAGCTGCTCGGTGATGTCGCCGATCTTCTTGCGGAGCGGCTGCGGGTCGATGCCGTGTTCCAGGTTGTACGCGACCTGCTTCTCGCGACGGCGGTCGGTCTCCTCGATGGCCTGCTTCATCGAGTCGGTCATCTTGTCCGCGTACATCAGGACCTGGCCGGACACGTTGCGCGCGGCACGACCGATCGTCTGGATGAGCGAGGTCGACGAGCGGAGGAAGCCTTCCTTGTCGGCGTCGAGGATCGCCACGAGCGAGACCTCCGGCAGGTCGAGGCCCTCACGCAGCAGGTTGATGCCGACCAGGACGTCGTACACACCCTGTCGCAGCTCGGTCAGGAGCTCCACGCGCTTGAGCGTGTCGACGTCGGAGTGCAGGTACCGGACCCGGACCCCGGCGTTCCCGAGGAAGTCCGTGAGTTCCTCGGCCATGCGCTTGGTGAGGGTCGTGACGAGCACCCGCTCGTTCTTCTCGACGCGCTGCTGGATCTCCTCGAGCAGGTCGTCGATCTGCCCGTCGGAGGGCTTGATGACGATCTCGGGGTCCACGAGGCCCGTCGGTCGGATGATCTGCTCGACGACGCTGTCGGTGACGCCGAGCTCGTACCGACCGGGCGTGGCCGACAGGTAGACCTTCTGACCGGCGCGCTCGAGGAACTCCTCCCACGTCAGTGGACGGTTGTCGAGGGCACTCGGCAGGCGGAACCCGTGGTCGACGAGGGTGCGCTTGCGCGAGGCGTCGCCTTCGTACATCGCGCCGATCTGCGGCACCGTGACGTGCGACTCGTCGATGACGATGAGGAAGTCGTCCGGGAAGTAGTCGAGCAGGCAGTGCGGCGCTTCCCCGGGCATGCGGGCATCGACGTGCCGCGAGTAGTTCTCGATGCCGGAGCAGAAGCCGATCTGCTCCATCATCTCGATGTCGAAGGTGGTGCGCATCCGGAGGCGCTGCGCTTCGAGGAGCTTGCCCTGCCCTTCGAGCTCGGCGAGCCGCTCGGCGAGTTCTTCCTTGATGGTGCCGATCGCCCGGTGCATGACGTCGGTGTCGGCGACGTAGTGCGACGCCGGGAAGATCGACACGGCGTCGAGGTCTTCGATCACGGAGCCGGTGAGCGGGTGCAGGGAGCTGAGTGCTTCGACCTCGTCGCCGAACATCTCGATGCGGATCGCGTGCTCTTCGTACATCGGGATGATCTCGATGGTGTCACCACGCACACGGAACGTCCCGCGGGCGAAGTCGACGTCGTTGCGCTGGTACTGCATGGCGACGAACCGGCGGACGAGCTGGTCGCGGGAGATCGTCTGCCCGCGGTGCAGCGCGACCGAGGCGTTCATGTACTGCTCCGGCGTCCCGAGGCCGTAGATGCAGGACACCGTCGAGACGACGACGACGTCCCGCCGGCTCAGCAGCGAGTTCGTCGTGGAGTGCCGGAGACGTTCGACCTCGGCGTTGACCGAGGAGTCCTTCTCGATGAAGGTGTCCGTCTGCGGCACGTACGCTTCCGGCTGGTAGTAGTCGTAGTACGAGACGAAGTACTCGACGGCGTTGTTCGGCAGCAGTCCGCGGAACTCGGTCGCCAGCTGGGCGGCGAGCGTCTTGTTGTGGGCGAGCACCAGCGTCGGCCGTTGGACCTGCTCGATGAGCCAGGCCGTGGTCGCCGACTTGCCGGTACCGGTCGCGCCGAGGAGCACCACGTCGGTCTCACCGGCGTTGATGCGACCGGCGAGCTCCGCGATGGCCGCCGGCTGGTCACCGCTCGGCGAGTACTCGCTGATGACCTCGAACGGACGGACCGCGCGGGTGGGTTCGATCGCAACTCCCATGCCGTCAACACTAGGCGCGACCACCGACACCGAGGGGTCCCGCTCGCCCACGGCGTACCCCGTCCGCGCGCGGGCCGTCCATCGGTCCCCGCAACGAACCACAAAGGACGCTGATAGAAATCAGGTCTAGCGTCCCATCCGTTCAGCACGCGCAGCGATCTCCCCGCAACGCCCCGAAGACCCGAAGACCCGAAGAGGCTCCCATGACGACGGCGACTCCCACCGCACCGGCGAAGGGCACACCGTTCCGCGGACGCATCCGTGGGCGCGTGCTCATCCTGCTGTGCTTCATGTACGCGATCTCGTACATCGACCGCACCAACATCTCCACCGCACTCCCCCACATCACCGAGGAGTTCGGCTTCAACGAGGCCACCGCCGGTCTCATCGTCTCCGCCTTCTCGCTCCCCTACGCCCTGTTGCAGGTGTTCGGCGGCACGATCAGCGAGAAGTTCGGGCCCCGCAAGGCGCTGTTCGTCATCACCGTGATCTGGGGCGTCGCGACGCTCTGGACCGGGTTCGCCGTCGGCTTCTGGACCCTCTTCGCCGCACGTGCACTCCTCGGGCTCAGCGAGGCCGCGGCGTTCCCGACAGCGACGCAGGCCATGAGCCGCTGGATCCCGCGCGACCGGAACGGCTTCGCCCAGGGCGTGGTGCACTCGGCTGCCCGACTCGGCAACGCGCTGGCGCCCCTCGTCGTCGCCTACTTCATCGCGATCAGCGGCTGGCGACTCGCGTTCTTCGCCACCGCAGTGCTGTCCTTCGCGTGGGCCGTCGTGTGGTGGTTCTTCTTCCGCGACAAGCCGGAGTCGGCGAAGGGCATCAAGCAGGTCGAGCTCGACGAGCTGCCGCCCGTCGAGACTCGCGCGACGCGTCCCCCGGTGCCGTGGGGCCAGATGGCGAAGCAGATCCTGCCGGTCACCTTCGTCGACTTCGGGTACGGCTGGACGCTCTGGGTGTTCCTCACCTGGCTGCCGACCTTCCTGAGCTCGACCTACGGCCTGGAGATCGGCGACTTCGCCCTCTTCACCACGCTGATCCTGCTCGCCGGTGTCGTCGGGGACACCGTCGGCGGCATGCTCAGCGACCGGATCATCCATCGAGGCGGGAACACCCGCAACGCGCGACGCAGCATCCTCGTCGTCGGGCTCGGCGGGTCGCTCGTGTGCCTGATCCCCCTCGTCATCGGCCAGGGACTCCTCGTCGCCACGATCTCACTGGCGCTGTCGTTCTTCTTCCTCGAGCTCTGCAACGCGAACCTCTGGGCGATCCCGATGGACGTCGCACCGCAGTGGTCCGGGACCGCGTCCGGGTTCATGAACACCGGGTTCGGGATCGCCGGCGTGGTCTCGCCGATCGTCTTCGGACTGCTCATCGACGCGTCCGGGTGGCAGCTGCCATTCGCCCTGTCCTGCGCGCTCCTCGGCGCCGCCGCCGTCGTCGCCTGGTTCATGAAGCCGCAGCGGCTCACGATGACCGACGGTGTCCTCGAGGTCGGCACCCCGAAGGCGGAGCAGCAGCAGGCGTCCTGATCCCTCGCGGGGCCCGCCCGGTCCGCCGGGCGGGCTCCGTCGTGTCCGAACATCGCACCCCGCTGTGTGCTTCGCGCCCCTGCATGACGGGGCGCGAAGCACACAGCGGGGTGCGGTGCGGACGCGGCCCGCTGACGGACGGGAGGCTCGTGGCGGCGTCGCCACGAGCCTCCCGTCCGTCGCGTGGTCGGCCCGCCCGACCGGTCAGACCGCGCATAGGTGGCAGGAACGCGCGTGGGAGGTCGGAAAATCCGACCTCCCACGCGCGAAACGACCGCCTACGCGCGATTCGACCCGCTACGCGACCGCCGCCTGCCGCTTCGCGGCGCGTGCGGCACGCGCCTTCCTGGACGACAGCGACGGTCGACCCGTGAGCGGCACGCTGAGGGGTGTCCAGCGGAACACCTCGGTGATCGCGACGGCGAGCACCACCACCAGCACGTACGTGACGAGCGTCAGCCACGGCTTCGGGACGAGGCCCTCGAGCCAGCTGTCGCCGTACAGGAGCAGCCAGATGACGAGCGGGTGGCTCAGGAAGATGCCGAACGAGCGGTCCGAGGCGTAGTCGACCGCCTTCGCGAGGCGACTGCCGGGGACGCGCTTGTCCGCCCACGCGGCACCGATCGCCAGGAACGCGACGAAGACGATCGTGCTCCAGAC